>JAJECH010000030.1 GCA_022822135.1 Pseudomonadales bacterium
CATCGGAGACATCCAACAGGAGTCCCGATGCAATTGCCCCGGTTCGTGAGCCGGAGTAACCGAAACCGTTTCCACCGTTGCTAGAAGCGTCGTCGAAGTGTCCCGACATAGCTCCCTCCAGATGGAAGTGAAGCCAGGAAGAGCCTCCGCCAGGGAAGTTCTCCCTAGCGGGTGTGCGATAGATCGATGATCTACCGCGTGAATGTGTAACCGTTTTTAAGCGGCTACTTGACGTTCAGGTTCTATAACCTGTCCATCAACGCGAGCCCAATCAACACCGATCAAGCGCGTCCGAAGACTTACGCGTGTTTCAGGGTTGTCGGTCTCTTTCTTGGCGGTGTAAGGAACACCTTCAAGATCCGAAAGTCTGAAACGAATCAGAACATTACGGTTTTGTGCGACGTCGTCAGCCAGTATGCGCACCCATTCATGTGCCTGGGTACCAGATACTTTCGCATCGAAATACGTCTTCTTGACGTTGCCGGCTCGTCCGCGCAGGGCGGCGATACTCACGGTCAGGAATGGCATGCCTTCATCCATCGTCACTTCCGTGACTCGGTTGAGGTAACCAACGCCTGTCGTGAAGAGGTCGAAATAACTCACTTGACGAGTTTTCATGACACTACCTCAGTAGTTAGCTGGGAAGCGTCTCCCCACTGGAGAACACTCCCCAGTAGGGTTGAAGGAACCGATGCAGAACATCGGTATTAAGCGATAGGATCGGGGTGAACCGACTTCGGCGCGATCCGTTGACTGGCTTGATCGGGATGAACCGACCACAGTGCAGACCTTATCGCGGGCGCCTATGGTGTTGCAATCAAGAGATTACAACAAGACGCTCGTATTCTACCAAACTCCTAACAGGCACGAAATCCCGGTTTCTCTCCGTGGTTTCCTTTGCTTGGTTCCCGCGCCGTTTTCGCGCTTTTTGCGCCCGATCCCATTAAGGTACTCGACTCCAAATTCGAGTGCTTTCCATCTAAAGTTGAACGTATTCGGCAATATCCTTAAGAGACCCAATCCGTATCTGATGTGGCTCAAGACGTTCCTCGACTTCACGTGGAATGCAGACAAACCGAACTTCACGCTGATAGGCATAGCGGAACAGTTTGGTCAGATGAATTGGCAGCGAACCATTAGTTAAGGATTCATGACTACCCGGAAATGCACCTAATGGGTCCACATATCGCACATTCGTAAAACACTTGGTTGTATTCACTAGCACAGAATCGCTATACCGAGCAAGTCTTCTCATAAGTGGATCACGCTGAATAATCACACAGCTATCTGCGTCAAAATCCACGAAGAGCCGTTGATCGAGCACATCGGCCATACAGAACATCCAATAGTCTCTTCCCATGTGGACACTATGTTCGGCGAGCTCACTATAAGCTATACTGGGGCAGTAGAACATCAACGTAAACTTGAGGTCACCACCTAAGGTGAGTTCACCGACGTCATCTGGTGCCGTCTTGCTATTGAAGAATCTACTCTCGTCATCAGCTGGCGAGTATGCTCCTTTGAATACGATAGTACGTTCATCATCTCTTTTCGCGGCATTGTGGGTCGACTTGTCATAAGCGCTAGCTGGATTGAGGTAAATCAACCCGTCCTCAAACAGACTCTTCATATGCTCAGACTTGCCGTACTTGACCACAAGATCGCCGCGTGATCCATTCGCAGCAACCACAGCCGCGGTTTTTGCACACAATTCGCCATCGAAGAAACGCCCTGAGTCTTGGACCCCTGGATGTTTGTTTGTGTTGTTCGGCGGTTGGCCGCGAAGCAGCATTTCCGTAATGACATGTTGCGAAAGACGAAACCATAAAGGATCGTCGGTGAGGCCGACTAGACCTGATGCCTTCAGAACTTGGGTGTTCACGTGTATGTCTTGAAATCTCCGGTGGAGCTCCTTCCTTGATTCAAATCTGCAATACCGATTTCCGACATATTCCGAAACCCATTCGTTGTGCTCTTCGTCACCTATTTCTGCAGAGTCAGAGAGGACCTCGACACCAGGTGGCGTGAACACGTGCAAGTTGATGAGATTCTTGTCATTAAGGATCGGGATTGGTCTACATCGGCGTATGTGGGTACCCGCTCCACCCAGTTTGACTTCCCAGCTAACCAATTCAAACCTACGTTTGCCTTTGTCAGGAATATCGGCGACTTGAAACAGTCGTTTAGCTAAGTAATTTCTCTCGTCGTCACCACGAGGATGACTAGGCACATCAACTATACCTCGAATCAGGTACTCAGTCGACTTCTGATTGGTATCCGATACGACGACATTTAGTTCGACCCCAATCTCATTAGGTCGCCCGACTAGCCTCGCCCATTCATCTCTTATACCACCACTGTTATCCACCAGCTGAATCAGCTTCGTACGATCCCTTGAGGATGTTCGACTATGTCTGGCGCGAACTCCCCTCTACGATCTCCGGTTAGTACGGCTTCAGGAATCGCCCCGCCAAGTCGAGATTCGAGCTTTTCGATCTGCGCGACGTCGACTTGCTCAACGGTCTCACGCGTGATCCTAGTCCGCACGTAGTGATGTGGCGTCATGATGACACGACGCAAACGCTTGGTCATCGATTGAAACATGGCGGTCCGTTCGCGCGGTCGAATTGCGCCCACATGGACAGCCGTCATGGCTTCGCGCACCAACTCGTCGAACTCACGAAGTGAAGCGCCAAGCACGTGCGCATAAGGCGTGTCGAACTCCAGCTGATCTCGGTGCATCGTTCCAGTCGTTGCGGCTTTCACATTTCCGGCGCCTAGCTCCTCGATTTTCGCCTTTAACTCGCCTCGAGCAGCGGCGATCGCGTCACGCAACCCCTTGATATCTTCTTCGATTTTGAGGAGTGTCCAGTCCGCGTAAGGGTTGTTGTGCGAGGCGTCGGTATATACACCACGCACTTGACTTGAGAATTCCACGAGACCCGGTTGGCTCTTCGCCTCCGGTTCCGGCGGAATGTGCGAACGCACGTAATCGTGCGCGATATCTGAATGGAGTTCGAGCGTCATCACGGAACGCATGCGTTGTCTTCTTTTCGACGATGTCTCGGTTTGAGCTTGAGATTCGGTCATGGCCATCTTCCTAACAAGAATTAAGATATTGCAATGATTGTAAAAGTCTGCCACCCAAAACGCGAAGACCACTTTTTCAACTTGTCGCGATATATTCGCCGTGATCCTGTCGCCGAAAAGACGGTCGACAACTTCGCGTCGCTCTCACGCTACATGACGCGTGACGCAGAATTCAAGGCAGTCGCGACCAACTGCGGGTGCGACGAACATGACCTTGACACCGCTGAGCAAGTCGTTCTCGCTACGCAGAACCTCAACACCCGCGCACGAAAGAAGTCGCTCCATCTCGTCGTGAGTTTTGCGAAAGGTGAGTACCCACCTGAGGAACAGCTGGCACTGATCGAGCATCGTCTGCTCGGTTCGATTGGCATGGCGGACCTGCAGCGCATCCGCGTGGTCCACGACGACACCGACAACTTGCACATGCACATTGCGGTCAACCGCATTCATCCGGAATCCCTTCGTTCGATTCAACCGAGTCGCGACTATCCGACGCTGCAGAAGTGCGCGCGGGAACTCGAACACGAGCTTGGATTGGAAATCCTTCGCGGTCGAGACGGCAAGTACCAAGATCTGGAACTCGCTCGATTACTTCGCGAACGGAAGGACGACATCCGAACGTATATCGATCGTTCTGAAAACTGGGAAGAACTCAATACCGGTTTATCGCACCTCGGTATCGGCATTCGCGCCCGTCGAAACGGCGCGGTGTTTATCACACTTGAGGAACTGAACCACATTGATGCTGGTATCACGCTGGCCGCAAGTAAGGTCGATCGGACGTTTTCACGCAATGCACTTGAGACTCGGTTTGGTGCGTTGACGCAGGAGGCAATCGTCCTGCGAACACCTACGAGGGAAGGACCATCACTCGAGATATCCGACGCCGCGCTTCGACAAGAGCGTCATCGCGGTACCGAGTCATTCCAGACCTGGGCGTTGGAACAACGCGAGAAAATTGCTAACCTCATTGAGGTTGCGTCTTCATGGGACGATGTGCACCAATCGCTTGCCGAGCTCAACGTCGATCTCGTTCCCTATCGCGCTGGTCTGTCGCTCGTCAACACCAACGGACGCGGGGCCATCGCCGCGAGCCGTATCGATCGCGCGATGTCGCGCAATTCACTCGAAGCTCGCCTCGGCGAATTTGAGCCACCATTACAAGCACATGAGCAAGCGCAACAAGAACCGATGGACGGCTATACCGAACGACCATTCGTCGATCCTTCCAACCTTTGGGACCAGTACGTCCAAGATCGCGACGCACTTCGTCTCCGGCTGGATCGCGAACGCGAGCGTCGCAAAGCGGACCGCGATCGCGCCTATGCTGCGTTCGCAAGGAAATATCGTGACGAGGCGCAAGCGATTCGACGCAGCGCATTCCTCGACCGTTTCGGGAAACGGTTGGCATTCAACCGCCTCGCTCAGCGGCGGAAACGAGCCTACGAGCAACTGAAAACAAGATCCGCTCCCATCCGAAGTCGCAAGCCGCCGAGTTATCGCCAATGGTTGCTGCAGCAAGCGCTGTCCGGTCACACATCGGCCCGAAGCGCATTGCGCGCCATGTCAGCCCGACTCGCTGAGCCCGTCGCGTGGGAATTCGCGTCAAGTGGTCAGGTCCAGGGTGAATCGAAAACTCACGCGTCGAGAGTCCATCCCAACGCTGTTTTTCGCGACGGTGCGGTTGAAATCGAGCATGCTGGTATACCGCTGATCGACGACGGCGATCGCATTCACGTGACGGACAACGAGCTCGAATCCGTCAGAGCGTTACTAGAGTCCGCACGACGGAAATACGACAGCCCCCTTGAGATCGATGGTGGTGTCGAGTTCAGGACGAGCGTGGCGATCTGCGCACTCGAGATGCCGGACATCCGTTTCGCCGATCGGGACCTCCAGCAGCAAGTCGAGCGCCTGCGAACACGCCAACACCCAGAGTCCGAACATGGCCTCGAACGATAACCTGCTCGAGCACGGCACAGGAAGGTCGTCCAAGATCTGGCCAACCGCGTTCATTGGCTTGCTCGTCGCGTTCACTCTAGTCATTTACTACGGCTCACAGTTCTACATCGGTTGGCGCTACCGAACGACCGTCAATCTCGGCTTGCTTGATGGGGATGTCTGGGTCGATCTGCTGCAGCGTCTCCCACCACTCTTCCAGGCTGAACTCGCCCTCGTCGGTATTGGCGTACTCGGGTTCATGATCGGCATGCTGCGACCTATTCTCGCAGGTTGGAAGCGCTCCCGCCAAAAACCCAGCGGCATTGAAGACCTGCACGGTTCCGCGCGGTGGGCCACTCGTGAGGAAATTCTGGCTTCTGGGCTCTTACCGTTCAAACGCCGTCGAATTGGTAAGTCGAAGCTCGCGAAACCGTTCAGAGGCGTAGTGATCGGCGGTTGGCAGGAAGGTCCGCGCAAACCGTTCAATTTCCTCAAGGATGACAGCAAGAGTCACATCCTTGCGTTCGCCCCGACTCGTTCAGGCAAGGGCGTATCACTTGTCCTGCCGACGCTGCTGGACGGATGGCGCGAGTCGGCCTTGGTGTACGATCCGAAAGGTGAAGCATGGGCATTGACCGCCGGCTTTCGGCAATCAGGCTTTGGGCATCGCGTCTACAAGTTCGACCCGGCGGGTACCGGCACAGATATCGCTAAATTTAATCCACTGGCCGAGATTCGGGTTGCGACGGAACACGAAGTCGCCGATTGCCAAAACGTCGCTCAGATCCTCGTCGACCCTGAGGGGAAGGGCTTAGATGACCACTGGGATCGAACCGCTAACGCCTTGCTTGCCGCGGTGATCCTGCACGTCTGTTATGTCGCGCACCACAACGGCACGACCGCTACATTTGGTGACGTTGAACGCTGGTTTGGCGATCCAGGCGACGCGATGGAAGAAAAACTGAAGGATCTGACGAATTACCCGCACCTCGGCAAACCCGGCGCTAAATGGGAAGCCGGACGAGCGAAAGCCCATCCAATGATCGCGAGCGAAGCAAGGTCCAACCTCGATCGGGCCGACAAGGAGCGTTCGAGCGTCATCTCGACCGCGCTCTCGCACCTTACGCTGTATCGTGATCCCACCATATCGGAGAATACGGGTCGGTCCGATTGGACGATCTCCGATCTCATTGACGGCGACGTGCCCGCGACCGTGTACTTTGTGGTCAGACCCGCCGATCAAGAACGCTTGCGACCGCTCATTCGACTTATCCTCACCCAGATCGTGCGTCGCCTCACGCGTGATATGGAATTCAAGGCCGGCCAAGGTCAGGCCGCGTTCAAGCATCGGCTACTCCTATTACTCGACGAATTCACATCGCTCAAGCGACTCACGATCATCGAAGAAACGCTCCCCTACATGGCTGGCTACGGGGTAAAGTGCATGCTCATCTGCCAGGACCTGCAGCAGCTGCTCGCAGTCTACGGTCGCGAAGAGTCGCTAGTCGGCAACTGTAATCTACGGGTGTGTTTCGCGCCGAACCGGATCGAGACGGCTGAGCTCATTTCAAAGTGGGCGGGTGACATGACGATCGTAGCGCCGAGGTACTCGCGTTCGGGCAAGCGCTCAAAGATTCGTGCCGACAGTGTGAGCGAATCCATGCAGGAACATCGAAGACGTCTCATCCTGCCAGATGAAGTGATGCGCTTGCCCGGTGCAAAAAAAGATGCCGAAGGCAACATCACGGAAGCTGGCGACATGTTGATCTTCGCCGGTGGCGCACGACCGATCTATGGCAAACAACCGCTGTATTTCAAATATCCGGAACTTGCGCGACGCGCGAATCTGCCAGTGCCGGAACATTCCGATACCAATGATCCTCGCACGCTGAAACATCGCGCACAGCAACAACAAAACCTTATATTGCGCACCGGCGGCGCATCTGGCGCGGCGTGATTTCAACCCCGTTCCCTACATGGCGGGTGATGACGTTCTTTCCCGCACTCGGCATCTCCGCTTTCATGTATTTCGACGTTCATCCCGACTGGTTTTTCATTCCTGGGGGTTCCGCGCCGCAAGGCCTCTGGCACATCGTCGAGCGTGACGGCCGCAAGCCTCTCGAGCGCGGTGATTGGATCATCGTATGTCCGCCTCTCAACGCTGCGGCACACCAACAGCTGTTCGCCGAGAATCCACCAAACGGTGAGGCATGCGCATCGAAGCGATCGATGAAGCAAGTTGCGGCTATCCCGGGGGATCGCGTCATCGTCAACTTTCCTTACGTTGACACACCACTTCGAGTCGTCGAGGCGATCGACGTTGATGCTCACGGTGATGCACTGCCACGTCCATTCGATGGCATCTATACCGTCGACGAGAACACTTACTGGGTTTTGAGTCAACACCCGCGTTCCGCCGATTCGCGTTACTACGGCGCGATTTCGCTTACGGATATCGAAACCCGAGTCAAGCCGGTCTGGACCTTTCCATGAGCGACTCCACCGAACTGCAGGGCGAGGAAGCACCAGCCGTTTCGACCCGGAGTCGCAAGCGATTCGTGCTGCTGATCTTCATCCCAGCGATCGTCGCCATCGGTGGTGTCATAATCTGGCTGATGCTATCGACCGCGGAGGACGTTGTTGAGGAACCCATTGAAGAGCTCGAAGAGATTGCCGCGGCAACAGCGCCGCCGATCGTTCCTCAGACCAGCGAACCAACGATTGACGTCCCTGCCGTATCTGACGCGACGACGACAGAAGATCTCGGGACCGATGGTCCACTGTATATCCCGCCAGAGGTTGCCGACGTGCCATCGTACACCGAACCGCTGGACGTACCCGTCATCGATCCGTTCCAAACCACCCCTTACGACGAACAACGCTCGAGGCTACAGGACGCCCTAAACGCTTCACCCGTTGTCGATATCCAAGCCATTGTTGCCGAAGAGGAGGAGTCAGCTTCGGTCGGTTCTACGCCAGAGCAGGGTTCGTTGAATCCGAAGCGCTATACGCTCACACCCGGTGCGGTCATTCCTTCCGTCTTGGTGCAAGGCATCAACACCGATCTTCCTGGCATCGCGGTTGCGCAAGTCAGTCGGAACGTCTACGACTCAAGGACCGGTGCCCGGTTGCTCATTCCTCGAGGAAGTCGCATTTTCGGTACGTACGGAACTGACCAACAGTTATCCGACCAACGCGTGCTCGTGTCGTGGGAGCGCATCGATCTACCAAACGGCAAAGCCATCGAATTGGAACGAGTGATCGGCGCCGACCAAAGTGGCAATGCCGGTCTGTCGGACCAGGTCCATCGACGTACCGGGCAAGCGCTGACAGTCACCGGACTTACCTCCCTCATCACGGCTGGATTGACGTACGCGGCAGAGACGAAAGATCCCGAAGTACTGCAGGAAACCTCCCAAGGTCGGTTCGTTCAGGAACCGTCCTATACCGGTGGCGCCACTCGGGAAATTGCGGAGCAATACGGCAACATCGTGGGTCAGATCGCGCAACGGCATCTCGACCAAGGCCCCACCTTAACCATTCGACCCGGCTACGAATTTGCCATACAGATCGCGGAAGAAATCAGTCTAACACCATATATACACTGAATTTATCAGTCTCAACTAACAATTCCAACCGGTTCTAACCATCGTTCCGAATGAACGGTTGCTCCCTAATCATTGTCGGTTTTTGATTCAGGACCGCACCCAATGGGCAACGAAGAACTACGCTCGGAACTCATGCAATCATCCCATTCTGAGCGTACGAAAGAACTCTATGGCTGGTATCTCGTGCGATTCAAAGCTTGGTGCGAGAAACATGGAGTTGATGAATTGGATGATGAGCTGGTATCACGATTTCTGACCGAACAGTACGCGGTCGGTTACGCACCCGCAACTGTCGACGGCTTCCGCTGTGCCATCTCCTTCGATGCGCTACAGAACGATCTACCTTCGCCGGTTGGAGGACGGAGCATTCGTGTTGTACAAGGCGTGAAGCGAGTCGGGAAGGATCGAAACCGGGGACAGTCGGAGGGACTGACGTACGATCAATATCGCCGAATCATGGCGACAGCCTGCGATCCTCGCCCGTTTCGTGGTGTCCGAGAATCGTTTAAGACGGCTGAAAAACGAGGTCAAATGGATCGCGTGATCGTCAGCCTACTGTTTATGGGAGGGATGCGACGAAGCGAAGTTCGTAACCTACGATGGCAACACATCGATTTCTCGAACGATCAACTGATCTATATCAAGATTCCTCAATCCAAAACCAACCAAGACGGCAATGTCGAAGACATCCGCGTGCTGAAGAAAGAAGGTGCGGATGCAATCCGCAAGCAACGTGCTATCCGATTGAATGAGCCGACAACTGCACGCGTCGTGCCCTTAACCGGCGAGTCGATCAACCGACGATTTCAAGTCTGCTGTGAGTCTATCGGATTGAAAGGGCGTTATACGAGCCATTCCGGTCGCATCGGTCTCGCCAGCGAACTTTGTGCTCGAGGTGCGCCGATCCAGGCGGTCGCTCTCGCTGGAGGATGGCAATCCGCGGATACTGTCATCCACTACTCGAAAAAGACCGAACGAGAGCGAGGCGCGGTCGCGATGTACCTATGAAGACCATCTTGAACACTGCGCACGTAAATAGTCCTTCAGCACATCATTGTGTTAAGAGAGTGGGGGTTAGCTCCGGGGAGCTAACCCAGCTAACCCCCTTATTTGGGGTACCTATAATATATATATAAGCTATTGTTTTTATTGTATTTATACGACATTTTACTGTATTTATTCACAAGGGTTAGCTGGGTTAGCTAGGTTAGCTCCCTTTCATAGGGAGTTAACCCTCCTTTCGCCGCCAAACGTTCTGTGTAGCGTCGTATTTTGCGACCTTACGCCGTGCCGTGTGAAATGCACCGGAATTTGGGGAGTTTCCTTTTTCTTGAATCGCCGCTTCGAGATCAGAGGGAGTCCACACGTCCTGTCTTTTGAAGAGATTTGTCAGGTAATCTACTATCGTTTCTCCTTCTGCGTGTCGATCTTCCAGCTGGACCTCCGCCAACTGCTCCTGCTTCGTTTGCCTCTCTCCCTTGTATAGCTCATACTTACCTGCGACGGCCGCACCAAACGATTTCCCGTCGAGGTCGCGAAGATCAAACTCCTTTGGTCGCCACGGTATTGAACTAAATTCCGCAACGCCGACGCCATCCTTCTCGTCGCTCTCCTTGCTCACGTTACTCCCTTCATCCTCGTCTCGTACAGGTACATTGACCAGTGAATATTGCCAGGCGAGGAGACGCTCAAGTCGAACATGATTGTTCTTGAGCGGACTTAGTACACCGATCGAACCGCTACTTTCATCTAGGTTACCTTCGCCAGTTGCATTAAAACGGTCCCGAATCGGGTTGGTGTGAGTCACACCGTCGTCATGCTCACGTGATTGCTGAAGGAGTGGTTTAGAAGGCGCCGATCGAACGTAGGCAACAACCCGAGGCAAGCTGAACAAACGTTCCGTTCCTTTTAGCGACGCTTCGAGCGTCGAACCAGTATTGTTGTCCTTTCGAGGATGAACAATACAAATTACAGCAAGACCTCGCGACTCTAGTGTTACGATGGTTTCATCCCAACGCTTTTCGAATAGATCGGCTTTGTTCGTATCGCCAATCATCGTAGAGAGTGGATCGATAACGATTGCTCGATACGGATGTCCAGCGGCAGACGCCTTATCAATACGGTTGAGCAAATCCGTGTGAGGCGACAACTTTGTGATACTTCGAGATCCATCAGTTTGAATCTCCACCAGGTCCTCACACGTCCACTTGTGGCCTCGGTCGAGCAAGTGGACGTCATCGTAACCCAGTCCCGCGGCCTCAAATTTCGGTATCGTTCTCGCTACCTTCTCTTCGCCAAGCCACCACAGTACTCTACCTCGTTTCGCTGGCTGATCGTCGTATTCTTGTTTGGGTAGAAACGGGTCAGATCCTTCAACGATATGTCGTACTAACGAACGTACGATCGTTGTTTTACCGCTACCGGAATGGCCGAAGATGATCGTACTTTCACCGACGGCAATGAATTGGTGGATCAACCAATGGTCATGCTCCTTCAGGGTCTTACTATTCCGATCGATCCGCTCGTCAACGGTTAGGTTACCAACCTCCCTCTCGTACGCAGTCTCCCGAATGAGCTGCGGTTTTCCTTCTCTTCGATTTTTAACCGCCTTCTCGCGTTCTTCGAACTCCTCTTTCGAAATCACTCGAGTTTCTTGAGGAACGGGTAGCTGGGCAAACGAGTGACCTGTCGAGAGCCAATCGGCGACGTCGTAGCCATCGTCACGTTTTACCGCCGCGACGCACGCTACCCTGATGCTCTCTACACCAAGTGCCCACGCGATCGAATGGATGTACTTCTCACCGGGTTTGTCGCAGTCAGGTATGAACACGACATTGAGGTCTTCCTTTTCGACCCGGTTACGCAGGCAGGTCCAGTCGGTCTTCCACGCAGAGTTTGTGCCGAAAGCAGAGGTGATGACGGCAGTAGTCGCGGGAGTTGCCTCTTTTAGCGCGTCTGCACATTTCTCACCTTCAACGACATACACAATGGTTGCGCCTGCGACTTGGTCTGCGTTGTACGGCTCCCATTGGATCTTGCCCGTTCCGTGCTTCCACTGACCATTGACCAGGTGTTGAGGGAGATACTCCTTTCGCTTCCGCTCCGATCCATCATCGGCGGTCTCAGTCCAGTCGTATCTTCTGACTCGATGAATCGGCTTACCTTTGACACGCTTATACAGATGCGTAGCAGTCAACTTTGCATTTGCAGGAATTCGATCGGGACGAAAATCCCTTCGCTTGTTCCCGTTGCGGCCCGATCGGCGACTATCTAAACGTTTCGGTTGATTCGCGTAGAGTCGGTCTGTGGCGAAGCCTTCTACGCCACAAACGTTGCAGCCGTACCAACCCCGTTCGGGGTAGTAGTACGCCGAAGGATCGCTGTCGTCGTGCTTGTGAGCGCCGCCGTTCAGACAGCGAACCTTCCAGAGTTGCGAACTCTTGCTCACCGCACGAGCCTCGATTTCGGCTTCGGTGAAACCGCAGGATGGCGGGGTCTTGCCCCTATAATTTGGCGTATCAGACACAGCAATCTCCGTCTGATCGGATCGCCGACGGCGTCAACCGTGTGGCGAAAAATGGTGGGGTGCAGTTGGTCAGCATGTCGACTGCGCCCTTCACCCCTCAGACGCTTGTCGAGGGTGAGCTCAAGTGAAGATTTACTTCAATCCATCCTGCTCCAAATGCAGAAACGCGGTTTCACAACTCGACGAAAAAGGTCAGGATTACGAACTCGTCCAATACCTTGAAACCGAGCTATCAACATCAGAACTCAGTGAAATCATCGACATGCTTCAAGATCCGTTAACAGATCTGGTACGTAAAGATCAGAACTTTCGTGATCTCGGTTTGAACGCAAGAGACTACGTTTCGAAGGAAGCGGTTATCGAATTGCTTAGTGAGCACCCAAAGCTAATGCAACGCCCAATCATCGTGAAGAATAGCAAAGCGAGTATTGCACGGACTCCCGAGAAAGTCGACGAACTCGCAGGTTAAACCATCCGCCAACTAGATTCTGGGTTAGTCAGCTGTGTTTTTCAGTACCTGGCGCGTAAACGCGCCTCTAGCGCTCTAAGAGGCGATCCTGATGGCAAGAATTGAATTTGAGGTTATTCGGAATTGGGAAAAACTACCGGAGGGTTGGAGTTTCGTTGAAGTCGCCGGTGTAGCGACTGATTCAAACGATCGCGTCTACGCATTTAATCGCGGCGAACATCCTATGATCGTCTTCGATTCGGATGGGAACTTCCTCGATGCATGGGGCGAAGGTGTGTTTACCAATCCCCATGGTCTGTATATCGGTCCGGATGACACGGTTTTCGCCGCGGACAACTTTGACCATACGGTCCGTATCTTCAACACAGACGGTCATCTGAAGCAAACGCTCGGCGAAAAGAACAAAGCAAGCGACACTGGCTTTATTCCAGGCAAGTCGCCTGTTCAGTACGGTGGTGGTCCTTTCAATCGCGTGACGAACGTCGCACTAGATCGGATGGGGGATCTGTTTGTCGCTGACGGATACGGTAACGCGCGGGTTCACAAATTCTCAAATTCCGGTGAGTACCTGTTTTCTTGGGGTGAACCTGGCACCGGACCTGGGGAATTCAATCTCCCTCATGCTATCGCCATCGACGCCGATGACCGTATCTATGTTGCGGATAGGGAGAACTCTCGTATTCAAGTTTTCGACCATCATGGCGGACACCTGGAGACATGGGATCACGTCACACGCCCGGATGACTTGTTTATTGATAAAAGCGGAATCCTCCATGTTGCAGAACTCGGCGAAATTGCCGGCAAACCGCCCAACACCGAGATTCTGCCCCATACGCCCCACGCAAGTGTCTGCATCATGGAACTTGATGGTTCCGTAATTCACAGGTTTGGTGAAAGCGATCCAGTGCTCCCGGGTAATTTCTTTGCACCGCATGGGATATGGGCCGACTCGAAAGGCGATCTCTACGTTGCGGAAGTCACTTACAGCGGCGGCGCCAATCGCGGGCTCGTACCTCTTGACTGCCATTCGCTTCAGAAATTCAAACGAATACAGCACGACGGATAGCTGGCGTTCAATAGATATCGCATCCCAACGCAGTAGGCATTTTCATCGCCCGCAACGCCGTGGTACTAATGCGGACAATTCCCATCCATGCCCTTTGTTTCGTTCGTCTAACGAGTGTTTACTCCGATCTGAATGAGTTTTATTAGTCTAGTAAGGAAGCAATTTGCTTAAGCATTTCCTTGTTCCTGAGGAGGAGCAAGTTCTAGTTTCAGAGTCAGCCGCTCGAGCTGGTATGGTCGCACTATTTAAGGCGATGGGTGTGTCCTCTAACGATGCAGAACTAGCAGCCGACGTGCTAGTCGTTGCTGATCTGAGAGGATGCGAGAGCCACGGCGTGTCAAACATGGTTCGTCGCTACGTCGAGATGTACGCCGATGGTCGCCTTAATCCGCATCCTAATGTCCGTGTTGTACACGAATCACCAGTTAGCGCTACCTTGGACGCAGATTTGGGCATCGGACTTCATGTCGGTCCGAAAGCAATGGACATGGCGATCGAGAAAGCCGAACAGTACGGAATAGGCGCGGTCGGTGTGCAACGATGCGGTCATGTCGGTATGCTGGCTTACTACCCCATGCAAGCGATAGAGAAGGACATGATTGGGGTCTGCATGGTATCTGCCGGCGGTGGCATCATGGTTCCGACGTTTGGATCAGAGCCAGCGTTTGGCACGCATCCAATAGCTTGGGCCGCACCAGCAAATGAGATGCCGCCCTTCGTATTTGATGTCGCCACGACTCAAGTTGCGGCGAACAAACTCGGTCTTACACGCCGGATTGGCTCAAAGCTCGAACCAGGTTGGATTTGTGATCTCGACGGCAGTCCAATCATGGATCCAGTGGAGACACCCGAATACGGCAAGTTCAACATGTTGCCGTTCGGTGGTACGCGCGAAAACGGTAGCCATAAAGGCTATGGGTTCGCCATGATCGCTGAAATCATGTCCGGCATTCTTTCGGGGAATGGTCCTGGGGTCTTCGCGGGTGGCGTCGAAACGTCCCAGTTCGTAATGGCGTTCAAAATCGACGCATTTCTTGAACTTGAGAGCTTCAAGCAAGATATGGACAAGATCCTACGGCACCTAGTCGAGATGAAGCCCGCGCCCGGTCATGATCGCGTCTACTATGCCGGACTAATTGAGCATGAGGAGACCATTCAACGACGTGCTAACGGCATCCCGTATCACAACGAAGTGGTGGATTGGTTTAACCGTACAAGCGACCAACACAACCTCGGATTGAAATGGTCATAACCGAATCGATCCATCAAATTTTTGCAGCTAACGACTATTGGTTGAACGGGACTTAAGCGTCGAGCTGTCACGACTCCCTTTGGCTCGTGAACAGATACCGAATGTCGTTGAGCGGTATGCGAACATCGCGATTCGATTAGAACAAGATCTCAACAGCTCAGCCAACCCACAGCAATCAGTTCGCAAAGCGGCCGATTTGTTATGGGAACAGGCTTGTGTTGACGTTCAAACGAACGTTTTCGATGATCGTTCGTTGTACTGGGGACGCCTTTTGCTCTCTCAGACTCTCTCCGAGCGCAAGCTAGAGAGTTTCGTACCGATTGTTGAGCAAGTGAGTAGGAATCTTGGACCAAGTCTTTCCAGTTCCGAACGCCTGGCCATTGTCTCAGGGTTCGATCCATTTGGCTTGAATGCAAACGTTCAGCAGTGCAATCCGTCCGGAGTGTTCGCACTTGCACTAAATGGGAAGAAAATCGGCAACTTTCGGGTTAAATCCATGATTTTTCCTGTGAGATATGCAGATTTTGACGATTTATGTGTCGAAAATGCGTTTCAAACCGTACTTAATTCTGATGCCACTGGTTTGGTCGTGACTGTGAGTATGGGCCGAGACGGATTCGACCTAGAGCGATTTCCCGCGAAATGTCGCGGCGCGAGTCAACCTGACAACCAGGATGTGGTAATAACGCAGTTAAGTGAACCGTTCGATCCGCCTCTCGACGGACTATCTTTTTTTGAGTTTTCCCTGCCCGCAGAAGCGATGTTGGCGGACATGCGCTCCGAATCGCTTTCACGTATTGCTGATAACCGTCATGTAACAACGATAGAAGATGGTGCGGTCGAAGCGTCTTCCTTGTCCTCACTTGAAGGTAAACAAGCTGTTTCTGGCTCTGGAGGTAATTTCCTGTCCAACGAGATCAGCTACCGGGTACTCAACCTTCAGTCAAAGCTTGGAACGAGCGTCCCCATAGGGCATATTCACGTACCCCGTATTTCGGGATATAACGAAGACACGATTCGACAGGACTTTGCATTGTTTAAAGAAATGTTGTCGATGCTCGCGTCACTTACTCCTTCACAGTCAAACGCAGCCACTTAAGAAATCTACGGTCGGATCTCGTAATAACTGTTGATGGCGTTCTCGTACTCGAGCTTGCGAAAACGCGTAAACCCAGCTGCAGAAGTCATGTCTTGGGCGACTTCGGAGTTGAATCCCAAGGTTCCCAGTCCCGCGCCGCCAGGTTCTGACATCGCAGACGACATACAAACCATCACGGAGAACCCGTACAACAGTGGCGCGCCCGGATTTTCTGCCAAGTTGTCAGCGAACTTCGGAAACGATCGAATATCCGAACACAACCACGACCCATCGGGGCGAAGCGCCGCATGGATTTCCGCGATTAAACGGTCTGGAAATGGAGTATCGTGAACAACATCAAATGTGGTAATGAAGTCGACAGAATGGTCGGTCGGTAGTGGTTGCTCCCGTGCATCCTGAATCGACACGTTTGTTAAACCCCATTCATCGATATTCGTGCGTGCACGTTCGATAGCGTGTGTCGAAATTTCAACACCCGTAAAGCTCGAGCGAGGAAATGCTTTCGCCATGTTCAAGAGTGCGATTCCGGCACCGCAACCTACATCTGCAACAGTAGCTCCTTCCTCCAGACGCTCGCAGACATCGTCGAGTTGCGGCAAGATGGATTGGACGAGCTCAAACTTCGGGATGTAGTTATTCAGTTTTTCGATGCCACATGCGCATCCAGGTCCATGTTCATCAAAACGCATACCAAGACCGGTAGCGAATGCTTCCGGCAGTCGATCCAAGGACGAGCGTAACGACGCAAATGCCTGAAATCCGGACGCAAAGTAATACGGACTGTCCTCATCGCACAACACGGAACCCGCTTCAGGACTGATCGAGAACGCGTCCTTTTCAGCATCGTATTCGAGATGCTGATTACATGCCTGATGTCGAAGCCATTCTCGAATCCAACGCTCGTGAAGTCCAGTTGTTTCTGCTAATTCATCACTTGTAGTCCAGCCGAGATCGACAATCGCCTTATAGAGTCCTAAATCGTCTCCAATATAAGACAGATAGCAGTTAATGGCCGCAGCTAGCTGTTGTCCTGTTCTGGCGGCAAACCGCTGAGCCTTCTCGTGATCAAATCCACGTTGGGTTGCAGGCATCTCAGTTAATTCCTATTGGTTCGCATTTGACAATTAAATTAACTTCGTACTCGCCCTGCTAGAGAGCCATATTCTTTCAATCCGCCAAACAAATTCTTTCAATCTGCCACCACTAATCTTTCAATTCGCCGCACGTCAACTTTCAATTAGACGCAATTCCGCGTATCTTCAAGACAATGCGTGTCCTGTTGAGCGTCACACCGGAGCACAGCAATCGTCGCACAGTACCTTCGTTGTGTGACATACTCGAACGAGAGTCGTGATACGCGAAGGCGCACTCACCCCGCACCTACTATCAACCGATAAGAGCAAGTAAGCGCTCAATTAGACTGCTAGCTTGGCGCTGTCTTAGCACACGAGCTTCTTGTCGACTTGGCTCATCACTTTCACCAACTTCGAATCGCGCAACTGACACCGGACCATCCTTCATAAATCCCTCAACGATGGCATCTCCTGCAAATCGAGTTTGAAGGATTTGTAGACACCTTCGGATCACATCACCGTGGCTGCTACTCCGAGCATTGCGAAACAATGTCGCGGTACTTTCCAGCGATCTGTTGGCATATTCGAGACAATAAATTAGGTCATGCGCGTCTTTCCGTTCAAATCGCTGGTCAAAAGCAAGCGCCTTCAAACACGTGAAACTCACCAAATCAGCGTGTTTCACACGCTCAACGGCGACGCCGGAGCCGCCGACTAGCTCGGCACGAATTTCTCTGACCTCATACATGTCGAATACAAGAGACGCGTGAGGGATATTTAAGGCGGAGATCGTGCCTTTCGTTGGTAGAGACTCAACTCTACCACCAGATATATCCGGGTCGTCAGCGAGTAATTCGACTACCATTAATGCGCCTGTCTCCATCCTAGTTTGCCATCGCCAAGAAACTGGCATTCCCGCTTTATTCATCGCGCGCTCGAAATTCAATGCTTTTAGGTTTTCTTCAAGCGTGTGATACCCAGATGTGTCTGACAAAATCTGAAGGTCGATGACGATGTCTACATCTAGTGTTCCAGCATGGGCTGGAACACTAGGCGGATTCGCTTCAACTAGGTATCTTGGAACTAGACCGCCTATAAGAAATACAGACTCCTTCCAAGGACCAAGCCCACGTAAAAGCGTGATGAGTACCCGTTCGCAATCCAACGTGTACTCATCACGATAACCATCCCAGGTCGTAGGTTTTGACACTAAAACCCGATCTCTTCACAACGCAAGTGTTCCGCCATTTCCTTTGCTCGACCTTCGCCACGTATCAAGTCCAAATAGACCTGAATCGGACTAGCAATCCAAGAACCGTCAATGACCTCGCGAAATAGAAGCTCCCGTGCTGAATCTACGTCGATGACAACCAAGTTCGCACCATGATCAACCGAACGCGCATCCAGTTGCTCAAGCACGCTTCGCGCGGCTTCGTCGGTCACCATCCGACAACGTACTTGCGGAATCGTCGACAGGAACGGTGCGTAGTGTTGTGCTGCGACCTCATGAGTAAGCGCATAAATAGCTTCGTTTGCTTCACAGACTCTCGAGAATGTTCGTACTAGCAAATCAATATCTGAGGTCGGTACAAAATATCGTCGCATAGTCAGAGGGCGCTCGCTACTGAGTTGGGCTTTCCAAGCGTCCAACAGTGCTCCTGGCTCAGTAAGGCATCTTTCCTTCCGCGGTCCTTGACCTCTCGACACCAACCATTCAAATCTCGCAAGTTGGTTAACGACTTGAGATACCAACGCGGGGGAAACCTTCGCCTCAAGAGCGATCTCCTTCTGTCTGAACCAATCCTCCTCGTGCATTAAGATCGCATGCGTCACTCGTGCACGACGTCCTTCAAACACTGATCGTATGGTTTTCGACATGCGTTTCGGTGGTGGTTTGTCCACATAAACATAAATCTCATTCGCTGGTAGAAACAGACTACCCCCGCTGTCGAAATATGCAACCCGTTCGTTTTGGAGAAGCTCCTTTGCACCTGGAGAAATCGCGTCCGCGACCAAGCAATTCACGACCTGTTTCGTACTCCGCTTGTCTTTGATGTCTTCGACAGAATTCCGAATTCGCCAAAGCATTTCTCGAACATCACGGGGATAGACCGAGCTCTTTAACTCGATCAATAAAGTACTTGATCTGCCATCTACTCGTACTTCAGCTAACGCATCAATTCGTGAATCCACATTCCCCGAAGGCTCTATTCGAATCAACTCGACCTCCACATTGGGTAATGCTTGAATATCCGCCAAGCATTGATTGAGTAATCGTCGTTCGAGCATCTTTATTTCGCCCATTACCTGTCTTTTCTGCGCAGTAAATAAAGGTATTTTAGTAAATATAAAGCGAAATCCCAATATTTACTGTGCAGTAAATTTGTACACAGTCCAGTATTTCAATTACCGTCTAGTACTCACATTAGTTCGTGTACTCGTTTCAGCGATGGTCCGGTTCTCGGTTCATATCACCTGCTCGTTCTTACTGAGTAGTCATCAATTCTTCCAGCAAGGCCTCATGATCAAATACCTCGGTGCCGAACGCTTCAATCACTACGTCAGCGATCTTACCTTGGAATATGAAAGGCGAAGCGTATAGATCATCAACAGGGGTCTGACTATCTAATCCGACTTCTAAAGGTTCATTGACAAAGTTGTGATAGCCAAACGGTGAGAGAATGCCTTCGCCGGCGGCTTCATCGTTGAAATAGAACCTAACGTGACCCTCATCTTCGCCGGTGCGTACAACGTCGATTCGGAGTGTCGTGATACCAGGTGGGATCGCGGCACGGGATGTCGTCCGACAGCGTTCACCAAAGTTGTTCGTGGTGTAGTGCAGCCGATTACCGTGGATGAAGATACTCCACCCGCCGAATCTTCCACCGTCCGCTATGATGGTTCCGTTTTGTTCAGTGGATCTACGTTCGATACGAGCCACGATCCGATGAGTTACCCCACGTACTCTCGGACCTGATTTGAAGTGGTGCGGTAACACAGCATCTTGGTAAAGGACCCACCGATCCTTGGGTTCGGGCCACCAACCAGTACTTGGCGGTTGACTCAGATCATCAAGCGGCAGTACGCCAAAGCGTTCAGCTTCTTGCCACCAGAGCTCCTTGAGCGCCGCAAGTTTTTCAGGATGCTCGGATGCTAAATCGTCGATCTCTGCGATGTCTTTGTCCAGATGGTAGAGCTCCCAGACATCTGAGTCGTAGTCGTCACCACGCTGATGGAACGTAACTGCCTTCCATCCTTCTTGCCAAATCCCTCGCTGGCCTACGATCTCAAAGTACTGGATAGTCTTCTGTGTATCCGCGGCGTTGTCATTGAAGGTGTGCGCCATCGAAACACCATGTAGTGGAGTCTGTTCTACCCCGTTGACGTGAGTTGGCAACGGAACGTCTAGCAAATCAATCAAGGTTGGCGTGACATCCACTACGTGATAGAACTGACGTCGAGTTTCGCCTTTCGCCTGGATTCCCTTCGGCCAGCGGACTAAGAGCGGGGCTCGAACACCGCCGCCATATGTATGACCTTTAAACCTTTTAAATGGCGTGTTCCCCGCTGTCGCCCATCCAAATGGGTAGTGGTTGTACGTGAGAGGTCCACCCATGTCGTCGAGGCGTGCTAAGTTATCTTCAACACTGGTGAGAATTCCGTTTCGTGGGAGCTGGTGGTCATACGTACCGTGAAGGCCACCTAACGGACTAGCACCGTTGTCTGATAGTGCAATCACAATGGTGTCATCGCGCTTACCCAGAACGTCTATTTGTTCCAATAGTCTTGCGATCTGATCGTCAGCGTGATCGAGGAATCCTGCATAAACCTCCATCAATCTGGCTGCCAATCGCTTTTCGTCACTGTCGAGTGAATCCCAGTCTTGTACACCAGGATTTTTAGGCGCTAATCGTTGACCTTCAGGTAGAAGACCAGAAGCGATCTGTCGTTCGAGCACTTTCGTCCGTGCTACATCCCAGCCTTCGTCAAACCGACCTTTGTATTTCTTGACGTACTCGGCTGGTGTGTGATGGGGAGAGTGACCCGCGGCGAACGCAACATACAGAAAAAACGGTTGTTCGGGGTTAGCGGATACCAACTGTCGAAGCCACTTACAGGATTGGTCAACGATGTCCTCCGACAAGTGGTAATCTGACCTCTGAGGTGCCGTAACTCGTTCGTTTCCAGACACTAGCTCAGGATTCCACTGGTTAGTCTCGCCGGCTAGAAACCCATGAAACCGATCGAATCCCCGTTGCAAAGGCCAGTGGTCATAAGGACCTGCAGGACTGGTTTCGTGGATCGAACCTAAGTGCCATTTCCCTGCCGCCAGCGTTTGATATCCATGCGGTCGGAGCATCTCAGCCAAATTGGCTGCTTCTCGTGAGACGAACCCGCGCGTGTTTGGAAAGCCATTCGTTATCTCTGACACTCGACTCATGCCAACACTGTGATGGTTTCGACCAGTGAGTAGACACGTCCTTGTTGGCGAGCAGAGCGGGGTAACGTGGAAATTCGCATACCTCAATCCATCGTCCGCCAAACTATTAAGAGCTTGCGTCTCGATCTCAGAACCGTAGCAGCCGAATTCCGCATAGCCGACGTCATCCAGAATGACAATAACGATGTTCGGTCGTTGACTCAACGCCGAAGGTTCTAGCGACCAAGCAGCCGTAGATTCGGCGGATGTCCGGTTGATTTTTCCCGTGAAGTAACGATCGTGTTCCATGAAATAATCCAGAGTTCCTTATCGAGTCAGTCGATTGTGAGAGACGACTAAACCTGTTTCATGTTATCCGCGTCATTTGAGCTGAAACCCCGGCTCAGTATCGTTACACGATTCATGTCCGGATAGTGGTCCATCGCGAATGTTGTCCCGTTGGCTGATTTGCCGCGCTTCCGAATATTCACACTAAGAGCTACACGTTATGACCACGACATCACACGGCGCTGCCAGCGACACGGACGAAGATCTCAAATTCCAGATCCGCGTTCAGCTATCAGAAGAATTCGCCAAAGCTGTTAGGGAATCCGCAGCAAATCCTGAGCTCCAATCTCTCTACGCGATACTCTCATCACATAACGCAGAGTTAGTGTGCCAGTACGACGCGTTTGCAGGATACTGTCTCCAAATCGAGCAAAGCGGTGAACTAGATAACACGCTCTATAGATGGACGAAAGCAACGCTAGAAGACTCCGCAAAAGTCTCGAAGTACTTAAAAATCTTCACGATTTATGTCAACAACGATGAGGTATACGAGCGAACTATTGCGGATCGATTAGAACAGGAGCTTCAATCTCTCGTCGATAGTTCAGTCATCATGAAAATGAATCGCTATGACACGAATCCAGCAACCAATCCACAAGCGCCGGAGAAATACCGTTCGTGATCAGAGGCGAAAACTAGCCTTAGCAGACAAAAATCGAGGTATACGACTTCATCCAGGCTCCGGCTCGCGAGATTTCGAAACCTGCGTTTACTTCGATAAAGACAGCTCTAGGTCACGAGTCCTTATCGATCGAAGCTATTACCAAGTATCGACGTAAGGGCGCTTCTTACTAGTGCGCGGCGGTTTGGGAGGCAGACTTTTCATACCCTGAACAATAAACGCGCGCGTATCCGCCGGATCAATGACATAACGAGCACCAGAGTTTACTGCTCGAGCTGACTCATATCCCTGTGCAACGCGCTGATCGTACGCTGCTTTGCGTTCTTCCGGATCTTCAATCGCCATCAACTCCCGTCGCGCAGATAGTTTCACCGCGCCATCGATGTTCATACCCGCAAATTCGGCAGTTGGCCATGCGACGTTAAGAAACGGTACCGACGATGCGCCGCCGATCATTGCTTGAACGCCAAGTCCATATGCCTTCCGAACCATGATGCCGAACATCGGTGCCGTGCAGTTCGCGCCGATGTTGAAAAGCCGTACCGCATGCCTCACCAGTGCCGTTCGCTCGTGATCAGGACCGACCATGATGCCGGGACAATCCATAAACACTACCACAGGGATATCAAACGCGTCGCACAACTGGAAGAACCGTGCACCTTTATCCGCACCGGGGCTGTCAACAGCACCCGCGAGGTGCGCAGGATTATTCGCCACAACGCCCATTGGTTGACCTTCAACGCGAATGAGCGAAGTATTGACCCCGATTCCAAAGTCTTTGCGAATTTCAAGAACCGATCCCTCGTCCGCAAGCGTCTCAATGATGTCTCGCATCACGTACGCTTTTACGCGGTCTTCCGGGATGATGTGGCGCATCCGACGTTGATCCGGTGCTTCCCACTCCTGTACGGGACCTTGGAAGTAAGAGAGATATCGCTTGACCGTTTCGATCGCAGCGGCATCGTCTTCAACAACGATGTCGACGTTGCCGTTTAGCTCTTGAAAGGACATTGAGCCGAGGTCGGACGCTGAGTGATTTCCGATTCCACTCGCTTCAACGACCCCTGGACCGGTCATCCCGATGGTAGAGTCCTTAGTCGCGATGATGACGTCGCAACAGGCTAGTAATGCGGCATTTCCAGCGAAACAATCCCCTAGGTTGACACCGACTAGCGGAACCAGACCTGACAACCGCGCGAATTCGGTGAAAACACTAGCGTCCATGCCGACACCGCCAAAGCCTCCCACGGGTTGACCCTCGCCTTCCGAGAAGAGCACAACAGGCACTCGCCAGTCATGCGCCATTTCATGTATTTGTTCTTGGCGATAGTGACCGTGGGTGTACGACGCGAATTCATTGTTGCTGTAAACAATCGCGACGCGACTTTGGTCCTCTCCGACTCGATCAGCGTTTACGCTGCCGAATCCGATGATGGTTCCACCTTCTGCAGATCCCGCGACTCCTGGACCAAACTCCCTAAACGTACCGTCGTCGATTAAGTCGTCGATATTCTCGCGTGGCGTGCGTCGACTCTGCTCGCGAAGCGCAGCAACCGCATCGGCTTGCGCAAGATCGAGACGACCCTCGATCATCTCGTTCAGTTCCTGAAGATCTCCTCTGATTTCGTCAAGATCCATACCTTCGTCGACTTCAAGCGCGCCGTCACCACTGTCGACCGGATCTATAAAAACGATAGGAAATCCCTCGCGAACGACATCGCCTTCGGACATCGAAACAGCACAAACAACACCGTTACGATCCGCTCGGATGTCATGCTGCAACTTCATCGCTTCGACCACTGCGACGGTCTGACCGATTCGGACATCCTGCCCAAGCGCGACGTCGATCCCAACGATGGTGCCTTGCATCGGTGCAACTAAACCAACGGAACCTGGAGGTCCGATGGCATGTTGTGCTGTCTCTTCGGCAACAACTGTCTCCTCGTAGCCTTCCGGCACGACGAAGCGTCTTGGTGTCTCGGTGGTGGCGAGGGTCTGCATGTGCTCGTCCACGAACCGCGTGTGCACGTCCCCGCTCACAAAATCCGGATGCGCCAGGATGTTCTGCAAGAACCCGACGTTCGTCTCCACCCCTTCGATCCGGAACTCGCTCAATGCCCGCGTCGTCCGCGCCACCGCCGCTTCGAGACCGCCCGCCGGCGCATAGCCGATCACTTTCGCCAACAACGAGTCGAAGTTCAGACTCGTCTCATAGCCACTGTACCCGAAGCCGTCCGTCCGAATCCCCGGGCCGCTCGGCGCCTCGTACGCCGTCAGCGTCCCGCTCGCCGGGCGGATCGTACCGTCCTCACCCACCGCTTCCATGCACACCCGCGCCTGGATCGCATAGCCCCGCGGTTCATGCGGGCGATCCAGCGCCAGTTCCGCAAGCGTCGCGCCTGCGGCGATGCGCAACTGCGCCTTGACGATGTCCACACCCGTGACCTCCTCGGTCACCGTGTGTTCGACCTGCAG
>JAJECH010000038.1 GCA_022822135.1 Pseudomonadales bacterium
CTCACAACCCCCGCCGCGCGACCCCCTCCCCACCCCCCCCCGAGTGCACACACCCCCCCGGGGGGGGGGGTCTCGTTTATAAGGCTCGTTGACTACGGTGCAACTCCAAGCCTTGCACTCGATAAAGTGCCAATTTAGCCAAAATCCGTCCTGCGCATCAGCTACCAACAACATGCTCTGGAATCTGCTCGGAGGGCGCTATTTATACACTTAGAGACGGTTTCACGCGATAAGTGCGACAATTCAGTAAAACGACGCTAACGACCGTGATAAATTGGTATAGCATAACCTGTTTTTTCGCGAACGCTATGCGACTTCGACGCAATCGCACGATGCGTCTGGTAAATTGAAAGAAGTAGACATGCCAGACGGAAGTGTTCTACGTCTTCGCAAAATTTCGGAAACCTACGATCCTCACGATCGTGTAGGTGCTACTAAATCACGTACAACGAGCTCAAGAGCAAGGTGACGTAATTACAGGTTTACTCTATGTTGACCCGATTGCTTCGGATATACACGAAGTGCTCGAAACTCCGATTAAACCTCTAAATCAAATGAGCGAAGCAAACCTGTGTCCAGGGTCGGAAGCACTAACTGCCGTAAATGCCGGATTCAGATAGGGGAAGCCCCTTAGTGATTCTGTTGACGTTAAAGTTTCAAAGCGAGAACTGAACGGTTGCCCAAAATTTCGTCGCATCGATGCCGTAGGGTGTCGGTTTCCAGTCCTCGTTTGCACGATAGTCAGCCAATTTAAAAATCCACTTGTACTTGCCAAATGTGCGTGTGGCGGCGATGTCCACCTCTCTGCCGTAGGTCGAAATCGGACCGTTAGTCGTGTCAAATCGATGTAAGGCAACGGTGACATCCCAATTAAGTAACCGTTCCTTAATCTTCAACTCGATATCAAGCAGTCCGTCTCGAGGCGTATTCACAAGGAATTTATCCGCCGCACCTGCGTACCCGTGTAATGTCGCTAAAGGTGTTTTAAACGAATTACGACCATCGCCGTACAACATTCTGGCGCTAATCGCTACGCTACCGGTTGTATTTTCTTTCCTGAAATTTGAAAAATCGACCCCTAACGAAGTGTAGGCGTGAATTACATCGTCGTATCTCAACTCAGTATGTAATGACGACTGAACGGCGACTTCCACATTACACTGTCCTTCCCACCCAAACTTTGAAGGATCATTAAAACAAGGACCTTCCCCAGCGATACCAATCGTCCGTGAGGAAAGTATCACGTTGTCTTCGAAGTCCAAGTTGTACAGGTAACCTGTGATGTTCCCAAAGGTGGGTTCAGCGTATGTAGCCCGGATCGCAATACCGTCGAGATCCCATTCCCTCAATCCACTGGATGGGTTATCACGTCCAAAGACGCGGTATGCCTTCTCGACAAACGCGCTTTCGAGGCGAAACTTCTCGCCGAACTTCGCATCAATGCTCAGTGCGTCGTAGGATTGGTTATTCTGTCGCCATGCCACCGTTCCAAGGTACCTTTGAGGCAATGCGCCATGATTGATGTATTGACGACCGTACCGTATAAGAGCTGATTGTCCTTTGTACTCAACGAATGCTTCCTCTAGTTCGGTACCCGAGGGATCAGCCTCGATTGCGTACTCCGTCCGTCCATTGGTACCACCGTCGTTGTAGGTATCGATCCCGAAATCATTAACGTGCTCGACCGCGAATACCGCACGGAAATTCCTCACTTGCGGCGTACGAAGCGTCATCAGCAGCCTTCCGGTGACCGTGTTCGCGTCCTTATTGATATTGTCATTGATATTTCCATACCGAACGCGTACGTCAGCGGAATATCGGTCGTTCTCACATGATGCCTCCTGCGGACAGTCATCATCAGCGAGCACCACGGTAGACGCTAACATCAAGCAGGCAACTGCAAAACTTAGTTTCATAGACGGTGGGATTTGATTGTTTTCGGAATGTTCATATTAAACGCAGAAATCTTTATTCGTCGTCACATTTCATCAAACGCGTCAAAATCGTCATTTCGAAATCTCATTCTTATCATTCGCACCTACTAACACTTCGAAGTTACGAACTCCATTGGCGCTACCACATCTTGACGACTATTTTCCAGACTGGAAACGTCGCGAAGAAAAAGCGGAAGCGATGATCCCGATCATCGGCAAACTCTATCGTAAGAACGTTGTAACGTATTGCTACGGTCGAGCGCTCTACAACCAAAGCGTAACAGACATCATGCGCACGCATCGATTTGTACGCCAAGTAGCGAAAAACGAGCTGTCTGAAGACGAGAGTTTTCCGTTGTTGTGTGCCCTGAGCGAACTGGATCTAGGCCCTTCGCATATTGATGTCGGCAAGCTCACCGTGAAATACATGGAGCTGCAGGAAAACGGACATCCAGTACCTTCTGAACGTGAGTATGCAGAAAACGAATGTAGCGAAGTCATCGGTCGTCATATCAAACCGCTGAGCAAACCGCAAGATATCGTGCTCTATGGATTTGGCCGGATCGGAAGACTCTTAGCACGGTTACTGATTGAGAAAACTGGCGGTGGGGATCAACTTCGGCTACGCGCAATCGTGGTTCGACCGGGTAGCGATGCTGATCTAGAAAAACGCGCGAGTCTATTGCGTCGGGATTCCGTTCACGGTGGTTTTAAAGGCACGATTCGTGTGGATCATGAAAATCAGTGCGTCATCGCAAACGGCAACGTCATCAGAATCATCTATTCTGAGAGTCCGAGTGAAATCGATTACACGGAGTACGGTATTGAAGACGCGGTTGTCATTGACAATACGGGTGCGTGGCGTGATGAAGCCGGACTGCGTCAGCACTTAGAGTCGAAGGGTATCGATCGCGTGATCGTAACGGCACCTGGGAAGGAGGGCGTCCCGAACATCGTTTCTGGGATCAATTCACATCTCCTATCCCATAACGATAAGATGCTGTCTGCTGCGTCCTGCACAACGAATGCAATCGTACCGATCCTAAAGGCCGTTAACGACGAATTCGAGATAGCTCACGGTCATATGGAGACTGTGCATGCCTACACGCCTGACCAGAACCTCTTGGATAACTATCACAAGAAAAACCGACGCGGTCGCGGTGCGCCCTTAAACCTCGTAATAACGGAAACTGGAGCGTCGAACGCGGTTGCTAACCTCCTCCCTGAATTAGAAGGCAAGCTAACCGGGAACGCAATTCGAGTGCCAACTCCGGATGTATCGCTCGCCATTTTGAATCTACGCCTAGAGAAGAGCACGAGCAAGCAGTCCTTCAATGACTACATTCGCGATGTCGCGCTGAACTCCGCATTGCAACGACAAATCGATTTCGTCGAGACGCCCGAGGTTGTTTCATCGGACTTTATCGGTAATCGACATGCATGCGTTGTGGACGGCGAAGCAACGATCGTGGATGATGGCAAGCGCGTGGTTCTGTATGTTTGGTACGACAATGAGTTCGGATACTGTTGTCAGGTTATCCGCGTCGTTCAGAAATGGGCCGGAATCAGCTATCCACTAATACCTGGCGATGTTGCCAAAACTGGATTCGGTTGATTTAATATTTGTGGGTAATTTGAATTACCGATCGTATAGCGATCGAACTCCATGAACGCACTGCTCATTCTCGGCGCCGTTGCAGCGGTCATTCTGTTTTGGATCTTGCGAACACGATCAGCAAGACACCGGTGGGTAGAGGAACTCGACTTGATCGGGCAGTGGGACCTTGAAGGCGAGAACACGGACAACGACCGGATCGAATTCATCGGCGCTCGGGGTGATGCCGGAAACTACATGGCCAGCACTAACGATACGCTGGAATCCGGTAACTGGCATTTGACGAGCTACTTTCTCGTATTAGAACCAAACGATGGGGAACCAGTGCGACACGAACTACGTCGCTTCGAAACCGGACGCATAGGTATCAACGGTCCGGGTCGCGAAAAACAGATTTATCGAAAGAAACGTGTTTCAAACATTATCAAGCTTCGCGAACACCACTCGAAGAATCCATAAGCTGATCAAGTGTTCTAAATCGCGATTCAGCCTCTTCATCAGGGAATAAGTACGCGCTTCCGACGATCGCAATACTCGCTAGCACAAATGCTGGGATCATTTCATAGACACTAGCAAATACACCGCCGTAGTTTGCGCCAAGGTTATGCCAAACTAAAGTCGTCACGGCACCTGTCACCATGCCTGCCACGATTGAATCTCCGGTCGTTCGTCTCCAGAACAACGCAAAAAGCAGTGCGGGACCGAAACTCGCACCTAGTCCAGCCCATGCATACGCCACCACATCTAGTACGATGCTGTTCTCGTTGAAGGCGATGACACCTGCTCCAATTGCCACACCTATCACGACCAATCGGCTCACGAAGAGTTTGTGATGCTTGATGTAGAGCAGGTCGTTGACGATACTCGTCGAAGCGACGATTAACTGCGAATCTACCGTACTCATCACGGCAGCGAGGATGGCTGCGATCAACAGCCCCGCCAACCATGGGTTTAGAAACAACTCAGCGATACGAATGAAGATCGTTTCAGGATCCGCTAACTCCGGAACCGCGGCACTGCCCACAACGCCGACAGCAATCGCTCCAAGCGTAGCAACGAGCATCCAGGACATGCCAATAACTTTCGCTCGTCCAAGCTCACTAGGTCGTTTAATCGCCATAAAGCGAGCGAGTACATGCGGTTGACCAAAGTACCCCAGTCCCCAAGCGAGCAGACTAACAGTACCGATCGCGCCGGTGCTAGTGATCGTTACATCAATTTCCTTAACTTCGACTGTTTGCAAAACGAACATGGGCAATGCGATCAAAGCAATGAGCATTAGTAGTGCTTGAAATGCATCGGTCCAACTTACCGCGAGGAAACCGCCGGCTACGGTGTACACCATGATCACCGCGACACCTACTGCAACCGCCATTTGATAGTCCCAACCCATCACGGACTGGAACAGCTTCGCGCTGGCGACGAAACCGGCCGATGTGTACACGGTAAAAAACACGATGACGACAAGACTGCTGACCAATCGCATTGGCACGCCTTCATAGCCTGTTCGAAGCTTGAAGAACTGAGGCAATGTGGCTGCTTCTTCCTCGTACGCGCTAGCAAAACGCCTCAATTTCGGCGCTACAAAATGCCAATTCAGATATGCTCCGATTAACAGTCCAATTACGATCCAAGACTCTGAAACACCAGATAAGTAGACCGCGCCAGGTAGTCCCAGCAACAACCATCCTGACATATCACTAGCGCCTGCAGACAATGCGGAAACCGGAGCTGATAGAGAGCGTCCTCCGATGTCGTAGTCGAAATCGGTCTTTGTCCGACGATACGCATAAAACGTGATCAACGCGATTACTAGGTAATAAAGTGCGAAACCTAGACTAAATTCATTCATACGGACATCGCGTCAAGGACATGGGTATTCGGTGAGAGTACATATTTGACAGATTCTGTTATGGGAAGTATTAGCAGCAGTACTTTGCACGAGTCTGAATCTGATCCGACAAGGGTTTAGTTGCCTTTATGTGAATTCAATGAACTAAGTCCTAAAGATCATCGACGTGAACGTCAAACAGCATCGTGTGGAGTGTCGGCCTGTATTTTGGATTCTGTTGGGTTTGAGGAAACGAATCTTAGAATGCAGCGAACATCAGCAGGAATTGCTTCAATGACGCCTTCGCACAAGCTAGAGATCTGTGACCAATGCGAACGACTTGTATATAGATTCCTAAAAGTGCTTGAAGGAGAGCAAGGTAAGACTGCGGATCTGTTCACTGAGGACGGCGAAGCATTCTCGCACGTTGGCCGCGAGAACATTCGCGAACATTTCGCCTCGATTGAGTCGGTCGACGACAACGTCAATGTAAATCTGAGTAGCAATTTGGTGATTGACGTTTTAGACGCCGATCATGCTGAGGCAACGAACTACGTGACTCACTATGTTGCGTCCCGAGAATCAGACGACCTTACCGACCCTACAGGCGCTCGAATTGGTGGCGAACTTCAAACTGCAAGATCGATCACTCGATGGCAGTGGGAGTTCAAACGTGTGGACAATGAATGGTTGGTCTCAAAGCTGCAATACCCGGATTCGGTGCTGCTCAGAAAGGACGTGATCGACGAGCTCTAGCGATCGTTTTCTACTATTTTGTGGTGTTTCTTCCAATGCTTCTTCGCGGGCGACGCTAGTGTCTTAGTCGATGTCCACCGTCCAAATTGAGCACTTCGCCGGTGAAGTATGTTCCGGCACGGCTGCACAGCATCACCGCGACGCCAGCCATGTCTTCTAACCCGCCGTAACGATGAGCTGGAATTCGCCGGATTTCCTGTTTGAACTTCTCAGCCTCAGGATCAATCCACGCACCTTTCGTCATTTCAGAATAGAACCGGCCCGGCGCAATCGTATTTACCAGAATGTTGTCGTCACAAAGCGCTAAAGCGAGTTGTGGCGTCAAATGTTCGAGTCCCTTCTTGCTCGTCGAGTAAGCCATGACATGCGTAAATACTTCGCTAGCCGCGACCGAGCTGATGAATATCACTCGTGCCGGATCTTCGTGCGTCGCGTTATTCTTTAAAAGATCCAATAGCGCTTGCGTGAGGAACAATGGCGTGGTTAGGTTGAGGTCCATGATCTCATCCCAGTCTTCCTTGGCCATGTCTTCGAAATAACCACCACCACCGAGACCCGCGTTATTGACCAAAACGTCAAGGTGATCTTCCGATTCGTGAAGCGTCGCTGACAGTTCCCGTATACCCGTCGACGTCGCCAAGTCACCCACGATAGCGATACATTCGCCAGCGCTCCTCTGCGATAGCTCATTCGCTTTGGCTTGAAGGGTCGCTTCCGTTCTCGCCGTGATGTAAACCCTAGCAGCTCCCGCAGCAAGAAATCCTTCAGCCATATAGCTGCCTAAGCCAGTCGAGCCACCGGTCACGACACAGACCTTCCCTTTCATCGAGTACAGATCTTCTATATTGAGCATAGTCACCTTAGAGTCTTAAATTTCAGAGAGGCAGTGAAAGCAAAGAGGGATTAGACAGCCGTCAGAACACTTTTGCGTTAATGTTCGCTTTGGCAAGCGCTTCCCGCTCCTCGGCTTGCCAAGGACGATGCGCGGGTTTAGCTCGTTTCTTCGTAGGTCCGGAACACACGAGAATATAAGCGCGTCGCGGACGCTCAGTTGTGTTGGGCGCGGTGTAGTGAAGGGTTCTACTATGGTGGAAAGTCGCGCCTCCCGGCGAAAGCGGACAAGCAACCGCCTCAGCGGGGTCGACGTCGTCAGTCAAGAGCCCGTGAATCAAAGGGTCGTCATTAATGTGGCGATGCCACCGTACTTCCTTCTTATGTGAACCAGGTATGAACTGCATACAGCCACTTTCTAGCGTGGCAGGATCTAGCGACATCCAGACACTTAGACTGTTCAAGTAGACGTTCGGATTCCAATAGGCTTCGTCTTGATGCCAAGGCGTCTCGGCGCCATATCCCGCCGGTTTATAGATCATGTGGCCACCAGCGCTGATTTCTTCATCGACACCTAGCAGCTTAGTACCCAGCTTCACTGCATTGCGGTAATACTGACTCTCTCGAAGTTCTGGGACCCGCATGTCAGGTCCGAGTACTTGCGGAAGCAGATCGCGTCCCTTGTGAGCCCTAGGCGCGGCGAGATCATAGAAAAATCCCTTCGCCTCGCCAGCCCGTTCGATGAAGAGCTGATCGTAGATCTTCTTAAGCCACGCAATCTCATCGTCGGTCGTAATCCGATCAATACTCAGAAAGCCGTTTTCACGAAAAAATGCGACCTGTTCGTCGGAAAGGTCTACGTGAAATTCGGTCGTTGGTCTCATACGTTTATCTCGGATTTGGCATCCTATTCAAGCATTGAAGTTTCGATCAGTATGAGCCTGCGTACCGTCTCTTCGAAATGCAACTTCATGTGCGCCGATTCAAGTAAGCTCAGAACCACTTTAGCGAGGGAGACCAACCTTGTGGCTGGTCTCCCATACATCGCTTGACGTTGCTCAAGTAAGCGAAACGCTCATCTCCACTACCAGTTAAAACTCTGGTCGCCAGCGAACTTCTAGGCCGATCTGACGAGGTTTAGTCAAGGTGCCTTGCGCTGGGTTGCCCGCGATCGTGGAAACGTGCAAGTACTCGATTACACCGATTTCATCAAACACGTTCTGTACAAATAACGTTGCTGATATCGTTTCTGCTGGATTGGTCCAGGTACTGCGGACATCGAATCGAGACTACGCCGGTAGCGTCGAAACATCGAGATTACTCAGATCGGAAAATCGCTCAGAGACCCAGCTGTACGTTCCTAACACTTGCAGGTCTCCCGCAATCGCGCCTGAGAGTGGCGTCTCGTAGCTTGCGCTCAATGCCCATTTGTGATTCGGTTGCATCGGCAACTGGTGACCGGTCATGTCGGTCGGAAGAACGTACTCGCTCGTAGTCGGCATGCCGGTATTGAAGTCAATATGGTCCCACATACCAGTACGAGGGTTGGGATCGCCTCGAATGACTTCTAAGTGCGGACCGATCGTGGAGTCGAGATACGCATAGAAACCACTCAATCGCCAGCGATCGTTTACGTGATAGATGAAGTCAACTTCGCCGCCCCAAATCTTCGTATCGTCAATGTTGTTGGTGAATTCAATGACGGGTGACGCAGAGAACTGATCGAACAACCCGTCGGTAAGGTTTTGTCGAGCGTCCTGAGGTTCAATTTGCCCCGTAATTTGATAGTTGTCGAACGTGTTATAGAAAACGGCTGAGGTTAAACGCATTCGTCCATCCATGTATAAGCCTTTAACACCTAACTCATAGTTGATCAGCGTCTCTTCTTTCACGAATTGCGGAACCGCGTCCGATTTTGGATTGAAACTACCCGCGCGGTACCCGGTCGATACCCGTCCATAAATCAGTCGATCTTCTTCCGGCGAATACTCAAGACTGATGTGACCGATAGGCTGATCCCAGGTTCGTGGATTGGGATCTGAATCGTCGAATATGACCTCCAACGGGACGCCGCCAACAAAACCAAAACCAAATTTCGCCCAACCGCCGTTTGTTTCTTGAGTCTTTTTATCTTCCGTGTAACGCAGACCTCCAGACACCAGCCATTGATCGTTGACCTCGTACTCGGCGTTTAAAAACGCAGCTCTGGTTTTTGAGCTCGCTGTCGTCTGAAACAGCAACCACTGTGTGTGGTCATTACCTTCTGGGCATTGCCAATAATTCCCAGGTGTACCCATCGCAATCGCTTCTTCCGCCGACGAAGCGGCGCCGAAAATCGTAACAAGCAAGGTGAGCGCATCTTGACAACCACCAGCAAAGCCGGCGGCGATGGCTGCTTCGTCCGGGTCTAAGTATGCCCACGTATTGGTGTAGACGAAACTAGGCACTCCCCACCACGTGTGATTCTCGTAGGTAAACAAGCCAGCGATAAAGTTGAATGGTCCATCCAAATCGGAAATGAGCTGTAGCTCGTGAGAACTTTCGGTATAGTCGTAAAACACCTCAAGCTGTTCATCGACTAACGGTACATCAGCATCCGAAGCGGTAAACCGATCCGTCGGACTCGCAACACGATTCGCCATATCGCGGTCACGCTGAACCTGCGCGAAGTTGTCCGTATCGCCGTAGTTGTAACGTACCGTATAGTTGTCGTTTAGTTCAAAACTGAAAGCAACTGCCGATTGTTCGCCGGTGCTAGCGCCAACGGCAGATCGATTTACATCAAGTACGTTCTTAATATCGCCACACTCCCAGGCGGGCGTGAGCATAGGGCAACCCTCGGGAACGGATGGAAGTTGTCCGTCATATAGATAAAACGCGTTTGGACGGGTTTGTCCGAGGGTCATAAACGTAGGAGTGGTTGAATCGAAATTCGTTAACAAGACCTGTGAACGTGGCGTACCGTTGTCATCTAACTTGGAGTATCGTAGATTCAGATCCATCCGATCAGTGTGAACCCGCAGTTGGGGTGCGATGAACTTCTGATCTGGTGCGTCGTAATTCCCGCCGAAGCCGATATTCTCTTGCGCACCGTCTCCGTCAAAATAGCTGCCGTTGATTCGGAAGCTAACGTTCTCGCTAATCGGTCCACCAAAAGCAACGCCATAACGTTGCGAAAATTGGTCCGTAAGTTCTGAGTGGAACAAAGCGTCCCACTCGTCGGTAGGTTTCGTGTAGTAGTAACTGATTGATCCGGCGATCGAGTTTCTACCGTTTAGAGTACCTTGCGGACCGCGCGCGACTTCGACTCGTTCTAGGTCAAACATATTTGGAGCAACACCGTAGGTGCCAAGCGTGTACACACCGTCGACGTACGTAGCGACCGCTAAGTCCGGGTGTGTCTCACCCGCGAGTCGGGTTCCGATCCCGCGGATCGTCGTACCTTGCCCTGTTTGCTGGCCTTCATCTTGAAATTGAAGTCCTGGGACCATTTGTTCTAGGTCATCGTTATTCGTCATGCCGAGTTCTTCAATCAACTGACTGCTAAAAGCCGTGATAGCAACCGGTACGTCGAGGATGTTCTCTTCGCGTTTCTCAGCGGTCACGATGATCTCTTCGATATAGGCCTCGTCCTCGTCTTCTTCCTGACCTACCGTATAGGTTGCGAAAAGTGCCAAGCACAACGCCAATCCCGAAGAGGTCAAAGAAACTAGTGCTTTCATGTTTTTCCCCATCTACAGAACGCCGTTGCTGCGAGCCCAAGCTAGTACGTAGCTCTTAAAAACACTGCAGTTGTGTGGCTTCTTTCGAAGATTCACACGCGTTCTGCACCTTGATTGTACGAGTTTATGTAGCGAGTTCGGACCTATAGATATTGGCTCAGCCTTGGAAGATACTCCGTTAAAAACTCGTGATGGAGAAGGGAAATCTCTATTCAGAGACGGCGGTCTGCAGATCCACAAATCGTCGATATGGCCCGTCCGCATGCGCAACCAACTCATCGTGTGTGCCCATTTCTAAAACCGAACCACCATCTAAAAAGACGATCTTGTCTGCATGTGCAATCGTCGAGAGCCGATGTGCGATGACAAAGACCAATTTTTCCGTTGCCGCCATCTGCAAGGAGCTAACCAGGTACTTTTCCGTTTCCGGGTCGAGTGCGGAAGTGGGTTCGTCCAAGATCAGTATTTTTGACCGTCGTAGTAATCCTCGTGCGATCGCGATCCGTTGTTTCTGTCCAACCGAGATTTTCGCGTTCGTGTTACCAAGACGCGTGTTGTATTGCTCAGGAAGCGACATGACAAAATCATGAATGCCTGCGACTCGTGCGACGTGTTCAACTTCATTTTGCGAGGCGTCTTGGTTTCCGAACCGAATGTTGTCAAGGATAGAGTAAGAAAACAGTTGCGTTTCTTGGAACACATACGTGATCTGCTGTCTGAGACTGTCGATGTCAAAATCGTTTACGCTTCTGCCATCGATACGGACCACACCTTCAGTCGCGACATGAAACCGCGGTACTAAATAGGCTAGGCTGGTCTTACCAGCGCCTGTCGGTCCCACAAGTGCCACAATTTCACCGACTGAAGCACCGAAGCTGACTCCTTCTAACGCACGGCGACCGTCTGGGTATACCAAGCCTACCGAGTCAAACTGCACACCGTCCTTCACTTCAGGTAACGACATATCGCCGCGTTGAGCTTCAGGTTCTTGGTCAAGCAATGCGAATACGCGTCGCATCGCGGTGACATTGTCTTGGAAGCGGATATAGAGCCACGCGAGCGCCATGGCGGGTACGATCATGTATCCGTAATACGTGAATATGGCGGCGTGATCCCCAGCCGTCATGGAACCACTAATGACTTGACTGATGACATAGAAAGAGAACCACACGAATACGACATGGCTAAAGACTTCAGCTAATTGAATTAGGAAAATCCAGAGCAGGCTCACCATTCGATGCCGATAAAACGACTCCTTGCTGTCGTCGCCAAAACGTTTCTTTTCTTTTACGTTACCGCCAAGGCTTTGTATTGCGAGCACGTTGTCCATACCTTCTTCAATGGTCGCGGTTGTAATCGCCCCGGCAGCACGAGCCGCTTGACCCCTTCGGCGCACGAGCCGAGCGAACAGCGCGGTCATAAAAGCCAACGAAGGGAATACAGCGATCGTGACGTAAGCCACCATCATGTTGCCTGGATACGCACTCATCATTGTGAGTAGTGCTTGGGTAAACAAAAAAATCGACATTAATGGCGTATGTGTGACTTCGTAAAAAATCTCATTGATCTGAGGTGTGTCATACATCACGCGATAGATTGAATCGCCGATTCGTTGATCCTCTAGTTTCGTGATTGATAGTGACTGTATACGACTAAAAAGGTGTGATCTAAGCGTGTGGTTTAGTGCTTGTGAGAGTCGAGTGTTGAGTTTGAATTCGAACCATCCATACAAGCCTCCCGCCGTTGAATTGCCACCGTGCATCATGTTCTCAACTTGTGTCGCGTAGTCGTGACCCTCAGCTAGGCCAGATTCGATGTGATGCTGAAATCCATCCGTGTATGAACCGATCGTCAATACAAAAATTACGCCGAAGGCCGCGAGCACGAGCGCGATTTCAAGCGGCGAGGCACCATACAGTGCTGAAATCACTGGTTCCCAATATAAGGGGTATCCGTTGATTCTTCCATCTACCGCTTCAGGTAACGGATTAGCTAATATCACATGATCGACGAGCATTTTCGCAGGCCACGGTAACAATGCCATCGGTATGGCATAGGATCCTAGCTTGAGGATGAACTTCGTGATATACCGACCAGGAAATAACGAGATATATCGTGCGCTTCGCTTGATGATTCGAAACGTCTCGGCCGTACCGATGTCGGTTCGAGTGTCTAAGCCACTTGACCGACGATCGAGTTCCTCCTCACGTTCACGACGTGTTTTCCGATTAGAAGTCTCGATGTGTTCCGACTTATTCATGCAATCAGCCGTAGGCTGGATTCGAAATCGTTCATGGCTAATAAACCTATCCTAGCGAACGATCGAGTAGTGTTATTTTGTCTCAGTGCGCGGTAAAACCAGTAATCCCGAAATTGAACGTCTAAAAAGGACTGTTTCCCAACCTAATGGACGTGGTTTTGCGGCGCATTGGGTAATCTGACCAAGGCTCTGTGAACTATTATTAGTTCATTCACACCTTCAATACAAAGTTCACGGAAGAACCCGAAATGAAACTCCCAACCTTGATGAAAGCGAGTATGCAAAAGTCAGCTTATCTTGCTTGTTTTAGAGCCGTCTTAGTAACTAGCTGGATATTCATGCTATCGGCATGTGCACAGTTATCAACCAATGTGTGTCCAGACAAGGATTGGCACATAAAAGGAGTCATCGCAGGAGCTAGCGGGATGTCAGTGGATGAAGCGCACAACGACTTCGAACGCTGTGGTGTGGCATTACAGTCGGTCCGAAACGAATACATAAAAGGCTACAACGAAGGCGTCGAGAGGTACTGTACCAAGACTGGGGGTTTCCAGAGTGGTTTACAAGGGGACGCTTATCAAGGTATATGTCCTGAAGAACTCGAAGAGTCATTTCTAGTCGGATATCGCGCCGGCGCTGACTTATTCTCCGCAGATGCCGATCTTCGAGAGGCAAAAATCGCCTTCGCCAGCATACCTAGCTCGTTTATCGGCACACCACCTAGTGCGGAACACAACCGCTTTCTACTCGAAACATTTGATCAAACAAGGGACACCGCGCGAGCACTCGTAAGTCAAATGAAATGGCAACGGCCGGGTCCTTCAGAAGCAGTACTCAAGAGGTCTTACGGAAAGCGCGACCTCACCACAGTCATCAATCGATGTGAAGCCAAGAAAAAACAAGCAGAAGAACTAGGCTTTGTAGCCGATGATGTGTGTTGAATTGATGTATCAACAGTAAGTCACAATCTATCTGGTATTTCCGCGCAGTCGTGTAACTCGAGAGGACGTGTCGTAGAGTGTTTTCTATCTTCGCGTTCTCTCCTCGCTAAGGCATTCATACAGACGGGTAAATCCAAGCTCGGCGACTCCTGCTTACAGTGGTGGTGCCATCCGACTTAGCGTCACGACACTCAGGCTTCCAAAAAAAGCAATATCTGTGTAAGCGCGGCCACTTCTAAAATGCGTTCGTATGACCGTTTCACGTAAGAAACACTACTCGCGAATCCACAAGACGCTTGATCGAGTTCTCGCGCTTCTCCCCTCTAGGCAGTCGGTCGATTGGTCGAACACGATTGCCGCTCACTGGCGTTCCGATTTTTTCGGTGGTGGTCTCGAACCGATCGACGAAATTCCCGATATCAGCTTGGACGACCTGCTTGAGATTGATCGTCAAAAGGAAGAGCTTGTCACTAACACCAGACAGTTCTGCCAAGGATTACCTGCAAACAACGCGCTTCTGTGGGGTGCGAGAGGCACCGGTAAATCGTCTTTGATACAAGCCATATTGAATCAGTTTTCGTCAGAGGGACTAAGAGTCGTACAGGTAGAGAAGGGAGCGCTATCAGATATTGCGAACATCACTGCGCATCTAGTCGATACGCGTTTTCGTTATTTGATCGTGTGCGACGACCTGTCATTTGATGAAGATGACGATGGATATAAGCAGCTAAAAAGTGCATTAGAAGGCAGTGTATTCGCAAGTTCCGCGAATGTGCTGATTTACGCAACGTCCAATCGACGGCACTTAATTACCGAATATATGAGAGACAACTTGAGTTCTACGCAGACGCGCGGGGAACTTCACGAATCAGAAGCAGTCGAAGAGAAGATCTCTTTGTCGGATCGCTTTGGATTGTGGCTTTCATTCCATCAGTTCAAGCAAGACCAGTACTTGCGGGTCGCAGAATACTGGTTCAAGAAACTCGCACAGACCCATGGGTTAAAGATGAACTGGACGCAACAGTTGCGTCAAGACTCATTGACATGGGCTTTGAACCGTGGGGTTCGAAGCGGTCGTACCGCCAATCACTTCGCGAAATATACGGTAGGAAAAACACTTCTTGAACATTCGTAGTTGGTTACGTAAGCCTTCGCTGGCTTTTTTGCTTCTGATTTCGGTTCCATTTTGCGTCAATGCTGATACGGTCGAGCTCGTCAACGGCGATCGAATATCTGGTGAGCTAATCGGGATCTCGGGAAATTTGGTCGAGTTCGAAACAACCTATGCGGGAATACTGAGAATCCAACAGGATCAAGTGGCAGCAATTGAATCAGGGAAATCGTTTCTCATCGTTGACATAGAAGGCGATCGCACCACGGCATCTTTTGATGAGGATATTGACGTAAATTCGACGTACCTCGCGAGGAGCGACACAGTGCCTTTGCTTGGCGGTGCTTCGGTGCTTGCGAATCAGATCGATTTATCGGCTTCGTACTCCACAGGGAACAGCTCGACACAGGTATATCTCCTCACTACCGAGTCTCAACTCACCCGACCTCAGTCTGAGCATGTCTTGAAGTCGGCATTCCATTTTGACACAGTTGAAGGTGAGCAACTTAAAAACCAAATCAACGTCAACTACAAGACTCGAAACTTTTTCCGTGATAAATGGTTCTATGCATTGAATGCCGATGGGTTTCGCGATCCTTTAAAACAAGTGGATTTGCGGCTTTCGCCAACGGTAGGCGTGGGCCACCGCTTTTGGGACCATACCTATAGCTCCTTAACAACCGAAATGGGAGTAGCTGCAATATTCGAGCAATCTGATGATCTGACAATGGAACATCCAGCGCTGAGTTGGGAACTTGACTATTCTCGACGCTTGTTGGGAGGTCGCTTGGAGGCATTTCATGAACATCGATTACTTGCAGCGATCGGTGACGGCTTTGTACTAGATAGTTCGAACGGGCTTAAATACGCATTGGTAGAGAACGTTCATCTGAATCTACTCGCAACGCTGAAGCATGACACCGATGTACCTGAAGAGATCGAAAAAACTGACGTAACTTACGTAGCGGGTATCGGTCTCACGTTCTAAGAAAATGAGTATTAACGCACTTTTTTAGCTAACTAAACACAACACACAGTCGGTGTCATTTATAAAATTCGCGCCGCAACTTCGTGCGTCCCCTTCGTCTAGTGGCCCAGGACACTGGGTTTTCATCCCAGCAACAGGGGTTCGACTCCCCTAGGGGACGCCAATCTTCAATCAGCTCGTAGATCTATGTTGCGAGTTGACTGCGCTCGTTACAGCATTTCAAGTACGAATCGGGTCACGACTCCGAACCGTCGTCGAGATGCTCCTTTACAAGTCGAATGATCTCCTTGAGACGCTCACTTCCCTCGGCTGTCTTGCGTTGCTCAGAAAGCTCCTCTAGTGCAGAAATGAGTCGCGTGTCGCGCCACTCAAGTAATTGCTGGATAGCTCTGTCTCGAGCAGATATGTTGGGGAAGAGATAAGCATGTTTTTTCGGGGAGCGTACGATGTGTAGTAGGTGTTGTCGAATCTCCTCAGTATCGGGAGACTCTTTCCAAACCTTGCGCTCCAGCCCCACGTAAACAGGACCTATCGGAATCGAGTCATGATTTGGTCGGTGAGCAGGATGATTCGCGCAGTACGTGTAAAACGGCTCGTCAATATGCAGTTCTCGAATTTCACAGAAACTCGCAATGTCGTGATTGAAATTCGAGCCACCTCGTTTACCTTCAAGAGAGCGGTTATGCCAGCACGTACCGCAACAATCAGATCCTCCGTTTGGCATCGATTTCTCACCTCCATTAGCGCTAGAGTGAAGATAGGATATGGATACGCGTTTGATCGCAAGCTACGTACCCTCATGTCCAACACTCCGAAAGACGGTATCGAAGAACTAACTGCGTTACTCTCGAGAGCACTCGAATGCTCGATTTAGAGCTTGGATTGCTAGAACGTGGTACCGAACTAATAGCTTAGTTCCATGCTACAGTTGAGCAACACAATTTGTCGATTCGTTTCATGAGGCTGCGTACCATTTTCATAGTCAATGGCACGAACGGATACGCGTTAAGGTTCAATCAATGATTCTCGATGAAAAACTCAATTCAGGTGAACTGATTCTTTTAGATGGCGGCATCGGTTCTGAGATCGAACGACTTGGCGGCGCGATGCACTCCACGGCTTGGTGTGGTGTGGCGAATAAAACACATCCCGACACTGTGCGATTCGTGCATGAGTCATATCTGAAAGCTGGATCTGATGTCATCACAGCCAATACATTTGCAACCTGTCGACATGTGCTTGAAGCCGCTGGTTGCGGCGACGAAACTGTTGAAATTAATCAGCGTGCGGTTGAGCTAGCCAGAGAAGCGCTCGACATTGTCAAACCAGACAAACCCATCGCGATTGCGGGTTCTATATCAAACCACGTCGCATGGGTGGAAGGATCAGTCGCGGGTGATCCAGCTACGCTACCTTCGCCAGAACGAGAGTCGGAGAATTACCACGAATGGGTAGAGATTCTCACGGACGCAGGATGTGACTTGCTAATCCTTGAGATGATGCAAGATTTACATCATTCAACAAGGCTTATGGAAGCAGCCAAAACGACTGGCTTACCTCTTTGGGTGGGTATCAGCGCAAGTCGTGGTCCGGACGGTCAGATGATCGGTTGGCACATGGCGAGCGAAGAGGCTCCAAGAGTACCCGACGATTTCCCACAAACATTGACCGAACCACTCGAAGTAATCATCGACACACTTACAGCATATGAACCTGACGTTGTAGGGATCATGCATAGCTCGTTTTACTCTACTACACCAGCACTCGAGATGTTGTTTAATCGTTGGGACGGCCCCGTAATGGCATACCCAGAAGCAAACGGGTACGATGCAGTGGCGCGTGCGCCGATGTCAGTAAAGCCTGACGATTTTGCGGAGTATTGTCGCAAGTGGGTTGAAAACGGGGTTCAGATCGTTGGTAGATGCTGTGGTACGACGATCCATCACATTCGTGCTATGGTCGAACAGATACCGAAGAACCCAGGACCTCGTCCCTCACCGTCAAACTTGAACGCGTAGAGATTCCGTCAGTCGACGTAGAAGTTCTTTATTGAGACTCATCAATTGCACAAAATGAACGGGTTAAAAAGCGTCTTCATCACGATAGGGCAGATGTACTGACAATACCTAGTTTGGTACCAGTATTCCCAACAATTCAGAAAAAGGACATTTTGAAACTAGCTTCTCGTTATGGAACATGGCACGCTGTTGTCTCATTGTTCCGAATGAACTTCGCGTTTTGGTGGCTACTACCTGGCATCGCGTTTTTGATACTAGGGTGCGCCCGTGATTCGTCGTCGGTACCGGCTCATGTCATCGAACTGAATGATCGTGGCGTTTCAAAGATGGGGCAATTCCAATATGTCGCCGCTCACGAAGACTTCACAAACGTAACTCAAGAAGCGCCGCATTGGGACGTCGGTCTTGTCAATCTGGCCATTGCGACACTCAATCGTCAAGAACCGGATGATGAACTGAAGACCCTTGAGATTCTTCAATCCGTTCTTAATCGGAGTCCTACTAACGTCAGAGCGCTGTACACATCAGGTATCGTCAATCTGTACCTAGGGCAAACAGATGAAGCCATCGAGTTCTTAAATCGGGTTATTCAGATCGATCCTTCGGATGCGTATGGGACGTACTTTCTCGGTCAAGCGCATCTGCAAGCGGGCAACTACGAACTTGCTCAACAATATTTGCTCGAAACTCTCGAACTGAACAACGCGCTTCGAAGTGCGTATTGGGCGGCGTCGACGGCATCACGTCGTCTGGGTGATATTGATCGGGCGACATCCTTAGTCGAGGAATATCAATCGTTCGAAAACAACCCTTTGAGCGTGACTGCTGGATTCTCGTACAAGCAGATGGGTCCAAAAGCTGAAGCCAAATCGGTGATCGAAAATGTAGTTGAAAGGACGCCAAAACCGGATGGCGCAATATTCGCTAGTCCTCAGAGAATCGATCATGCATTAGGTCGGATCAATTCCATATCGAGTTTTGACATTAACCAGGATGGCATTTGGGACATGCTGGCTAGCGATGGTGAGCAAACCGTCGCATTAATCGGCAGTCAAAGTGGGTTTTCGATTGAAACTTCTCAAATTAAGCCGCACGTTGCTGTCGCTTGGGGTGACGTAAACAACGATGGTACGACGGAGTTGGTAACGTGCAATGAGCAAGAAATTGCGATCAGTCGACTAGGGGAAGTCGGTGGTCAAGCGGGTAGCTCTATTCCAGGTGCTGATTGCCAAACAGTTCGAGTACTCGACGCGGACCATGATGGAGATTTAGATATCCTGACGGGTGGGGCGTCCGGTTTTCGGATTTACCACAACGACTTGAACGGCAACTTTGTTCCCTATGACTTTGAGACTGAGTTGGCACTAGCAACACCGTTTACACAGGTACTTGCGGAGGACCTCGACCGCGACCGAGATGTAGATCTGATTCTCATTGGGAACGACTCGACGAATCGTGTATTACGTAATGAACTTACATGGCGCTACGAGACGTTCACGGGATCCAACGAATTTGAGAAAGCGACGATCCGAGCTGTCACTGCAATCGACATCGATTTAGACGGAACACTAGAACTGGTTTCCGCCAACGATGAAGGGAGTCTCGACATATGGCAGCGTGACGATCTCGATTGGACCCAGAACCAGATGAAATCAGGCGTTGGAGAGGTGCTTGCTCTCGACTCACAGGACTTCGACGGAGATGGGCGTTCGGATTTATTCGTCGCTACGAGCGACGGCTTCACAGTCATTGATCCAAGAACGACTGCGGTTCTCGCCGAAGAGAAAATCGAGAATCTTCACGCCGCGATGCCTGTTTATTTAGATTCCAGCTCCGGACCTGCGGTCGTCGCCGCGTCGCCTGTGGGTATTCAGATTTATCCCTCGGGCAAAGGGAGGTATACATTTCTTGCATTAAGTCTATCTGGAAAGACGAGCGCGGATCAAATGCGATCTAACGCCTCTGGCATCGGTACGTACGTAAAACTAAGAGCTGATACACGTTGGGCACTTGCTAGTAGCTTCAGCCATTACTCCGGTCCTTCACAAAGTCTGATGCCGGTCATGTTTGGCTCGGGCGGCTCAACGGAAGCGGACTATGCCGAACTGCTTTGGTCTGATGGCGTCACTCAATCTGAAATCGGATTGAAGTTTGGCAAACTTCACGAGATCGAGGAAGTACAACGTCAACTGGCTAGTTGCCCCGTGGTGTTCGTGTGGAATGGTGAGAAGTACGAGTTTGTAAGCGACGTGCTTGGCGTTGCCGCACTCGGTTACTTCTCCGAGCCTGGTCTCACGACGCCAGTCAGACCCAAAGAAAGGCTATTAATCCCAGACGGTTTGCTGAAACCACGAGACGGCAAATTTGAGGTCAAGATCGGCGAACCTATGGAAGAGATTCTGTATCTAGATTCAGCCGCGTTACTTTACTTCGATATACCTGAATCGTGGTCGATGACATTCGATGAACGGCTTAATGTCCAGAGTGCCGAACCGACAAGCGCTCCGATCTACTTCAAGGACATTCATCATCCTATTCGAGCGGCAACGAACATCGAGAGCAATGTGATGGATGCACTATCGAAGACCGATAAGGTTGCCGTGAATCCAGGTCCGGTTGATTCTCGATTTATTGGTCTTCTAGCTAAGGTAAGCAGTCTCACAATCGAATTCGATATGGAGCTACCGGAATCTAATGCGGTACTAATCGCTGACGGCTGGGTCGAGTTCCCATATTCTCAAACCTCGTTTGCTGCATACCAGGCGAATACGAGCTATCAAGCGCCGACCATTGAGGCACGCGATCATGATGGCTCGTGGCACGTGATAGTGGATGCTTTCGGTTTTCCCGGAGGTATGCCTCGACAGATGGCACTGCCTTTACCTGATCTACCAAAAGGAACGAATGCGCTCCGTTTTCGATCGAACTTAGAAATCTACTGGGACAATATTCGGGTTGTCAAGGCTGAGACGTCTGTGGATGCGACAATGAATCGAATTTCACCCAACACAGCCATGGTTCGGTCACCGGGGTTCGCACTCCGTTCGACCGGTCCACAACGAACGCCTTACTACGACTATAACAAGAGGTCAACAAGAGGAGACGCAAAATTTGCTTCCGGGTTCTATACGTCCATGGGCGATGCGATCGAACTTGTGGGAGATACCGATAGCGCTGTAGCGATTGTGGGTAGCGGCGAGGAGATTCACCTAGAGTTCGATGTACCTCATCCACCAAAGCGCGGATTTCGACGCTACTATGCTCTGGAGTTTCAAGGTTGGGCGAAGGACATGGATCTTTACACAGAAACAGGCGATACCGTGGAACCACTGCCAAGCCACGACAACATTACGCCTGACCAAATAACAAATCGAGACTTGCTGCACGCACGATACAACGTGAGATATCAGAGCGGCATGGCAGCCCGATAGCTACTAGCGACTTTCAAGATATGCGAGTCCTGTTCATCGTTTGCACGACAGCGCTTCTCGCAATCTGTTTTGCCGGGTGCGGTCAATCCGAACCCAACGACCTAAATTCAAGAATCGATCGGCAGGTCGTTGTTGAACTTACCCATGTTGATCCTGAAGTCCGTGCATTTCTATCCCGTAAACAACAAGCCGTGCACGATGCGCCCGACAGTTCGGCGGCCATAGGTGAACTAGCGATGGCATACGAGATGAACGGCTTCGTCGACGCAGCTCTCGATGGTTATCGTCGGGCAACGTCTCTCTCATCAACAAACATCAGGTGGCCTTACTTTGAAGGCCTTGTACTCGCAAGTTTCGGAGAATACGAAGACGCTTTGACCGCACTTGATCGAGCATTGACGATTGACGCTACTTATGCGCCGGCTTGGATTTGGAAGGGTAGATGGCATCTAGAACTCAACGAAATAAACCCAGCGTCAGACTCGTTTCTTCGTGCACGCGATTTAGGCATAGAACCAGCGGCAATCGTTGGATTAGCACGCGTTGCACTCCGCGAAGATGAAGCTGAGACCGCGCTTAACCTGCTCCAAACCTTGGATCAAGATGATGTGCATCCAGAGATAAACCGGTTGATCGCGAAAGCTCGAACCCGACTAGGTTTGACCGATACGGCTAATTCATTGCAACAATCACAGATGGCGGGTCAAATCGGTTTCCCTGATCCACTGAGTGCAGAAAAACGAGCATACGAAGTTAGCATCAGCGCCACGCTCACTCGGTTTCGCGAACTCCTCTCACAGCCGGATGATCAAAGTTCTGCCTTTAAACTCATCGACTCGCTCTACGACAAACACCCAGAAAACAAGAGGGTAGTGATTGCCAAAGCGCACCGTTTGCGACTCGCAGGTGACTTGAGGTACCTAAGAGCATTGCTTGAACAGGCACATTCGACATGGCCAGCGGAAACCAATTTCACACTAGGTCTCGCGGAATTGGAAATTGACTCGCAAAATAGCGCCGAAGCTCTACGACTAATTAACGAAGCGCTCGCGTTAGAACCGGATAACACCTGGGGGTTACTACAAAAGGGGATTGCGTTAGCGCAACAGGGTCGTTTTGACGAGGCGGTCAGTAGCTTGCTTCGTGTGCTTAAAACGGATGAGACGGCAGAGGTCCACTACTATCTTGGACATGCATACGCGGAGCTTGCCGATTTTTCAAACGCAAGATGCCATATGAATCGAGCGGTCGAACTTGCACCCAATTTCGTGCAAGCTAGCAAGCAGCTTGAGCAACTACACAACCTATCTCTTTCCGACTCACAGAGCGACATTGACATCGAAAGTTGTGTCAGCAGAACGGCTAACTAGAGTGTACGTGCTGAGGCAAGTTCAGCTAGTTTCGACTGTCATACTCGCTGGGTTGCTGATCGGGTGTAGTGAAGACTCAACCCAGTCTCAAGACACCGCTCCATGGTTCACGGACATTGCCTCTGATTCGGGCATTACGTTCACGCACGTTTCAGGTGCATCAGCGTCGTTTCTTCTTCCTGAAATCATGGGGAGCGGAGTGGCACTATTTGATGCCGAAAACGACGGTGACCTCGATATTTACTTCGTCCAGTCGGGCGGCCCTGTAGAGGACACACGGAGGATCGGGAACGAGCTTTACCTTAATGACGGAACTGGTACTTTCAGCCGAGTTAGTGGAAGTGGTTTAGAGGACGCAGGTTATGGCATGGGACTAGCTGTAGGAGACTATAACGCCGATGGTTTGGTCGACGTCTATGTAACGAATGTAGGAGTAAACCGACTGTTTCGAAACCTCGGTGACGGCACTTTTGTTGATGAAACAGTGTGGGCGAGAGTGGGTACCGGTGGCTTTAGTACGGCATCCACATTTGGCGACTTTGACGGCGATGGTCATCTCGACCTGTTCGTTGTCAACTACGTAGACTGGAGTGTTTCGACTGAACGCAACTGCTACGACTATGGCACTGGCGTGCGAAATTACTGCGATCCCGGAAATTACGATCGACCGACGCCAGATGTCTTATATCGAAACAATGGCGACGGGACGTTTACCGATGTCTCTCTCGATTCTGGAATCTCCACAGCGAGAGGTAATGGTCTGGGTGCAATCGCTTCAGATTTCAATGGTGATGGCAAGCTAGACATTTTTGTCGCGAACGACAAATCGCCCAACCATCTATGGATAAATCAAGGTGGTTTTACGTTTAGGAATGAAGCGTTTACCCGTGGTACGGCATTTGACGACCATGGCATCGCGAAAGCGGGCATGGGTGTCGCAGCTCGAGACATCGATCAAGACACGGATGTGGACATCATCGTTGTCAACATTCAAGGTGAAACCGACTCTTACTACCGCAACGATGGAACATATTTCACGGACGCTACTGCCCAGGTCGGTTTGACGCGCTTCAGTCGAAATTACACCCGCTTTGGCGTCGCACTATACGACTTCGATCACGACGGCCGGTTGGACTTTTACGAGGGCAACGGACGTGTCACGTTTTCTGTCGAGAGTGCAACCGAGGATCCCTACGCCGAATCCAATGCACTATTTAGAGGGGGATCCAAGATCAAGTTTCAGTTTGTGCCAACTAATCTAGTCCATGAACAATCACTTATCCATACGAGCCGCGCCGTAGCTGCGGGGGACCTCGACGGTAACGGAACGGTCGATCTCGTGGTCACCAATCGTGACGCGCCCGCCTATCTCCTACGCAACAACTCACTTGCATCTGCACCATGGATAGCCGTTGACCTACTTAACCATCATGGCAGTCCTGACTTGAATGCTCGACTGACCCTCGAAACCGACTTAGGTACATATGAAGAAGAAGTGCAGGTGAGTGGAAGCTATCTTGCAGGCAATTCGCCAACCATTCATACGACGTTTCACACCACACCGGTAATCGTTAACGCGACCGTGCGTTGGTCAGACGGCACGTCTCAAGACATTGAGCTAATGCCACTAAACAGGCGCACGGTGATCACTCAACACCAACGTGCGCCTGATACGAAAAACTAGATCAATCTTCGACGTCGGGAAGCAGCTCTTCCTCCGGCACAACGACGAATTCAGGATACGCCTCAATGCCAAGTTCAGCGACATCCTGTCCTAGCTGCTCTACTGTATCGGATACCCGCGCGCGGAACACTAGGTTGATCAAAGACCACAAAGCAAGCGACCCTATGAAGACCGTAGCGCCGATGGCGACAATCCCTAGCAACTGGATTAAAAATTCAGCTCCGACAGTGAACGTTGCAGCAAGCGTTCCCCAGATTCCAGCAAACAGGTGCGCTGAAATCGCACCGACGACGTCGTCAACCTTGAGGGAATCAAGAAATCGCATTCCAAGCACACAGATCGCGCCACCGACAGCACCTACCGGAATCGCCCAAATGTGGTCTACAAAATTCGGCGCCGCAGTGATGGCAACGAGCCCACCGATTGCGCCGTTCAATGCCGCGAATAAATCCGTTCGGCCAAACACAGGACGAGAAATCGCTATAGCGATGACACAACCGGCCGCGGCTGCGAGATTCGTATTCACCAAAATGATGCCCATCGAAATCGCATCGACGCCAGAGCCGAGCGCTAACTGGGATCCACCGTTGAAACCGAACCAACCGAGCCATAAGATAAACACACCTAGGGTAACGATCGGGACATTCGACGGCGGTGTCGCTTTCACTGAGCCATCTTGACGAAACTTACCACTTCGAGCTCCAACGATCAGAGTACCAGCTAATGCTGCCCAACCGCCGGTCGAGTGAACGATGGTCGAGCCAGCGAAGTCGACGAATCCAAGTTCGGTCAACCAGCCGCCACCCCAGGTCCACTTTCCAATAAGCGGATAGATCAGTCCGGTCAGCACAATGACAAACGCAAAAAACGATATCAATCGAACCCGTTCCGCTAGCGTACCGGAAATAATCGAGGCTGTCGTTGCGACGAAGACCATCTGGAAAAACCACATGGACATACTCGAGTGATTCTGTTCCGCGAGAACTGAATCGATGGTCGCACCTTCGTTTCCGTGGAAAAGAGCTGATTCCGCTGCTGTCGAATGAAAACCGAGATCAATCGTGCCAAACCACGCGTTTCCATCGCCGTACATGACGTTGTAGCCGATGATGTAATACATGATGCCGGCGATTGAATAAAGACCGATGTTCTTCATGCAGATCACAGACGCGTTCTTTGTTCGGACCGACCCGGCTTCGAGCATGGTGAAACCGGCACACATCCACATGACCAACGCTCCCCAGAGTAGGAATGCGAAGGTGTTAAACGTAAATGCGATTTCACCATCGACGGCACCGTATGCAGTAAAACCTGACACGAGCAATACACAAGCGAATAAGACCTTTAGTCGTTTCATGAACGATTCCCCTTTCACTAATGCGCAGAAAAGCCGCGTATGCGCTACCCGTTATTTAACACTAGATTTACAAGCAATCAAACGAATGAAAAAACGTGATGTATCAAGTCGGGTCATTTCCTGCTAGAAAAACCATGTCATACGAAGTTTTTTATGGATTGTTCTCACCGTGATCACCAACAAGAGTAGTCGATGACTGACCTTGTTGTCGTAGGCGGCGGCATCGTCGGCGCATCGACCTGCTACTACGCGAAGCAGTTAGGTGCGAAATGTGCGTTGATCGAACGTGACGGTATCGCATCCCATGCATCAGGGTACGCATTTGGCGGTTTGCACCCTCGCGTGGTTGCTAAGACTGAGTCCGAGATGCCACGATTTGCGTTCGAAAGCTTCAGAGAGCACGAAGAGCTGCACTCGCAACTTGAATCAGCGAGGCTTGGCAGTTCGACTTGGCGTCGAAGATCAAGCATCTCGATCGCGTGGAATGAGTTCGAAGCGGGTTTGTTTAAAGCGCAAGCTGTCGACGATTCGACAGGATTGAAATGGCTAGAAGCACGTGAATTGCGTGAGCTCGAACCGCGTATTTCAAGTGAAGCGCTCGGTGGACTGATGATCTCGAACAGCGCTGAAGTAGATTCATCGGCATTAACCAAAACACTCTTCGAACTCGCCGACCCAGACCTCCATCTGGACGAAATTGTGTCGGTCGAACTTGTGTACGATCGCATCAACGGACTTCGCACGAAGCAGGGAACGGTACTTAAGGGCGACGCATTCGTATTTTCGATGGGACCTTGGTCCAGCGAAGCGCTTAGTTGGTTTGGCGTAGACTGCAATATAAAACCGTTGAAAGGTCAAATCTTGCGATTAAGGGTCGATGGACCCGTGTTTCAACAGTCTTTCTCGACGAATGGCAACTACATGAGTACCAAACCCGACGGATTGTTGTGGATTGGAACCACTGAGGAAGATGCTGAATTCGATGAATCTCCAACCATCGAAGGACGGCGAGAGATCATTCACGTGTTGGAACGCATGCTCGCTGACCCGGCGATCTTTGAAGTCATCCAACAAACTGCGTGCCTACGACCGATCGCACCGGATGGTGAACTGGTTTTGGGATGCGTACCAGGTGTAAGTAACGCGTTTATCGGAACCGGCGGAGGTCGTAAAGGCATTCTCTACGGACCGTTGATGGGAAAATACCTCGCCAATCTCGCCCTTGCGACTCTCAGTTCGGATCGATGGTCCTCATTAACTCCAGAACGCTTTGAGAAGACATGATGAACTTGCTCTTAGTCGTTGATGAAACCTAAATACTCTGCTCACCGACGTGTTATCGACCATGAGCGATAGGGGAGCTACTCAACCAATGCCCGTCATAACCAAGGGTATGCGACGGCTTCTCGTGGTCGTGTTGGTAGTTATTTCACTGTTGATCGTCGACTCAGTTTACCTTAGTGTCGTGAGCTTTGTGCAATGGCTAACAACAGATCAAGTCATCGAGAATGCCTTTTACCAAGTGATGTTTCTTGGGCACCTGGTACTAGGCGTTCTCATCATCGTGCCAACCTTGATATTCGGCGCGATGCACCTCCGCCGAGCAGTTTCACGACCAAATAGAACAGCCGTCCGCCTCGGAATTGGACTATTCGTAACGATCTTGCTTCTGTTCATCTCGGGTATCGCCTTGACTCGTGGATTGCCGTGGTTTGAGCTAAAACACGAGACCTCAAGGGCAGTGACATACTGGTTGCATGTGATCACCCCCATTGTCGCAATATGGCTTTTCATTCTGCATCGCCTCGTTGGTCCGCGCATCCGCTGGAAATCGGGGGTAGCAGTTGGAGTGGTGAGTCTGTTATTAGCAGTCGGAGGGGTTGCGATCTTGCATCTCGACTTCGAAGAGAGCGTCTCCGCCGCAGACTTCTCACCATCGCTCGCACAAACCTCGCATGGTGGTCACTTGAAAGCAGACGCCTTGATGACCAACGATCAATGTCTGACGTGTCATGAGGATGTTCACGCGACCTGGGCAGTCAGCGCACATCGATTTGCATCGTTTAATAATCCAGCGTATGCGTTTGCTGTAAATAACACCCGCGCAAAAGTACTCGAACGAGACGGAAACGTCGGTGCTTCAAGGTTCTGCGCGAGTTGTCATGACCCCGTACCTCTCTTTTCGGGTTTGTTCGACGACCCCACCATCGATTTCCAGACTCACCCAACTGGACAAGCCGGTCTTACATGCGTAAGTTGCCACGCAATTCAAGAGGTAAATGGTGTACGTGGAAATGGTGAATACACGATAGGGTTGCCGGAGCAATACCCATTTGCAAATAGTGAAGACGACTTTCTGCAATGGGTGCATGGCATGTTGCTTAAAGGTCGTCCACAGCTTCATAAGACTTCGTATTTGAAACCGTTCCACCAGACAGCCGAATTCTGTAGTACGTGCCACAAGGTTCACTTACCCGAAGAACTAAATCACTACAAATGGTTGCGAGGTCAAAATCACTACGACTCGTTCCTCATAAGCGGAGTTTCAGGACACGGGGTTGCTAGTTTTTACTACCCGCCAGAGGCGTCTACTAACTGTAATGTTTGTCATATGCCTCTACTCGAATCGGACGATTTTGCCGCTGATGATTTCGATGGGTCAGGGCAACTCTCTATCCACAGTCACCAGTTCCCAGCGGCCAATACTGCAATTCAAGCCATGGCAAATCTCGATTCGTCGGTCAATGACTCCCAGATCGAACTGCTGCAAGGATCTTTAAGGGTTGATATTTTTGGTTTGCGCGAAGGAGAGGACATCACTAAACCACTGGTCGCGCCATTACGACCTGTCGTTCCCACGCTTGAACGCGGAAAAGAGTACCTGATTGAAGTCGTGATACGGACGTTACGTGTCGGTCACAAATTCACTGAGGGAACGATCGACTCAAATGAAATCTGGCTCGCATTAGATGTGAAGTCAGACCAAGCCGAAGTCGTCGGACGAAGCGGTGGCTTATCACCTGATACATCGTCTGTCGATCCGTGGTCGCATTTTGTGAATGCGTACGTGATCGACCGTGACGGAAACCGTATCGATCGTCGGAATGCGGAGGACATCTTTGTCAAGCTCTACGACAATCAAATAGGTCCAGGTAGCGCTGACGTTGTACTTTATCGCTTGGTCGTTCCTGAAGATGCGGAAATCTCGGAAATTGAAGTAGAAATCGCGCTCAACTATCGTAAATTCGACCAGAACTACTTCGCCTTATTCTCAGAAGAACCCGGGCTAAGAAACGATTTACCTATCGTAACCATCGCGAAGGATGCGATGACGTTTCCTGTCGAAGATAGCAAAAACGATCTGCGCGAGCAGCAGAGTGAAATCGCTACTTGGGAACGTTGGAACGACTACGGTATCGGTATGTTGTTAAAGCCTAATCGCGTGGGTCTTCGCCAAGCTGAGCTCGCCTTCGCCGAAGTCGTGAATCTCGAGAGACCTGAAGGGCATTTGAACTTAGCCCGTGTACAGTTAAAGGAAGGTCGCTTAGAGGAGGCCGCGGAATCGCTCGGCGCTGCGTACGAGGGTGGGGCGTACCCGTGGTCGATCGCGTGGTTTACAGGGCTTGTCGACAAACAGTTGGGAAATTTCGAAGCCGCGATAGAGAAGTTTGACCAACTTCGCCGCACGGCATTTACGGAAGCTGCTGCACGAGGCTTCGATTTTTCTCGCGATTACAACTTGCTGAATCAACTCGCGCTGTCGTATTTCGAATTGTCAAAGATCGCTCGCACTGAAGAGAAGCGAACTGAATTGTTAACCCTCGCTACCCAAACTTATCAAGCAGCACTTCGCGAAGATCCTGAGAATGTACAAGCGCATTACGGTTTGATGCAGACATACGAGCGTTTAGGCGACAACTCGACCGCTACCTTTCACCGCAATCAACACCAGAAATATCGAATTGATGACAATGCCAAGGATCGTGCGGTGAATGCTGCCCGTCAAAAGGATCCAGCTGCGAATCATGCTAGCGAGTCAATCGTAATCTACGATCTACATCGCGAGAGCGAACACTCGGTCGGCGCGACTTAATGGCAACTAGAGATACCGAAACCGAACGGCTGAGTCGAGCCGTAAAAGGCTCAGGAATCGCGGCTGGTCTACTGATTCTCATCGTCGCGTGCGGTGTACTCCTTTCGCAATGCGAACGTTCGCAACGAGAGGTCGTGGAAGCGCCGGTTCCGACGAGCATCGTGCCGATTGCTGATGCAACGGTACCGGAACTTCGATTCACGGACATCACGGAATCTGCCGGTATCCAGTTCGTACACGAAAACGGAGCGACTGGCGATCGTTTATTACCTGAAACAATGGGGGGTGGAGTCGCCTCGTTCGACTTTGATCTCGACGGTGATCTCGATCTGTTATTCGTTAATTCGAGTACATGGCCAGATGAACAAGCCCAGACGGGTCGAACAGGAAGATCCGCGCTCTATCAAAACAACGGACACGCACAGTTCAAGGACGTATCAGAAACGCATTTGGACTTATCCGCCTATGGCATGGCGCCTGCCGTCGGAGACTTTAACGGTGATCGCTACCCAGACGTCTTCATTACCGCGGTCGGTTCAAATCTGCTTTTCTTGAATCAGAACGGCGAGAGCTTCATCGACGTGACGGAGACATACGGGGTAGGTGGCGCGGAGGACGCGTTCAGCACTTGTGCAACGTTCTTTGACTATGACAGAGACGACGATCTAGATTTGTTCGTGTGCAACTACGTTGGTTGGTCGGTTGAAATCGACCAAGCGGTTGATTTCCAATTAACGGGAGTGGGTCGAGCTTATGGTCCTCCGACGGACTTCCCGGGTACTTCATCTTGGCTTTATCGCAACGACGGCCACTCATTCACTGACGTGACGGAGACGGCAGGTATCGCAGTCTTGAACGAGCAGACGAATGAACTGATCGGGAAAGCGCTCGCCGTATCGGTTGTCGACGTCAACCGTGATGGCTGGTCAGACTTGATTGTGGCAAACGATACGGTAAGAAATTTCTTATTTATCAATCAATTAGACGGTACTTTTACCGAAAAAGGGATTGAGTACGGGTTAGCCTTCGACTCATCTGGCGCGGCAACGGGAGCCATGGGATTAGATGTCGCCCACCACTCAAATGACGAGAGGCTTGGAATCGCAATTGGCAACTTTGCGAATGAAATGTCTTCGTTTTACGTTAACTCGGCCGGTTTGAACATCTTCAGCGATGATGCGATCGTATTAGGTGTTGGCGCACTTACACGCAGAGTGCTCACATTCGGGTTGTTTTTCTTCGATGTCGACAATGACGGTCGAATAGACCTTTTCAGTGTTAACGGACATATCGAACCAGAAATTGCCTTGGTGCAGGCGAGCCAGTCCTACGAGCAAACACCACAGTTATTCTGGAACTGCGGCGCAAATTGTGCTCGACCTTTCCAGCCCGTAAGAACACAAAATACGGCTCTTGGATTAGCGAGTGTTGGTCGTGGGGCGACATACGGCGACTTCGACGGCGATGGTGACCTTGATATCGTGGTGACCAATGTTGGTGGGAAGCCGAGTGTGATCCGAAACGACTTAGGAACCACGAACAATTGGCTCAACGTCCGCCTCAGATACCAAGATTCGAATCAAAACGGTATTGGCGCAACCGTTCAAGTCACGACTAGTGGGGCAACCCAAACTCGCCAAATTACACGAACACGTAGCTACCTATCTCAATTCGGCGCATCAGCGCACTTCGGTCTAGGACAAGCGACTTCGATCGACCTCGTGGAAGTTACTTGGCCTGACGGCACACGTGAAACGTTCGACGAAATCGATCCGAATCAATCGGTCCAGCTCCTTTTCGGTTCAGGCACGAGCGCAAATTAGCTCCACCATCGAATGATTTGAGCCTCAGTGGAATGAAAATCCATTGAAGGTAATAGACTAACAAGTCTGAATTCCCAATATAATGCGCCAAACTCTAGCGACAGAAGGGGCGAAACGATGAATATAGCACTCATGCGTATGACGCAACGAGTTGTTACTTTCACGATTTTGGCATTTTCGTTAGTTAGTTCTCAAGTATTGATTGCTCAGGACACTGACGATGAAACCGAAACAACAGTGATTCCGATTGAGGAAGAGCTCATTGTGGTTGGATCACGTGTACGTGGTCGTAGTGAAACCGACTCACCCGTGCCGGTAGATGTAATCCAAGGCGATGACTTCGTTGCACAAGGAGCTAGCGACCTAGACGCAATCGTCGCTGCATTAGTGCCCTCCTATAACGTGAATCAGGAACCAATCTCGGACGCAGCAACAATCATGCGTCCTGCCTCTCTGCGAGGCATGTCGCCAGACGCGACATTGGTACTTTTAAATGGTAAACGGCGTCACAGAGGTGCCGTGATTGCGTTGCTTGGTTCAGGACTGTCGGGTGGTTCACAAGCACCAGACCTTTCTTCCATCCCAGGAATTGCCATCGATCGGCTGGAAGTCTTAAGAGATGGTGCATCTGCACAGTATGGGTCGGACGCGATCGCCGGTATCATGAATTTCGTACTCAAACGAGATCGGAGCGGCGGTATTTTTGAGGCGAAACTCGGCAGCACACTCGAAGGCGATGGCCAGCGAATGGTGTATGCGGGGAATATTGGTTTGCCTTTGGGGGCCAATGGTTTCGCCAATCTTAGTGCCGAGTACAAGGCAGTTGATCCAACAGACCGCGCTGTTCAGCGTAGTGACGCTCAAGATCTGATTGACGCTGGTAATACTTCGGTACGCACCCCTCACGCGATGGTCTGGGGTGGACCCGAGATTCGCGATGACGTCAAACTATTCGGTAATTTCGGTATCGATTTAACGCCGGATGTCGAAGTGTATGGTTGGGCGAATCATTCAACGCGAACCGTGGAGGGTGGTTTTTACTTCCGTAATCCCAATACTCGCAATGGTGTATTCAATGGCGCAGACAATGTCTACTTCGATCCCATGACGCGAATGGTTGTTGAAGCTGGCACCGCCGGTGCGGAAATGTGGGCAGAGACGGTTCGGGTGGCTAATTTGGATTCAACTCAAGGTGGATGCGGTCCGAATACAGTCCAGGATCCAAACACTCTCGTGTCATATGCTGAACAAGATGCGGCAGCGAATTACAGCTCAATCATTGCGAGTTTGCCAAGCCATTGTTTCATGTTCCAGGAAGTACAACCAGGTGGTTTTACGCCGCAGTTCGGTGGTGACGTTACAGATCAATCCATCGCCGCGGGGGTTCAAGGTACTTATGCGAACGGATGGTATTGGGACCTGAGCATCGTACGAGGCACTAGTGAGGCTGTGTACTTCATCAATAACACGGTCAATCCGCAAGTATGGGCGAAACTCTATGACGCAGGGCAGGATCCTGCTTCCATCCAGCTGGGCTACCATCCAGGTACCTATGTCGAAACAGATGTGGTTACTAACTTCGATATCTCGAAGCCATTTGATCTGCCACAGTTTTACGGGCCGATGAACGTAGCGGTTGGGCTTGAGAACCGAAGTGAAACATTCGAAATCGTGCAGGGCGAACCAAATTCCTGGTTTATCGACCCAAGTCCTGATGGCTTAACTGGACAGGGTTTTGGAATTGGCTCGAACGGTTTCCCTGGCTTTCCCGCTTCCGATGCTGGTGAACGAACAGTAGAAGCGTGGGCAGCATATATTGACCTCGAAGGTGATGCTACCGAATCCATCAAACTCGGTGCAGCAGCTCGATATGAGGACTATGATGCGTTCGGTACAACGCTTGACTGGAAAGTTACTGGTCGAGTGAAAATGAACGATACGGTATCGTTCCGTGGAGCCTACAGTACCGGCTTTCGCGTACCCACCGCCGGTCAGTCAAATCTTCGTAACGTAACCACGGAGTTTACCGGCGGCAAACTGGCTGACATCGCGACATTACCGCCAACAAACCCTGTTGCCCAACAGAAAGGTGCCATTGCGCTTGTACCGGAAGTATCAACGAATACAACCTTAGGTACAGTTTGGGAATTCGATTGGGGCGACCTCACGATGGATTACTACAGCATCAAAATGGAAGGCCGAATCGCGTTCACGAGCCGTTTTACGCTGACTGACGAAGATATCGCGTCGTTAGTTGCCGCGGGAGTCCCTGATGCAAGCAGCTTTACATCGGTTCGTTATTTCACGAACCAACAAGATGCAAACGCTTCCGGGGTTGACCTTGTCTTAAGCGTACCTTTTGAGTTTCAGGGCGGCGACTCACGGGTCGTTGTTGCTGGAAACTGGAAAAGTGTAGAACTCGTCAAATTCAATCCGAACTTTACGAGCCAACATTTGAAGAATACGATTGAAGACGGCAGCCCGGCTAACCGTATCACCGCTACGTGGATGCATGCGTACGACGATTGGTCAGGATTCCTTAGAGTACGTCGTTATGGATCACACTATGACGCAACCTTGAATTCTGCTGGCGTTTCATATCGCCCAGATCCAGGGTTATTGGTGGATTTAGAGATCGCGAGAGACTTTGGCGACAACTTCACCGCGGTGTTTGGGATCGAAAACGTCCTAGACCATTACCCGTCTGAGAACCCAAATGGTCCAGTCGATGGACGCGGCGCTGGTGGCGCATCTGGATTGATTTATCCCGAACAGTCACCGTACGGTTTCCTAGGTGGCGCGTACTACGCTCGATTTCAGTATCGAATGTAGTTTAGCTGCTTTAACATGAACAAAGGCGCGGTGCAGACCGCGCCTTTTTTATGCCGTGCCATCCATTGAATCGGGTTTTCGAGGCGAAGCAGTTGTTCGATAAAAGTCAACATGCGAAGGCGTCGAGGATCGTTCCGATTGAGACCTCGTTTGTGATTGTTTAGACAAAGCTGTCATTCACCGCAAGTACGCCAAGAAATGGGGTTGAAGCAACTGGGTGTATAAACGTCATCGTTCGGTCTGGTCTATCAACTGGATTTACCTTGTAAATGCGGCGTCGACTTTTAATTAAGCTCATGGTTGTTGCGCTCTCTGCCGTCATTGGTTCGCAGGTATCAGCACAGCAACTTGAAGAAATTACCGTTACTGCTCAAAAACGTACCCAAGATATTCGAGAGATTCCGTTCGGCATAGGATTGCTCGATGATGAGACGTTCGAGGAGATCGTGAGCGGCGGTGCAGATTTGCTTGCGCTCGCAGCTCGCTCTCCGAGTCTATACGTTGAGTCTTCGAACGGTCGCCTGGCGCCGCGTTTTTACATCAGAGGTATCGGCAATGTCGACTTCGATTTAAACGCATCCCAGCCAATCTCGCTCGTCCTGGATCAGGTCGTACTGGAGAACCCGACTGCAAAGAGTTTTCCAATATTTGATATCGAGCAAGTCGAAGTTCTTCGTGGTCCGCAGGGCACGCTCTTCGGACGTAACACGACTGCCGGTATCGTCAAGTTCGATTCGTTTAAGCCATCCGATCACGAAGAGACCCAGGTCACAATAGGTCTAGGAAGATATCGTCATCGGTCGCTTTCCGGCGTACTAAATCGAACCATGGATGAGCGTGATGCCCGAATTAGATTTTCGTTTCTCTACAACGGGTTAGGTGACTGGATAGAAAACGAAGCACCGGGACCCGTACGTGGCGACTTTCTCGGCGGCTTTCAGGATTTTGCCTTTCGATTTCAAGTCGCTTGGCAAGCGAATCACGCTACGGATGCGCTATTGAATGTTCATGGTCGTCGCTTAAGTGACGCGACTCCGACGATTTTCTACGGAAATGCGATCGATCAAGGTACCAGCGACTTTGTAGAGGGTTTCCGACGTGACCGAGTCAGCTTGGATACTCAAAACGTCGAACAGCGCGTAAATCAGATTGGGATTGTGCTGAATCTCGACCACTCGCGACCTTCGTTTGATCTTGTTTCCATCACTGGTTTTCATAGCATCCTCGAGAGCTTGTCACGCGGAGATATCGACGGTGGATACGGTTCAGTTTTTGCTGGCATACAGCCATCCGGTCCCGCGCCAGGTATCCCGTTTGACGCCCAAACTGCGGACGGTATTCCGAATCATCTGCAGTTGAGTCAGGAGATTCGAATAGAAGGTAACGCATCGAATCGGAGTTGGACGACAGGTCTCTATGTTTTTTACGAAGATTTCGACATCGAGACATTTAACTATTCAACTCTCGATCGACCACATACTTTGAACGGTTACGTATTCCAAAACCAGAAAACACGCGCTTGGGCTATTTTCGGCTCGATGGATCTTTTGACGCAAGAACATCTAATAATTACCGGCGGTGCTCGCTTGACGTCCGACGCAAAGGACTTTGAAGCCACTCGGTCCACGTCTCCACTTTCGTTTGCAGGCGTAGGTCCTATTGGTCCTCTGTACGCTTCGCCGAGTGCCAGAGTCGCTACGTGGGACATAAGCGCTTTATTTCGCCTAAGCGACAACGTTAATTGGTTTGCACGTGCAGCGCGTAGTTATCGAGCTCCTTCGATACAAGGTCGGTTGTTGTTTCAAGACGAAATGTCGGTCGGCGATGCTGAACATGGGTTGTCGATTGAAGCCGGCTTCAAGAGCATATTCTTCAATCGGCGAATGCGATTGGGGGCGACCATCTATCAATTCAATATTGACGATTTTCAGCTGACAAAGATCGGCGGTGCCGCCAATGCGAGCTCACTCGTGAATGCCGAGGAAGTCAGCGGACATGGCTTGGAGATGAATATTGAGTATTTCGTCAACGCAAGTTTGATTCTGGACCTAGGCGTTAGTGTCAATGAGACCTCAATCAACGATCCAGACCTATCAGTCAACGGTTGTGGATCTGCCTCCCTTTTATATGGTTGTTCCGTTACGGATACTCAGTTGTCCAATGGCGAATATTCGATTCACCGTAATTCGCTCTATAACGCACCACGCTTAATGTCAAATGCATCGCTTCGTTACGAAACGTCGCTTCCTCGGGGTATGTTGATGTTCGTCACTGATTGGATGTGGCATGACGACATTCGATTCACACTATACGAGAGCCTCGAATACCGAAATGACAGCAGAACTGATGTTGGCGTTCGGGTTACATATACAACCGATTCAACGAAGCATCGGATTTCAGCTTATGTTAGAAATCTGACCAATGATCTATCGCTCGTCGGTTCAATCGACTTTAACAACCTTACCGCGATGTTGAGCCCTTATCGAAAATGGGGCGTCGAATGGAAGTTATCTCTCTAAATAGACATTCTTGTCGATATCGAGTACAGATTCAGCAATAGGTCAACGAACGCGAGGGAAAAAAATCACTAGCGTTGCTAACAGGTCGAACAACACCAAGACTAATGGGCGCATTTATAATTCCGACTTCGATCCTAGCGCCACCCATTTTGATCAGCTATCCGTATCCGTACACGATACGACGAAATCAGAGGCAAATATGCGGCGGTTGGTTATTAATTGCGTAGCGGTGGCTTCAGCGGGGGTAGTGGAGGCTACTCTTCCGGACGCTGGGGAGGCACTGTAGGGGGTCGAATCAATCGCGAACGCTCATCGTTCAAACACTTAGGTTACCTTACTAAGCTATTTCCTTACATCGCCAAATACAAATGGATATTAGTCATTTGTATCGCAGCGATCCTCTGTCATCGCGGTCTGATGGCGTACATGCCTCAATTTATGAAGGTCGCACTCAACGACCTCGCGGACCCCAATGTCGTACCAGAGACATATAAGCAAGCCATCGGGCTACTCGTCACAACGATCGTAAGCATCATCGTGTACGTCCCAGCAAGACGTGCACTTCGAAGACTCTCGATATCAATTACCTATGACCTGCGCCAGCGCTTCTTTAGCCATGTTCAGTTTCAAGGACCCAGCTTCTTCAATAAGTTCGGTACTGGTGACTTAATGTCTAGAGCAGTGAACGATATCAACATGGTACGCATGGCCGTTTCGTTCGGTTGGGTGAATTTGATGGTCTTTGTATTTACCGTATTCGCCAGTCTAGCGTTCATGCTGTCCATGTCACCCAAACTGACGTTAGCTGTCATCATCCCTTTGCCATTCGTTGGTCTCGTAGGGTTCCTGATGGCACGTGGTATTTATCCCTATTACCGCGAACGTCAAGAGGCTCTAGCAGACGTAACTTCATTTACGCAGGAGAATCTAAACGGCATTCGCACGATTCAGGCGATGGCGCAAGAAGAACACGAGATTGAGCGTTTTAAAGAGTCAAGCACGTCGTATATCAAGAAGTTCTACCGCGCGACGCGCTATCAGACGTTTATGAACGTATATATCAACGCACTCACGACGATCTCGCCTGTGATTATTCTGGTGTACGGTGGACTGCTCGTTCTAAATAATGAAATAAAAATCGGTGACTTCACCGCATTCTCGGTCTACCTCACCATGTTGGTCGGCCAAGTCTCTTCGATTGGCTTCTCGCTTTCCATGTTCGTCGCAGCTGCAGCAGGAACATCTCGAATCTTTGAGATTCTTGAAAGTGACCCGGAAGTAACTGACGATGCGAACACAGCCGTTCCACAGACTATTCGCGGACGTCTCGAGTTCAAGGATCTTACGTATCGCTACCCGGAGACCGGAATCGATACACTCAGCAATATCAACATAACGCTTGAAGCTGGGAAGACTGTTGCATTACTCGGACGAATCGGTTCCGGGAAGTCGACAGTGCTGAAAGCCGCAGTGCGCATGATCGACACGCCTCGAAATCATGTATTCCTCGACGGGCACGATATTTGTGATTACAGTGTGAAGCAGCTTCGCGAAGTCATCTCACTGGTTCCGCAGCACGCATTCTTGTTTTCCGCAACAGTCAAGGAGAACATCACGTACGACGACCCCAAACGGGATGAAGAGGAAGTCATGCGGGCAGCTAGTTCCGCTGGACTAGAGGAAGCTCTTAAAGATCTTGCTCAGGGACTCGATACGATGGTTGGGGAACGAGGTATCACTCTTTCTGGCGGCCAGAAGCAGCGAGCAACGCTAGCTCGTGGACTTATTCGTGAAAGCGAAATCCTCTTATTGGATGATTGCTTTTCAAGTGTTGATACGCGAACTGAGGAACTCATCATCGATGGACTACATCAGATGAGAGCGGGTAAATCAACACTTCTAATTTCGCATCGGGTTTCCACTGCTCGACATGCTGACTATATCTATGTACTTGATGCCGGCGGCATCATAGAAGCAGGTACGCATGACGAGCTGCTAGCTCGGGATGGCTACTACGCGAATCTCGAAAAAGTTCAGAGCAACCAAGAGCAGTCTGCGCAAGAGAAAGAGAAACTCCTTGAACAGCTGAACCCTGAGTCGCCGTCAAATGACACCCAGGCTACGGCCTCCACCACATGAGTGAAGCAATCTCGTCACCACAAGTGACTCCCCGCGAATCTCCGAACAAAACACCATCGGACAACGCTCGTACCGAGATGCGGAACTACTCCGCATTCGATCAAGAGTTAACCCATCGAGCACTCAATGTACGCATGCTGCTACGTCTGCTCAAATGGGCAAAACCATACAAGCTGACTCTGATCACAAGTTCCATTCTGATCACACTTGTATCGGCACTGTCGGTGCTCATGCCGATCGTACAGAGTAGGGTGGTTATCGATACTGTTTTGGTACCCGTAGAGTCGCCTGCTTCTTTTCAGGATTTTCGCGTGGTAGACGCGTTTGAGTGGCTACGCGATTTAACAGAGTGGCACCCGTTATTGATCGCGGCCGCAATGTACTTGACGATATTTGTGGTCACGTCATTGATGAGCATTGCGCAGCAACTTACTTTAACGAGCGGCGCCTTAAAGACACTGCGTGACCTTCGCGTCGACCTTTTCACCTCGCTCGAGCACAAACCAGCATCGTTCTACGATCACGTCGGCGTGGGTCGAGTCATGACACGTATCACGAACGATGTCGAGAACCTGTTCAATCTCATCACGAGTTTTGTACAGCACACCGGCGACTTCGTGCCATTCATTTTTGTCTTGATCATTTGTTTCACTTTTGACTTCGAGTTGACGCTGGTCGGCATGATGATCATCCCGCTTGCTGCGGTTGCGACCATCACATTCAGATGGATCATGCGCGAGATTTTCCGATTGATACGTGACTCCGTGTCACAGCTCAATCAATACATGCAAGAAGATTTGATGGGTATTGAGGTCGTTCAACTGTCCGGCCGTGAGGACTACAACATCAGCGAGTATCGCAAGCTCAATCAAGAGAATCGTCGGCAAGAGTTCCGCGCGATCAATTGGGAGGTGATTTACGAAGCTTTCAACACAAGTCTTACAAGTTTCGCAAGTGCAGCGGTATTGTGGTTCGGGGGCGGTAAGGTAGTCCAAGAAGAAATCAGCCTCGGCATGCTCTATTTGTTCATGGAGTTTCTGAACCGCATGATCGCACCCATCATGGGTCTGGGCTACTTTTTCAATGTGCTGTTCCGCTCAATGGCATCTGGCGAACGCATCTTTCAAGCCTTGGATTGGGACGAACGCATTCACGAACCCGAGAATCCGGTGCAACTACCTGAACGCCTGCGGGGATCCGTTGAGTTTCGAAACCTCAACTTTAGCTATCCGGGAAGTGAACAGATTCTTAAGAATGTTTCGTTTTCCATCGAACCAGGTGAAAAGTTGGCAATCGTAGGCGCCACGGGATCTGGTAAGAGCACGATCATTCGATTACTCGCGAGGTCATACGACTTCGATGACAACATGATTTTCATCGACGATATCGACGTTAATCAGATAGGTACCAATGATCTGCGCCAACGCATCGGCGTGGTATTGCAAGACTTCCACATTTTTTCCGGCACTATCCTAGACAACATCGCGTTGTCGAATCCAAACGTTTCCCGAGAGCGAGCCATCTGGGCCGCGAGGTTAGTGAACGCACACCGCTTCATTGAGGCATTGCCGAACGGCTATGAGACGGAGCTTGCCGAACGCGGTCACAATCTCTCCCAGGGTCAACAGCAACTTTTGGCGTTTGCTCGTGTTCTCGCAGATGATCCGGAGATCCTCGTGTTAGACGAAGCAACTTCCAGCATCGATACCGGGACTGAACTGGTCATCCAGGAAGCGCTTCACAACCTCACCATCGGACGTACTTCCATCATCATTGCCCATCGGTTACAAACTATCCAAGAGTGCGATCGCGTCTTAGTGTTGCATCAAGGGGAAGTTCGCGAACTTGGTACGCACGAAGAATTACTAGATAGAAAAGGGATTTACTACACGCTCCACCAACTTCAGTTTCAAGATAGTGCAACCGCTTCAGAACTCACTGCAGACCCAGACGAGTTAGAAGCAGAACGACGCAAGCGTTGGGTCGAAATGAATCCTGATTCAGAACCACCAACATTTGGTAATGACTCGATGGGCGGAACTGGATTCATCGGTGGACCGGCTGGGTCGGGCACGCGACCTACGGGCGTTTAATTCCATCGGTCGGACCACCGCCGCGACCAGCTAATACGGTGGTCAACCTACAAAAGAGCAAGAGAAGAATAGATGCGCATCGAAGATGTATCCGTTACCGTGTGGGAATGGAAAGACATTCCACCAACTCGCTACACGACGACGGTTTCCAGTTCGTCAAGTCTATCGACCCAGATGGGTCTTGTACGCATAGTCGCTGACGACGGAACCGATGGGTACGCATTCCTAGGATCTGCTTTAGGCTCTGGTGCGGGGGATAGCGAAACACTCGTCAAACGTTTCAAACCAATGCTCGTTGGTGAAGACCCTTTGGCTAGGGAGCGCTTGTGGCAGACGATGATGAGAAGTACCCGCGGTTCGCAATTGCGCATCATTGGCGCAATCGACGTTGCACTATGGGACCTTGCGGGCCGAGCTGCTGGTGTTCCCGTACATCGCCTGATGGGTTCGTATAGGGACAGCATACCGGCCTACGCGAGCTCGGCCGTTTATGGTTCAATCGAGGAATATGCGGACGAAGCCGTAAAACTAAAAGAGGAAGGTTGGACGGCATACAAAATCCATCCACCCGCGATACCTGAAGAGGATATAGCAATATGTGAGGGGGTGAGAAAAGCTGTTGGCGACTCGCATCGTGTCATGCTCGACTCCACCTGGTCATACGACTATCCGCAGGCGCTTCGCGTCGGTCAAGCGATTCAGGAAATGAACTACTACTGGTATGAAGATCCATTAATCGAAGACGATATCTACAACTACGTCAAACTTCGAAGCCAACTCGGCGTACCCATCATGGCGACCGAGATGCCACAAGCCGGTCCGACCTCATATGCGCCATGGGTCGTTGCCCAGGCGACAGACTATCTACGCGGTGATGTCGCGATTAAAGGGGGATTGACCTCATGCCTGAAGACCGCCCACCTTGCTGAAGCTTTTCACATGAACTATGAAGTACATCACGGCGGTAACTCCCTTAATAATGTCGCCAACCTTCATTTACTTATGGCGATCAAGAACTGTGAGTATTTCGAGGTTTTGTTACCCGCATCCGCTCAAAAACATGGCTTAGTCGAGGATATCGACGTAGATTCAGATGGATTAGTGCACGCGTTTAACGGACCAGGTCTTGGTGCACAAATTGATTTCGACCTAATTGAAAGAAACAAACTCGCTTTGTTACGTTAGTCATTGTCAATATTTGACGAGGGTAGTAGAGGAGATTCATCTCGTCTTAATCCGTTAGCCTGGTATCTCGTTGGAACCGGGTCTTGGTTCGCATCACATGGCATTCAGAATGTGATGTTCGCATGGTTGGTCACGATCGTGCTCAATGAATCACCAATGATGGTTGGCGTCGCCCAACTCGCGCTACTTTTTCCCGCGACACTTCTCATGCTCGTTGGCGGCAGTCTCTCAGATCGTTTAGGTGGTAAACGCGTTGCGGTCGTCTCGCAGAGTCTTGCGGTGTTCCCGTTAGGAACGCTTGCGATATTTCTGTTGCTCGATCACCTTAGCTTCGGCGTCATGATCGCATACGCGATCGCAATAGGGAGTCTGCAGGCGTTTGTTACTCCCGCACGTGACGGTATGCTCAATTCGGTGGCGCAAGGCAATATTCAACGCACGGTCGTCAAAGTCACGCTAATCCAATTCCTAGTACAAATGGGAGGCTTTACACTCGCAGGGACTGCGGATACGATCGGGGTGTCACGCGACACCGAAACTGCCGGTCAAACGACACTGAAACTGCCGGTCCTAGTAGCAGGCATTTAACGTATTGATAGCGGGGAAAAAGCCTTGAGGGCGTAGCCCGAAAGGCTTTTTCGCCGCGGTCGAAGTTTCTT
>JAJECH010000027.1 GCA_022822135.1 Pseudomonadales bacterium
CGTTGACGTTGAACGATCGTTGGTACGAATGCACGCATTGCGGGTATCGTGACGACCGCGACGTGAACGCGTCAAAAAATGTGTTGCTCAGGGGGCTTGCGCTCTTTGATGCGGGTGGCTCTATTCCCGCAGTGTCGGCAACAGGAAGACAGAATCAGGACATGGGTCCTGATCGACACGGAACCGTGTAACCAGTGTGGAAACCACACAGAAATATACAAGAGCCTAAAGTTAATCCAATCGTCGTCCATCCATGAACGATCGGGCGCGGCATGGGCAGCTTGAACGAGGAGTATGAGCCCGACGGCTCTGAGTAGATGTCGCATGTTGTCCTCCGGAGCAAGAATTGCGCTGAGCACGTGCAATAAGGATGTAGACCGACAGAGAATCCGAACGCAAACAACGTAAGTCTACCGGTAATGACGCGGTTTTCCGTGTTGTAGGTTTTTATCTAACAGATTCATCGTAAGACAGTTAACGGGTATGGCTGTTCTACTATGAGCGTGGGTTTACGGATTTCATACTGTGCGAAGTCTGCATCGTTAATGATCAGAGGCTTGTTTACTGACGCTTCGAACCGTATTTTTCTATTTGGTACGGCAATTGGACGGACTTTCGTAGCGGTCGCGATCTTCGCTGCGATCGGTTCTTCGGCAAAGGAGGTACCTTCTGATGATCGCGCCGATGATTCTTCTCGTGCTTGTTTCAGATAATCAAAATCTAGTTTGGAATTCGTTCTTCGTTATTTCTCACTTGTTTCGAGTCGCTGATTTTTCCGTCGTTCCATATGAAATCTTGAGGACACGCGATAATGCGAACAGGATCATCAATGTGACGACCATGCTCGGACCTGCAGGCGTATCCCAATAGAGCGAAGAACCGAGTCCACCGATGACGCCGACGACGCCTATCAATCCTGCGAGAGCCGCCATGATTTCGGGACTAATCGCAAACTTCCTCGCGGTTGCGGCGGGAATGATCAACAACGCCACGATGAGCAAGATGCCGACGATCTTTACTGCCCCTGCGATAACGATCGCCATCAACAAGCCGAAACAGAGGTTCGTAAGGTCAGGTCGCATCCCTGCGACTTTTGCGAGATCCTCACTCACGGTTGATGTGAGAAGCTGACGCCATAGAAACAGCAAACTTGCGAATACGACACCACCACCAATCCAGATAACGACCAGGTCGGTTTTCGATACAGCAAGAATATCGCCGAATAGAAGCGCTTCTAAATCCATCCGCATGTTGGGGAAGAACGACAAAACCACCAGTCCAATCGCCAACCCTCCATGAGCCAGTAACCCTAGAAGCGTTTCCGTCGGTAGGTTCTCGGATCGATCAATGTAGTACATGACCACGACGACGGCGATTGATGAAATGAGCACCCCGAGCATGAAATTGAAGCTAAACACGACGGCTACCGTGATGCCGAGTAAAGCGGAGTGAGCGATCGTTTCGCCGAAGTAAGCGAGTCGCCGCCAAACAACAAAACACCCCATGGGGCCAGCGATCAAGGCGACGCCGATACCTGCAATTAGCGATCGAATAAGGAAGTCGTCGAAAAGAGTCACGATTAGCTAGAAGAGGTGCACAACGATGCTAGGTGGAATCCATTTCATCGTGTTCGTGGGGAATCAATACCAAGAAGTCGTCCCCGGTATCCATCGCAAGCTGCAAATCATGCGAGATACATAGAACACCACATCCGAGCTCGATACGTATGCGGTCGATGATGTTGTGCAGTTTGTCCGCGCCGGCAGCGTCGACGCCTTGCGCGGGTTCGTCAAGTAATAGAAGATCAGGGCGGCTCAGCATTGCCTGTGCAAGTAGGAGCCTTTGGAATTCACCGCCGGAAAGCGTGGATACGAATGGATTGCCGAGTCTTTGCAGACCGACCGCAGTTATTGCGTGATCGATTTCAGTGTTCTTGTAGCGTTCCGTGAGTCGCAACAACCGTCGCATCGTAAGAGGTAAGGTCGGATTGATGTGAAGACGTTGAGGCACATATCCAACTTTCAAGGCTGGCCCGCGACGTATTTCGCCTTCGTCAGTTGGGATCAATCCGAGTAGTGCCTTTGCTGTGGTCGTTTTACCGGCGCCATTCGCACCGATGATGTAGACCAATTGCCCGCGAAGTACCTTCACGTCAACGTGTCGAACCAGCCACCGGTTCGATCGGTAGATACCCATATCGAGCGCCTCAATGAGAGGTTGGTTATCCACAGCTATGCGTCGCCGTGACGCCAAAAGCGCTCGCTCGCAGGACTTATCACATTAAGTCGAAGACCAAGCCAATTCGAATGTGTCGTGGCTGTTGATGCCAGACCGGCAAACCAAAGTTTGGGTTATTTCGTCTGCCGTAAATCTGCGATCGATCGTCATAGTCGACGACCGTTGACTCATTGAATAAATTGAAGATATCTAACTTAATCGTCATTGCGGTACGGCCGATGTCTCGGCTGTACCGAATGCCTGCATCGATTCGATTCACGCTATCAGTTCGACCAAGCGCACCGCGGGGACTAGGCTGAACTCGATCGAAAAATGAGATGGGTCCGTATAAACCAGCCCACCAATCTGTCGGATGGTAGCTGAATACGTTCCTTGGTCGTCCGTCCGACAAACTCCAGGCAAAACTCGCCTGAAGGTTCTCTCGAACTTTCCATATGCCGAATAGTTTCATGCTATGGCGTCTGTCGTTCGGCAGATCACCATCCGCGCCGTCGGTCAATCCGAGGAAGTCCCATTGTGACGACACACCCGTCCAATGACCGCCTCCTTCGGTATCTGTTCGAGCAAGGCCTTCATGGTTCCCGTAGCTATGAGACCATGTATAGCTACCTCGTAGATACAACTTACGCGAAAGTTTTTTATCGACGAAAAATTCGAGTGCATGGTACTGGCGTTCGGGTTTTGGAAACCCAAGCTCCTCTGCATTGAACTCAAGCCGCTCCGCGATCCCGTCATTGTCCCAATCGTGAACTACAGTGACATCGAAACCCGGATTCGTCAGGTAGTAGTTCATGCTCCACGCACCACCGCGACCTTCTAAAAAAGGAATGAGAGCGATATCCTCTATTGCACGTTTCAGCGTTCGATACGTGTAGTCCACGCCAGCGAGGAAATCATTTGGAAAATCTCTTGAATATCCAACCGTAAATTCCTGTTGATACATCGCTTTCAGATTTGGATCGACGATTTTCGATGCTTCAGGCGGTGCGCCATCGCGATAAACCAGCGTCGGTCCTAGCTGCGTACCGAAATCCACGGAACCGTCTGCCTTGATATCACTAGCTAGCGTGTGAAACGATCGTTGAAATAGATAGGATGTCGCGATACCCTGGCTTACCGCATTTGGTAAAGGCATGTGGTAACGGGATAGGCTGGCGACAAGCGAGCCATGACGACCAAGTTCTAGCGCCGCCGCGATACGTGGTGCCCATTGATCATCAATCTGCACCAACGGGTCGCCAGCGGATGTGCTCAGCTCGAAGCGTTCGTGACGCAATCCCAAGCGAATGTTCAGTCGATCATTCACTAGCCATTCGTCTTCAATGTAGAACGACGTACTACGATCTTCATACTTCCCGTCACCCCGAAACTCCGACACCTGAACGATTTCGGTTACACCCTCGGGAACCTCTGCGCGATTACGCAGGAGTTCACCGGGTTCAACATTGAGATAGAAGAAGAGCTGGTTTTCGGGTCCAGAGTAACCGAATCGGTGACTGGTTGAATTGTTTTCACGGTCGAACCCGAACGTCAGAATGTGCGCATCGTTGACGATGTACTCGGCATCAACGCGTGTCGCACGGCGTAAATCGTCTCTTACGGACGTCGTCCGATTCACCCAACATCCGATCTCGGAGTACCTACGGTTGTCACGATTGTCGTACGAGGTAGGGCAGATTTTGTCAGCGGGATTCGAATTTCGGTAGTCATACGCGTTGGTTCCGGCAACGACCGACACAGCGAGTCGATCGGTCGGGGACCCAACGTAACGAAGAATGAAGTTGTCGCCACCGCGGTCGAGATCGAGGAAACGGTAGCGTTCCCCCACCGTATTCGTAGTTTCTTGCCAACGAAAGTTACTTAGTTTCGTGCTGGTTTGGTCGGTGAAATAGGTCAAGCTCAGACGATGGTCTTCGAGGATGTCCCAATCAATCTTGGAGCCTAGGAATGGATCGCTGTCCTCGGTAACGGTCAAGGTGCCGTACTCGCTATACCCAGCCTCGAAATTTCGTCTTTCTTCTCGTTGTGCCTCGTATATTCCGTAGATATATAGCTTGTCGCGAATGAGAGGACCAGCAACGGAGAGAAAACCCTCTTGGGAACCCTCCTCATCTTGTGAGAACGATGCGCTATACCTCGAGTTTGGGCGATTGTCCTCGACGTCTGGGCTTGAGCCTTGCAAACTAGACGGTTGGTTGAAATAACCGACACGCATCTTCCAGTCGTTCGTGCCGCTCTTTGTCACTGCGTTGACCATTCCACCGGTGGTGCGACCAAATTGCGCGCGCAGGCCACCAGTGACCATTTGCACCTGATCGTAAAACTCAAACGGCAGCACGCTCGCGCCGAGTCCATTGGCGAGATTGGACACGTTCATGCCATCGACGTAGTAAACGTTTTCTGCTATTGAAGCGCCGTGAATCGATACCAAACCCGTGGCTGTGGTACGGAACGGGCCAGTCGGATTTCGACGCGACGAAAACTGCGAGTCTCCGAGCACCGCACCCGGTGCCATATTGATGACCGCATTGACATCGCGTGCGATCGGTAGTTGATCGATTTCCTCTGCATGGAATGCGGTATTGATTTCACCGAACGATCCTTGAAGGTCGCTCTCGCGGCTGGCGGTAACAAGCACCTCTTCCATTTCCGTTACGTTCGCTCGGTTGCGACCGAGATTGGATTCGGACATGTCTAAATCGGTTCTCGTGCCTTCGCCGATCACGATTCGGACCGTTTTCAGCAGGAATTTGAGATCGGCCGTCGACGCGAGTACATCGTAGTTTCCAGGCGGGAGCTGGGTGATGCGATACGTCCCGCTATCGGACGCAACAACCGTACGGGTGAATCCGGTATCCAAGTGTTCAACAGTGACCTTCGTTCCGGCGATTGGTGTTCCGTCATCGAGAGTCACTCCGAAAAGAAATCCATTCGCGAGTTGATCTGCGCTTAGTGAGACGCCAAAGTTCGTTGCAAGCGCAACAACACACAGCGAGAGAGTTCGTTTTAGCAATGAAATAGGTTTCTTGATATCGATATCAGAATCACTGACGACGCCGGTCAAAGGTGAATTTGATGCAAGACTCGAAATTATTACTAGTGATTAGAAGTCACTGAGCAACGCGCATCCACGCTTATCTCAGGGGTTCGAATGATCGTTGCCTGCGGGTATGCGAACTGATAATTCGATATCTTGAAACGGTCGGAGGCGATAGCGCGTGGGTATCAAGCGTAACCCAGAGATTCTGAAGCCAACGCAAAAATCGCGATTTCAATCGTTACCCGTTCGTTTTCGTCGGGTCGCGAGTATCGGCGTATGGATAGCGCTGATTGGGGGTCACGCGACGCTTGCGAAGGAAGAGATTGTCGTCGTCGCAAGCATCAAACCCATTCATTCGATCGTCAGTGCCATCATGGAAGGCGTAGGCGAACCGCATCTCATCATGAAAGGCGCGGCATCACCTCACACATTCAACCTACGTCCCTCGGATGCCAGAGCGCTTGATAGTTCAGACGTGGTTTTTCAGGTTGGTCAAGCGATGGAAGCATCCTTGGCGGACATCATGTGGACATTGGCGACGCGCGCCGAAATCGTGTCACTTTCGCATGCAACAAATTTGGTGAAGTTGTCGTATCGCGAAGGAGGCTTATTTGGGTCTCACGATCACGGTCACGACCATAGTCACGGGAGCGCGCATGAACATGACCCGTCGTCAGCATCCGATGGCAGCGAATTAGGTCACGACGATCACGCTGGACACGATGCGCGAGTTGATCATGACGCTGAGTCGCATTTGGCGACCTTGCTGGAAGATGTAGTCGACGAAACCTTTGACATGCACATTTGGCTGGACCCACGTAATGGACGCGTGATCGCGGAGGTCGTTGCTGCAGTGCTCGCAGAAAACGACGCGAAAAACAAAGGGACATATACCCGTAATCTAGAGAAATTCCTTGCTGATATGGACGGATTGGAGACCGAACTTCGAGGTGAACTTGACGCACTACATGATCGTGCATTCATCGCTTACCACGATGCATATCGCTATTTCGAGGATCGCTTCAACTTACTTGCGGTTGGTTCAGCGGTGGTCGTGCCCGGACGTTCTGCGGGCGCTCGCAGAATTCTGGAGCTCCGGCAAACGATCAACGAATTGAATGTCGTCTGTGTGTTTTCAGAGCCGCAATTCGATGAACAATTGATCGGTACGATCGTGGAAGGAACGGAAGCGAAAGTTGGCGTCTTGGACCCGTTAGGTGCAAGTTTGGAGGATGGTAAGACACTCTATCCGACGCTTTTGCGCAACATGAGTGATTCGTTTAACGAATGTCTGGAACCCGTGTCGTGAATTTTGCTCGACAGGATTTCCCCAGGCGATATGACTGTCCGATGCACACTGGACGGCTGGCAACTTACGCCAACTCGCGGAAGCCATCGCCAGTTTCGACATCCTAAGAAAGCTGGAACAGTTACTGTCGCTGGTCATCTGGGTGATGACCTGTCCACAGGAACATGGGGCAGCATTAAGCGGCAAGCGAAATTGACGGAGTAAAGTACCATGGAATATACCATCGTAATTGAACAGATGCCTCGAAATTTCTCTGCATATGCACTGGATCTTCCAGGTTGCGTAGCCACAGCCGCTACAAGGGCCGAGGTGGTTCGTGAAATGCGCAACGCCATCACACTTCATATCGAAAGCCTTCTAGAGCACAGTGAACCCGTTCCTTTACCGAGCTGTACGGCAGCGGTAGTCGATATAGTTGCCAGCAATTCGTAGCACTTGGTTTGGTTTCAAGTTGCTATGAGCAGTCTCCTAAGTTGAGTTACGACTCGCGGACCGTAGTGGATGTTCCATAGTTTTGAAGCAAATTTCGCCTTGTGCTGTAACGTTTAAAAAGAATTGATAGCGTACGTGGGTCGTAGCGTGGCAGGGAAGTACATCAAGAAACCGTCCGTACGATCGTGCTTCGTTATGAGCCTTGGTCTTGCACTAAGTGTCTTCGGGTTCTCGTCAAACAGCGAGCCTAGTATGGAAGAGGTCGTAGTCGACGTCGAGAAGTACACGATTGAGACGTACGACGGATCCGTCAACCTTAACGAAGGGAACCGAAAAGGCGCCAGACTCTACAAGGAAGGACGCTATGGAGAGGCGATTCCGTATTTACTTACCGGTGCACGCGTAGGCTTCAAAATGTCGCAAGCCCGATTCAGGTGTTTGCAGACGGCATCGAAATTAAACCGGAAGCAGAGCTCGATATCCCAGTGACGGTGACGTAATCTCAGGAAACAAAAATCCTATTCTGATTGCGTATTTACAGCATGTGCCCAGCATATACCGCCGCCGGGTCCAGCTTCACACGCCTCAGCTATTGCCTCTAACTTGAAGCGACAAAACGTTCTCTTTACACGACCGAATGCGTAGTTGTGATCGGTCGAACAATTCTGGTGCTCGTCGTGTGCGAAAGACCTCTGATATCCATCGATCACGGTATCAACCGTTTTTCGAACGTGTTCAGGTACTTCGGCCATGTATCTCTTAAAGAGGACTCGAAATTTTGGTTCCGTATCACCGTATGCGGCTGACCCCAACCATCCAAGCGCTCTTAGATTGCTCTTTTCGACGGTCTCGGCACCATTGAACAAGATATACGCTAACCTCGATTGAGAGTCTTTGAATCCTCGCTTTGCGAGGTCAAGTAACAACGGGTATGCTTCGTCGTAGTGACCCTCTCGATACAGCTTATTCGCGAGATTACGTTCAAGCCGCATCGTTCTTATATCTTCGACGGAGAATTCCGCAGGGTCCATGGGCATGTGATCGAAGATACTACCGATGACGACCAGTTCCTCCACGTATGGGTTATGTTCATCTTGGTCGGCTACGCCGTCAGATTCAATGAAGCTATCTAAATCAAGAGTACCGTGAACGATTTTCCAAATCGCGGACCTTTCCTTTGGCGGAAAAGATATTGCTAGGTTAGACATAGCTACCCTACGACCAAGTGCACCTTCAGCCGCTTGTTCCTCGTCAATTCCTTTGGCAATTTTTGCTTCCACACGATCAAGATAGACGCGATATCGCTCGATCGTTCGATGCATTCGCTTTGCTTCACGTTCGGTACCGGCGATCATAGCCAATGCACGAATTTCCAGCTCCTTTTCGCTTCGAGTTTGCGTGTTCTCACTAAGCGCCGCTACAAATAAGGCCGATGACAGGCACACAGCGAGCGACATCGTACGGATTAGAAACATTGTGGACATGAGTAGCCTATCTAGGTTAGATGAAAGAATGAACTCAGAGAGCACACCGGAAGACATTTATACGCGTATTTGTCACGACGATGATCATTTCGTTGGAATAAGTAAGGCAATTGAATGACATTGAGGTTCAAGGAAGCCATCGTATATAACTTCGGGGGGCCAGATGGTTAAGTGGCGAGATTGCGATATGAGATACCTATCTGTAACCGTAATTACGTTCTTACTCGCTTTCACTAGCCAAGCGAACGCAAATTCCAATGAAACTTGGGAGAACGACGATGCATGGTTGGCATTCATTGCCCAATATAAAGAAATCTACGACATAGTTGAGCCGTTCTATGCCAAACGCACTTGGCGCGGTCGGATGATACCGTATACGCAATATCGGAAGTGGTTGAAGCTCGTGAGTGATATGTCCGACTTAGAGCGCAACGTGGCTGAACGTATGTTTGGACATCTCCGTAAGGTGGTCCGGTTTAATGACCCGCTTCACCCGCCGATAGGTGTCAATGGGATCGAAGAAGTCGTTGTGGTTGGCAGTCTATTTGATCAATTCCCGATCAAAGCAGAGGACTTTTCATATAACGACATCATGGGTATGCGTGGTATTCGAATGATGGCGAACGATTTTTATCGTGACGAGCTATATGATCAGGCATACCCGTTATTGCTGCAACTCGCCAAGCGAGGGTTCAAGGATTCACAATCACGTCTTGCGTATATCTTGTTCACGGGTACCGATGAAGTAGCGAAAAGCAACCTGCGCGCCCTTGGTTGGCTTGGTGCAGCTGCTTTCGGAGAATCTGAACCACAATTCCGAGTACTCTTTAAGAAGTTCATGAACGAAGTACCGGAGAGTGTACGTCCGACCGTAGACGCCGTTGTAGCCGCATACGTGGAGGAATTTGACGCGTCCGAGCATGTGGATTGCACGACGAATCATCGTTTTCACAAGGGGAGCGGTCGTGTCAAGCGCACGTTGTGCAAGTTTGAGTTAGAGCAAAAGGTCGAAGCGTGTAATGCTGGACGGTATGGTGGTGTCTGCTGGGCACATACTGTGAATACCCATGTCGATGATGGTATTGTGGCAGAACGAGTACCTTGAGTAAGTACACTAGTTTGCTCGGTGCAGTGTTTGTCTCTGCTTCGGTGGTACTTCTCCCGTCGCCACCTTGGTGGTACATCGCTTCGACAGTATTCATGATATTCTCGGTGATTGTCGTCTTCATATGGGAATCTCGAACAAGCTGAGCTACGGCACGCGTTCGGCGTTAAAGTCGAGGGATAGTATGCTTTGCGGATCGTAGTGGATGTTCCATAGTTTTGAAGCGAATTTCGCCTTGTGTTGTATCGTTTAAAGAGAGTTGATAGCGTACGTAGTCGTAGCGTGGCAGGGAAGTACATCAAGAAACCAGCCGTACGAGCGTGCTTCGTTATGAGCCTTGGTCTTGCGTTAAGTGTCTTTGGATCATCGTCAAACAGCGAGCCAAGAATGGAAGAGGTCATAGTCGAAGGCGAGAAGTACACGATTGAGACGTACGACGGATTCGTCAACCTTAACGAAGCAAACCGAAAAGGCGCAAGACTCTACAAGGAAGGACGGTATCGGGAGGCGATTCCGTATTTACTCACTGGTGCACGCGTAGGCTTCAAAATGTCGCAAGCCCGACTCGGGGCGATTTACCTATATGGTCTTGGCGAAGTCGATAAGAATCTGGAGCAGGGTTTTGGTTGGTTAGGGGTTGCAAGCGAAACACCATCCTCACCCACCATCGTGAATCGATGGCGTAAGTTAATCAAGGATATCCCTGAAGAACATATGGAGTGGTTGAACGGGGTGGTCATGGAGTATCGGCGTAAATACGGAACGAATGCGACGGGTACCGAGTGCGAGATGGTGCCAAGTACACGGTCACTCATCTCACGATTAGAGTGTACGCTGTCGGATGAGTGGCATCGTTATGCATCGGACGAAATCAAAGTCATGGTTGGATGCATACTGACGCCGGTTGGTGATGACATCGACATAATCGGCCCAGAATGTCCATATGTTGCGAATCCTGCCGACGGTGTTTATTCTCCGTTCTAAGACGCGCAAAAGCGGTACTGAAGCTCAGCTTGAACATGGAGTCTGGAAGTGGCGCAGTCGCACTAGAGGAGAGGGCTGCAACGTTGGTGTCTCTGATGCTCCGACAAATGGAATTCGGACTGCATTTTGGGAAGTCAGAGCTAGAACTTCCTTTTAATAAGACGTCCTATCGGTAAGCGGGATGTTCGCCGTCAACTCCTGATCGGTGCCGATCACGGACTGCGGTCCAGCTGGACCGAGAAAACGATGAATCATCAACCGTTGGAACTCGTGCTGTTCGCGCTCGTTTAACTCGTCGTACACCGCATTCTCGACTAACGCTCGGTAATCGCCGGTCGTGTCGGAGTAAGGCACGATATACGCAGGTGTCATGTCCATCAGAATGGCAGCTCGATTCTGGTCGCTTCGATTGATTCCGGCTCGATGCCACGTTCGGGTATCGAACAGGATCATGCTGCCAGGCGGCGCTTCGATCACATCTGCATCGGGACCGTTGTACGGTAGGCCGTTGGCCGCACGATGACCGGGCTGATAGGCATCACGAGCAACTCCCCATTCCTCAGGAGGACCATGGTCGAGGGCGTGCGAACCTAGTTTGAACGCCGTTGCGCCTCGGTATTTGGTGAATTCCGAAACACAGACAATCCGCTGGACACCCATCACTGTCTTGCCACTTGGCGTTGGCACTTTACCGGCCGCGTTGATTCCCCAGTGATACGGATAGTCCGAATGCCACCCTTGTACGACACGTTGGCCATCGTCTGGCGTCATTACGCCGATACCGGGCGAATGAGCTAGGCGAATATCGTCGGTTTGCATGTATTGGCGTGCAAGCCAGACGGAGATCGGTTCTACTGCTGTCTTGGCAAGGGCGCTGTTTTGGCATATTTGCCGCTGAGAACGGTCCGGTGACTGATCAGCATAGCCGTCGGTGCACGCAATCCGTTGCAGTGAGTCAATGATCTCCGGTGAGAGGGTCGCGGCTAGGCATACCCAGCCGTTCTCGGTGAGATGCTGTAGGTATTCCGAAGGTAACCGTTCGGGACCGTGCACGATCGAGTAGGGTGAACCGTTAGGACCACGGCGACCGTCCGCATCCAATGGGATGCCGTCAACGGATAGTTGGAATCGGCCTGCCTCGGCTGTACTCATTTCCAAGACGACAGATGTCTGAGCGTGTTCAAGACGTTCGCCTCGAACGCGCCACATTAGGTTGTCCGAGATTGTCTCGGCGACGTAGGTTTCACCGTCGTCATCGCTTCCGAGAAAGCGACCATCGACACCGACCACCATGGCGTAGTGGGAAGTCGGTTGGGGCACGCAAACCGTGCGCTCCTCGAATATGTCTACGCCTTTCATGTCGCGCAGATATTGCGTCGCTTAGTCATTTCGCTCCTACGGGCTAAGATCAGCGTACTTGATAATACCGACCACTCCCGAAAATGAGACAGTCCATGCGACGACTCTCTGTTCTCACGATCCTAATGCTTTGTGGTTCGATGACGACTCAAGCTGATCAGTTAACCGTTTCACGGGCGGATTACTTGGAAAAACTGCACGGTTTCTGGCTGGGGCAGTGCATCGCTAATTGGACTGGCATCATCACGGAGATGGACAAGATCGGTGGCAGAGGTGAAAGAGGGAAGTTTTACACACGCGCGGATTGGGGTACGACGGTTCAGGTCGTGCGTTGGAGTGGGGAACGCGGAGATCCAAAGACGATCGACTGGGTGCATCGTAGTCCGGATGAGATTTGGAGCGCCGACGACGATACGGATATTGAATATATATACCAGCATTTACTCGCAAACAGTGACTCGACGCGTTTGACAGGTGAGCAGATTCGAGACGGCTGGATTACCCATATATACGACGAAAAGAGTGCACCTGGGGGAGAGAACTTCTTATGGGTTTCCAACCAGCGAGCGCACGATTTGATGCTAGAGGGTCTCGTTCCTCCAGCGACTAGCCACCCATCGAACAACGAATCGTACGAGATGATCGATGCTCAACTGACGACGGAGATATTTGGACTGTATGCGCCGGGTCGACCGGATGTCGCGCTTGAGATCGCTTACATGCCGATTCGCACGACAGCGGGTGGTGAAGCGGCTCTAGCATCAGAGTTCTACGTGATCATGCACTCACTCGCTGCGAGTGTAGATCCGTCGGTGCCAAGGAAAGACCAGGTTCACCAATTGGCCGCGCACGCGCGATCCTACATGCCAGATGAATCGACCACCGCAAAAATGTACGACTTTGTACTCAGCCGTCACGAAGCGGGGGTGCCATGGGAGGAAGCACGGGACGATGTTTATCGACGCTACCAGCTTGAACAGCAAGATGGCTATGACAAGGCGCCGCGCAACCCCGTCGCGTCTGGCATCAACTTTGCATCGAGCATGGTCAGCCTGTTCTATGGGGAAGGAGACTACCAGGATACGGTGAAGATCGCGGTATTGGCTGGTTGGGATTCCGACAATCCTGCAGCGACTTGGGGCGGTTTGTTGGGTTTTCTATATGGCAAACAGGGCATCGAGAAATCATTCGAGAAGGAGTTTTCGGATCGATATCACATCCACCGTACTCGGACGGGATTCCCAGTACCTGATGGCGTTGACACCTTACCTAATATGGCCGCGGTGGGAGTAGGAATAGTTGATCGCGTTGTTGTGGATGAGATGAATGGCGAAGTTCAGGACGATCAGTGGGTGATTCCCCTGATTGCTCAATAAGCATGATCGTGAAGAAAAGGATCCCATGAAGATGTTGCGCGTCAGATACATCGGTATGCAATTCGGTCTAGTCGTGCTCGCGACGAGTCTGCTGTTCATTGCTGGCTGCGGTTCAAGCGAAAGTGATGATGGTCGTAGCAGCGATGCTAAACCCAAGGTCGCCCTCATCATGAAGTCGCTCGCCAATGAGTTTTTCGTGACGATGGCAAACGCTGCGGAAGTTCATCAGGAACAGCATCAGGACGCCTACGAACTCATCGTAAATGGCATCAAGAATGAGAGTGATTTAGCGCAGCAAGTTGCACTTGTCGATCAGATGATTGGCATCGACGTGGATGCGATCGTGATCGCTCCCGCCGACTCGAAGGCTTTGGTTCCGGCGCTTGCGCGTGCGCGCGAAAATGGCATTCACGTTGTGAATATAGACAACCGACTCGATCGTGACGTGCTGGCTGAGTATGACTTGGTGATTCCCTTCATTGGTCCCGATAACCGCAAGGGTGCCAGGGACGCTGCTAACTTCGCCTTGGAGCAACTTCCTGAAGGCGCGAATGTTGTGATTCTCGAAGGTGTCACGACTGCCCAGAACGCAATCGATCGACGGATGGGATTCGAAGATGCGGTCGCGGCGAACGGCGCAAACTTGGTTACGAAACAGAGCGCTTTGTGGGATCAAACCAAAGCGGCTGAGGTCACAGCAGCGATTCTGGTTCGTCATCCCGATGTGCACTTGATTCTTGCAGCCAATGACAACATGGCATTGGGTGCCGCGTCCGCAGTGTCCTTTGCCGACTTAGCCTCTAATGTCTCGATCGTTGGTTTTGACAATATCTCGGCGGTTCATCCACTTCTCCTTGAAGGTCGGGTTCTTGCCACTGTCGAGCAGTATGGTGACCAATTCGCCGTGAACGGTATCGAGCTAGCCCTCGATATGATCAATGGTCAGTCGGAACTCGTAGACCGCGAAACTCCGCTTGCGGTAGTTTCACGGGCTGACATTGAAGAGCCAAACGCAGAGTCGACAAATCAATAACTGGTCGATTCCCTGGACCTTATGACTAGGGATGCGCGCGATCATCTTCGATTCGTCGCCAACGAAATTTCCAAGTCGTTCGCGACACCGGTGCTCCACGATGTCGATTTGGAGGTGTCCGCTGGTCACCTACATGGACTGGTTGGCGAGAACGGAGCCGGTAAGTCCACGCTAGCGAAGATCATCGTCGGTCTTGAGTCCGCTGATTCAGGATCGCTTTACCTGGACGGACAACCCTACCGACCGACAAATACGGCAGACTCGCTCCGCGCGGGTGTTGCTATTTGCGCACAAGAATTGAGTCTCGTTGACGACCTGTCGATCGCTGAGAACATTCTGCTTAACACGACGGCATCTCCCTTGATGCGGATCAGACGTAAACGAGCGGACGAAAGAGCTGCCAGCTTACTTAGCTTGGTCGGACTTGAACACTTGACTCCGCGCACGCTTGTCGGTAGGTTGAGCCTAGCTGAAAAGCAGCTTGTGGAGATCGCGAAGACGTTAGCAACCGAAGCGAAGTTACTGATATTAGATGAACCGACGTCCGCATTGACGGTTCCTCAGGCTGAGGTACTGCATGGGATTTTGCGAGACAGAGTGCGCGACGGTATCACGGTGGTCTACATCTCTCATCGTTTGGGCGATGTTCTCAACGTGTGCGATCGCGTGTCGGTATTGCGGGATGGCGAGGTCCGACTCACAGAAGATTGCGTTGAACTGTCCGAGGGCGCGCTAATCCGGGAAATGGCGGGCGTGGATGCGGACTTCAACGCTCCCCCACGCCCGACCGTGAAATCCGCGCCATTACATCTCACGGTTGCAGGTTTACGAACGTCAAAACTCCCGAACCCGATCAGCTTCGATTGCAAACGGGGTGAAATTTTGGGAGTCGCGGGACTCGCCGGATCAGGTCGAACGGAACTTCTGAACGCTATTTTCGGTTTGGATAAGCGGATTGGTGGAAGTGTCAAGATCCACGGGGAAAGCGGGACCGTCGAAACGCGAAATCCTTGGCAATCCATCAAAAACGGGATCGGGCTGGTGACTGAAGACCGTGCCAAGGACGGCATTTTTCGAGATCAAGCGCTTGCGTTCAATGTAACGATCGCCGGTCTTGGACGAATCTCCGATCGAAGCGGAAGGTTGATTCGGAGGAGAGAAGTCGGTGCAGTGGCGAGGTTAAGCGAAGCGCTACGTGTACGGAGCACTGGTGCATATCAAAAGATGCGTGAACTCAGCGGCGGAAACCAGCAAAAGTCGATGTTGGCAAGGTGGCTCCACTGTGAGTCACAACTGTTACTGCTCGATGAGCCTACTCGCGGCGTGGACGTAACCGCGAAACTCGCGATCCACACGGAGTTGGTCCGCCTACGAGATTCTGGCATTACGGTGATCGCCGTATCGAGCGAGTTGGAGGAATTGCAGAGTTTGTGCGACAGAATCATCGTACTATCGAATCGAGTCCTCGTTGCTGAGTTTCAGCGGAGCAATTGGAGCCAACGCGAAATCCTCGAAGCGGCTTTCAGTGAATATGACCGCGAATACGAACCGCCGTCGTCGGCGGTGACGTAGATTGCGTTCGAACGGAATTTTCTTGTGAATGAGCTAGGTAGCCGGTTTCTAAGAATTCTCGAAGAGAACCTCATTTTCGTTTCGTTGATAGCGATCGTGGTTTTCTTCAGTCTGATTTCCGAGAGCTTCCTGTCTCTGACGACGCTCTCGACGCTGCTAAACCAATTACCGGCACTTACCGTGGTAGCGATCGGAATGACACTGGTTTTGATCAGTGGGGGGATCGACTTGTCGGTTGGATCTGTCGTTGCTTTAAGCGCAGGTGTTATTGGCGCGGGGATTGCCATTTTGGGTTTGCCACTTCCGCTAGCGGCATGCCTAGGTATATTGGCGGGTGCGTTAGTCGGATTCGCGAACGGCAGTCTTGGCGCATATCTGCGATTGCCGATTTTCATCGTTACCTTAGGTATGCTCGAAGTTTCGAGGGGTCTCGCATATCTCGTCACTGACTCGCAGACGGTCTACATAGGTGCGCCAATCCAGTCGTTCGCAGTCCCGTGGGGAGGTAGCGGGGTGTCGGCTTCAATCCTCGTTGCGTTGACGTTAGTCGTCGTGTTCGAGGTCATGCTAAAGAACACGATTTTCGGACGCCAGATTGTGGCTGTAGGCAGTAACGAAAGTGCAGCCGAAGTGTCTGGAATCGATCCGAGACGCATTCGGTGTACTGTATTGGTGCTTTCGGGTCTGTTGGCGGGACTCGGGGGCCTGATGAATGCTGCTTACCTAGGATCCGCAGACCCTAATGCAGGTATTGGTCTGGAACTGTCTGCGATCGCGGCAGCTGTGATTGGCGGTACCAGTCTTATGGGTGGGAGAGGGTCTGTCGTTGGTGCTTTCGTTGGTGTATTGATCGTGTCGGTGCTTCAGATAGGTCTCGCACAAATTGGAATCACGGAGCCGACAAAGCGAGTTATCACAGGTGCGGTCATCATATTGGCTGTCATCATTGATCGGTGGCGTGCAGGTTAAAGGTGTAACGTCAGTACTGGGGATATTCTTGATGAAGTTTGGTCGGAATGCCACCACGTTGATACACCTTGAGTTGCGGTTCATTGAGATTGGCTAACAGGTGATCGAAGTACTCGGTGAGGAACTGATCGCGTACGCCCGTTAGCGATGGTTCGTTCACGAGGTTTCGAAGCTCGTGAGGATCATCCTTCAAGTCGTACATCTCCAGGGGCTTTAGCGTCAGTGATTCGATAGTCATTTTGTACCGCTCAGTGCGCGCCATCGAGTACAAATTCACCTCGCTGAAGACCACATCCTTGCCCGACTGTGCATCTGGAGCGTCTGGACCGCCTTCAATCTTTTTAAGCAACGAAAGACCACGATCGACCTCAAGATGTGGCGCACCCGCAGCGTCGAGTAACGTTGAGCAGATATCGAAATGGTCCGTGAGGTTGAGCGCAGTCCAGGGTTTGGTTCCGCCCGGTGGTCTCACGATCAACGGCACATTTAGCGCACCCTCGTAGAACACCGACTTCTGGTTAAACCGATGATCCCCGAGCATTTCGCCGTGGTCGGAGGTATAGACGATCCATGTGTTGTCCAGCAGACCGTTTTCCTCGAGAGACTGAATCACGATACCGATCGCGTGGTCGTCGAACGCAACCTTCGCATAGTAATGGCTCTTCAGCGTTCGACCCTGAGACTCGGTCATGTCGTTGAGTCCGCTTCGTGCGAACATGCTCTTGATCTGCGGCGAGATGGGTTCGGTCGGTCGTTCCATGATCGCCAAAGGCATATCTTGCGGATCGAACATATCCCTGTAGCGTGTAGGTGCGTCGAACGGCGGATGCGGACCCATCAGGCAGACCTGAAGGTAGAACGGCTTTTCGCCCTCGTAGGTTCGTATCCACTCCGACGCCTTATTGGCGATATACATGTCGACGTGTTCATCCTCCTCAAGGAGGTTGGGCAGGTGTTCCCAAGGTCGGAGCAGCCCGGTGCGTTGCCCGAGCCTGAAGTTGCGGGCACAGTCTTCGTAGACCTGTAGCTTCCCTCGCCGGGCTAGGAAGTCACTGTAGTAACACCGGTGGGTCGCCGAGGGAATGGTGTCCTTCACCTCGTGGGCGAACTCATATCCCCAATCATGCAAGCCCGAAGCATGCTCGCGCGTATGACCGTCATCGGCCTGGTACAGACGGAAATGGGTTTTGCCGATCACGGCGGTGCGGTAGCCGGCGTCCCGGATGTTCCTGACATGGCTCGGCCCGTGACGGTCCGCTTCGCTGCGATTACCCCATGCGCCGTGCTCGTTGACGTATAAACCCGTCATCAATGAAGCCCGCGCCGGCATACACAGGGGGGAGTTCGTGTTGCAGTTTCGGAAGGTCACGCCCTCGCCCGCTAGGCCGTCTAAGTTTGGGGTTTGAACGACTGGATTCCCGACGCATCCGAGGGCGTCGCCTCGATGCTGGTCGGAGAAGATCAGGACGATGTTGGGCTTATTCGGCGCAATTTGAACCATCGATATTTGCAGATTTATCCCGGTGTGTAGCTAAATCATTATTCCCTTTGTTCGTTTAGGTCAACATCAATTCTGAGAGGACTTTCTAGGTAGTTTCTGGCAGTCTTGGAGAACGCTAAATTACCGCCGTTCTCAAACACGGAACTGAATTTCTGAAGTCGACTATCCAAGACTGAAAATCCTCTTCGACCGTGTGACCTCAGCTCCATTACGCACGTGCCTGGATGATACTTTGTCGAGGAGTCAGCTGAGAACGCGTGGGACGGGGTCGAGACGTTTGGTCAATCAGCTTTGTTTAGGGCGAAGGCAGCGTTGGGTTACCGATGAATTGACTGCTTCTGTTTGTGTTGAAATGTAAATCTTGTCAGAATGACTACGGCGACAAGAGATTCGGGCTTGGTAGAACGTGTTGTAAAGGATCGTAAAACGTGTCCTCGGTTATGTCAGAGTGTCGGTCGGATGCTCTTCGCTGTGTCGGTATCTCGCTATTTGGATGTTTAACTCTTGCGAAGGAGCTACTAGCATCGTCGCGCTCCGACATTTCCAGTTCAATTTCATAGCCAGAAGGTGAAACGTCCGCCAGAACTCGCCACTCTCCGATTTCAAATGATTCGCCATGCGACAGTCGTTCGTCGCTTTCAGATTCAAATGCATCGAGTTCGCAACCTGAGAGTCTTAAATTGAAATTGAGATCGACGCAGACGAAATCTGCTTCGCCGTTAAATAGCCCGTCGCCATCGCCGTCGAGTGTGGCTAATTTGAGAAGCGTACCGTCCGATAGCTGTCTGCTCAGGACTCTTCCGCTCGTCCCAACACTGAGTTCTGCTTCCTCACCACTAGATTGAAGAGTGACTGATATCGGGAGATAGTAAGGCAGAGTAACGCCTGAGGAATAGGTAACTTCAACCCAAATTCGATACCACTGTTCCACGGGTCGATTGTCCTCTCGGGACCCGCTGGTGATTGCTAAATTGAGAGGTGGTCCATCATTTGTTAAATCGGCATCATTACGGCGGTCTATATAAAGTAGCGGTGCTTGAATGCCCTCAAATGTGGCTAACATGAGGTGCACTTTAGTGTTTGTGCCGTCGCCTAAACTCAACGTGCCGTAGAGAGCTTCACCCCCGTTCAAATCAGGAACCATCAAACCGTCTGGTTTTGAGGAATCCATCGCGATCGTCCGCGATATTCGTTCTGTCCAAGGTCCTAGAGCCGCGGCGAGATGTTCGTCCGAGACTTGTGTCGAGAGTTCCGGGTCCGGATCAATGTTGTCGCCTATGTTGTCGCCATCGGTGTCTTTAGATTCGTGGGGAAAAAGAGGAAAGGCATCCTCCAGATCTTCTACGCCATCGTTGTCGTCATCTTTGTCAACCCAATCACCGACGCCGTCGCCATCGGAATCCTTGGACTCCGTTCGATCGGTTGGGAAGTCATCAAGTACATCAGCGACTCGATCGCCGTCTTGATCGTTGTCGTGTCGATCGCCTATACCGTCGTGGTCAAGGTCTGACGATTCGAGTGGATCCAACGGAGCGCCATCTTCTGAATCCAAGATGCCATCGTCATCGTCATCGTCGTCTTGTGCATTGCCAGTTCCGTCAAGATCGGTATCGAGATACTCGTTCGAATCCTCAGGGAAGTGGTCGATTGAATCGGGAATGCCGTCAGCGTCGCGATCGTCGAAATCTTCGAATTCAGTACTTTCAGTTCGATAGTTCGAATCCAGTCGAAACAATCCGCGACTATCGGTGACATATACGTCGCCTCGTATCTGATCCACTGCCACTCGGTGAGGTAGTCGAGCGTACCCCGAGGTTAGACCAAGTACTCCCGTGCCATAGATGCGTTGCCATGTATCAGCGGTACTGTTATAGATATATCCAGCGCGTCCACCTCCAATAAGGATCGTATCGTTGTTACCAACCGATGTGACATCAGCGGACTTAATCGCCCCGAATCTCACCCGTGCGGATGAAGGCAGCGTTTTCTGAGTCCAACGATTCCCCATGTCCGTTGACTCCCAAAGCTCTCCGTATCGTGGCGTGAATCCGAGTAACTCGCTACCACTCCACGCGATGGTTCGTACTCCCACCCCAATATTTGTTCGTCGCCAATTTATATGGTGGTCGCTCGCGATCCATCTTGGGATTCTTCCTAATGTCACATACCACTTATCACTATCTAGATTAACTGGATCCGGCAGCAACACGTTTTGATTTTCCGGAGCGTCTCGTTCACTCCACGAATCCCCCGCGTCCGTACTAATCAGAATCTTTGATGAGGTGCCAGACTTAGGGAGTAACAATAGAGAACCATCGTGTGTTGACGACAGCACTGCGGATTTCCAACTGGGGACTCGACCAAGTATTTCTGAGCGAGACTCCACTGTAATCAACCCGTTGGCGACTGACATATCCAAGTCAATTGGCGTGAAAGTACGTCCAAGATCATTCGATCGTAGCAAAGGACTGTTGGGAGTTACTAGTAAGAGCGAATCGCCAACAATGTCTAAGTCATAAACCTCGATCGAATGCTCACCCATCAACTCAAAAGTTTCTCCACGGTCTACACTTCGCCAGATCGTTGCGTTCGACTGAGGTTCTGACTGCTGTTGGACAAGCCATAGAGCGCCATTTTCATCCGCTGCTAGTCCTACGATTCGATCGAACAGCGACACCCGACTCGCAGGAGTTTCGGATGGTTTGTCGTCCGAATCGTCACTTCCATTTACTAGCCACTTAAATGCGATTTCATCAGTCACGTCGCCGCGCCTGCAATGGCCGCCTGCTGCCTCAAAGTCCCCTTTTGTATCGTAGCCGAGGACGTACTTGTGGTATCCGTATGCCTGTAGTGATAAGTTGTGCAGAAAATCGCCAGTTGTTGCACGCACAAATACGCGAAAACCATTCCTTGTACTCTCGTCCAGATTTAGAAGTGGATCCAATCCTTCGGAACAGCCACAGTCAGCCAATAGACCACCGCCGTAGGAAGCTCCCCATTTCGAGATAAATCTATTCAGAAAGCAAGTTCCTTGAGATTTGCCATAGAAGTAAACCCGTGATCGGTCAACGTTGATGGTCCCGCCAAAGTTGCTTTGCAGCATCTCATGTAATAGGTTAATGTCCTCGTAATAGTTAAAAAAACGAACTCCGTCTCCTTCTTTTCTAACGTAACGCCAAGGTTGTGAAGTATCTCTTCCATGCGGCGAAGCGATCGCAATGGTTAATAAATCGTAACGATTTGCTAGATTTCTATATCTAAGTAGAGCTCTATTGATCAAATCTAGCCTCGTACCTGGATCGTTGCCGTGGAGGAAGACCAATAATCCGTTAGGATCCGATGATTCTTGCTCGAATAGGTAGCCGTAGCTAGTTAAGGAAGCCCTTGAGTCCTTGTACTGGCCTAAGATCGTCGCCTTTACGTCAACTCCGTTCGACACGATCAGATTTAAGTTCTCCTTCTCCGTTTCGCTGAGTAGATTAAAACTAAGGTCCAAGTCCGTCAGATTAGGTAATTCTGTAAACACACTTGGGTCGTTAATCTGGTTGCTGGCGATATCAAGATGTGTCAATTCGCTTAGCTCGCCTAAAACGGAGATATCACTTATTCGATTGTTATCTAGTTCGAGGCGTCTTAGATTGGAAAGTGGCTTTAGTTTAGACAAATCCTCTATCTTATTGAATGAAAGATGTAAGCGCACTAATGCTGTCAGTGTTTCAATTCCAGTTAGATCACTAATATTGTTCCAAGTCAAATCAAGCAATGTTAATTTCGTTAGCTCCCTGAGCAAAGATAAATCAGAGATTCTGTTGCCAACTAAACGAAGGGTTGTAAGGTTGGATAATGAATCTATGCCAGAGAGATTTTCAATGTTATTGTGGTTCAAATTCAATGAGATTAGGTTTGTTAAACTCGATAGTAAAGTGACATCCGAGATTTCGTTATCGGTGAGAAACAGATAGCGTAGGCTGTTCAGATGTTCGACTCCATCAAGCTCCCGTATTTCGTTTCCATTCAGAATTAGTGTCAATAATCTGGATAGCGTAGAAAGAGGCTCGATATTCGTAATTTCATTGGCATCGAGACGGAGATATGTCAGACTTGCCAGACGGTTGAGTGGAGATAAATCGGATATGCGGTTATTGCTGAGCTCAAGGCGAGTAAGACTTCTCAAGTACGAGATCGGGGATAGATCGCTTATCAAATTTCTGCTTAGATTCAGAGTTTGGAGGTGCGACAAACCGGTCAGTGGCGATAGTTCTTGGATCTCGTGACGCGTTAGCCTCAGATCAGTTAGCCGTATCGCGTGATGCAATCCCTGTAAATCCCTGATCACGGATTGACGGGAAGGATTTTCGATCCTAAGCTCCGTCAATGACGACAGGTCACGAGGAAAGAACCACGAATTCTCGGGTATCTCTAACACGGACGCGATGGCGGCTCGTAATGCCTCGTCAGGTATGAAAACCGGGGGGTTCGGGATGTACCAGACGTTTTGCGCAACGGTTCCTAGATCGATCGATGAATGTGTACTTGAATTGTTTGAGATAGTGTGAATCCGCCACTGGTTCGACGGACCACTAAACATCAACTCATCGCGACCATCGGCATCGATGTCACCAAAACCCTTAAATCGCCAGTCCCATGACGAATCAAGATTCTCCTGTTGCCAGCTGGAAACGGTGTCATCGTCCTCGGCAGACAGCGCTTGAACGTTCCAGTCCCCCGATACATGTCGCAACAGCACCTCAGATTGGTCGTTCCCATCAAAATCGGCGATCGCGATTTCTCGCCAGTTTGTGGTACCTTCGAACGGCAACGACTTTGCTGTAAAGCTTTGAAGGGTCGAATCCGACGGCGAGACACTTTGCCACATGCCGTTTTTGTGGCGTAAGACGATGTCGATAGCATCATCCGAGTCAACACTGCCGCTTCCAACAACACGCCACTCGTTGGTTCCGGGTAGTCCTTCGGGCGTCGGAATCTCCTCTAATTCACTCGCTCCGTCCATTCGGCGGATCGACCACGATCCCGTGTCGTCTCGCAATACCAATTCCTCTCGGCCATCGTTATCGAGATCGAGAACACTTACGATGCGCCAATTAGATTCGGCGAACGAAAATGAGACCGTCTCGTCGGAGTCGTGATCGCAACCTGACATTGGGACGTATTCCCATCCGTCCTCTGGGTGACGAAGCAGTAGCTCTATTTGACCGTCACCGTCAAGGTCTGATTGTGCCGCCACGTGCCAATCGTTAGATCGGCTAAGACCAGAATCTAACCTGTCGCCAAGTCCTGCATCTGCATTAATATCAAGATAACAAGCGAAGTTACCGTCGACGTGACGGAATAGGATATCGGCATGACCATCGCCGTTTAAATCGCCCAATTCCCCCTGTCCAAAAACAATGGAATATGGGAGAAAAAGTAGCACGGCAGACCGACACAAGGCCATGCTTTCGCTCTAAGAAACGGTTACAGTCGGGTGAATGTTAAATCGAAATGAAGTTACTTTGTAGACATACCGAAAGCTAAGAAAATAAAGGTGTCACGGTTTCACCACGCTATTTCGCCGAATCTACGGCGGTCTAGTCTTGACCAGGATTTCAGTCGTGTTTGACTGTGTTGGATCGTATAGCTCACTCACATGTACGTTGTAGGCGAGTGGAGATTAGGGTTGACGTCATGCGAAGTGTTCTAGTATTAGGAAGTACTTAAGACGAAATCGTCAGCCTTGAACTGTAATTGAGACGTGCGCCGAATACATGCATCATGTTCTTACGTGTGCGAGTTCCATCGATCTAATAGGAGTTCGTGTGTTAGCCGATGTGCTTTGCCATGTCCAGTCTCTCCTCGACGTCAAAGCCGAGCGCCTCATAGAACTTGCGAACTTCTGTATTCGTGGGCCGGATCTGGAGATTGACCTTAGTACAACCAATCGACTGCAGCGCACTGATCGCATGTCGGACAAGCGCCGTGGCGATGCCTTGACGCTGGTAGAGTGGTAGTACAGCTACCTTGTGTAGCCATCCGCGGTGACCGTCGTATCCTGCCATCGTCGTGCCGATGACCGCATCTTCTTGTACTGCGACGAATAGCATGTCGTCGTGCAGAGCTAGCTTCGTGTCAAATACCTTCGGAGGCGCGTTGTGTGGCGGATCGTCCGGGAAAACTGTCTCCCACAATGCGATAACGTTGGATCGGTCGTTGGCGTTTGCGGGCCGTATGATCATCTTGTTCTTCAAAGATCGGTAAGTTGGGCGGCTATCGATTCCAGATGGGGAATCCGCATATTGGCAACGGCTAGCGCAATTCGTCTGGCTCAGTGAAGGAGCGTGAATATTTAAAACGATCGAATCTTTTCACGTACACGGTCGTACATAATCATGCAAAGCTACGCATACTTCTCTTCGGCGAGATTGACGATGTCGAATCGATCAAAGAAACCACGGACGATTGACGCAGTGTGCGGTGTCCTTTACGCCGTTTTTATCGTGGGTTGGTCATACGGTACATGGATTCAGTGGGGTCGTGGTGAACAGTTACTAGCGTCGGCTTATTTCGTAGTTGTTCTTTGCTGTGTTTTCATTAGCGCTATTAATTCCTACCGTTATGTACGCGACACGCGTCGTTACAAATCTCAACTGCGGCAAACATCACATAGCGATGAAACGATTGATGCTAATCAACACTAGATTTGCGCCTTCAAGCACTTGCCGATAGAGGCTTCGATAGGCTATTTCGTAGTGGAACCATGCATTCGCTACGATCCCAATCAAACTCGTTTGACTAATCGGTGACTGCGACTAAATCTGAATCGAAACCAATGCTAACTAATAAATTGTTTTCGCAACGAGCTCCTGGTGGACTCCGCAAGTGGACCCACCTGATGGTGGCTGGATTGGCTGCAGCGATTAGCTTTGCATACACGGCTGCACAGGACGCGCGTACTTCGGCCGTTGCCGAAGACTGTTTGGTGATCATCAACGCGACGCTAGTGGATGGTAGCGGTTCACAGCTGCGAGAAACATCAATTACTATCCAGGACGGTGTGATTGAGGCGATCGGCGCGTCACCCACACTCAACGCGAAGGTTCTCGACGTACAAGGCATGACGGTATTGCCTGGATTGATCGACAGCCACGTGCACTTTCAAGCTGTTCCGGGTGCGGTACACCGCAAAGACGATTTTGAAACGCGACGAGCGCTGATGTATCAGCATCTTCGAGCACATGTCGCCAACGGGGTAACTACCGTACTTGACGCCGCGATCGAATCTGGCGTACTACGCGAAATCCGCGCCTATCTTGCAGACGGTGGTGTCGGTCCACGCGTAATGGCACTTGGACCGACGTTTCATAACCCTGGTGGGTACATGGACGGCGACGCGCTTTCAGACTACTGGGCGCCACGTTGGCGTGCCTCAGGTGCGCCAGAAGACGTTGACGCGTTGTACCGAGAATATGATGGTATTTCGGACGTTGTTGGTGTAAAGGTCGCCGCGACGCACGGTTTCGGCGGACCGTTCGATATCTATGACACGCATACGCCCGAGATGCTCTCAGTCATACGAAATCGTGCGAATAAGCACGACTGCCCAATCTACGTTCATGTTAACGACAACCGCGGGGTCGATATTGCGCTGGATTTAGGTGCACATGCGCTGGCACATTTGGTGTCGGAAGATTCAAAGAAGGAACGCCTCGCGCAGCTTGTCCGTAGCGGCATGCATGTGATTCCGACGTTGTATACGGCCGAACATTTGGTCATGCGATATCAACCCACTTTGCTCGACGTGCCGACAATTCGACTCACTGTCCCTCTCGTCGAACAAGAGACAGCACGAGAACCGATCGTGTGGGACGAATACGTAAAAAGACTTACCTTGATCGGTGCACCTTACTTGCCTGAGTGGTATGCGGGATGGTGGGGAAACGTCTACTTTACGGAAGAGAGAGTACGCTCACGCGTTCAGGCCCTTCAGGACAACCTGATGGGTATCGAGGACCTTGTGGGAACTATTGAGATAGGCAAACGCGCAGACCTTATTGTCGTACGAGGTAACCCTTTCGAGAGTATCTCTTCGCTAAGGGAGCTTGAGTGGATCATAAAAGATGGCGAAATGCGTAGCCCTTCAGAGTGGATGTCAGATTGACATCTCGCGTTCCTGAACGATATGGCTTTTCGCGAGGTTTTGTTAAATCGAGCGTTAGGTGAACTTGCGTACGAGGAAGCTATTCAAGAATCAGTATCTGTGCTCGCCTAAAGACGAAGTTACATTAGAATTTTTGTGTCAATTTCGAAGGATGTCCAAGCGGTGGAATACGATCAGTTGATTGTTGATGTTATCCATTACGAGGACGAGGACATTTGGGTCGCTACCAGCGACGATATCCGTGGGATGGTCGTTGAGTCGCAAGGAATTACGGCGTTTCTAATTGATGTTGTTGATGTTGCGGTCCAGTTACTTGATCTCAATGAGAAAATCAGTGCCGAACAACTGGCAGCAACGCGTCTTCGCTTGCGTGTAGAACACGAATCAGTTGGTAAGTCCCAAGACCAGAATCTGAAACAACCAGGTTCGCACCTCACTGAACTTCAACTTGTGGCCGCATAGCACGGAAGTTTGGCAGGTCTATACCGTGATGTGACCCGTGCTCTGAAATCACATGGTTAGGAGTTTCACAGACAGGGAAAGGGTAGTCACGAAATTTGGCGGAACATTGACGATGTGACCTTCCCTTCAATCAGCGTCCCTTCGAATATTCGAAAACCCTATTCTGCAGAGAGCATCATGAAGCGCGCAGGATTGCCGAAGGCTCTTATGTACTTAACTGTGTATTTTGCTAACAGTTTGCTAAGGTTCCAGCCAACTTATTGATTTAGAAAGCGTTTAGCGTCAACGAGTGAAACGTTGCGACGACGATTCGTCTTACACGAAGGCATCTGTTAGCTTATACTTTGACTGTGCGAACGTACACCTATAAAGCCAAGCTCAACGCCCACACCCATCGGAACCTCACGGAGTTCCTCACACAGCAACGCCTCCTCTACAACGGCGCGCTGCAGGAACGCATCGACTGTTATCAGAAGACGGGTGGGAGCATCGGTCTGTACGACCAGCGTGGATCCCTGACGATCCTTCGCCGTGAGGACGAGTGGTTTCGGAAGTTTGACCGGTGGTGTCAGGATTCGGCGTTGGTCCGGGTCGACCGGGCGTTCAAGCGCTTCTTCCGGCAAGGTCGCGGGTTCCCGCGATTCAAGTCGTATAAGCGCGGGGTGCAGTCGTTTGAGACCTTGCACAAGAAACCCACCTTCAATGGCAAGTACGGGTACGTGAAGCTCAAGGGCATCGGTCGGTTTCGGTGGCGCCAGGACCATCGGTGCGACGATCGAACCAAGGTCAAAGTCCTCCGTGTCGTGCGACGACCGACCGGCGTCTTTATCCAGTTGGTCTGTGACGACAAGCCTCAACGTCTAGGATTGAATCAAGCCATCGGGATCGATGTCGGTGTGCACCTCCGTGCTGCCTTGTCCGATGGGACGGTGTTCCCGCGTCATACGCCTGACCGCGCGGAGATTAGACGTAAGCAACGTGCCTTGAGCCGTTGCGAAACGGGTTCGAACGGTCGCAAGAAACGACGGCAGACATTAGCAAAGGCGTGTTATCGCGCACGCGTCCGTCGTCACAACGACCTGCACCGACTCACGAGTGAGATCGTGAAGCATCACGGCAAGTGGATCGCCGTGGAAGACCTTGACATCCAGGCCATGACGGCTTCGGCGGCGGGGACGGCGGAGTCCCCAGGATGTCAAGTCAAGCAGAAAGCCGGCTTGAAT
>JAJECH010000059.1 GCA_022822135.1 Pseudomonadales bacterium
GCTCCTTGATCAAGTTCGAGCGTTCGTAGGTACAGGCTCTTTGATCCCAGCCGAACTGCTATACAAACACCAACGAAAACGGTACGACCACGCCACTCTCCGTGCGGGATTGCACAATCTACATGGTCTTCGCCACGGGTACGCGCAACGTCGCTACGTCAAACTTACGGGTTGGTACCCTCCTTCAGGAGGTGGTCCAAAATTCAAGGACCTCACGAAGATTGAGCAGCAGATCGATCAGGAAGTACGACTAAAGATCAGTCGCGAGCTAGGTCACAACCGAATCGAAATAACGCACGTGTATTTAGGCTAGAACGAAACTGGCTGACGCGCATATGACGTCAGCCAACCGACAAATTCGTAGTGAAAAGTGAACGCGCCCCGAAAATCGGGAGCGTCTTATGAGGAGACCGGGAGTCCAGGCGGCGCTTGCGGCGGCTTTCTTGAGATTACGATGTGTTTGCTGCGGTTCTTCTCGTCCTGACCAGTTGCACCCGGTTGAACTTTCTCGATTTTCTTTCCGGATTGAAGATACAGCTTGAGCTTGTCCTCAATTACATCCGCAGTCAATATCGTGTTGGTAATGGCTCGTGGGTTAGGCCGTCGTGCCATGAATTGCCTCCAAAAAGCGAGGAGATATTTTAAGGAATCTGTAGTCCAGCTGCTAACAATTAAGAAGCGAGCAAGGCAAGCGACGGTCCATAGCCGTCGCTTGCCTTCTCGTTCATCCGTTACGGTGTACTGTTCAGTCGACTAGAAGTCGAATCGAATCCCAAGACGCATTTGGTATACGGACCGCGTAGCGCTACTGAAACTTGCGTTATCAGCGTCGAAGTCTCGGAAACGATACACGCAAGATTCTGCGGTTACGCAGGCCGTCCGTGGCGCATCACCCTGCAACGCGGATGCACCGTCGACTCCATTCTCTGCAACGTCTGCCCTGGTCACCAAATCTGCTTGAATGATGTTAACCGCTCGGAATCGCGGACCGGTGTGAAATACGCCCCACTCGCTGTTCAAGAGGTTCAGCACATTCTCGATATCGAACACAATCTTCGCGCGACCATCATCCAAAAACCCTAAACCAGGTACTGGCGGTAGCTCCCATTGCAGTCTTAGGTCGATGATCGTTGATGGATCAGCATCGAAGCCGAAGGGGGCTTGGATACCCGACTTAATTCCGTTTTCTTCAACGTAGTTAAAGAAACCCGCAACATCGACTGACGATGCAAATACGACGAGTGGATCGTCTGCAGAGGTTGGAACGTAAAGCGGATCGTTGTCGTACGGTCCTTCACCTAAACCAGCGCGACCAAACAACGGATTACGCCAATGCACATCGAATACATAAGTGTATCGACTGCCAGTCGAACGTTGGGCGAATAGATCTAGGCGAGCCGTCGAACCACCGATTTCTCTTTCGTAGCCAAAACTGGCTTTGAGAGCCGATGTAATTTCGTATGGCGACTTGCGCGGTGATGGGTTATTGCGATCCAGCGCTTGAATATTGCGCCAGTTTGAGATCCCACGAGACGAAACGCCTTCGATCACGGTGTCGATATCCTGACGAGCATAGCTCAAATATGCATCAATGCCGTTGTCCCACGTCTTATTCCAGGCAACCGTGAGGATGTGACTCGAACCACCATCGTAGTTCGTCAATTGCGTCAAGTTACCGATATCTAGTGCATCGAGATCCGCGTATATCCGACGACCGTCAGGTGCTACGCCAAACGGTTTCGTTTCGGGGATTTCTGTGTGAGCAAGATTACGCCATCCGAAACCATATTTTGGCCGAGTACCGAGATATTGAGCGGTTAGCACGCTGCCATCAAGAAAGTTTGACGATTGATATTCATACTCAGCACGCAGTGAAGCCTTCCAATCCGAAGGAACTCTGAAATCCGGGTCCAGTACATCGATTGGCGTGCCCTGAGAATTCGCAACTCGGTCCAATAACTCTTGAGGAATCTCCGTTGGATTAACGTTAGTCGCACGACTTAGACGAGTGAAGGTGGTCGGTACTTGAAACACGTTCGAAGTCCATACCTTCGGGTCGCCACCGGAGAACAGACCGTAGCCGCCGCTGAACACCCATTGGTCTAGCGCGGTCGTACGGAAACTCAAGCGTGGCATGAACAACCGTTTACCGTCGATATTCCAGTCAGTGCGTTCGCCAAACCTACCGAATACTTCATTGCTAAACGCAGGATGGTCCGATTGCTGAAATTGTTCCAAGCGAGCGCCAAAAGTAACTTCGACCACGTCGTGAACCTGCCAAGTGTCCTGTACGAAGACGGTGTTTTTCGTGTATGCCCAAGCAGCGGCGCCATCAGCGGCCACATTACTTGGTACATTCACGTAGTCAAGACGTGCCATGCGATTAACAATCGCGTCGTAACCGTTGAATACAAACCTGCCTGCTGATGCAGGGACAAACAGATTGAATAGATCAAAACGTTCGTGTTCGAACCCTACTTTGAGGATATGTCGATCGAGCAGATAGTCGCCGCTGAGGAAGAACTGACTTCGTGTGTCACTGTAGTCGTTAGCATGTCGAAAGCGATCACAACCTGCTAAGAGATCGACCTCATCGGTAATCAAGCCAGCTAACGGCGTACCGACAACATCTTCCGCACTTATGTTGTTCAATTCAAGATGACCGACCCCAGGTCCGGCGCGGCAATTTTGACCGCGCGCAAAATCCTTGACGTTCAGGCGTGCGGTCGTCGAGAATCGATCATTCCAATCCGAAAAGACCTGCGCCGTAACCGACGTCAATTCAACTGGAAAATCGATCCAAGCGGACTCGAAGTCGTCTGCACCTGAGCTGGTGTTCCCTTCTTCGGTTCGCTGATACGTCAACGAGAGTCTCTGCGTATCGGTTACATTCCAGTCTAACTTTGTCAGCAGGCGTTCGGTCGTTACTGGGGTAGCAGCTATTGAAGGTCGACTACCCGGGTCGAAGCCGTACGTATCCATGATGACTTCTCGAAGCGCATCGAAGAAACCTGGTTGAATACCTGCGTTCTGGTCAAAATTGCTGAAGTCAACCGTCCGTGTCGACTCGTATTTATCGAGCGATAGGAGAACGAAGACCTCGTCTTCTACGATCGGTCCGCTGATCGTACCGCCGAATTCGTTCTCATCGAAGTCGCCAGGATTAAAACTTCGGTCGCCGTCATACTCGTCGCCAATAAGACCATCGTTCTTCATGTAACTGAAGACCGAACCGCTCCAGTCGTTGTCTCCAGATCGCGTCGTGATATTGACCAACCCCCCTGTGTAACCCGCGCCTTCAACCGAGTATTCGGACGCGACCAGGGAAATCGACTCAATGACATCAACGTTGATGGGCGAGCGATTAGTGGCATACGTGTTATCACTCAAGCCAAAGTCGTCCTGTTGCAACGAACCATCAATTGCTAATCCGTTGAACCGAGGATTGATTCCCGCAACGTTCAGTTGCCCCGTACCATCGGAATGAGCTAACGGGTCTTTTAGTAAGGTGCGCAGCGCATCACGTGTTACCGACGGTTGATTCGAAATATCCGAGGAGGTGTAAACCGAACCTACGCCATTGTTTAGATCTCGTTCTGAGATCACCCGAGAAGCAGTGACGACAACCTCTTCAACGTCAGCCGGCTGCAATTGGAGTACCAACGGTACTTGTGCACCAGCTGAAAAGTGCAAATCGCTTAGCTCAACTTTTCTGTATGCTGCCGATTCAACCGTAACGGTGTAAGGTCCACCTACGCGTAGCCCGCTTTGGTAGAACACGCCGTTTGCGTTCGTTGTTGCCACGGCAGTAGTGCCAGACGGCACGTGTCGAATCGTGATGGTTGCGTTAGCGACTGGGTTGTTTTCACCCGATTCGATTCGTCCGTTAATGCTCGAAGACGTGCTCGACGCAACAACAGACATACTTGATAGGACGAGAACAGTAGTAATCGCCACGACCAGTCGAGAGAAGAAACTGGTTTTCATCGGTTCGCTATGACCCCCGCGTTGAAATGCCACACAGTACATTGTGTGGCGGAGTGTGAACTTCGTGTGACGAAGGGTTATCCGTCATTCGAAGCATTTCAGGTTCAGTCGGCCTCAAAAATCCTATCGGTCATGCGTGCCATATTGACATCATTGCGTGTGATGCCACCGGCCGAATGTGACCACCAATCAACTCTCGCTTCACCCCAAGTCAAGCTGATAAGTGGGTGGTGGTCTGCTGCCTCCGCAGCTTCACCGACTCTATTGGTGAAAGCTAATGCCTCCGCGAAATTTCCAAAAGAAAATTTCCGGGTGAGCCTCGATGCGTCACCAGTCGCATCAACCTCCCACTGTGGCAAATCCGCTTGGAGTTGCTCCAGTTCACTGGGAGAAAGTTGTTGGGCGTTCGGATCTGCTTTATCCATGACTCACTTCCGGTCGAACGACACGTGGTGTTCGCAGGTTGTGTACCAAGTCGACAACCTCTTGTCGTGGCGCTTTCGTGCAGTAGCTAACTACCAGCGTTACTGCGAAGTTTAACAAGGCGCCCAACACACCGATGCCTTCGGGCGAGATTCCGAATAACCAGTTCTCGGAAACGTTCTCAAACATTGGCGAAAACAACATACCTTTAAATGCATTAATGTAAAGCGTCGTGAATACCAAACCACTCAACATGCCACAAATCGCGCCGATCCCGTTGACACGAACACTGAAAATACCAAGCAATATGACTGGGAACAGACTCGCGGCAGCGATCCCAAACGCGAATGCAACGACCTCAGCAACGAATGCTGGCAGGTCGAATCCCAAGTAACCAGCAAAGCAGATCGCGACAGCTGCACAGATACGTCCGACAATCAACTCATTGCGATCGGACATGTTGCGATTGAACACGCTCTTGACCAAGTCATGCGAAACGGCCGCAGAGATCACTAATAACAATCCCGCTGCTGTCGACAATGCGGCGGCGATGGCACCCGCCGCAATGAACGCCACAACCCAGTCAGGCAATCCGGCGATCTCCGGATTCGCAAGCACCAAGATGTCACGATCAATTGTTAGCTCGTTGCCTTCCCAACCATACGATTCGGCAACCGATGCAAATTGTTCATTGGAATCGTTGTAGTACTGAATGCGTCCGTCCTGGTTTTTATCGTCGAACTTGATGAGACCAGTTTCTTCCCACGTTTTGAACCACTGTGGCCGTTCGTCATACTGTAGATTCGCGGTCGGCGCACCGACTTCGCCCGTCTGAATCGTCGCAGTTAGATTCCATCTAGCGAGTGATCCGACGGCAGGTGCGGTCGTGTATAGGATCGCGATAAACAGCAAAGCGTAGCCTGCCGAAATACGGGCGTCTCGTACACGTGGCACCGTGAAGAAACGAACAATGACATGAGGTAATCCGGCAGTCCCAATCATCAGTGCCATTGTGATGAAGAAGACGTCGGTCATGCTCTTCGAGCCGTCGGTATACGACGCGAAACCTAGTTCGGTGACGACCTGATCCAAACGAGTCAGTAAATAGCCTGACCCATCTGCTAACTCGCTTCCAAATCCAAGTTGTGGAATCGGAATGTTGGTGACCTGAAAGGTGATAAAGACTGCCGGTAAGGTATAGGCAAAAATCATCACACAGTATTGAGCAACCTGTGTGTAGGTGATGCCTTTCATTCCGCCGAATACGGCATACACGAACACAATCCCCATACCTGTCAATAACCCGACGGTTACGTCGACGTTTAGGAAACGAGCAAACACGATGCCGACGCCGCGCATTTGCCCAGCGACATACGTGAACGAAATCACGATCAGACAGACTACAGCTACCGTTCGTGCGATCTGCGAGTCGTAGCGATCGCCAATAAACTCTGGTACCGTGTACTTTCCAAATTTCCGTAGATAAGGGGCAAGCAGCAGCGCAAGAATGACGTAGCCGCCAGTCCATCCCATTAAGTAGACCGAACCGTCGTAACCTAGAAACGCAATCAAGCCAGCCATCGATATGAACGATGCGGCGGACATCCAATCCGCAGCCGTTGCCATACCGTTCGCTACTGGCGAAACGTGTTTACCGGCTACATAGAAGTCACTCGTGGAATTAGCCTTCGAATAAATCGCGAGACCGATGTAGAGAAGAAAGCTACCGCCAACTACAAAATAAATCAGTAACTGTTGACTCATTCTTCTTCGTCGACGTCGTGAGTGCGGTCAAGTCGATTCGCGAGTACCGCATAAACGAAGATCAGCACAACAAAGACAACGATGCTTCCCTGTTGCGCAAACCAGAAACCGAGTTTGAACCCACCAATCTGAATCTGATTGAGGACATCGACAAACAGTATGCCGCACCCGAAAGACACGATAAACCAAATACTCAGGAGGATACCAACCAAGCGCAAATTCGCGAGCCAGTACTGGCGATGTTTCATCCTATGTCACTGCCTTGGCGGTCTGCTTTCGCTTGCGAGTTCGCATTGTATGAACGATTCGCTCTATGAAGAGTAGGATGAGGATTGCTCCATAGATCGCGGATTCCTCGAAGGTTGCCCTTTCAAGCCAAAATAGATGAATCCATGCTGCGATCGCTGCAACGTAAACGAGTCGATGTAATCGATTCCAATTCTGGCGCAATCTGCGACGCCAACCTCGGGTTGAGGTGATCGCCAGAGGGATCAACGAAGACAAAGCACTCAGTCCCGCGATGATGTAGGGACGCTCAACAAAATCGTCCAAGATCACCATCAAATCAACTCGCGCTAGCAGTAGAACGTAACTGGTCACGTGCAGGCAGACCATCGCAAACGTCCACAGTCCGGCCATCCGCCGGAATTGGATCAGGATAGGTTGACGCGTAAGTCGTGCGATAGACGATATAAAGAGCGTAAACCAGAGAAGCCGTATCGACCAAATCCCGAGATGATCGACGATCGCGTCCTCTGGGTCAGCACCGAGCCCTAGCGTCGGAGTCGCTAATTCGATGCGGATGTCATTGATCAGAAGCGCAAGTGGAATTGCGAGAACACACCAGAACACGACCTTGGTAAGTCTGAATCTAGGGAGTTTCACTCGACGATGCTGCTCATCCTCTGCAACTCGGCGCGTGTTGTTCGAGAATACAACGATTCTCTCGGGCGCTAGGCTGCGAGTTTCGGCTCGATAACCCCAAGTTCGATTGAAGTTTCCACCACGGCACGAATCGTGTCATCAACGGGACGTATGGTCGCACCGAGAATTTCTTTAGCCTTCTTGCAATCGTTCACCGCAGTGGGTACAGCAGGTTTACCGTCTGAATCCGGGTCGTCTTCACGACTTGGTACGGGTTGCGGACGCGCTAATTGAAACGACGGAAAGTACTCGTGAATGATCCCACGGACTTCCTCACTGAATAACAGAGTCGAGCGACCGCCGGACCCATGCATTAGATAACGAGGTCCGCCTTTGGTCGTCGAGTGGTCAATCTCGATTTCCGCTGCCAGTCGATGCGCTTTGACGAGATCTCGAACATCGATGATGTTGTAGTACATGTCATATGGAGACGGCCAATTTGGACCTTCATTGTTCGCCATCCGCCCAATCTGTTCGATCCACTGCCCGACTTGCGCCTTAAACAAAACCGGTCCGCAGATCATCGCTGGACACATGGTCACGGCATCCCAACGCCCACCACTATCTACTCCAGCTTGAGTGATGAGCTGCTCGGTTTCAACTTTGCTGCGTGCATATGAGTTTGCCGGATGCTGCCAACGTTGTTCATCGACGCCGTCTGACGCCCAATCGTCCTCTGTCCATTCATAGCCAGGTGTTACCGTCGTGGCTCGACGACCCGCTACTGCCGCCATCGAGCTTGTATACACCAATCGTCGAACTGATGTCGTGCGATTAATCGAATCGATGACGTTTTGCGTGCCTTTCAAGCCACCATCGTAAATGTCGGTCGGCACATCACCAGAGCCCAGCGGTTGGGACTTGCCGTCTGCGGAATTACCAAGAACCGCGGCGACGTGAAATACGGCACTACAGCCAGCAAACGCGTCGTCGTAAGAACCTTCGATGAATAAGTCGCAGCCGTCAATGATTTCAACGTTACGTAACGAAGATAGGTAACTCACCGCATCTTGACCGCGCCAGCTGTTTGCATCGCGGATACACGCACGAACTTGATAGCCATGCAGAGCTAACTCGCGAACCATGTGGCCACCGGTAAAGCCCGAACAGCCAGTAACAGCTACGGGTCCTAATGATTGACTAATTGCTGGCATAGCATTCCTTAGAGCTCAGAGTTCAGATTGATGTGTGGTTTAGGAGAATCGAATTTTGGATTCGGTATTACGTGTCGGCAGATTGTTCAGCTTCGTTTCTGTAGTCAGCGTACCAGTCTTCTGCAAGCTTTGCCGATTCGTGAACATAGACGTCGTCGTTAATCACGTCAATCGGATCGCGACCGTCGACACCTAAACCAAACCGGTGATAACCTAACAACCGCTGCAATTTCTCGGGCATTTTGCGTACTTCTTCACGCGGAACAGACACCAATTGGATTTCTTGAGGTCGAAGATACGCGACTTGATGACTCATGAAAAAGCCGAGTCGCTCCCGATCTTTCGATACGTTGGCACCACCGCCATGCCACAACGCGCCTTCCCACATCAACATCGTGCCGGATTTCATTTCAACTTGCAACGTGTCAATCGATTGATCCGGACGTCTGTCATACCACCGGTGGCTGTAAGGCACGATGTGCGTAGCACCGTTCTCAATTTCAAAATCGTCCAATGCGATCAGTGCATTGCATACGAAACTTGGATGCGGTCTCGGAATCGGCCACAAACCATCATCCTGATGAAGGTACTGTCTAGTTTCACCGGGCAGAACATTAAATAAAGTCGTGACGTTGATCTGTGTTCTGGGTCCTAGTACACCTTCAACGAGTGCTCGTACTCGCTTGTCGAGAAACAGATAGTCAACTGCTCGTGTCTTAGCAAGGAGATTGTGCGCACGCCAGGTCCTGCCTGTTTGGGTACCAATAGCACGCATTTCGGTGATATGGACCTCGGACATGAACGCTTCGCGAATCTTCTCGACTTCCGCGGACGAGATGAAATCTTCAACGATCGTGTAACCCTGATCCATAATCTGATCAACGCGCTCCGGAATGTTGAGACCAGCGATGATCTGTGGTCCTTCACGTTCTTGCTCAGGTTGTTTCATTTCGCGGTCGCCGTTTCTTTTACCGGTTCCGTACGTTCTTTCTCTTCCGCCGCTTTCTGTTCGCGACGGATTCGACTAGCGTTCCGTTGTGACGTCATCACGCCATCATGCTGCATGTAGTCGTATTTCGGACGGAGCGTCGTTTTACCGTTTGCAGGTTCCGTGTCAAAGAGACTTCGATACGATTCCAGATTCTGGCCACTCTTCGCGCCCGCCTCAGCTTTGGAGACGCGTTCGATATCCCAATCGCTAGCACCGAATGGGAATAGACTGTAGACATCCATGAGTCCTGCGAATCGGACCGGATTGCGATCGAGTGCTTCCTGCGTCACGGTTTCGCGATACGCTTCTTCTGCCTGCCGCCGCCGTCGCATGTATTCGCATTGCAGCGTCATTCTCAATCCGGGTGTTTTCTTGGGATATGACCCATGCCACGTGTGATTACCCCAAATCACCATTGACCCTTGTGGTGCCTCTACCGCCACTGCACGGTCCGCCCAATACTTGGCATCATCCGGTGTCACCTGACGTCGCCACTTGTGACTACCAGGTACGAAGGAAATCGATCCGTCGTCCTTTGTATAGTCCGTTAACATGAAATGCATATTGCAGTTATTGACTTGCTCAGGCTGCGCCTGTAGTGCTGGATCTAGATAGTCGCCGTGAATACCCGTACGAACCTCGCCTGGACCTTTGACCCATGCGGCACATAGACTGAGAATGCAATCGGTTCCTAGTAACCATTGCGCGAGTCCTAGACCAGCGGGGTTGTACGTTAGTTTCTCGAAAATCTGGTCTTCCCACAGCATGAACCGTTGAATGTCGTTAACGTTGGACCAACGCTCGACGGACATGCCATCGTCGCCATATCGTCGTAACATCGTACGTTCAAGGGCGGCTCTGACCTCTTCACAGAAATCTGGTGGTCCAACTTTCTCAGGTGGTACAACTGTGAAACCGAACGCTTCTAGTTCCGTGATGTTGCTCAACAAATCCAGCTGAGCGAGTTCCTTGTAAAGCGGTGCGACCGAACCTGTTGATTTCCAATCGCCGATCTCCAAAACGCTATCCCCCGGACTTAGTTGTTACGAAGACGAAGCGCCAAGCACGAGATCAAAGTCAAGCGAAAATCAGCAATCACCCTTAGGGCAATAAGTGGCGACATTTGCAGCGCGAAATCGCTTAAATCGACACATGCGTGAATGGCCTGGATAACCACATCATTCTTAGAGACACGCAACGGAAGTTATGTGGATGCGGTTAACTCACAAATTATCGCATAGGGGTACGGGGATTCACCCTCTAATTTGTATAAGCCCATCGCGTTCATATAAGCTTATCGCATAATTCCCCCTTCCCGAATACTCTTGTGCTGGCGCTTGCGCCTCCACTAGAAGCCGATACACGGTTGATTGAGGTCAACCGTAGGCGTGACGATGTACCAATACGACAAATTTGACCATAAGTTCCTAAAGGAACGAGTTGCGCAATACCGCGACCAAACCGACCGTTTTCTCGCCGGTGAAATCCCAGACGATGTGTTCCAACAACTGCGCTTGCGTAACGGCCTCTACATCCAACGACTCGCGCCGATGTTGCGAATCGCGGTGCCGTACGGAACACTGAATGCGACGCAGTTGCGCAAGCTCGCGTCGATTTCGCGGGATTATGACAAAGGCTATGGTCACCTCAGCACGCGTCAGAACATGCAATTGAACTGGCCTGAGCTTGCAGAAGTACCGGACATTCTCGCAGAACTCGCCGACGTCAGTATGCACGCGATTCAGACCAGTGGTAGCTGTGTACGCAACGTTACGACCGACCAATTCGCAGGCGTTGCGGCTGATGAGCAAATCGATGCGAGACCGTATGCAGAGATGCTGCGGCAATGGTCGACATATCACCCTGAATTTGAGTGGCTTCCTCGAAAATTCAAGATCGCTTTGAACGGTGCGGATAGTGATCGAGCAGCGATCGCGGTTCACGACATCGGCATTCAATTACGCGTTGACGAGAGTGGACATACGACATTCGATGTCTACGTCGGCGGTGGACTTGGCCGAACTCCTGCGATTGGTGCATTAATTCGTGAAAACTTGCCTGAGAAACACCTGCTTACTTACGTCGAAGCGATTTTGCGTGTCTATAACCGATATGGACGTCGTGACAATAAGTACAAGGCACGCATAAAGATCCTTGTGAAAGCGATGTCGCCAGAAGTCTTCGGCGAGAAAGTGGACGCTGAATGGGAACTGATTAAAGGTAATCCACAAGAACTAACACAGGATGAAATCGAGCGAATCGTTGGGTGTTTTGACCCGCCTGATTACCCGGCCGTACCAGACGCTTCTTCGACCTTAGCTTCTCAGCGTCTTGAGGATCCAACGTTCAATCAGTGGATTCAACAAAACGTCGCTGAACACAAACAACCAAATTACACGATCGTCACGCTCTCAACCAAAGCTACTGGAATCCCGCCGGGAGACGTAACCGATGTTCAAATGGACGCCGTCGCGGATTGGTCAGAAACCTTTGGATTCGGCGAGATTCGCATCAGTCACGAGCAGAATTTCGTCCTGCCGGATGTACCTCAACATCAATTGTTCGAGCTATACCAACTTGCACGCGCAGAAGGTCTAGCGTCTGCCAATCAAGGATTATTAACTGATGTGATCTGCTGCCCGGGTGGCGATTACTGCTCATTGGCAAATGCGAAGTCAATACCTGTTGCGGAAGAAATACTGCAACGATTTGACGATTACGACTACTTGCACGATTTAGGTCCTCTTGACCTGAACATTTCAGGCTGCATGAACGCTTGTGGGCATCACCACGTAGGCCATATTGGCATCTTAGGCGTCGATAAACGAGGTGATGAGTTCTATCAAATCTCGTTAGGCGGTAATGCAACGAACAGTGCATCACTTGGTAAGATCATTGGACCGTCATTCTCACGGAGCGAAGTGGTCGGTGTCATCGAACGATTGCTTGACGTATATGTCGATTACCGAGCTGAAGGTGAAACGTTCTTGAGCTGTTATCGTCGTGTTGGCATGGATCCGTTCAAAGACCGCGTCTATATACAAGAATCTGAGAGTCAGACATATGCCCGTGCTGGTTAAGGACCAGCAGATCGTCGCCGATACATGGCAGCTTATCGAGACGATTCCGGACTACGTACCTGCCAATGCGATCGTACCGATCCATCAATTGACAAATACCAACGCGAACGGAGCTTGGGTCGACGGTGATATTGAAGTTGATGATTTTGGTGACAGGTTAGCTGGTCTAGATCTCGTAGCCGTCCACTTTCCCATGTTTGCAGACGGGCGTGGTTTATCGCTTGGGACGCTCTTGCGCAATCGCTTTGGCTTTAAAGGTGAGTTGCGGGCAATTGGCGAGGTTCAGCCGGACCTGACACCGTTCATGCGTCGGTGCGGGTTCGATGCATTCGTACTTGAGAATGAACTGGCTGCTAATACAGCCATTCAATGCATGGCGAGTATGAGCGATTTCTACCAAGGTTCCGTCATTCAACCGGAACCGGCATATCGCCGAAAACAGGGCGGCTAAACACTGTTATTGAATTCCATCGTACGAGATAGCGACGATGATCGATAGCTTCATTCTTATCTTCGTTGGTGCGGCCATCCTCGCGTCACTGGCGATGTTTATACGTCAGCCGTTGATCATCGTTTACGTGTTCCTCGGCATTGCCTTCGGACCGTCTGCATTGGGTTGGATAAGCGATACGACACTTGTCAGTGAGGTATCGGAAATCGGCATTCTGTTCCTGCTCTTCATCGTAGGACTTGAACTTCCGCCGAGCAAACTCATTGGGATGTTCAGCACCTCACTGGTCGCTGCGCTACTTAGCTCCATGTTGTTTTTCGTGGTGGGTCTCGGCGCAGGTCAAGTGTTTGGTTTCACCTGGATTGAAAGCGTTGTACTCGGTGTTGCGCTCATGTTCTCAAGTACCGTCTTGGGAATAAAGTTGCTTCCACGCACGATTCTGCATCACAGGAAGATCGGCGAAATCGTTATTGGCATTTTGCTGTTACAAGACCTACTCGCCGTTATCGCCTTAGTCTCACTCTACCTATTCGCGCAAGTTGGTTCACAAGGCAATATTGATCTCGGGCTACTGTTAGCGTCCGGACCTCTTCTTGTCATCGTGGCATATATCGGTCCGAAGTTTCTTATCTGGCCACTCATGCAACGGTTCGATGTATTCACGGAGTACATGTTCCTCCTCTATATTGGCTGGTGTCTTGCACTTGCTGGCATCGCACACGCATGCGGACTGGGATTCGAACTCGGCGCATTCATCGCCGGTGTGTCGCTCGCAAACTCACCTGTTTCTCAGAGCGTAGCGGAGACACTTGAACCTTTACGAGACTTCTTTCTGATACTGTTTTTCTTTACGGTTGGCGCTCGGGTCGACATCATGCTCGTGCCGGATGCAATCTGGCAAGCCGCGTTGCTTGCAGCAGTTCTCCTCGCATTGAAACCGGTCGCATTCCGCTACCTACTTGCACTTAGACGCGTGAGAAGTCCGATCGGTTGGGAGGTGGGTGTTCGTTTAGGTCAATGCAGTGAATTCTCCCTGCTGGTTCTATTTGTGGCCTCTCCGTTATTGAGTAAACAAACCGATCACGTCATTCTGCTGGCGACGATCTTGACGATGTTGGTTTCGACCTACATGGTCGTCCTCAACTATCGCAATCCGTTAGCGCTTTCTGATCGCTTGCGCGTCGCTTGAGCAAACTATTCACGTATTAGTGAGTCGGTCTATCTAGCTTGGCAGATCTATGCGCTTCAGCGACGATTTCCAAGAAAAGGGTATCCTGAGCGTTAGCTTTTATTCGTCTACGAAACCGACCCAGCGTTGACCGATGAAGAGACGGACGCTGTGTGATGTCCCAAGCACAGAACGCTTCAACAAGACGGTTCTCCACCATGTCATCGATTGCCTGCTGATCACTCAATGAGCAACTCAATTGATACACATGCAACCGAATCATGCTTTCGAGTGGAATGGGATTGCGCCCTCTCTCACCCGTCGGGTAGATCGGTTTCAAGTTTCGAATCAACCTGCGCCAAGGAATCGCCGCATCAAGCGCATCAAGATAACGGTGTCGTTTGGTGTTAAGGTCCCGAATCCAAAGGTGTTCCGAGAAGATCGACGGCGTTTCCGACACTGAGGACATTGGAAGTATCGAGCCATATGCTCAAAGCAGAGCGTATTAATCTACCAGAAGTTGAGTAAAAACGAAATTTCAAATCATTTCTAATTATCGATTAGATTTGAGATTTGGCGTTCTGCGATTCGCGAACTGAACACTAATGAACCGTTCCATGTGAAGTCACACGAAACGTCAAAATCGGTGCATCCTGGTGAACTCGAGAGTCCTGGGAACGCGAAAAGATATGTCGGGATTGAGAAGATAGGTACCTCCACATTGAAGTAGAGCCATCAAATGACATATTCATGATGCGCTGGTAGTCACCCTACAATTACAAATAGTCGCAAATGCGTCAGTTCAACCACCAATGTCACGTAACGGATCTACTCTCAAAATAGAAGTACCCTACAACGAAATACGGACGTTTTGCGAGAAGTGGGGACTCACAAGATTGGAGGTCTTCGGATCTGCCATCCGAGATGACTTTGATCCTGAAACCAGCGATGTAGACCTCATGGTAAGTCGACCATCGCCTCCAACGGTGCGTATATCACTCTTCGACGAGTTTAGGATGGTGGAGCAACTCGAAGACATATTCGGACGAAAGGTCGATTTAGTTTGGCGAAAGTCTATCGAAACACATTACAACGAATACAGAAAACGATCAATTTTGGAGAGCACAGAGATCATCTATGTCGCGCCGAACACTTATACGAGCGAGGATGATGAGCTCAAGTCGATAAAAAGAATTCGTTCTCGGTACTGCTACTTTCTCAGTCCTCGCAGTTGAAACGCTTCTAGTCTTTAACAAACTCCTCGGTCTATTACTCTTTCAAGTCATCGGTGTCGAACCAGGTTCGGTTGGATTCCGCACAATGTTGATTTCCACAACCGCGCTCCTCTTAGTCCTCACGATCGCGTTGTCCGCGATCGCGACTTATGTCGTCCTGAGGAAGTGCAGCTAGCCTAAGAAGTCAGATCTCACTGGTTTGTCCATATCGAATTTGCTTTACCAATCAGTAAATCCTGCTGATTTCGCAGTACCAGGACATTCGTAAAAGGGAAGTCAATTCGAGTGTATAGGTAGTCCGTGCCTAACCATCTCGCCCGACAAGATGCGGTCATTCGCATCCGACAAAGTACCAAGCGTTAAGGGGGCAACGAAAACTCCCAGCTTGTCGATCTTCCAATCCGATGCCAGCTTTGACCAAATGACATTCTTCTGATCAAGCGGTAATTCAACCGAGTCGATTCCTCCAAGTTTGACATGACGCAAAATGAACGGCAACATGAAGCATGAAGTGCCTAAATTACATCGCGACTCCAATAAACTAAAGAGAGCTCGAGTTTAGATGCTCGAAGGCGGTTCATCATGCTCGCGCAGCTCATAAATCTGCATGGTTCGTCAAGTGCGGCGTCGTGGTGAATGCCTTAACGTGGTGCTACAACGAAGCTCCGAAAACGTTGCCTTGAGCGACGTTGAGGGCGTGCGGAGGCTCGTTGTGATGATGTCATCATAGATGTATGCAGCTACAGGGTCTGTCTGACCGTTGAGATGTGTAGCCAACCCCAAATGTATCACCATCAAATTCAATGTTTGTAGCGTATATATGACATATTCGTTTTACAGCGTAATCATGGGCTTTATTGAGCGTTTGTATTCCGCATAAACTTGACTATATTTCGGCATGACACAAAAGTAGCACGATATAAACATGACAATACTGGGTTTCTTAGCAACATCGACAGAACCGCTTGATCTCGGTGAAACGTCACCTATGATTTCCTCGAATCGACCCCCCCGGCGTTTGGGACTGGGTTGGTGCGAATCATGAGACGTTTCAACTTGCCTTCAGCACTTGCCCTCGTCGCATTCACTTTCGTACTACTTGCGCCTGTTGTTGGTGCGCAGACCTCGGTGAATGTAAGCAACCTGTCGCAAACAAAGGCTTTCGACAGTGCAAGTCTTACCTTCTTCAGTACGCGCCATGCCACTGCATTCACCACCGGCGGCACCCGCTCTGACAGCTACACGCTGAACAGCGTCATCGTTGATATCGTAAGTGGTGGAATCGGACAGATAATCGTTTCGATCCACAGTCCTAACGGCATCAATCCCGGGACCCAAGTTGGCAGCAACTTGACAGGTACCATCGACTCTGACGCTGGAGCGACAACCTACACCGCGAGCGGCATCACGCTCACCGGAGGCACAACATATTTCGTCCAGCTCAGAGCGGCGAGCGCAGCGACCCGCATTGTTGCAGAGATGACCGCAAGCGATGCGCAGACTGGCACGTCCGGGTGGTCCATCGCGGACGGATCGCGTTATTCGAATAATTCCGGGAGTAGCTGGGGAATCGTCTTTGGTGGTAATAACAGCCTTCTCATGGCCGTCAATGCGACCGCTATCACCAGGTCCGATCCCGGCGACGGCGACGGCAGCGCTCCTGGCCGAGGCAGCGGCACCACTCGCGACACCGGCGAGAGTGCCCCCGTGATTTGCGAACAGCAGCTCGCTGGCGACGGCACGGTGTACGGAACCTGGAACCGAGAGTGCCCCTCCTTGGCACGCAGCAACACCTACGCCCACTACTACGCGTTCACGCTGGAAAGCCAGTCGAATGTCACGATTTCGCTGGAATCTGCCGCCGACACCTATGTGTACCTCCGCAGTGGTGACCGATCCGGTCCTCAAATTGCCGACGACGACGACGGCGGTAACGGCTACAACTCCCTGCTCAGGACGACGCTGGCAGCGGGGACCTACGCGATCGAAGCCACCACTTTTCGAGACGAAACCACCGGGACTTACGCCCTGCGCGTCGCCGGCCTCGGTCGCCGTGCCCCGACCGACCAGCCTTTCGAGTGCGGTGAGCGGCTGGCCGGAGACGGCGCGGTGTTAGGCATCTGGACCGCCGACTGCGCCTCCGTCGCCCGCGACGGCAGCTACGCCCGCTACTACGTATTTGCCTTAGACGAACGGTCGCCGACGACGATCACGCTGTCGTCCTCCGTCGATGCCTTCCTGTACCTGCGCAAAGGCGGGGCGAAGGAAAGTCCGGTTCTCGCCTCCGACGACGATGGAGGAGGTGGCTCCAACGCGCGCATCTCGCAAACGCTAGACCCCGGAACTTACGTGATCGAGGCTACGACCTACTACTGGGGGCAGACCGGGAGCTTTACCTTGAGCCTAGCCGACACCGGCGATGCCGCCGACCCTGAAGGAGGCGCAGACGGTAGCAGCGGCGTCGATGGCACCGCTGACGATGGGCGACCGCCGGACGCGCCGATCGCGTTCGCCACGCCGGAGGACTGGGGCATCACGCTCTTCTGGCACGCAGTCACCGGCGCGACGGGCTACGAGTACCAGTATGTCTACGCCGACGATGACTGGGACAGCGATTGGGTACAGCAGCGGTCGGTCGGCGCGGACATCCTCTCCGTGGCGCTACGCGACGAGATCGGTGCCGACCCCTACAACTTGCGCGTGCGCGCCGTGAAGGTTACCGGCGGCGAACGATTGGTGTCCGATTGGTCGGAGACGGTGACGGCGGAGTCGAACTAGGAACTTGCGTCACACGGCTTCGAAGCCGCCCGTTCCAGTAACAGGAAATTAACGCATCTAGAGCGGTGAAAAGTGCGGCGGGCGTAACCCGACCGGCTTTTTCACCGCGGTCTGCAGATCGTTTGATCATGATGTTGTACCGTCCTTTCCGTTGAGCTCGCACGAGTCGACCTAATTGGCTCGACGGTAGATGCTGAACGTCGTAGCGGTTGTTTGAGATTAACGATCCATCCTATCAAACCGTCAAATATTGCGGTTCGATAGGATATATTCGTTAAGTCCAGATGGTTCGATTTTGATCTAACAACCGCTCACCGTTAGATTGCATTACGAACACGTTCTCCTGGCGTCGGATATTGGTGATACGTAGCCACTCGACGTGACAAGCGATTGAAGCTCGATCTCCCATGTGGATAAGCCATGTCCGCGAACCGGCATGGCGAAGGTCACGCGGTGGCGGCGTTCTCTACCAAGTCTGCCCACGACAACTCCACCTTCGAAAAGCGCATGGCAATCTGGGACATCTGCGCGACCGTGTGGAGTTCACGCAGGTTGCGACGTTCGGCGTACTCTTTCACGTAGCGATCCAGGTGCTTCTGCGAGAACTTGTGGTAGATCCCGACGTACCGGCGTTTCAGCATCGACCGGAACGACTCGATCCCGTTCGTATGGGCCTGGTCGCGGACATATTCGCCGCTGCCGTGCTGAACCGCTTCGTGGGGCTTTGGCAAGTCGGCGTAAGTCGCTAATTCGTCGGAATACACGGTCGCAACCGATCAGACGTTCTCTGCCAGATAACCCTGTACTTCGTCCTTCTTGGTATCGTCAACCGCTTCCGCGTGCACATGTCCGGTCGCACGATCCCGAATCCCGACGACGGGCCACTTGTCGTCCACGCCCCGCTTGCCATCGCGTTGGGAGGCATGTCGACTCTTGGCTTTACCGCCGATGTAGGTCTCGTCGATCTCGACCGGTCCCATCAATAAGCGGTCGTCGCCGACGGCGAACGCCGCACGGATGCGATGACCTAAGTGCCAGGCGGATTTCTGCGTGATGCCGAGATCGCGCGCCAGTTTCGTACTGGCCACGCCCTTCAAGCTCGTCAGAATCTGATAGATGGCGGCCGCCCAGATGCGGCAACCGAGTGGGGAGCGATGCATGACGGAGTTGGTCTTTACGTAAAAGTAGCGACGGCAGTCACGACACCAGTAAGGCATCGGTCGACGATTTGCGCGTTCAGCGACACGGGCCGAGTCACAATGCGCGCTCCGTACGCCATCCGACCAGCAACGTGCCACAAACCAGGCTTCCGCCGCGGCTTCGTCCGGCGCAAATTCATCCATGAACTGTGCAAGTGACATCACTTCGCGTGAACGTCGTGCGTCGCGTAAGCGGACTTTCATGATCGATATTTAAGGTCGGTAGGAGAATAAAGTTCTCCTAATTTACGCGACAACCTGTGTTGCGTATTGGGGTTCTGTAGTTAAAGCAGTAATCCCCAAATAAGATTGCGTGTTGACTTTGGCATCAGCCCCATTCGATCAGGACAAAGACAACGAAATAAGATTGACGAAGTGATCTCTCCGTTGACCGAAACTCTACTCGTCGAATTACGGTTTTCATTAAACTGTATGAGCGTCGAAATGTATTTGTGAGCAAACGCACCAGATTAGGAACGATAAAAAGTTGCCAGCACGTTTGGTCGAGCACTAAGGTAATCTTCCGAGAGACAGGAGGGGTAATCTAGTGTTCGGATTGCTAAGTTGACCTGTACGAACCTTGTCTCGTCACATACAGCGCGACAACTATCGGTTTTCACAAGAAGACATGGAAGGTGTTAAGCGAAGTTCATACATGTCTAGGAACTCCCTCATATTGCTAGTGCTAGTCATTACTGTGCTAGCCCCTTTCTCCAGTAGCGACGACCATTCGTGTCCCGACGACCGACCTTATCCTCGAGGTCGATCTGCTTGCGATAGCTGTCCGTGGCAAGAAACCTTGGATAAATATCAAGCCGGCGAACTATCCACCATTCGGAAATCCGAGGTCTTCGATCATTCGATAAGTGTTAGCGTCGTGTGCGACGAAAACAGGACAGTAGATGTTGATGATGTCTTTGAAAAATTAGATGAGACAGAACGTCTTTTTTACGACATTTTCAAATCTGCGATTGGTCTCGATGATGGGAACGATTCGACTTTGGAAGTCATTACGGGAATCTGTGACGTTAGTGGCGCGGTCGACGATTGCGTCATGTATACGGTGTGTCAAGAGACCGAGATTGGCAGTACTTGTGATGTTAGTAGCGGCTTGTCATTCGCTAATTCCGACGGCGTTGCGACTCATACAACGTATGTACCGTACTTACCGGAAGGAGCTTTTTGGTGGATTGAAGGCAATCGGTACGGAAATCTGCAGCACGAATTTACGCACCTACTGGACTATACCTATCTACGTGTCGACACACAACGCGGAACTGATCTCGATTGGTGGGTTGAAGGCTTGCCTCAATTTATCCAATGGAAGATACTGAACGATCGCCTATCTTGGGACCGAGGTAACGATAGTGCACGCTTACTCGAGATTTTCACCCATCGTTGGAATACAAACGATTACTATGACGGCATGAGAGTCTTCGCGTACCTTCATTCGTACGCGCCTTATTGGTTAGATGTATTGGCTGGAGATGTAAAGGCGGGTATATACAGTGATGCCAATTCGCACTTGGCTTGGCACTACGTGCTTGGCTTTATCTCGTCACGTCATGAGAGTTCATATCGAGAATTTATCGAGTTAACTAACGCATCCCTCGACACTCCCAGCCGTACACGAGAGGATATATTCGGTATGGTAGAAGGTGTCGGAGAACCGGAGTACGTTAAGCCAGAAGACGGGCTTACGGCAGACTAATCATCGCCTCGTTCGACCAGGCGCGTCGTTCTCTCGCGACAATCCGAACTAACGTAATGACATCAGCAGACAGTCTTGTGTACCCATTTCACTGCGTAGCCTACAAATGTGTTAGGTATTCATCCAACGTGCTTCTTGCCTCAACGGTTCATGAAGTGAGAGAAGTTCCGTAAACACTGCTATTAGTTAGTCCCTCGGCGACTATGGGTTACGGTGGAGAACCCAATTAACTCGCGTGCTCGATCAGCCCTCGCCCAACCATCTCACCGGCGAGGATTCGGTCAATCGCATCCGACAGAGTATCAAGTGTTAACGGTGCAACGAAGTCCTCAAGGTTGTCGATCTTCCACTCGGATGCCAACTTCGACCAAATGACATTCTTCTGATCAAGCGGTAATTCGACAGAGTCGATTCCGAGAAGATTGACATGACGCAAAATGAACGGAAATACTGATGCGGGGATCATTGGCGAACTCACGAGACCGCACGCGGCTGCACTCTGCCCATACTTCAGCGCTTTGATACAGTTGAAGAGGATTGCTCCACCCACCGTATCTACAACCCCGCCCCACGTTTCGCGAAGTAGCGGCCGTGAAGATTCATCCTCGAACTCACTTCTATCAAGGATTTCCGCGGCGCCTAGGCTGCGCAAAAAATCGTGCTCACTCGCCTTTCCTGTCACGGCATGGGTTTCGTAGCCTGCTTGGCTTAGAAGCCGAACGGCAACGCTCCCAACGCCTCCAGTTGCACCGGTAACTAGAACGGGACCACCACTAGGGGACATACCCGCATCCTCTAGTTTGTGGACACACAAAGCCGCAGTGAATCCTGCTGTACCGAGAATCATTGCTTCGCGCACACTCAATCCCGATGGTAACGGCGTGACCCAACCTGCCGGAACGGAGATGTATTCGCCGAAACCGCCGGCCGTGTTCATGCCTAAATCAAAGCCAATTACGATCACTTCAGTGCCTTCTGCGATCGACGCATCGTTGGAAGCTGCAACAACGCCAGCGGCGTCAATCCCCGGAGTGTGCGGGTAATTGCGTGTGACTCCTGGATTACCGGTCGCGGATAACGCGTCTTTGTAGTTCAACGAGGAATAGGCGACACGAACCAACACATCGCCTTCAGGTAGATCGCTCGTATCCTTTTCAACGATCGCGCGAGTGAACGAACCGTCTTCCTCTTTCGTTACTTCAAATGCTTTGTATTGCGTCAACGTGTCACTCCTATCCTAAGGACGTTCTCATTTCCTATCTGCCTGATATCTACCAAGCGGGTTATCAAAACGATCGGATGCCGTTTTTCAGCCAACTCGTAAGCGCAGTTACTGATGCCGCCAATCTCGCTGCCAGCTGGTTTAGTGGTTTTACGGGCATGATCCACTGCACTTCATAAACCTCGGAGTCATTGCATGCGCTCTGAATGTACTGATCGCTTGTTTGAATCGAATCGACCAGATTGAGTTCCAGCGCTTTTGACCCGTACCAAGTCTCACCTGTCGCGGTGGAATCTACATCAACGCTCTCTCGGTATTTTGATACGAACTCCTGGAAGAGTTCATGGGTTTCTTCCATTTCCTCAAGGAATTTCGCGCGATGTTCGTCCGTGTTTTCGCCAAAAATCGTCAACGTTCGCTTGTGCTTGCCTGCGGTCAGAACTTCATAATCAATGTCGTATTTCTTGAGAAACCGATGAAGATTCGGTAACTCCGCCGCCACCCCAATCGAACCCACGACCGCGAAAGGCGCTGCGATTATTTGGTCAGCAACCACTGCCATCATGTAACCACCACTTGCAGCAATTTGATCTACAGCAACCGTGAGCTTGATTCCGGCGTCGCGAATTCGTAGCAGTTGCGATGCCGCAAAGCCGTAACTATGGACATACCCGCCAGCACTCTTTAAGCGCACGACAACCTCGCTTGGTTGTTTGGTCCTTACCAATACAGCGGTGATCTCCTTGCGGAGAAACTCCGATTTCGCAGCTTCTATATCCTCGCCATTGAAGTCCAAAACGAATACGTGATTTTTATCGTCCTGCTTCGAAGTGTCTTTTTCTCCTTCGGCCTTAACTTTCGCAGCCGCCTTGACTTCCCGTTGACGTTCCTTCGCTTCCGCTTGGCGCTGCTTTCGCTCTAACTTTCGCGCACGCTGTGCAGATTTAGGATCGAACGCTTCCATGTCAATGCCACGCTGCAAATCGCGGTACATTTCATTAACATGCCGTACAACAAGATGACCTTCCGGTATGTCTGGATGATGTCGCCGTTTCGGAAGAATCGAAGCAAGCGCAATCAGTACAAACACGATGCAAATGACAACCCAGAAGCTCTTCGCAATGAATAATCCGAGCTCAAAGAGAAATTCCATCAAGTATTTACCGGTTTAGCAGGTGAAGCAAAGAGTGGGTCGCTAGTCGCGACGCAAAATGAGGGTATGCCAAAGGCGAAAAAGACATGACCGAAACCGAGTTCATTCGCTTACTTAAAACGAAAACGCGACTCGAAGTGGCGCAAGAATTCGCGTCGCCAATTCTATTCAGGGTCGATTCAGTCGTACTTCAGTTTACACCCGCTGAGAACGTCATCACGGAATGTGATGCCGAACCGGACGAACCCGACATGTTGACGATCCATTGTGTAAGTTGGAGTCGTCTTTACGAGATTCTCGTCGGTGAGTACGACCTGATGACTGCGTTCCTTGATCGCGAAATCTGGACCAACGGTTATCTACCACTGGTATTTCGGTTATTCGCCGTATTTCAACCCGCGCTTACGACCCGAATTCCTGAGTAGACGTTTCACTAACTATTCGTGACTCGATCACCCAGACCTTTCCCATACACTCAATCCTCGTCCTCTGACATACTCCCGAGTAGTCGTCGACGTTGAGTAAAGTCAGGCTCGTAAGCCTCTTCGGGTGCCTCACGTACCGCTTCGTCTAGGCGATGTGCATCGTCGCCAACGAGAATTCGCCATCGCTCTTCACGCACGCCATTCAAGATGATCGTAGCCGCTTGGTCTGCGGTTGTTGGCGCTCTGTCGCGGAAATCGTTGCGACGTTCGCGCAACCGTTCTCGGATTTGATCCGGGGTGAAGTTGTGAACTGGTAAACCCTGGTCGATCCAAGTCTGCTTGATCCGTTCGAGATCAGCGTCACTTAACGTCGGTTCCATGTCATTGCCGAGGATGCGAGCGCTATTGATCGCAATCGAAGTACCGATATGTCCCGGCATGACAACACTCACTTTTACGTGAGGCGCATTGAGACGCAAATCCGTAATCAGTGATTCGCTGAATCCTTTAACCGCGAATTTCGCTGCGGAATACGCCGTGTGAGAGATACCGCCACCAAGGCTTGCCCAGAATCCGTTGACGCTGCTCGTGTTAATCATGTGCCCTTCTTCACTTGCGACGAGCATCGGCATGAATTCGCGCGCAGACCAATAAACTCCGTACCAACAAACGGCAAACGTGCGTTCCCATTGATCTCGCGGACCATTAACGAATCCACCACCGCCGCCAATACCTGCGTTGTTAAAAAGTAGATTTATGTGGTCAGTCTCGTGTTGTTCTCGAACTTCCTCCGCGAAACGCTTGATGTCTTCTTCGATTCCAACATCGCAAGTATGTGCAGTGACTTTTACGTCTGGGTCAACCTCGTTGGCTAATCGTAGGGTTTCGTTCAGGTTATCCATCAACACATCGCATGTAGCAACGTGACATCCCGCTTGAACAAGCTGAAGCACGAGCCCTCGTCCCATTCCAGTCCCACCGCCTGTTACGACCGCGATCTTGTCCTTGAAATCCTTCATGATGTACTTCCTGCTTCTGATTCAATATGGATGGTCAACCCATCTAATATAGGTGTGACAATGACCTGACATGCCAGACGACTCGTCGTGCGGCGTTCAGGTACGAACTCAAGCATTTCCTTCTCGTCATACGAGACTGGTCCAATGCGATCGAACCAGCTCTCCTCGATATAACAATGACACATGGTGCAGATGCATGCACCGCCGCATTGCGAAAGGATGCCTGCAATTCCGTGGTCTACTGCGAAATCCATAACCGAACGCCCTACTCGATCCGTCACGGGTATCGACTTGCCGTCCGGCTGTATGAAATGAACCGTCGCTTCTTTAGGATTAGTGGTTAAGGGAGCGATGGTCGCCGATTGGGTTCAGCATGGAACTTTTATTTTAGTGGCGGGCGTTTCACACCGTAGTGCACTACGTCGTGCCGAACAAGGGCGTTCATTTCCTCGAGTATCTGTAGTTGCAGATTCCTCATGTATCTATCATTCTCCACCCGTATTTTGAGAGCGCACCTTGACCGTCATCGGTTTAACCGGCGGAATCGCATCCGGAAAATCCACGTTGAGTACGTATGCGCAGGAACGTGGTGCGTACGTGATCGACGCCGACCTGCTAGGGCATCGGGCATACGAACCAGGCACCGCTTGTTTTGACTCTGTCGTCACCGAGTTCGGTCAAGATGTCGTAGCGGAGGACGGTTCAATCGATCGAAAGGTCCTCGGTTCGAAGGTCTTTGCAGAGGGGTCATCTCTCAAGCGTTTGACCGACATCGTTTGGCCGGCCATCAAAGAAATGGCGCGAGCGGAAATCGAGAACGTCAAACGACGAGAACCTAATCGAACCATCGTACTCGAAGCGGCGGTGTTACTCGAAGCAGGCTGGCACGACTTCGTTGACGAGGTATGGGTCGCAGTTGTCGATGTTGAAACCGCTATTGCGCGTACGATGAAGCGGGACGGCGTCGATCGCTCGGCCGTGCAGAGCCGAATTGACGCGCAGCTTTCAAACGAAGCACGAATCGCCGCAGCAGATGTCGTGTTCGACAATTCAGGAACGGTAGACGATCTTTTGGCGGAGCTTGACCGCAAATTCAAAGAACTTGATACCCGGAGCGCAGCATAGATGATCATCGATCTCCACGCCCACTCCATTAAGTCGGACGATGGTCGCGCTAAAGTCGAGAACTACTGCAAGTGGATTCGAACTCGAGAGCTACCGCTGGACGGATTTGTCCTCACGGAGCACCGTCAATTTGATGACGAATCCGACTACTCAACACTCGGCGAAGAATATGGTTTGCTCATACTCAAAGGAAGCGAAGTCGAGACCGAATATGGCCATGTCCTCGTTTTTGGCGTAACACCTGATCTCGTCAATGCATTTGACTTCGCCAGTATCAGCTTGCCGCTCGCGAAGGTCATTGAGGAGTGTGAAAAACACCACGCTGTTCCCGTCCCTTGCCATCCTGGTCGACCTCGCGTAGGTATGGCCGCACATCTTGAGGAGTACGGAATACCTGAAGGTGTAAAGATCGTTGAAATCTACAACGGTGGCAGTCGAAATAACGAAGATGAGATCGCGTGCACGCTAGCTTCTGAGCAGGGATACGCCGGTATCGCTGGGAGTGACGCTCACATTGTCAGCCACATCGGTCGGTGCGCGACTCAATTCACGGACCAAATTCGCTCGATGCAGGAGCTAGTTGAAGCGTTGCAGAACAACGCTTTTGAAGCCATCACGTATCGTTAAAACGTCTCGCTAACTCAACTCTTTCAGTCGCAAAATGCTTGAGAAAATTGTTCTCGCATTCGGCAAGGTGTATCCGTATATCTGGCCGATTGCATTCATCGTGATGGGTGTCATCGCGTTAAACGAACCACATATTCACGTTAATCTTTTTGGCGTTAATCTCACCGCGCACAACTTAATGTGGTTCATGATGGGATTGGCGCACGCGGATATTTTTTGGCGTGGCTGGTGCGCTCGCCACGGCTCGACTAGCTAGGCAAGCGCGACGTCGAAACCCGCGTCCTCAATCGCCTCGTTGAGATCAGCAATCGAGACGCACTCGTCGTCGTAAGTGATGGTGGCTAATGCGTTATCCAGATCAACGCTTACGCTTTCGACGCCCGACAGTCTTCCAACGACGCTCTCGACGCTTTGTACACATGCATCGCAGTGCATACCGTCCACGCCAATATCAATGACTTGATTCATGACCTGCCTCAGGTTTCCACGCACGTAACCAAAGGGAATTACACACGACACTCACGCTCGACAACGCCATTGCGGCGCCGGCAATCGTCGGCGTCAGAATTCCCAGCGCTGCCAGTGGCAACATGACCACGTTGTAGATGAAAGCCCAAAATAGATTTTGCTTGATCTTGCGAAATGTGGCTCGACTAGCTTGAATTGCAGAGCCTACCAAACTTAGGTCGTTTCGCATCAGTGTAATCGGGGCAACTTCCAACGAAACATCGGTTCCCGAACTCATTGCGATGCCAACGTTCGCGCGTGCAAGCGCGGGAGCATCGTTAATGCCGTCGCCTACCATGGCGACGACTTCATCTGCTTCGCTCATTCGTTCGACAGCGCTTACCTTGTCTTCCGGTGTTAATTCGGCAAGAAAATCAGAAATACCCAGGCGCGTTGCGACCTCTTGAGCTTTCGTAGCACTATCACCTGACAACATACAACTACGCACACCGAGGTCCCGGAGCATCTTCAACGCAGAATGTGCTTCTGGTCGTAATGTATCTTCGATTTCAAAGGTCGCGAGTAATTTCGACTCATTGAACAACAAAACTTCATCTGGAGAGTGCGACTCGAGTACAGAGACTCCCATTCTCTCAGCGAAACGAACGTTGCCTACGAAATACCGAATCCCTTCGAATCGACCTTCAACACCTTCTGCGACATGGTTTAAAAAATCTGTCGTCGCCTCCAGTTCAATGTCGCGTGATCGCGCTGCGGTTGTGAATGCATCCGCAATCGGATGTGTGCTGTTTGCCTGGATTGAAGCTGCGAGTTGAATGGCGCGCGATTCGCCTATCGAAGACAAAATGGAGACATCCCCTAGTGTCGGCGATGCAGTCGTCAGCGTACCTGTCTTATCGAACGCGATCACCGATATGCGTTGCGCTTCTTCAACGCATTGAATGTCTTTGTACAAGATGCCAGCACGAGCCGCGGCACCCGTACCGGTGATGATTGCGGTTGGCGTTGCCAATCCCAAGGCACATGGGCAAGCGATTACAAGTACCGAAACCGCATTGATCAGCGATGTTTCAAGGTCACTACCGAAGAACCACCATGCAGCGAACACGATAGCTGCGATACCGATCACTACCGGTACGAATATGGCAGAGACTCGGTCAACGAGTCGCTGGACCGCGATCTTGCCAGTCTGTGCGTTTTCAATGGCTTCCACGATCTGATGTAGAGTGCCGTCTTCACCTAATGCGGTCGTCTCAACTTCAACTCGGCCATCCACATTAATCGAACCTTCGAAGACCATGTCTCCAACACTCTTCGCGACCGCAGTGCTTTCACCGGTTAACAAAGCTTCATCGATCGTGGTCGTCCCGACCAGAATGAGGCCGTCTGCTGGGATTCGATCTCCTGGTCTTACTTCGAATACGCTGCCAAGCTCAAGAGCTCCAACTGGTTGTTCGCGCCACTGGCCGCCCTCGTCGCGTAATCTCGCAGTCCGCGGGCGCAAATCCATGAGTTCACGAACGGCGGCCATCGTCGCACGCTTCGCGCGTGACTCTAAGCGTTTGCCAAGAAGAATGAACGTCAGGATTAGAGCGGCAGCTTCGAAGTACATTTCGCCTTCAGCTGCTTCACCAAGCTGCAGCATGAGGTACCAGCTATACAGATACGCTGCCGTGGTGCCTAGGACGACAAGTACATCCATATTGGCACTTCCGCCACGTAACGCGTTGTAAGCCGCTCGATAGAAACGCGCACCGACAAAGATCTGCAGGATACTCGCCAGCACGACCTCAGCAGCTGGCATCATGTGGATATCGTCCCAACCAAAGAACTGTGCAAACATCTGCACCAGAAACGGAACACAAACTGCGCATGCAATGAAAAGTAATAGTCGCTCGCGGTCGTCCCTGCGTTCAGCGTCCCGCGAAGTCGATGCATTCTCGGAGGGAATCTGTAATACAAACCCCGCGTTAGAGATCGCATCAACCAGTACCGAATCGGCTAGACTGCGTGCAACAAAAGTCACCTGCACGCGTTCTTCGGCGTAGTTCACGTCTGCCGAGAGTACTCCAGGCACGTTAAACAGTGCTGCCTCGACGAACGACGCGTGACCTGGTTCGGTCATACCATCGATGAAGTACATCCGAGATTGAGTGCCTACGTCGAATCCGGTGCGTTCAACGATTGATCTCAAATCATCAAACGCGATGATCGTAGGGTCGACGACTAGGGTGGCTTTCTCCAGTGGCAGATTAACGTTGGCTTTTTCAATACCATCGGCTCGGTTGAATGCACGTTCGAGACGTGCAACGCAAGCACCGCACGTCATGCCTTCAATATCTATAGAAACGCGCTTCCGCGCCGTGGCCGTGGCGACCATTCTTTAGGAGGTAATAAACAAACCTACCATCGCAACCCAAACAAATAATAGAAAGTGCCAATATAACGCGCACTGATCTATTGCATTCTTCATCCGGGTGAACGAGCTATCGACCTTTATGTATCGGATCGCTCGATACCATGCGATCAACCCACCTAGTAGATGAACTCCATGGATTCCCGTAATCGTGTAGAAGAACGCATTCGCAGGGTTGCTCTGAGCGGTATAACCGAGGTCGTAAAGTTGCTGCCAGGCAACTAACTGCAACACAAGGAATACGAAGGTAAGGATGCCTGCAGCGATGAATCGCAAACGAACCGCTTCAATCTGCTCTTTGGGTAACGCCGCTCGTGCCCACTCGAACGCTCCGCTTACAACAAACAACACCAACGTGTTGAACCAGATTAACCAAGGTTCAGGCGTCGAAACCCAGTCCGTCGAAAACGCTTTCCGCATGTGATAGGCGGAGAACAGTAAGAAAAAGAGTACGCCAACGACGCACAGGAACAGAACTAACGCTACTTTGCGATTCGAGGACGTGAAGTAGCTCGTGTGAAGGTCAACGACATTGCCCTCTGGCGGTAGCCAGGGCTTTTCGAGGATTTTCTTAAAGAATCCCATTTAGACCATTAACGATTAGTGATGTACATCGCGAGACATGCAGGAACATTCGTATATGTCACGACTGATGCCTAGAAAAGGAGAAAACGGTTGATGAACCGCATGCGAAAATTATAAAAAGGAGGACGTTCTTAGCGACAACACGTAGGAAAAGCGAGCACAAATTGAACGAAATATCCATACTCACGGGCAAGGCTAGCGACTTTCTAAAAATCGGCGTTGCTGCAGCCTCTCGTGGCGACCTTGACACACTTAAAAAGGTCCTCGCATTGCGACCTGATTGGCGCACGCGGATTGGTTCGCATGGAAGAACAATGCTGTGGGAAGCATCGTATCGTGGTCGTCTGAATATCGTCTCATTCCTACTCGATACATACAACGATATCGATATCGAAGCACGCGGTTGCCACTACACGCCACTACTCGTTGAAATCAGTCCACTTTGCGCTGCGATTTTCAAGAAACGCACGGCAGTTGCGAACCGCTTGGAAGAAGCCGGGGCACAACGTGACGTGCTTACTTCCACGTTTCTAGGCGAAACTCAGGAAGTGGACCGATTAATTCGTAAAGATCCTAGTCTTGTTACACAAGAGTTCTATCAACACGACCCGCACTTTGACGCGACACTGATGCATTACGCCGTCAGCGGAGTGCATCCAGATCTTGTTGAGTTGCTCATCGAACAAGGTGCCAAGGTCAAACCGTACAGCAATCTACTCTTACGTTTCGCGATCTGGCGTAGAAACGCAGAGATCTTAGGGTTCTTATTAGAAGCTGGATTGGACGTAACTCAGAAACCTCTACTTCAAGGCGATATAGGTGACCCGCAGCTTGTTGAAATGCTCAAATCATTCGGCGCACAGGTTGAGATTGATGCTAGCGAGAATGGTTGGCCGTCCTTGGTGTATGTGTGTCGTGGTGATCGAGGTGGTAATCCCAAAGTGGTTATAGACCTGCTTGAACAGGGTGCAGACGTCAATGTCACGAACTATAAGGGACAAAGCGCGCTCCACTGTGCTGCGAAAGCGGGATTCGTTGAGCCGGTTCGAATTCTCCTAGATCACGGAGCCGACGTAAACGCTCAAGATCGTGATGGTGATACCCCACTACATACCGCGTGCCGGTCCTCGATTAAGAACCATGATCGTCTACAGCAGGTCGTAGATTTATTAACTAAAAACGGTGCAGATTTGAGTACCAAAAACAACCGTGGTCGCACGCCGAAGCAAGTACTAAGACGGTCTACGACCTTGGTGTTCTAAGTGGAACTACCTTAGCTCAGATGTTCGCGGTACAACCAAGGTACACATCAAAGCAGTGTTCTCAATCAGAGGCTTGAAACGACGCCACTACCAAGAATCTTGCTAGAGACTTTGGGGGTTCCTTCGTAGGATACATCACCAGAACCGGTTATGGCTACGTTGAGAGTTTCCGACGCGTGAACTTGCGCGTCCCCAGCGCCAGTAACCTTAATCTCGGTTACGGTCGACTGTAGCCCCTTCCCTCTAAAGTCGCCACTCCCAACCAATTTGACTTCGCTTGTTGTCGTCGTGCCGCTCTCAATGGAGATATCGCCAGAACCATTAATTGAGGCAGAGAAATCGTCGAATTCACCCTCTTTTATTGAGATATCTCCGGCACCATTTACTTTGAAGTTGATCTTCTCGGAATTAATAGCGCCTATGTCAATGTCTCCCGCACCATTGATCGCGACGTTTAACTCTGGCACCGTTAGGTCCTTCGCAGCCACTCGACCGCCACTCGACATAGCTAATCTTTCAATCGTGCGGAAGTAGATCTTTCCTTCAATTTTGGGATATGGCCGACTACATCGAACACTAAATCCACAATCTTGACTCAGCTCCAGCGTATCTCCTCGAACCCTTATCCCCAAATCCTCTGATTTACCAGCCACGAGGTTCAGTTCAACACGGTGCTCGTCGCTCTGCACGAGCTCGATGGACCCACCGACGGATACGCTTATCTTGGTAAACTCAGCAACTTCTCGGTATAGCTCTTTTGCCGCGATCCCTCCTGAAGCGAAAACGAGAGCAACTACGATAAGCAAGCGTTTAAAGGTTGAGAAGCACAACATCGGCGTAACATTGATTGGATAGATGCTAAATAGACACGACTCACACTAAATAGTTAGTGTTTGGCTCTTATATATTTGGTTGTTGCTTTCAAATCGCGGTGGATTCGAAGCTGACGTAAGTCATTGATTGTGCATACCTTTGGCACAACGCTAGTTGGTCGATTCCGCGACAATTCGTCATGCGCACATGCACATCTCAGCTTATGCTTGGGCGGTGAGAACGTACACCTATAAAGCCAAGCTCAACGCGCACACGCATCGGAACCTTGCCGAGTTTCTGACACAACAACGCCTTCTCTACAACGGCGCGCTGCAGGAACGGATCGACTGTTATCAGAAAAAGGGTGAGAGCATCGGTCTCTACGACCAGCGTGGTTCCCTGACGACCCTTCGCCGTGAGGACGAGTGGTTTCGGAAGTTCGACCGGTGGTGTCAGGATTCGGCGTTGGTCCGGGTCGAACGGGCGTTCAAGCGTTTCTTCCGGCAAGGTCGCGGGTTCCCGCGGTTCAAGTCGTATAAGCGTGGGGTGCAGTCGTTTGAGACCTTGCACAAGAAACCCACCTTCAATGGCAAGTACGGGTACGTGAAGCTCAAGGGCATTGGTCGGTTTCGGTGGCGCCAGGACCATCGGTGCGATGATCGAACCAAGGTCAAAGTCCTCCGTGTCGTGCAACGACCGACCGGCGTCTTTATCCAGTTGGTCTGTGACGACAAGCCCCAACGTCTCGGCTTGAATCAAGCCATCGGGATTGATGTCGGGGTGCACCTCCGTGCGGCCTTGTCCGATGGCACGGTGTTCCCACGTCATACGCCTGACCGCGCTGACATCCGCCGCAAGCAACGTGCCTTGAATCGCTGCGAAGCCGGTTCGAACGGTCGCAAGAAACGACGGCAGACATTAGCAAAGGCGTGTTATCGCGCACGCGTCCGTCGTCACAACGACCTGCACCGTCTCACGAGCGAGATCGTGAAGCATCATGGCAAGTGGATCGCAGTGGAAGACCTAGATATCCAGGCCATGACGGCTTCGGCCGCGGGGACGGCGGAGTCCCCAGGATGTCAGGTCAAGCAGAAGGTCGGCTTGAATCGCTCGATCCTCGAGCAGAACTGGGGCATGTTCATTTCTCAACTCGATTACAAGGCTGCAAGCGCCGGTGGTCAGTTGGTGCGCGTCGATCCTAAGCACACCACGCAACGGTGCTCGAGTTGCGGTGGTTTACCAAACAAGGCGTTGACGTTGAACGATCGTTGGTACGAATGCACGCATTGCGGGTATCGTGACGACCGCGACGTGAACGCCGCAAAGAATGTGTTGCTCAAGGGGCTTGCGCTCTTTGATGCGGGTGGCTCTCTTCCCGCAGTGTCGGCAACAGGAAGACAGAATCAGGACATGGGTCCTGATCGACACGGAACCGTGTAACCAGTGTGGAAACCACACAGAAATATACAAGAGCCTAGTGTTTAAAGTGCTCCGAATTGAACGTAGCGACGAACCGTCTGACCTTATATAAACGGGCAATGAAAAACAATAGTTGAAATAACTGATTGATCTAAGACGATCTTATTGTAGTTCGCTTCGTCTCAAAAACTGATCTATCGCCGGTAATCGACGCGGTATCTGGGCTTTATTAGGGTTTCTTTACAGATTTTTCCCCTTTCGAAGACGCTGCGGAATAGAAGAAAGACACACCCCTACGACTCCGTTGGGTTTGATTTGGAAAGGACCAATGAATGGTCAACGCGCTATGAACCGCCGCGTCGCCTGGATTAAGTTCGACTGCGAACGCACCTTCCGTGAATTCGTTGAAGCCTGACAGTCCAACTTTGCTTTCATACTTTTGTTTGTGAGACCCCTTTACGTAATACAGACAACCGTTGTCTTTACGCGTATCGTCCAGCGCGATCCATAGTGTCGCGCCGTTACGTCTGTGACCTAGAGCGTCAAAATGTGGCGCGATCGCGGTTTCCTCACCTGGAATCCGGTCGAAAAATGCAGCGGTGGCTGGATGCAATTCATCGTCGAGCAAATGCGACACGACTTGCGCAGGACGACCTTCTCGAAGTAACTGGTCGAACCACTCGTCGTGAACGTTCAAGTTCTTTAACGTACCCTGAAACGCTTTAGCCTTAGCAAACTTCTCTCGGTGATTCCCTCTCGCCAAGTAAGCCTCAGTACGAGCATCCAACTCTGCTAATTCAGCTCGATCCAAGAAATTCGGAATGACCACGCAGCCGTCGCGCGAGTAATCCTCCCGTAGTTCGTTCAAATCCAAAGGTCACTCACCTAGTCTAAAACCTCCAACACAATCGTGGACCGTGGAGACTGATGTCCAACACTAAATACACGGGGTAACCGAAATGGCCGCGATTCCCATTTCGCCACCACTTTCGCTCTGTAGACCTTCTATGCCTTGAATAAGGCACAGGTCGTAGTTGTCCGCAGCCGACCGGAACCGATAGATGTCTTTGACTTCGCAGTTTAGCCATGACATGTGTGATCCCGCGCTTCGAATCATGGAACACTTGGTACCCGTCGCGCTTGACCCATATTTCGCTCGTTCTTCTGCTACGAGTGCTTCAATCCTCGGAATCGCGCTCTCAGGTATTTGCCGAAGTAAAGCACGATACTGTTTACTAATCGCTGGATCCGTGCGCGGCTCGGCCGCGACGCCAATCCAAGTGATGCCCTTGACCGCATCGCGTTCCGTTGTCCCTAATCCGTATGCGTAAATCGCACCCAAGCGCGCTTGGCTCATTTTGAAACCCAACTGAGCGCCAATTTCGAGATAAGGTTTCGCGTCGTCATAACGACGCATCTTGTATAGCATCCCGCCTCGGGCATTCGCGTTGTAGTAGTGAATCACTTCGAATTTGTTCATGTCCTCGACATCAGGAAGTTGACCTTCGACCACAATCTCTTCCATCGGTTGTGACGTCGGCACTTGGTAATTACCAAGTTCTTGGGAGTAGTTGGTAACACATAAAAGTGAAACCAATACGACAACGACGGATACGAGACGACGCGGGGCTATGACACCGCGAAGGGAAATTGACACTATCACGATTTTGGTCTGCTCGAGTGAAGCACTCAAAAGACAATGTTGGATTAGTGAATTAGACCACGATTTAACGCAATTTGCTAAACAAAACTGCTGAAGATGGACAAATATCAAAATAAATCAATCATTTAACTGTGGCACGCATGTTGTATGCTTCTTAGTAAATCGTAGAAACGGAGTTCTCGTGGAAGTATTCGTACCTATTGTGCTGATCGTTTTGATCGGCTGTGCGACCGGCGTCATCACATCGTACTTTAAGAGTAAAAAACGGATGAGTTCCCGTGACGTAAAACGCATCAATGAGCGCATTGATCGACTTGAGCAACGGATGAGTAATGACGCACTGGAGGAGCGGGTGCGGGCATTAGAGGTGATCGCCACCGATGAGAAACGCCGACTTGATCGGGAGATTCGGAGTTTATAGTCGCGAATCGTTGAGCTCTTGAAATCGACACAGGATGACTAAGGTATCCGCCACTCGATAAGTTAGCGATATTGACTATTTTTCGATGCATAACGCCAAACCGATGGCTCTCTCAATCGAATAACCTAATTAAATCAATGAGTTAAGTTTGGTACGAATGTTGCATATAATCGAACGACGGTAGTGAAATAGGACTTGAATTATGGACGTATTCACGATGGTAGCACTAATCGTGTTGATTAGTTGCGGTACAAGTGTGTTAACGACCTACTTCAAATCAAAACATAAGTATCGTTCTGACCCAGATCTCCTAGAACGGGTGGAGAGGCTTGAGGGATTGATCGGAGATCAGTCGATAGAAGACCGAGTTCGTGCGCTTGAAACGATCGTTACAGACGAGAAACGACGGCTGGATAGAGAAATCAAGAGTCTGTAGCTGACTATCTACCCGGTTCTTCGACGCTAAGTCCTTGGTCCTAGTTAACCCGCATTTTCTTAGGATCGCAACACTCTTGGTATTCTCACACCCGAAAGCGATAGACTAGTACCCTATGAAAATCGATTCCATTACCGAAAACTTCGGCGCAGTCGTGACCGATGTTGCACTTAACGACCTCTCGGACGAGGATTTTCACGGGATCGAGCAAGCTTGGTTTACTTATGGCGTATTGGTATTCCCGCGACAACACTTGACGAATGAAGATCACTTCGCCTTCAGCCGTCGCTTCGGACGCCTAGAGAAAGGCCTACCTCATATCAATATGAAAATGCGTCCAAGCATCGGTAATACGGACAACGAGGGAAACGTGCTCCCGCCTAAACACGTGGGACGCGTCTTCAACATAGGTAACTCACTCTGGCACTCTGATAGCTCATATAAGCGCGTCGGTGCGAAGGCGTCATTGCTTGCCGCACACGAAGTACCGAGCGAAGGCGGCGAAACTGAATGGGCTGACATGCGCGCTGGATATGACGCGCTATCAAGTGATGTGAAGAACTACCTCTCCGACAAGATTGCCGTACATAGCTACGCATTCAGTCACTCTTGGCATTACGGGTTACAAGTGATGCCGGAGGAAGGATTGCGCCAGCTACCGCCCGTCAAGCACCCACTTGTAAAAATTCATCCGGATTCGAAGCGACATGTCCTGTTTGTTGGACGACACGCAAGCCACATCATTGGAGAGGATTTCACTTCAAGTCGCAAGTTACTGCGCGAGTTGACATTCGAAGCAGCCCAGCCGCCTCGAACGTTTGGGCATCAATGGGATGTCGGAGATATCGTGATGTGGGACAACCGCTGTGTCCTGCACCGAGCTCGTGCCTCGCCGCCGGATCAACCGAGGAAAATGGTTCGCTCAACCGTTGCAGGAGACGTACCTGATAACGAGTGGGCCGTAATCGAAGCGGCTTAGCGAACACTAAGTACCGGTAAATACCGCTGGCTTCTTCGTAACAAACGCTAGCGCACCAGCTTTATGATCGTTCGAATCGAAGCACTTGATCATGTTGGTCGCTTCAACATCGAGCACACCCGCTAGATCGTTCGTCAAAGCACAGTTCAAATTCTGCTTCATGAGCCCAGACGAAATCGGCGGCATTGCTGCTAGCTTCTCAGCGAACGACAACGCGTCTTCCGCGAACGAGTCCGTATCGAGTACCTGATTCACAATTCCGATACGGTGTGCCTCTTCCGCACCGATGATGTCCGACGTGAGGTACAGTTCACGAGCTTTCGCTGTACCGACTAGCTGTGTGAGGAAGTACGTACCGCCATAGTCGCCAGACAAACCCAGCTTATTGAATGCTGTGGTGAATCTGGCATCAGAAGACGCAATGCGAATATCGCAAGCCAGCGCAACCGAAAATCCGCCGCCTGCAGCCACACCAGGAATCGCTGCGATGGTCGGTTTAGGCATCGTATGGAGTAGCTCGACTATTTCGGTACTTCGACGTAGTCCATCTGCCCGCTCCGCTTTTGTAGGTGACTGAACATTCTTACTTGTCGTATCGCCATCGCCGTCCGACGGTCCGGCGTTTGAGGCAAATCCCTTGACGTCACCGCCAGCAGAAAATGCTCTGCCTACCCCGGTAAGCATCAGCGCGCGACAATCGCGGTCATTAGCAAGTCTTGGTAATGCCTCGTTAAATCCTGCCATCATTGTCGGACTGAACGCATTAAGCGCTTCAGGTCGGTTCATCGTCAACACGGTTAGGTGACCATGTTGCGTTTCAATTAGATGTTGCTGAGAGCTGCTTAACTCATCGCTCATGTAAGTTCAAATCCCTGATAGTTGCTATTTACTACTTCTTTGCACCGTTGGACATAGTTGGGAAATCCGACGTGAGGCATGAACACGCGTGGTTTGCCGGGAATATTCGCGCCTAGATACCAAGAGTTGCATGTTGGATAGAGCGTCATATCAGCTATTGCATTTACGTACGCGACCCATTCTTCTTCAGCCGATAAATCGGCGTTGATGCTCTTATGATCATGTTTTTTCATAAACTCAAGGCAGGACGCAATCCACTCAACGTGTTGTTCGATCGAAACGATCATGTTCGTCAGAACGGATGGACTGCCGGGACCAGAAATCATGAACAGATTGGGAAAATTCGCGGTTGTCAATCCGAGGTACGTTTTCGGTCCTTCTGCCCACTTCTCCTGAAGTGTTTGGCCTTCTTTCCCGCGGATGTCAACGCGTAGAAGCGTCCCGGTCATGGCATCAAATCCCGTTGCAAAGATCACGACATCGAATTCGTACTCCTTCGACTTTGTTTTAACCCCTCTCTTGGTCAACCGCTCGATCGGATTTTGATTGATGTCTACTAATTTGACATGAGGTAAGTTGTACGTCTCGTAGTACTCGGTATCTAAACAGAGTCGTTTGCAGCCGATCACGTTATCTGGTGAGAGCGTATCAGCGACTTCAGGATCGTCAACGATTTCTCTAATCCTCTCACGAACAAACTCCGCCGCTATGTCATTAGCTTCTTTGTTCAGTCCTAGATCATTGAAAGCACCCATAAACGCGAATCCGCCATGCTGCCATCGTTTCTGCAGTTCCTCGTTACGTTCGTGTTCTGATGCTTCTAAGATCGATTCATTTCGTCCAGGCATGGTCCCTCGAATAGCTGCGGGAGCCAGCTTATTGAACTCTCGGAACTGCGAATAGTCGCGTTTGACGCGTTCAACCTCGTCGGGGTCTGCTTCTCGATTTCGTGCTGGGATCGAAAAGTTCGGTGTACGCTGAAACACCACAAGTTGACCTGCCTCTTGTGCAAGGTACGGAATCGCCTGAATCGCAGACGAGCCAGTCCCGATGATGCCGACACGTTTGCCTTGCAAATTTACGTGTTCGTGCGGCCATTGTCCGGTGTGGTACGTTTCCCCTCGAAAATCAGAGATGCCTTCAATACTCGGGAGATTTGTTGACGAGAGACAACCCGTCGCCATGATCAGATATCGCCCGATGACCGTTTCGTCTCGGTCGGTTGTTATGTGCCACGTTGCTTCTTTATCTTGGTAGTGAGCAGCGAGTACACAGGTTTCGAATTCAATATCTCGTCTCAGGTCGAATCGATCGGCGACGTGATTTGCATACCTTAGGATCTCCGGTTGGCCGGAGTAACGTTCGCTCCACTCCCAATCCTGTTGAAGTTCATTCGAAAACGAATAGGAGTATTCGAGACTCTCTACATCACAACGCGCACCAGGATAGCGGTTCCAATACCATGTCCCGCCAACGCCATCTGCACGTTCGAAAACTACTGCTCGATAACCATGTTCGCGCAGCCGATACAACATGTACATACCGGCAAATCCTGCACCGACAATCACGGCGTCAAACGTACGTACAGATTTGGTCATTTGAGTATCTCGGCGATGCAACGAGCTAATAGATCGAGCCGAGTGGCCAGAATTTTAGCTGGCTGATCTCCGTGTCTGCTCCTTGCGAACGCATGGCGATACCAACACTATCTGTTCGAGACGGATACACCCTTAACGCAACCGCCTTGCGATCATTGACGAATACTTCAACGATGCTGTGATCGACAAATACACGAAGCTGAACAGGCTCATCAGGTTCAATTCGCACTTCAAGAGTCTCAGGCGCACGACACCGCACTCCGGGATCTAGCGACGTATAACTGTTGTCGATCGTGACAAAACTCGTCCGTGTCTTACGTGTAAAAGTGGCTCGATCCGGGTAGCCTCTTTCGCGATACACCGAGATTCGCGTAAATTCCTCCCTTTGTGGCGATTGCAGAACACATAGTTCAACCATTGATGCGTCACTCGGTTGAATGTCGATCTGCAATTCGTAAGCCTTACCTTCTAATCCGTCATCGGGTGCCCCCTCGACTTCCTTCATAAGGACTTGCTGATTCGAGGGAAGTGTGAAAGACTTCATCTCGATCAGGTCGCCTCGCAAGGATTCGATATCGCCCGCTGGCTCGACGTGAACGTCGTTCCCATCTTCCGTTAGGGTCAATCGACGTGGAAGCGACATGATCTGATCCCATCCGTCGGATTTCTTTGCGGGATTCATATTAAAGATCACGATAACCGAACCGTCGCCTAACGGGGTTGCTGAAGGCGCATGAACAGCACCTGGTCCAGGCGGTCCGAAGTTGAACTTTCCGCCGTTGGTCACGACAAACTTCTGTCGATCTTCGTCGTAGTCACCGAGTAAGTACTGGCCGCCGCTTGAGTGACTGAAGAAAAGCAGTATGTGCTTATCACCAATTGGCCAGAAATACGGACATGCCCCATCGTCGCCTACTCGCGAATACCGGTCACCTTCTATGAAGGAGTGTAGATAGGTCCAATCTTTCAGGTTCTCAGATTCGAACAGAAAATCAGCAGCGACGTGCTGACCACCCGGGCCGTCATTAGTTTGGCCCGCGGACAATGAGTAGTACTTACCGCCAGATTTCCAGATACAAGGATCAAACACGTTGTAAGGCGCATCCTTCTCCGGCATCGGAATGACAGGACGATTGCCGACCTTCTCCCAATTCAGTAACAGAGGGTCGGACGACAACGCAATCATATTGCCTGCTCGAGTGCCGTGATACATGGCAATCACCCGATCGTCTTCAACGTAAGTTGCGCCACTGAAGCACCGATCCTCAGGATTCGGGTAGATGCAATAAGGTAAGTCTTCCCATCGAATGAGATCCCTTGAGATCGCGTGTCCCCAATGTTGCCGTGTATCCTCTGGTGGATAGGCTTGGTAGAACAAGTGCCAGTGATCTTTCCAGTAACACAATCCGTTAGGATCGTTCAGCGTGCCTTCTGGATTTACGTAGTGATATTGAGGCCTATGCGGATCCTGATAGGCTTTTCGAGACTGCTTCATGCGTTTCAGCAGCTCGTTCGATTCAAGCGCGGCACGCTGTTCAAATAGGTTCGTTGGAAACTGCGTGAACGGAACTTTCGATGTACGGTCTTCAGCCATGAAATGTTTGGTCTTCTACCTAGCGCGGCGATTTTAGGACGAGTTCACTCTGCAGCATGCCCTATCGATCTTGAATCTGGTGAATGATCAGTCTGCACTCTTTTGTTCCAAACGATATTGCGAAAAGGATTCGAATATCTAAAGAACCTCACCCCATGCCTACGGTAAACCGATTTCGCGGCAAAACGTCACAAACGGCAACACGCGCGTTCCGCTCTTATCAATGTAATCGCGATCGCTCAGATGCACTTGGTAGAAATTGCGAATGTCCGTGCGCATACGGAAGTACTCGATCGCACGATTCGGTGATTTGGCACCTGTCTTACATTCAACGGCAAAGAGAGGTCGATTGTCTCGTAGGACAACGAAATCAACTTCTCTTCGATCGGTGTCGCGGAGGAATCGAAGCTCCATCTTGAAACCATCAGTGTCTTCGACAAAGTGGCAGTACTTTAGGAGGTGGCTTGCAACCAAGTTCTCGAAGCGTTCGCCATCGCCAGGCACTTGTGACCAGTCCCATAGGTAGAGCTTAGATTCCTTTTTGACCGCACGAATACGCGGTGATCCGAATGGTGCAATGCGGTAGCAAACGTATAGATTTTCGAGGATATCCAACCATCGCTTGACTGTTTCGTGTGCAACTTGAAGATCCTCGGAGAGACTATTTATTGATAAAGGTGAACCAACTCGTTCAGGTAAAGACTCAATCAGCAGCTCGACTAACCCAACCTGACGTAGGTTTTCAAGATCTCTTATGTCTTCGTATACCACCCTCGATATACGTTCACGTCGCCATCTTCTCCAAAGGCGAATATCTCCAGCCAACAGTGGTTCTGGAAATCCACCAAATCGTAAGAGTGCTTCAAGATCGTCTTTGTTCGGCACCGTTGCGATCTCATTCAAAGAGATAGGATGTAAACGGTAAAAGTGATACCGACCTTGAAGCGAATCGCCCCCCTTACGATAGTGATCCAAACGGGCTGATCCAGTCACCAGAATTGAGGTTAAATCTCCCCGCGTGTCGTACAAGCCTTTCACCAGATTTCGCCAACGAGGAAATTTGTGGAGTTCGTCGAATACCAACAACGGCTGTCCGCTAGGGAATTCCGCATCTATCAATTTCTTACGAGCATGGTCATCTTCCCAGTTCAGGTACGCAGGATGTCGCCGACTTGACGTTCCGAGTAAATCAATCGCTAACGTCGTCTTGCCTACCTGTCTTGGACCACCAACAAACACCATCTTGCTCTTAAGATCTGAGCGAATGTGGGGTTTCAAATAGCGGCTGACCACGACTGTTCTGTTTGCCACGTGACTAAGTTCCCTTCAGTATTTACTACATGAGTAAACTAAGGTAAACCTTAAATTACTCATGAGTATTTTACGATTATATAGAATTTACTCAGGCGAATTGTGAATGACCGAGAGTCGTCTTCGTGCGTTCAATTTGGTTAGTAACTTGCTTATAGTGTGCACCACTTCATCACGCGAAACATGGAGCCTGACTTTCGGTTGAACGTAAGAGAATTATCACGTAACCTATTGATTATAAATGATAATATAATGCGTCATACGATCCTGTCGCCTTGACATCAACGACGACATAGACTAGACCGCTTCAATACCAAAGTCGAAGAGGTTCTCCAAGCACGAGAACAGACTAGCTACCGAAAATTCAATATTAGGCGAATGAGAGTTACCCTAAAGACGGGTCGAATTCAATTCTACAGGTATTCATCTGCTTCAGCTCTTGAGCGAATGAGAGGCTAAGATGTCGCATCTCTGCGCGCACGGTTCCAGCATTCAGATGTCGCATTCTTAAAACAGCGTGTCGATTAACCGATAGCACGAGTAGCGTCTCACATAGGTCTAACACTGCGTTCGCGATCCCAGAGAATCCTAAAAGCGCTTATTTCAAACTGATATTTCGATATACGTTTTCTTTCATTTTCCAACTAGAATAGCCGTGTCTAAATGCGTACGGATCGGGGGACTATGATGCACTGGACGTTCCAACTAAGTCGCGATGATTTCGCAAACATCCTTAATCGCTTTCGAAGCGCATTTGTAGTTTTGATCGCATCGTTGCTCTTGGTCAGTGTTGCTCACGCTCAAGAGGATGCAGACGAAGATGACGACGAAGTAGAAGCAATAGATCTCGAGGATGCACCTGTCGTTCCCGCGACGCCATTAGAGGAAGTAATCGTTACCGGAAGTCGACTTCAACAATATCCTGGCGATCAAGCGAGTCAGACCATCGTGTTGGACCAAGATACCATCCGATCAATGGGTGAAGTCACGCTTGAACGTATTCTCAGACAATTACCGCAGAATAGCAACGCGACCAGCGAACGATACGGGTCAAGCCTGAATCAGGCAAGCAACCTTACTGGTGCTTCGACCGTGAACCTTCGAGGTCTTGGAAGCGAATCGACGCTGATTCTCGTCGACGGAAAACGCATTGGTTACAACGGTATTTTGGGTGGCGTAACTGACATATCCTCTATCCCACTCTCCATGGTTGAAAGGATCGAAGTGGTTTTGGACGGCGCATCTGCGGTCTATGGTTCAGATGCCGTAGGCGGGGTTGTCAATGTCATCTTGCGAAAAGACTACGAAGGAGTTGAGCTAACCCTCAATTACGACCGACCGGATGCGGCTGGATACAGTGAAAGTAGAGTCGCAATCAATACATCGCAAGTTCTAGGTAACGCGCAAGTACGTGCCGGTTATCAGCGTGCTGATCATTCGGGGTTGGATGCCTCCGACCGCGAAGTCACCTTATTCCAACAATCTATTTTCTCCGGACCCCAACTAGACGTCAGATTGTGTTGCTCGGCACAAGGCGAAGCGTTTCCTATCTTGTATCGATTGGACGGTACGGTCATCACGTTTCCAGAATTTCGAGCGCTAAGTGACGATGACAAAGCGCGCGCCGAAGAAATTCGTTACGCCGTGCTGCCTGAAGGATTCAACGAGAATTCGTCCGTTACTGAAATCACAGAATTCGGGTTGCCGAATTGGGGCGCTGAAACCCAAACGGGCTATTCCGTACTACCAGAAACAACACGAGACAGCTACAACCTTGGTATTTCCACCGATTTGACCGAATCAATGACTCTGGACGCCCAAGTTCGTGGCGAGGTACGGAACACCATAAATCGCCGAGGATACGTGTCGTTCAACGGCGAGTCGTTAACAGGTGGGAGTCCGTTCAACCCATTCGATCGTACCGTACACGTTCGAGGACAACGACGAGATATGCCGCAACCTTTTGTAGAGGCAGACGCGAATATCTTGGATTTCAGCGTTGACCTAACCGGCGACCTCAACGAACTCTGGACGTGGGAAATCAGTGCCGGTTCGTCGCGTGAGGATGCGGATTCTTCGAGATTTTTCGATCTTGACCGTGCAATCCTGCGCGCCGGTATGAATTCCGACGGCGTAACGCCCATTCGAGAATTCCTATTTGGCTTGACGCCAGAGCAATGTGCTGAACAAGGTGGCCGTGTCGTTTTCGGTTTGTGCCAAGTTTCGAGGGATCCGCCAGCAGCGATCAATCCGTTCGGTGATATTTCAGACTATCTACAAGACGAGCTAATGGCGTCAAGTTTGAATACGCAAACGCGTTTTAGCGGCCTCTTGAAAGGTGATGTTTACAACATGCCTGCTGGACCGATTCGCCTTTTAGTAGGCGCAAGTAACGAATCCACCGGTCTCGAGACTTCGTCAGAGTTTCAAGTCGCCACACTCGGCACGCCGCTAGGCGATATCACAAACTTCCATACGGAAGCTTCGCGTTCGAACTGGGCACTATTCGTCGAGGGTGCTGTCCCATTGATCTCCGACAACAATCCGCGACCAGCGGCAAGCCGCTTGAATTTGACTTTCTCCGCAAGACGCGACTCGTATGCTAATCCTGACGTCACCTATTTCCAAGATGGCATCGGTATGGATGCACAGGATCTTCCAGATCCGGGTGCGGAAACCACGTGGGGTGCAGGCCTTGTGTATGCGCCTGTAGAGAGTGTCAGGTTTAAATTCAGTCGCCAGACAGCATTTGTCGCACCACAGCTAAATCAGTTACTCAGAGCGGCTTCCGAAGGACCGAGTGCGCCCTTCCGCGGGATCTTCCTCGAACAACCGGATGGCAGTCTCCGACAAACACCTGTGATCGTCAGAGAAGGTGGAAATCCTGATTTGCAAGCCGAAACAGGAAATACCCTTAGTTATGGATTCGAGTTCTTTCCTACAGCTTTACCTGCTCTTGGCTTGAAGATCACGTATAGCGATGTCTCATATGAAAATCGCATCTCGCGCCTCAGCAATTTCATCGTGGATCCTAACGACTTACCGTCCGATACGTTTTACGACGCTGCAACTGACATGTATTTTCAAGAGCGGCGATGGATCAATGTGTCATCCATCGATCGTGATGGAATCGACTACGAGATACTCTGGAATACGACGACGGATAGAGGGGAATTTGACCTAAGTTACAAACTAAGCAACATTCGAAATTACGAATTCGTCCTCGATCCTGCCGTGGATGATGAATCAATCAGTGTTGTCGGTACAACGATGGGTAATACCGCCCTTGGCGTAGTACCTAAGAAAGGCAGTTCGTTCGTCAGTCGCTATTTCTACCGTGGTTTAGAAGCGGCTCTGGCAGTGTCCGGACAGTCTAAAACTACGACCATAAGTACGAACGTGGAACGTACGTATACCCCACCAAGGCTAGTTAACTTGACGCTGAGTTACCACATGCAAGCTGATTCAATTTGGGGTTCCCCCGCGTTTCTTGAAAACAGTCGCGTCTCATTGGTGATTTCAAATCTCACCGATGCTTACGGCGAAACGGAGATAAGGGGTTCCGGTGGCCAAATCCTTCCCCAATCATCGCCCGATTCGTCACCACTTTATGGTCGCGCATTCAGTATAACCATACACACGATGTTCTGATACTGTGCGGACCACTTTTCTCACAATCTGCGCCGCAGCCAGCGTTTTTCTCGCTGGTTGCGGCGCGGACAATAGCAGTTCTACCACGATGGTCCTTTCGGGTGACGTCTCCGCGGCGTATACGAACGGACTCTTTGTCGTATTCGACCCTAATAAGAAGGAGCCGGAATCCCAATCGGAAGAAATGTCGACTTCAACGGCGGTCGTTCCAGCATCCAGTGCAACGACGACCGCGGCTCCGGCCTCCGGGGCTGTCATGACGGCGGCGACGCCCGCCAGTAACGCTTCCGATGAGACAAGAACGCACCCAAGCGATTCACTTTACGAAAGTCTCAATATCGTCGCAGAAGCGAAAATTCGGGAGGACGGCACGTTCTCTTTGACCGCATCGGTCGACGAGCCGCAATCAGTCTACTTCTATGTCCTTTATGCAACGAGTGAATCGGGGCTTCCTATGGCACCAATGAAAGGTCAGAATTTCATCCTTGAACCTGGCAACCTTTCATTGACCATGGACACCCGTTCAAGATTTGTAATTGACGGTGGATACTACAACGACGAAGTATTCAATACGTGGCGACGATCGCCCGAATATATCGATGCCAACGAACAGTATGGAAAACTGCTCATGTCGGTTGAGGGTGAGTCGGAGGAAGAGAGACGCAAACGCGTAGACGCATCCGTCGAAATGATGCACCATATTCTCGACTTAGAAACAGAAGGTCGCAATCAAAATGCGACCATGCACTCAGATCAGCTAGTACGCAAACTTACGTTGCAGACGACTTGGTTGACTGGACGGTGGTATGGCGAAGCGATTAGTAACTTAGCAGAAGACATGCCAGATGATCCTTGGGTAAAGGAAGCGCTCGTACGCCACGAAGCTGCGGAGGTACGTCGCGCTCAGCAAGCACAATTCTCTGAAGGCAATCAAATCCAAGACTTCGAAGCGTACACGCTAGACGGAACTAATCACACGTTTTCCGAAGTACGTGAAGAATCAAAACTGGTACTACTCGAGTTTTGGGCGTCGTGGTGCGGGCCATGCATTGCTGAAATTCCACACATGAAACAAGCGTACGAACGTTTTAAACCCAACGGTTTTGAAATTGTCTCGTTTACGATTGACGAGGATCGTGAAGATTGGGAGCTAGCATCCACAGAGCAGGACCTTCCTTGGATCGACTTAGGAATGGGACCCGATGCACCTGCTGCGACCGCATACGGCGTTACCAGTGTGCCGAAGAACTTTCTTGTGGACGCTGAGACCGGTGTCATCATGGCGACAGATTTACGACAACACAAACTTGACGAAAAACTAGAAGAGGAACTACTTTGACCAGATCGGTTACGTTACTAACAGCAACGTCATTACTATCCCTAGGATTCCTCGGGTGCGGTATTGACCCTGAATTTAGGTATACGGTGTCCGGTGAACTCGGCGCCACGGGGGACGGGTTAGAGAATCCGGAAATCGTCGTCCGACGTTCCTTTTATGTTGACGGAAAGACAACTCGGGAAGACATCGCATCGGCGAAAGTCATTGACGGACGAATCGAACTTGAAGGCGAAATTCACGAACCGACGGTCGTTCGTATTTACCTTCTTGACGGCGAGCAAGCCAAAGATTCGGTTCAGGCGGTCATCGAACCTCACGCGTCGATCCAACTCGTCGACCTGGGTAAGAACAAAGGCATGATTGCTGATGGCGCTGGTAAACATGGTCAGCTAGTGGCGAGCTGGATGATGAGTGACGATTTTGTCACGTCTTTAAATGCCTATGGTGATTCGCTTACTGCGTGGCAAGAGGAGGAAGAAGCCAAGAAAAAAGCAGAAGAAGAAGCATCTGCCGCTGAGACAGAAACGAACCTAGACACTAGTGATACGTCAGAGGAAGAGACCGACGCGGAGATTCAAGTCGCGGAGACAGACACTGAGTCCGCTGATGAATCCGCATTGGTTGAGGAAGCAGATAGCTCATCGGAAGATACGACTGCACTTGCTACGACCGACGAAGATGCGCCAGCGAATGCCTGCGAAGGTGAGGTTGTGGAAGCCGCCGCTTCCGTCGAAGAAGTTGAGCAACCTGAGCGTTACGTGCTATACGATAAGGTGGTCAAGATTCAAAACGACGCATTAGACGACCTTGCGCGCAGTTCCGCAGATCCTATGGATGCGTTGCTCGCGATGGAACTTGGTGGCTTAGGACGCGTTCAGGAAGGTGTTTCACGACTTGACGAATTGGCCGGGTTACTAAGCGACGAGGTCGTGGCAAACCGTATATCGCCACGTCGCGATGGTCTAACTTCCCACCTCAAGCGAGTCGACGCGGATAAAAGCCTTTCTCCTGGCAAGATTGCACCCGATTTCACGCTTGCTGATTTCGAAGGTGAAAACGTTTCACTCACCGACGTATTAGGGAACAACGAAGTCGTGTTAGTGGACTTCTGGGCATCCTGGTGCGGACCTTGCATCGCAACGTTCCCGGAATTGAAACGCATGTACGGCGAGTACCGCGACGACGGTTTTGAAGTGGTTGCGATAACAATCGACAGTACGCGCGAGGACTGGGTCGAAGCGACCGAAGAGCATGAACTACCTTGGCTAAATCTAGAAGAGTTACAACTCGAGGGTTCTCGCGGTCCCGTATACAACTCCTACGGCGTGACATTCATTCCTAAAGGCTATGTACTGAACAAAGACGCGTGCATCGTCGGTAAAGATATGAGCACTGAAGAGCTTGATCAACTCCTATCAGCGCAATTTGCAGATTCGGGAATGCCTAGTGTCGAGCAGGAAGCTTCTTCAAGCCTCACTGAGACGTCCGATAACCAAGTCGGGAGTTAGGATCTCCGGCAGGATCGCTGGCGAGTCAATCGAGGCACCTACTTCGTAAAACAAGTAGAGCGGGACACCGGCACGTCCATGTTTTTCCAGTTCGGCCGTGATAGCTGGGTCTTCGGATGTCCAGTCGCCCACTAACACTTGAACGCCTTCGCGATCGAAGAAATCAAGAACACGTTTCGAGTGTAACGCGACGCGTTCGTTGTATTTGCACGTAATACACCAGTCGGCAGTGAAATACGCAAACACGGGTTTGTTTTCTGCCAACAGCGTTTCCACGGTCTGTACGGACCACTCCTTCTCTTGTGCGTGCTTCGCGCTCGCAGACTGCGGCAAGACTGCGAAATCATCATCTCGTGCGACATTCGCAGCTGCCAGTAGAAGCACCAAGCCAACAGTGCCAGAAATTCGCCAACGCCATAGGTTGGTTTCGCGTGCGCGTGTGATCGCCCACAGTACGAATGCCAGCGTAATAGCGGCAATCAGTACCATCGCGAGCGCATTAACGCCTCGCTGACCACCGAGGATCCACATTAGCCAAATAGCGGTCGCAAACATCGGAAACGCCATGATTCGCCGCATCGTCCCCATCCATGCACCTGGTTTCGGCAGGATCATCTTCATAGCTGGCACGAACGAGATGACAAGATAAGGCAATGCAAATCCCAACGCTAAGCCAAGAAAGATGCCGAGCGCCGCGATGACAGGTTGAACGAGGGCGTAACCGAGCGCTGCTCCCATGAACGGGACAGTACACGGCGATGCCACGATAACCGCAAGTACTCCGGTGAAGAACTCCTCACCTTTGCCAGCGAACGCCTTGTCAAAAACGCCAGTCAGGTTTGCGAACGAACCACGTAATTCGAACACTCCTGTGAAATTCAATCCAACTGCAACCATTAGCAACGTGAGTAAAACCAATATCGTTGGACTTTGCAGGTGAAAAGCCCACCCTACCGCTTCGCCAGCACTTCGTAGTACGAACATGGCGATCGCCAGAATGCAGAAACAAACTAGAACACCTAATGAGTAGACCAATCCCGAAACGCGAGCAGAACGGGGACTAGAGTTGGAGAGTTCAACGACTGATAGCGCTTTTAGACTCAGGATCGGCAATACACAAGGCATCGCATTCAAGATCAAGCCGCCTAAAACAGCGAAGAGCAAATTGCGTAAGAACGCGACAACGTTAGACGTCGCGTGTATGTCTGTTCCCGCGTGTTCCACAGCTGTACCGGGGGTGCGTTCGAACGAGTTGCTGAACTCAACCGTTTCAAGTTCATTCACACGAGTGGCGTCCAACCAAAACGCCTGATCACGTCCACCTGACGCGTCTCTATCGAATAACTTGAGAACCAGCGGGGTCTCGTCGTATCTTGAGTGTCTGGGACCCGCTAGCGTCTCGACGCGAAGAAGTCCACTCGACACCCTGAACATTTGCGGCGCGGCATGGTCGATGAATTTTTCAGCAACGGGAAAGAGCCAGATGTCGCCGTTAACGTTGAAACCTTCGGGGATTTCGAGATCGAAAAGCACCTTTTCGTCGTCGGACGTGTACGACGCTTCCCATGGGACTGAAATCGGGTGTTTCGCTCGCGCAGCAGCGAATCCACCACGCCATTCCTCGTCGACGGAACCATCGCCACGCGGCAACGACAGCTCAACCTGGGCCCGTTCGGGGATGCATACGTTATCGTCACAAATTAACCAGTTCGCATTTGCCGCCAATCGAACCATATCGTCAACAGTCGTCGGCGCATCGACACGTGCGATCAATAACGTCTCTTCGTCATACCCATAGGACATCAACGGTCCGAATGGGACGAAATTTGGGGATGGAAACGTAAGTTCACCAGCTTCGAATCCTTCTGGCAAATCCCATTTCAAGTTTGCTGCTTTCCCGGCATCACCCGCATTAATCCAGTAGATGTGCCAGCCAGGATCAGGTTTTAATAGAAATGCAACAGCGAACTCTTCACCTGGAACAACGGACTGTACTTCAGCTACAAGCTCAACCGTGCTGTTGTCGGTACGAACCGGGGACGCGTATATCGAAACGCCTGTGAGGCAAACAACATAGCAAATAAACCGGATAAATCGCACTTCCGTCATTGCTCAACTTCTCTGCACAAAATCATGCCTGACTTCCTGATGACCGTGTTGTTGGACAACTGAAAACTCGATCTGCTTCAAGAAGCATCGAAACTTCGGGCATCACTAATTCTCGAACTAATTTTGGTCGCTAGATCGTTCGTCGTGTTCAGTAAATTCCCGGGATAATCCGGTACTTCACGCGTTGCTGATATTCAGCCCATTTTTCAGCGCCGTACTTCTCTTCACATAGCTTGTAGTCGAATCGTTCGCGTGGGATAAACAAGCCTACGATGAAGATGAAGTAAGTCCAAGCCCACAGATTTGTGAAATAACCGAACGAGAGCGCGACAGCAAGAGCTAACAGCATCTCACCAAAGTAGTTCATGTGCCTGGATGCACCCCAAAATCCACTACAGAGGATTTTTCGCTCGCCCGCTTCGATGTACTCCGGTTCAAAGATACCGAGGAACTTACGCTCGGGCCAACGCTTAAACGTGTATTTCTGCATGTTGGCACCTCGCGAAATGCACCAACCGGCGAGAAATAGAGCCGCAGTTCCTATCAGCCAGAAGTAGGTCCACCCTTCCGTAAAACCGGGACTCGGATACGCAGCCAAACCCCACAACGGCAAGATAAATAGCCAACCGTATACGATCAATCCGCCCCAGAGCATCTTAAAGCCCATGCGTTCATGGATGATGTCAAAGGTATAGAGTTGAACACGCTCGAAGATGAAATAATCCAGTATGTAAAGAGTAAAGAACGCAGCGTACAGGTAGACACCGGGATTGGCATTACTCCCAAACATCTCGTAGTGGTAAGCGGCACCGGAAAGTGCGTTAAGTGAAAGCATCGCACCACCTACAACATAGCAATACATCTTTACGTCAAAGCGCTCATTGAAGAAGGACAACTCCTGCACACGACCGTCCCAAAGTGCATACAGCGAGTTTTTTCCGTCAGTCGCTGGCTGGGTGTACACCGTTAGAAGCGATATCACGAAGGTGAGGACTGTTCCGCCGACGACGGCGTATACAGACGATCGATAGAACCAGTCGCGCGGTAACCCGCCGAGCTCAAATGCCCACACGATCAACAGGATAACGAACACAAGCAGTCCGTTTAGTCGATAGTTTCGTGGTTCACCGGTCTCCGAATTGATTACATAGCCAGGTACTTTTTTCCCCGGTAAGATCATTTGCGCGATAAAGAACGCAAGAAAAATCGCCAACGGCGTGAAAAAACCAGCGATCGCTTCCGTGCGCGAAAGCTCAAATAGGTGACCAATGCCAAGCCATTCAATCACTTCTTGTTCCCTACTTCCGTAATCAAGCTCTTTGTCATGTTAGCGAGCTATTCCTTTTTCACAAGTGATTTGGTGCCACTTTTTTTTCGCGCATCGGAACAAGATCTGCTCATTACGCGTTGCCCAAAATTCCGACTAGTAGAAAATTCCTTGCACTTGAGTAAGAAACCGGAGAGTCGCGATGGCAACGGGCGAATTGACTTTTGACCATATTCACGTGATCGCAAAGGATCCAGAGGCAACCGCGAAGTGGTACGTGGATGTGCTTGGTGCAGAAATCAAGGCAAGCTACCAAACACGCAACGCACCCCAAATTAGCGTAAAACTTGGTGGAATGACACTACTCGTTCGCGGTCAGCGAAGCGGCGAAGTACCAGGCGAACCATCACCTATGCAAGACTACGCAGATTATTCAAGTCACAATGAATGGGGAACCGATCATTTCGGTTACACGTACCACGGCGATTTGCGCGCATATTGCGATGAACTCCGCGCACGTGGCGCTCAGTTCGCGGTTGAACCGTGGGAATTCACGCCTAATAACTGGCTTTGTTACGTTGCCGCACCTGACGGCGTAAGCATCGAAATCGTCGAAGCTAAATAGCTCTTGACATGATGCCAAATCGATGGTGGAGCCAGGCGGGATCGAACCGCCGACCTCAACAATGCCATTGTTGCGCTCTCCCAGCTGAGCTATGGCCCCTCCGCTTGAAACCGATTATAGAATTGAGAATTCGATCACCGATCTAATGAGATTGAGTATGGACGCACCTTCCTCTCAACAAATAGACGTTACGCAACCGCCTCTAAACACCTCGCATCTTGGCGTCATGCAATCGGCAAGTTCTTACTTCGAGCTGCCCTGGTCTACGGCCGAGCTATTTGTCGGATCAGGTCATGCGTTCGTTACGAACATACACGCTGAACTGTGTCCTAGCGGACCATACGTCTGGGAAACCGCACCGATACTCGAACTCTTTTCGAATCTCAATCTCGACATTGAGGTGCTCGGATTCGTTTTACCACATAGTGCGACTAAGGAGCAACGCGAGGCTTTCGATAGCTCAATCCAACAAGCCTTGATTGACGGCAAAGTATGTACTCTCGAGTGTATGGACCATCAAACAATCTACGGATTTGACGAGGAAGGATTTCTACTGACGCAACCGTGGGATCCTATGACGGACACCACTCCTCCACGGCTGAAGTACGGTTCTTGGGAAGGCTTCGACTCAGGCGTACCACTCACAGCATTCGCTGTATCGACGAATGATTCGGTCAGAGACTTCCCTCACGAAGTTCTCAAACCAGCCGTCCAGTATGCGATCAACGTCTGGGATAGCTCGCCACCTAGCAGCCACAGCGAACTTTATCGCATCGGTGCAGCCTCCTACCCTAACTGGATCAAAGCCATCGATAACGGGCATGGCAACGAGCATGGTGCGTGGTGGAATGCCGTCGTTTGGGGTGAATGCAAGGCGATGGCGGCTAGTTACTTTGACGAGCTAGCGAGCACAATGAAGGCATCAGCGGACCTTATTCAAGACATCGCTGCCAATTACCGCGATGCGGCGGACTCAATGTTGCGAGCTTCCGATATTCAGCAAGCGAAGGAAACTCAAAAAGAAGCCGTTAGAGCTGCTGAAGAAGCGGAAACTAAAGCTGTTAACGGACTTCGCGAGCTTCTACCACTGCTCTAACCGCAAAGTCCAAGGAAGAAGCTAAGCCCGGTCTAGCTTAGCCCACTCTTTGTCTAGCTTCTTCAGCTTCTTGTTCGAGATTCCGCCGAGTATCTCAATTGCGGAGCGCAAACGGGTACGTGTGAGTTCTAAACCTAACACTTCGATCGAGTCGAATAGAGGTAAAGCCACGCTACGACCCGATAACGCGATGAACAGAGGCGCAACAAAATCCCGCATCGGATAGCCACTCTCTTCAGCGGTTGTTCGTAACGCTTCGCCGATCTCGCCACTCGCCCACGACGACAGTTCTTCTAAAGCACGCGCCGCGAAATCCAGAATCTTCACTACTTCCTCTTCTGAAAGCGATTTATGCGAAAAAGCGTCCTTTTCGATCGGTTGACGATCACCTACGATGTAATCGACCTGCGGTAGTACCTGGTCAAATCTTTCCGTGCGCGCTTTGAGCATCGTAACGATCTTCCGGAATCGTTGCTCGTCTCCTGCCCAAGATGCGAAACGATTTTGGAACTCATCGTCAGACAAATCACGTATGTAGCATCCATTGAGCCAATCCAGCTTTTCTACATCGAATACTGGACCTCTCGGAGTGATTCGTCCAAGATCTAGGTCTTTCACGAAATCGACATAACTGAACTGCTCGCGTTCATCAGGCATCGACCACCCCATCGTCGCGAGATAGTTCAACAATGCCTCCGGTAAATAACCACGATCTCGATAGAAGTTGATCCCTGTGGGGTTCTTGCGCTTCGACATTTTCGACTGGTCTTTATTCCGCAAGAGAGGTAGATGGAACAGTTCTTGAAATTGCCAACCGAAATAGTCGTAGATCAACACATGCTTCGGGCAAGAGGATATCCACTCTTCGCCTCGTAGGATGTGCGTGATACCCATCACGTGGTCGTCGACCGTCGCGCAAAGGTGGTAAGTTGGAAAGCCATCAGACTTCACCAGCACCTGCATATCAACCTGCTGCCAAGGAATCGAAATCTCACCGCGAATCTGGTCGGTAAAGACACAATCACCCGACTCAGGTACGCGTAGTCGGACCACGTGCGGTTCACCCGCATCGACACGACGACGGACTTCGTCGTCGCTCAATGAGAGACAGTGACCATCGTATTTTGGCGTTTCTCCACGTCGTTGTTGCTCGCGTCGAACGTCATCAAGGCGTTCAGGAGTACAGAAGCATCGAAACGCACCACCCGTTCCGATTAACTCCTCCGCGTGAGATTCGTAATTTGATAAGCGCTCGCTGACTCGATAGGGTCCTAACGACCCGCCGATATCTGGTCCTTCATCCCAGTCTAGATTCAGCCATTTCAGCGCATCAAGAATGTCGGCTTCTGATTGCTTCGAGCTCCGCGCAGCGTCAGAGTCTTCAATACGAAGAATGAAGTCGCCGCCTTGTTGCTCTGCGAACGCTTTGTTGAACAACGCGATGTATGCGGTGCCGAGGTGAGGCGTACCTGTTGGCGACGGCGCAACGCGCGTTCTAACGGACATACGACGGGTTTAAAGGTGGCGACCGATTATAGAAAGAGATTTGTTAGTAGGCTCTATCGGATTCGCCGCAGTAACACCAAACCGATTACCCATACCATGACAATGGGAACGCTGATCGCGACTGCGGGAGGTAGTGCGAAAACGACGGTTACCGGGGCCACCAATGTTTGAAAATAGTGAAACGCAAACCCTACGGCAATCCCAAACGTTAGCCTAGCTCCCATACCCATTTCACGCGTCGACCCAACGACGAATCCGATCGCGACAAGTACCAATCCCAGAACGCTTAGAGGCTTTGTGAGTTTTAACCAGAACTCGATCTGATATTCCTTCGGGTCCTCACCTGCTGCGCGGAGATCCGCAATCTGCTCGTAGAGCTGTAGAGTGGACATCTTTCGTGGCTCAGTTGTAAACGCGCTCATCAAGGAATCCGCGGAACGCGGCGTATCCCACGTTGCGGTTTGCGGTCGTGAAACTGCGACGCGATCTGCTTTGAACTCGGTATTCGTGACGTTTTCGAGGTCCCAACCTTCTTGCTGTTCTTTAGCACGAGCCGATTCTGCTTCCCGAACCGTTATCAATTGACCTGCGTCGTCAAGTTCGTATTGAGAAATCTCTTCCAGCGACTGGCTCGCATCGATCGAACCGATACGCGTAAACGTATCGCCTTCTCTAACCCATGCACCTGCGATCTGACTGCTCCGAGTCGCCGTTCCGCGTTCATCCGCTGCGAACATCAACGGGATTAGTGTTTGGGCGAAAACGATCATGATGACACTTGGAATACACGAGGACACAAACAAACGCGTTACCGAAACTCCCGTACTGCGCAAGACGGTCAGCTCCGAATTCGAAGATAGGTTTCCCATCCCAATGAGAACGCCTAAGAAAATAGCGAATGGCGCTAGTTCCTCGATCTTCCTCGGCATAGTCCTCATCGTTTGACCTAATGCAGCGAGAAAGCCACCTTGTTCTTCGGCATCAGGCAGAGCATCAAGCAAGGTAAACACGAACATCAATAAGCCACCGCACAATGTCACGACGACCATCGCCAGAAACAACGTCCTGCCGATGTACCAGTCCATCAACTTGATGTTCATATGGGCCGCCAGTTCTTGCGCACGAAGTAAATTCCGATTAAGCCCATCAATAGATGTACATGCCAAAAGCCTATCGCAGACCATGTTGTACTGGTCTGCAGTTGATTCATCGATCCAAGGATTAACGCGTAGTACGCGACAAAAATGAGTAATCCCGGGAGGATTTTTCCGAAACGACCTGAGCGTGGTTTGATTCGTCCAAGCCCCACTGCGATAAATGCGACAATAAATGTCATGATGGGCATCGCTAAGCGCCAATGCCACTCTAATCTTTCCGTAGGGTCATTGCGATTGAGCTCAGCCGACGGAATACGAGAAGGGTCGTCTCTTAGGCGATCGACCGCTTCGATCTCTACGCGTTGCGTCATGCTATCGAACGTCGCGACGCTATACCCACGATCTGAATCGTTCTGCGCGTAACGATGACCTGAGAAGAGTTCAAGATATCGGACGCCCGTCTCAGGTTCTACGTAGTACTGCCCCCGATCAGCCAGCACGGTGACATCGGTAGACGGTGTCCGTTCTTGCAGAAATACGTCGTCGATCGTCATTGCTTCGCGGTCAACCTGTCCCATGTAGCTCACACTTTGTCCGTTATCAAACGTGCGAAACGTATCCGGTTTGATGACATCAAACTCGCTCACGACCTCTTGAGACGTAATCACGTCAAGAAATTTGGCGCGAGCGTCCGGGGTAACGACAAAACTGAAGTAAGCAATAAACGCGACGACCGGGAAAACCACCCACCCGAACCACGACAGTAGGCGCAAAGGACCTACGTCGGCAATCTGGAAGATCGGCATCTCGCTATCTGCGTCTAAACGTCCAATCGTGAGCAATATCGATAAATACAGACTGAACGGGATGACGATTTGAAGGAAGTCTGGCATCTTGAGTGCTAGCACCAACCATAGGACCTCGGGTGCGAGTTCACCAGCCGCAGCGTCCTGTAAATAACCAGTGAAGCGACTGCCGAGGCTAATAAGCATGAGTACAAAGAACACCACAGCGAAGACAGCCAGGAGTTCACGAAGACAGTACCGAGGTGCAATTCCGACATCAATCATTTAGTGTCGCGAGCTCCTATGCTCGAACCCGAAGCATGTCGCTTTCTTCGCGTTTAAAACGAAGGTTGAAGAGCGACACATCTTCTTCAAAAAAACGCAGCAGAATCTGATATGGAACTCTGAATTGTGCTTGTTTCATACACAGAACAATCAGCGAAAATTGGCGCTAGCAAATAAACAGTTTAGACACACGAATTGAAGAACGATATCGAACTCGCGAGTGTGAGCTTCTACCAACTTGATCGTGTTGATGTAGACGCGAAATTCAAGACAGCATGCCGTCTCGCGTCACAAGCGTATGAAAGGGCGAAGACTGTGTTCATTTTGACGGCTAAAGAGGAGGACTCCAAGAGGATTGACGAGCTACTATGGGAATTTCCTCCCGATCGGTTTATTCCACATATACATGGCGCCGAGCGACCCGCCCATCAAAATCTCGTTCGTGTTCACAGTGAATTGCCTGACGATAGTCATTACGTTCTAATAAACCTGACGGATCAAGCGGTTGCGATCGCCGGAAAGTTCGAGCGTATTTTCGAGATTGTCATGCCGAACGAATCGGATTCTGCACGAGCTCGCCATAATCACTATGAACAGTTGAACTGCACAGTTCAGCACCACACGATCAAGCTAGGCTAAGGATCTTTAATCGAGATGCGAGTTGTCGATCCGATCAGACGATTTCAGTCTGATTTCTTTCATCGAGATGAACCCCATCATGAGCTAAGTGAGCCGGAGCGAGGGATGATCATCGCAGCGATTGGCGTAAGTCCCGGACAGTGGCAAGGCTTCCCAAACCCACAGCGTATGAGCGAAATCCTCAGCCAACATCCTCGAGTGCTAGAGACCATTGGACCGCGTCTGCTCAACACGATCATCGGAATGAAAGGTTGCGGTCCTGCAATCGCGTTTTTACTTGAACACAACGTGCCATTCCGCATGGCTCAAGACGTCTACAACACCATGCACGAAGCTGCCTGGGCAGATGCGGTGGACTCGTTACAAGCGCTATTCGAGGCCGGCGTCGTTGACGCTACCTGTGTTTCTGTTAAGAAACCGCACGTAGGCTGGCCGGACAACATCTCACTGATGTATTGGGCAGCTTATCGAGGATCTGTTCCATTAACGTCTCTACTCATCAAATACGGCGTTGGCAAACACCATGAATTACGAATTAAGAGCAATGGTGAACGTGGCGAGACATCGCTCCAGGAAGCCGTGTCGCCACCGAAGCTCGGGACGCCGGAAGAACATCGAACGGTCGCTGAATTGCTAATCGCGGATGGTGCTTACTACGACATTGGTAGCGCCAGTGCGTTAGATGATGTAACTCGCGTCGAAGCGCTCCTTGCGGAAGATGCTGCATTAGCTCGCAAAGCGCTTGAGTTTGACATGACGGCGTTGCATTGGTCTGCGCGCGCAGGCGCGGCAGAGACAACCCAGTTATTACTGAGTCAGGGCGCTGATTCGAACGCACTCAATCGCTCACACCGGACACCAGTGCAGCTTGCAGCAGAACTAAACCATGCCGATGTCATCAGTTTGCTAGCTAACGCAGGTGCTGATTTGAATACGCAAGATAAAAAAGGTCGCACGCCGTTGCACCGCGCTACATACGAAGGTATGGTCGAAGCAGCAGAAGCATTATTGGCTAAGGGCGCTGATCCAACGATCACGAATAAAAAAGGGAAGACCGCTTTCGAAATTGCACGCAAAGACGCGAAGATATTCAAGAATGCGACGTTGTAGCCGCGTGACGAGAACCTCGCATTAGTGCACTCTTCAAGGCTGAGACCCTCGAGCTAACAGAAAGCCTACGCCAGAATTTCTCCACCCGACTCTAGCGTGTTCACTCGACGGATCGTACGAACCTTAGAAATTTAGAACTTGATATTGAACGGGAGATTCGGAGGTAATACGTTGGCCAGGAGCTTCAGCGAGAACAGGTCCTATCTTGCACCAGTCGCTACGAAATTCGCTGTCGACGTGACGTATAGTGCCAGAAGTCAACGAACACCCTTACGCGACTACCTCCGACCAACGTTAGGTCTTGGACCGACATGAAATTTGCTGCTCAAGATAGATTCAGGGACGCCGAAGCGTCCCTGGGGTGATATTTCTCGGTCACCGTTCAGTCCCATTGGGTGGAAAACCGAGGGGTATTAATAGTTGAAAGTTTAGATGCGTGTGACAACATTGCAAAGTGACGCGCACTCAAACTCACAAAAACTCGGCAGACCGCGATTCCATTCGCTAATCCAACTCGTTTTCGACGACTGGTATCGGTTCCGTGCTAAGAACTCACCGGTATTTTGCCGATCAAGCGTTTCTCCCCAATTTGTGACTGCTCCTTGGTTCGAAGGACGGTTTTTACGAAGTGTGGGATAAACTCAAGCTCTATCACATCCCGTTCTAAAGGAGACGCCTTCACAATGGGACCGCGTCCTCCAGAATTGACATTCGCACCATTGCCCGGGACGGCAAATCCCCGGGCTTCGGCTCTAGCTGCTCGTCGAACAACATATCGACTCTTCGCCCAGTTAGTTTTTCCACGAGCGCCGGCAGCCCAAAAAGTCCAAACCCCAGCTTCGAATTAGGAACTACCGATACTAAAAGATCGATATCGCTATGCTCGTCCGCGTCGCCACGGGCCATCGAACCGAACACCCGCACATTGGTTAAGTCACATCGTTTTGCCTCATCGAGAAGCTCTTCACGGTGTTCCAAGAGCACTCGCGAGTGAGGCGTCATTGGGATATGTCGATCCATAGTGGAAACGATTTTAGAAGGTTTGGAGATCTGAGGGCTCTCACGGGATTGGCACGTCAACAACTCACTCATCCAAGGTCTTTCGCCTAATCAAGCCAAGGATCCCGCAGCCATACCTCTAACTAAGTCGTGTGAATATTTCTCTGAAAAACCGCGTAAGTGTTTGAAAGTCCTGCGTCCGAAGCGACGACGACCGCCAAGCGACGCCGATTTGACGAAACGCAGGCATCTTTGTGCGCGCAAGTGCGACGTTCGCTCCGTTTGTGATAGAAGCGTCGACAGCAAGCTTAGGTATGAGGGCTACACCGATGTCGGCTGCAACCATTTGCACGAGCGTATGCAGGCTCGTGGCTTCAAACGGGCTACTGGTTCTTAGATTACGATCGGGACAAAATTCGAGCGTTTGGTCGCGAAGGCAGTGGCCTTCTTCCAACAATATCAACTGATCGATGTCAAGCGATTCGAGATCAATGGCTTCTTTCCCCGCCAACGGGTGATTCCGCGCACACGCCAAAAGCAACTCGTCCTCGAAGAGGACTTCAACGCGAAAATCACCCGTGTCGAATGGCAGCGCGATCACGGCTAGATCGAGTTCGCCATCAGCAAGTCGAGAGAGCAGTTGAAGCGTCCGGTCTTCTCTCAAGTACAGCTTCAAACCTTGAAACCTAGCCCGAAGCGCTGGCATCACGGTCGGTAGGAAAAAAGGCCCAATCGTCGGAATGACACCTAAACGTATCTCACCGGTCATTGGTGCACGACTAGCTCGCGCAATGTCCATGACGTCCTCGGCGTCCCGCAGGAGCTCGCGTGCCTTTTCAGCAATGCGCTCACCAACGCGGGTTAGTAAAACTTGCCGATTCGTGCGTTCCGCCACCTCGACCTCTAGGACGGACTCTAAATCACGAATCCCGGCGCTAAGTGTTGACTGCGTAATAAAACAGAGTTCAGCGGCACGCCTAAAATGACGGGTTTCTGCGAGCGCAACAAGGTACTGAAGTTGCTTTAGTGTCGGTAGACGCTTCATTTTTCAAGTACCTAACTATGTTCGTGTTTTACGATTGTAACAACAATTATTAATCGCTTTGATAGAACACGAGCTTTGGTTATGCTTGCATCGTCAAGCTAATTCAGCACAAACTAGGGGGACAATATGAGTGAGGCGGAATGCCCATTCGGCGGTCAATCCACAGGCCGTCAGCATGTTTCAAATCGCGATTGGTGGCCTAATCAGCTCCGGCTAGATTTACTACACCAACACTCGTCGGCATCTGACCCGATGGACGATTCCTTTGATTACGCGAAGGAATTCGCCACACTGGATCTGCCAACAGTGAAGCAGGATGTCATTGATGCAATGACCACATCACAACCGTGGTGGCCGGCAGACTATGGTCACTACGGACCATTGTTCATTCGCATGGCGTGGCATGGTGCCGGTACGTATCGCATCGGCGACGGACGCGGCGGCGCGCGAACTGGAACACTTCGGTTTGCACCACTGAATAGCTGGCCGGACAACGCCAATATCGACAAAGCGCGCAGAGTTCTATGGCCAGTCAAGCAGAAGTACGGTCGAAAGCTCTCATGGTCCGATCTAATGATCCTTGCAGGTAATTGCGCCATCGAGTCGATGGGTGGTACAACGTTTGGCTTCAGCGGTGGTCGCGAAGACATTTACGAAGCAGAAGCGGACATCTACTGGGGATCCGAGAACGAATGGCTAGGCGACGAGCGTTATAGCGGCGATCGCGACCTTGAAGTTCCACTCGGTGCGGTTCAGATGGGTCTGATTTATGTCAACCCGCAAGGTCCGAACGGAACGCCTGATCCTGTCGCTTCCGGACGTGACATACGAGAAACGTTCCGACGTATGGCGATGAACGATGAAGAAACTGTCGCGCTCGTCGCAGGTGGACACACGTTCGGAAAGTGCCACGGCGCCGGTGATGAAGGTCTGGTTGGTAGAGAACCCGAAGGAGCCGACATCGCAGAGCAAGGCTTGGGATGGAAGAGCGCACACGGAAATGGCAACGGAAGTGATTCCATCACCAGTGGTATCGAAGGCGCATGGACACCGAATCCCGTGCAATGGGACACCGGTTATTTCGATACGTTGTTCGGGTACGAGTGGGAGTTATCGAAGAGTCCAGCTGGTGCGCACCAATGGATTCCCAAGGACGGTGCTGGTGCTGATACGGTACCAGATGCGCACGATCCCGACAAACGCCATGCCCCCATCATGACCACGGCCGATATGGCGATGCGAATGGATCCGATCTATGAGCCCATTTCGCGACGATTCCACGAAAATCCTGATCAATTGCAGGATGCTTTTGCACGCGCTTGGTTCAAACTCACACACCGTGATATGGGACCTCGATCGCGCTACGTAGGCTCTGAAGTACCTGATGAGCAGATGATTTGGCAGGATCCAATTCCAGACGTCGACCATGAGCTCGTTGATCAACAGGACATTGATTCGTTAAAGAGCAAGCTCCTCGAATCCGGCTTGTCGATTTCCGATCTCGTCACGACCGCGTGGGCTTCTGCATGTACGTTCCGCAGTACGGACTTACGTGGCGGAGCAAACGGCGCACGGATTCGATTAGCACCACAAAACGATTGGGAAGTTAACGAACCTGATCGTCTCGCTCGGACGTTAGACGTCATTGAAGGGATTCAAACATCATTCAATGAGTCATCCGGTGGCAACAAACGCGTATCGATAGCTGACCTGATCGTCTTAGGCGGTTGCGCGGCGATTGAAAAGGCCGCAAACAATGGTGGTCACAACGTTGTCGTACCCTTCACGCCGGGTCGCAACGACGCATCGGCGGATCAGACGGACGAAGAATCCTTCGCGGTCCTCGAACCAATGACCGATGGATTTCGAAATTACGCTGGCCAAGCGAACGGCGCATCACCTGAGCATAGGCTGATTGGCCAGTCGCAGATCCTCGGTCTGACGGCGCCGGAAATGACGGTGCTCGTGGGTGGAATGCGTGTACTAAACGCGAATCACAAAGGTTCTGCGCAAGGGGTACTTACGAGTCGTACGGACACGCTTTCGAACGATTTCTTCACCAATCTTCTGGATATGGGGACCCAATGGGACGCTTCTGAAGACGAAATGTCCTTCGAAGGTCGTGATCGTTCTTCGGGCGAACTCAAGTGGACCGCATCTCGTGTCGACCTGATCTTCGGTTCGAACTCGCAACTGCGAGCGCTCGCGGAGGTTTACGGCAGTGATGATGCTGGCGAACACTTTGTAAGTGACTTCGCCACTGCTTGGGCGAAGGTCATGGATCTTGACCGATTTGACGTAGCGTAACGTCTTAAGAAAACGGTTCGCGAGCGAACGCTCGCGGACCGTTTTTGTTTCGACAAACTCCCGAGATAAATTCACGCGTAAGCGTTTCTCATTCGACTAGATAGAATAGAAACGCTTTGTTGACTTTCTGCGTCAACAACCTTACTTAAAACGCCTCACGACCAGCTCTCAAAAGGAGCTTTCTTGTAGGCTACGACTGGTTGCACGAAACATGAGCAAACAGCCGCAGCTGGATCCTAAATACGATCCACGGCGCATCGAACAAGACATCTACCAGAAATGGGAAGGGAACGGTTACTTCGCACCACGTGGTAACGGTAAACCGTACTCCATCGTCATCCCGCCACCAAACGTCACCGGCACGTTACATCTTGGGCACGGGTTTCAGCACACCATCATGGACTTGCTGACTCGCTTTCACCGGATGGACGGTCGAGAGACGCTTTGGCAAACAGGTACCGACCATGCGGGTATCGCAACCCAAATGGTTGTCACAGAGCAACTACGCGCAGCGGGTACTTCACCAGCAGAACTCGGACGCGAGGAATTCACGAATCGCGTATGGCAGTGGCGAGACCAAGCAGGCGGCACGATCACGCAACAAATGCGCCGTATCGGCTCTTCCGTCGATTGGGACCGTGAGCGGTTCACGATGGATGAAGGATTTTGTCGCGCCGTGCTAGAAGTCTTCGTGAGGCTTTATGACGATGGTCTCATCTACCGCGGCAAGCGACTCGTGAATTGGGATCCGTCGATGGAAACCGCGCTTTCGGATCTTGAGGTCATAAGCGAAGATGAGAACGGTTCGCTCTGGCACTTGCGCTATCCACTTACCAATGGCTCGCTCACACAAGACGGTAAAAGCTATCTCATCGTAGCTACGACTCGTCCGGAAACCATGTTAGGGGATACTGGCGTAGCAGTTCACCCCGATGACGAACGATATCAAGACTTGATTGGCAAGACCGTGACGCTTCCACTTGTCGATCGCGAGCTACCGATTATTGCGGACGAATACGTCGATCCTGAATTTGGAACAGGGTGCTTGAAGATCACGCCAGCACATGATTTTCACGACAATGAGATCGGTGCACGACACGATCTCGAACTCATCAACATCTTCACTAGTACCGCGCATTTAAACGAGAACGTTCCGGAACGATTCAGAGGCATGGATCGATTTACCGCACGTGACAAGGTCATTTCGGAACTCGACTCGCTTGGTCTATTGGAAACGAGAGAGGACTACACGGTCCAAATTCCGCGCGGTGAACGCTCAGGCGAGATCCTTGAACCTTGGCTTACGGATCAGTGGTTCGTCGCGATTAAAGATCTCGCGGATCCAGCGATTGAAGCGGTCGAAAGCGGTCGGATTCGATTTGAACCCAAGCGATGGGAGAACGTCTACTTCAGCTGGATGCGAGAAATCAAGGACTGGGCCATTAGTCGTCAACTTTGGTGGGGTCACCAGATTCCAGCCTGGTATGACGACGACGGCAACGTCTACGTTGGTCGGAGCGAAAGTGACGCCCGTGCCAAGAACAACCTTGATGACTCAGTTCAACTTTCACGCGATCAAGATGTCCTCGATACATGGTTTTCAAGTGCACTATGGACCTTCGCCACCATGGGTTGGCCAGATGAAACACCCGACTTGAGCAAATTTCACCCAACGGATGTACTCGTCACAGGGCACGACATCATTTTCTTTTGGGTTGCTCGGATGATCATGATGACCCTTCGTTTTACGGACAACGTTCCGTTCAAGCAGGTCTATGTTCATGGGCTCGTCCGCGACAAGCACGGACAGAAGATGACGAAAACGAAAGGCAATGGGCTTGACCCCATCGACGTGATCGATGGGGTCACATGTGAAGCGCTCGTTTCAAAGCGTACGGCGAACCTCACCCAAGCGAGTTTGGCGGAGAAAATCGCTCGAGATACAGGAAGAGATTTCCCCGATGGAATTCCGTCCTACGGTACCGACGCACTTCGTTTCACGTTCAGTGCGATCGCGTCGCCGGGTCAGAGCAGTTATCCGTTCGACCTGCAGCAAGTCGAGGGATACCATTTTTTCTGCAATAAGCTGTGGAACGCAACTAAGTTCGTACTCACGAACGTCGACACCGATTTTCGAGTTGCCTCTGGGAATGAGAGTCTTGCCGACCGGTGGATTAAGTCACAACTAGCAAGAGTCATACGAGCTTCGCGGGAAGCAGTTACTGACTATCGCTTCGATCGATTTGCGCAGCAGCTTTATCAATTCGCATGGCATGAATACTGCGATTGGTATCTAGAACTAACGAAGCCTATTTTGTTCAATGAAGAAAAAGGCTCGGACTCGTACATTGCCGCGCAGTCAACATTGGTCGTCGTGCTTGAGTCGCTCATGCGGTTACTACATCCATTGGTCCCTTACATCACGGAAACCATCTGGCAGCAAATCGCGCCGTTCTGTGGTAAGAACTCGGACACGATCATGGTTGCAGAGTATCCAAGCGAAGGTGATTTTCAATTAGACGAACACGCAGAGCAGGCAATTGCGTGGCTTCAAGACATCGTTACCGCGATTCGCAACCTTAGAAGTGTTCGTCAAGTTCCACCCGGAAACCAAGTCACCGTTCAAATCACGGGTCATACGGAGGCTGATCGGGATTTTGCCGAAGAAACTCGCGTTCCTCTCGCCCGACTCGCGAAAGTCGACAGTTTGGAGCTGCTCGGCGGTGAGACGGTCCCGATCGGTTCAACACAAGTCGTCGGGCATCTAAGTATCACGTTACCGTTTGAAGATGATGCGGAACGCGAGGCGGAAATGAAACGATTACAAAAAGAAATCGATCGGTTGACCACGGATCTGGAGCAATCTCTCCGGAAGCTCAATAACGAAAATTTCGTCGCGCGTGCGCCCGAGGACGTTGTAGCAAAGGAACGAGATCGTCGATCAACCTATGAGTCGCAACTCCGCGTTCTTGAAGAGCAGCTGAATACGATCGGTACCGATTGACGTCAGCGTATCCAAGGCGTGGTCAAATCCCGTCCACTGAGGATTCAGTCACTCCGCGACGAGTACTACCTTTCCGATCGTTTGGTCCGTGCGTAATAAATCGTGCGCCTCTTGCGCATTCTCAATCGGAATTGTGTGGTCGACGATCGCGTTGACGTCGCCTTCTTCAATGCGTGGCCACACTCTCTCACGTAACTGAGCCATGACCTTCGACTTCGCTTCGATTGAACGCGCTCGAAGTGTTGAACCGATCACCCGTTGCCGTTTAACCATCATTTGACCGAGGGGCAATGTTGCGTTCGCGCCGCCCATCAGCCCGATCACAACCAAGCGTCCGTCAACCGCGAGGGAACGTAGATTCGACGCGAGGTAACGACCTCCTACAGGGTCGAGGATTACATCCACGCCCATGTTGCCGGTCCATTCAAGTACGCGCGCTTCGAAGTCCTCGACGCGTCGATTGCAACCAGCCGTCGCACCCAGCTTCTGACAAGCTCGGACCTTTGCATCGAAGCCAACGGTAACGAAACAAGGATTACCGAACGCCTTGCAGAGTTGAATCGCTGCGGTTCCAACGCCACTCGCTCCTGAGTGTAGTAGAACACTCTCGCCAACAGATGCACTGGCTTCCATAAAGATATTCAAATAGGCCGTCGCGAATACTTCTGGTAACGCTGCGGCTTCAACGAGGTTTAATCGATCAGGTTTTGGCAGAACCTGACCTGCGGGGACATTGACATATTCCGCGTAACCGCCGCCAGACAATAACGCGCAAACCTCGTCTCCTATTTCGTAGGAACCGACCTGGTCACCAACCTCAACGACGGTTCCACTGCACTCTAAGCCAAGTATGTTTGAAGCTCCAGGTGGTGGCGGGTATCCTCCTCCGACCTGCGAAAGATCCGCACGATTGACGGCCGTGGCGTGGACCTTGATCAAGACCTCCCCGAACCCAGGTGCTGGTTTTTCGGTTTCTTGCCAGACCAACTCACCGTCCACAATTTCTATGGCATGCATTACCATGAGCGTCGTACCTTAATGCCTTCTTTGTGAAGGTAATTTTTGAGTTCACTCACTCGATATGTCCCGTAGTGGACCATAGAAGCGACCAATGCGGCATCGGCCTTGCCCTTAGTTAATACGTCTCGCAAGTGGTTCGGTTTCCCTGCACCACCAGAGGCAATAACCGGGATTCTCACGGCTTCACTGATCATTCGCGTTAGTGTAAGCTCATACCCATCAAGTGTACCGTCGGCATCAATCGAATTCACGACAAGCTCGCCAGCCCCTGATTTCTCTCCGTCCGTCGCCCATGTTAGCGCATCCAGCCCTGTATCGGTACGACCACCGTGCGTAACGATTTCGTATCCTGATGGTTGAACTTTATTTTCACCCACCCGTTTTATGTCCATCGACAGAACGACATTTTGACTACCGATGGCATCGGCACATTCGCTGATCAATTCTGGTCGTTCGACCGCTGCAGTATTCACGTTGATCTTTTCCGCACCCGCCAAGCGCAGGTCCGTCGCATCTTGTACGTCGCGCACACCGCCACCGACTGATAGCGGAATAAAAACCTCCTGTGCAACTTGCTCAACGACCTCAAGCATGATCTTCCGACGATCGCTCGAAGCCGTAATATCGTAGAACACCAATTCGTCGAGTCCGTCAAGATAGTACTCCCGCGCTTTCTCGACGGGATCACCAATGTCCTTGGTGTTCACGAACTTAATGCTCTTTGCGAGTTTGCCGTCCCGAACATCTAGACACGCTATGACGCGCTTGCTAAGCAACGGTGCCGTCCCAAGACATGAAGTTACGAATGAGCTCTAAGCCTACGCGACCGCTCTTCTCCGGGTGGAACTGCGTACCGAAAAAGTTCCTTAATCCGAGTGCACAACAAAACGTTGACTCGTATTCAGCCCGTGCGTACACGCACGCTTCATTCTCGGGTTCTGGATAGTAGGCATGAACGAAATAAAACTCATCGCCTGTCTGAACGTGATCAAGGATGGGATGGGATTTGGCTACCTGTACGTCGTTCCACCCCATGTGAGGCACTTTCAATTCGGAGTTTTGCATTCTGAATCGTCTGACATGACCTGGAATCAATCCCAGTGTCTCAACGTCGCCTTCTTCCGACCGATTCAACGAGATTTGCAATCCAATGCAAATTCCCAAAATTGGTATTCCCGTTCCAAACGCGTCCAATATCGCCTGGTCGATACCACTATTCTGAATACTCCTCATGGCAGTGCTGGCTTGCCCGACGCCAGGGAAGATGATGCGTTCCGCGTCCCTAATTCGCGAAGGATCCGATGTAATCTCAGCGCGGACGCCGATTTCGGAACATGCCCGTTGCACGCTACGTAGATTTCCAGCGTCGTAATCGACTATAACAGTCATATCGAATATCTCAATGCATCAACAACGCCAGCCTAATTGCTGGATTAGGTTTCTTTTGTGGCTTCGCGAAGACGCGGGATTTTAATAACGAATCTGGGTACACCAGCAGCTCCTACGAGAAGCGCAGTAAAGGAATACCTTGAAGAATTCCTCATGGATCCGCGTGTGATCACCCTGCCCGGTCCCTTACGCTACCTTGTCGTGAAGGCAATTGCGACACGTCGAAGCAAAGCTTCAGCTGCTGCATATGCCAAGATATGGACAGTCTCTGGTGGTCCCCTTCGAGATCACGCTAGAGCTCTCGCTGAGTGCGTTAGCCAATCAACCTCGCTTAAGGTCGAAATTGGCATGCGATATGGTTCGCCTAGTTTCGCAGATGCGTACAAGTCGTTGAAGGCGACTTGCGACGAAGTATTGGTTATAGCGGCCTACCCTCAATATGCGGCTAGCACCTATCAAAGCACGGTCGAACAATTGAAAGCGATATTCGTCGATATACGAACGCTCATCACGCGACCATACTATGAGGAACCTGCTTTTATTGATGCTCATACCGCGTTACTAAAGGAGCACGTCTCCGACGATGTGGACCATCTCTTGTTGAGTTTCCACGGCGTACCAGAACTACACATTCGGCGCGCAGATACTTCGCAACGTCATTGCCTAAGGTCAGGCGATTGCTGTGCAGTAGAACACCCAAGCCACGCAACGTGCTACCGATTTCAGTGCTTACGAACTGCGAAGTTACTCAGCGACGCTGTTTCTATTCCTACTTCTGTCTCGTTCCAATCCAGGCTTGGACCGGCGAACTGGTTACAGCCATATACGATCGACACGGTAAGGCATTTGGCAGAGAGTGGCGTTCGAAACCTAGCAGTTGCGTGTCCTTCTTTCATATCCGACAACCTTGAAACTCTCTATGAGATCGCCCACGAAGTACGCGACGCATTTCTAACCGCGGGTGGTAATCGATTGGAGGTCGTACCTTGTTTAAATGAGTCGAAAAAGTGGGTCGATTTGGTCGTGAAATGGGCATTGGACGACAATTCGAGACATGCCGAATTGCACCGTATTTGAATGTTCGTCGCGTATTTCGCCAGATTTGAAGGCAAGCGTGATATAAATTCCCGCATTAACTTCGTTTATCACTTACGAGGGTCCACTCTAATGGATGTACTCAAATCCTGGCTTCGTGTTGCGCTAGTGGCGCTGTTAGGCACGTTTATCGCAATTGGATGTGCTGACACTGGCGGCGGAGGCGGCGATGCTGCTGCACCGGCTGAGGAAACAGAACCCGTAGCAGCTACAGAGCTGGTCGCCGCTGAAGGCGGCGAAGAAGCGGCGGCGGAAGCTGGCGAAGAGCCTATGACGGAGCTCGAACCAGCCGAAGATGCTGCAGCTGAAGACGGTGGAGAAGGCGACGCTGAGCCTATGACAGAGCTCGAACCAGCGGAAGAGGCCGCAGCCGACGAAGGCGCGGGCGAAGCAGCCGCTGAAGAAGCACCGGCAGAGTAACCACCTCTTCGTCGAACTGCTTCACTTGGCAGCACGACTTCAATTTTTAAAGCTAGCCTCGACTGAAGGTCCAGTCGAGGCGCGCTTTGCTTAAGCCAATTGGGGCGGTCGAATTTCGATTCGAAAACCTCGGCATTTTCTGTGAAAATCGATTTTGAAATGCCGAAACGACGTTCTCAGGTGCATCGCAGCCGATCATCACGAAATTAAAAGGCGCATCGTCGCTATCGCCTATCCAACGTCTACCCGCAAGACGCGATTCATAGTGTAAGTTCGTTGTTGTGTCTACGATGCTGAATGCACCTCAGACAAGAAGCGTCCTAGACCTCTTGAGATCGCGCATACAGATCACTGAGCAAACGGCTGAACGTACCGGCATCTTGCGCCATGCTGCCTATCCATTGCTCCGATGGATTTTCGAAAAATGCGGCGTGTAGCTCCTCTTCAACCAAATTGCGCCAAAAGCGTATGAAACCCTTGAGATTTCCTGTTGTCTCAGCGGAATCATGCTCGATCGAAATGTCTGATCCGTGCTGAACCAAAAAGTCACGCAACAATCGGACTGAATCGGCAGATCTTTCAATGCTCCGACTAACGGGCTCGTCCTGAACCATTTCCTGCGGGCGCGCCGGATCAGCATACAACGCTATATTCCCAGAGCGAGTTGCACCGTTTAGAGCTGCGATTCGATCTCGATATGGATCATCCATATTGAGATGTAATGCAAGTTCAGTCAAATCATGAATCGAAGACAGGGTAATTTCACGGAACGTCGCGATGAGTTTGCTGACATGCTCAGCGAAGTTAGACGAATACTTGAATAGTTGCGGTACATAAGGTTCGCCTTGGCGGGTACGATTCAAAAATCCTTCATCTTGAGCCAAAACGCAAGTCTTGACGTGTGTCGCAAGATCAGCGCCGAAGGCGGTAATGCCTAGTAACGCATCATGCAATTGACTCAGACTCAAGCGGTCCAGCTTTTCTTCTCTTTGATCTACGAGAGAACAAGGGATGGCACCGTATAGTGGAATGCCAAATCGCTCGACCGCACGACTTAAACCGAGCGACGATCCGTTCAGTCCATCTAAATATCCCGAAACGGTATGCATATGCCACTCAGTAGCGCACCCTTCAAAAATCAGCAAATCATCAGAAGGCAGCGGTCCGTCGGTTGCATCGTCATGGCAAATGAGAAGCAGATCCCAGTCAGACAGCGTGTGGTCACTTCGCCCAACCACTCTCGACCCGAAGAGTGCAATTCCGTAGACTGCATTCGCGGAACTCGGGTTTTCGGCAAACCATCCATGAATCTTCTTTCTCAAGCGATCGATGCTGGCTCGCGGGTCAGTGGATTGCCGTGCTTCGTGTGATTGTGCGTTCACTTCTCGATCCGAAGCAGCACTTTGATTGGGTGAGTCGCATGGTTAGGAAAAGGTCCAGGATTAGCGTCATGTTCAGGATCGAACCGAGCAAAGCCATGAGATGAGCGTTTCAGTGTTTGAATCGACAACATCGAGAGCCCGTTGGACGTAGACGATGTATGATCGTCAAAGCTGTGTTCATGCCATAGTTGCTAGCACGTATCGTGACAATTCGTGCAAAACTTGAAACAACCTTAAATCGCTTTCGCCAAACCACGGAGTCAGATTTTCAATTCCGAATCACCGAAAACCCGCCAAGTCGAAATGACCGCTTTGCGATTTGATACAACGCAAGCGCACTTCAATTTCAGTCGATACTAGAAGTCGATGACTTTAACTATCTGATCGAGAATAGCTCGCCTTCAGTTATTTACAAAGTGCGTGAGATGCGACGCAAGGTGTGCGTTTCTCGTTGTGTCGCCAAAGTTAAACACACCTCATTCAAGAAGATCGCTAGACTTGCTGCGATCGCTCATAGAGATCACTGAGCAATCGGTTGATCGTACCCGCATCTTGCGCCATGCTGCCTATCCATTGCTCCGATGGATTTTCCGAAAATGCAGCGTTCAGTTCCTTCTCAACCCCCGCGTTCCATCTGTTTATGAAATACTCGAGTTTGCGTATGGTCTCATCGGACTCGATCTCAATCGTAATGTCTGCTCCGTGGTCAATCAAGAAGTCACGCAATAATTGAATTGAATCGACAGATCTTTCGATGCTGCGACTGACGGGTTCGTCCTGAACCTTTTCCGGTGAGCGCGACGGTTCAGCATACAACGCTATGTTCCCATCATGAGTTGCGCCGTTTAGTGCAGCAATTCGATCTCGATACGGATCAGCCATATCTAGATGCAATGCAAGTTCAATCAAATCATGAACTGAAGACGGCGTGATACCACGAAACGACACGATGAGTTTACTGACATGCTCAGCGAAGTTAGAGGAGTGCTTGAATAGTTCTGGTACGTACGGTTCGCCTTTGGTCGTCCGTAACGGAAATCCTATGCTTTGACTCGCGAGATAGGCTTTGATATATAGAACGAGAGAGCCGCCGAAGGCGGTAATTCCCAATAACGAACCGTTCAATTGGCTCAAATTCATACTATCCTGCTTTTGTACTTTGTGCTCTTCGAGAGTACGTGGGATGGAACCGTATAGCGGAATGCCAAATCGTTCGACGGCACGGCTTAAACTGAGCGACGAAGTGCTCAGTCCCTTTAAATATCCCGAAACGGTATTTAAATGCCACTCAGTAGCGCACCCTTCAAAAATCCGTAATTCATCAGATGGCAGCGGTCCGTCAGGTGCATCGTCGTTACAAATGAGAAACAGATCCCAATCAGAGAGCGTGGGGTCACTTCGACCAATCGCTCTTGACCCGAAGAGTGCGATTCCGTATATAGCGCTCGCACGACTCGGATTCGCATCAAACCACCCATGAATCTGCTTTCTCAAGCGGTCGATGCTGGCTTGCGAGTTTGCGGATTGCCCTGCTTCTTGTGATTGTGGGTTCATTTCTCGATCCGAAGCAGCATTTTGATTAGGTGAATCACGCGGTTTCGAATAGGTGTGGGCTTGGTGTCATTTTCAAGATTGAAGCAAGCGAGGACGTCTGATGATGATTGCATTTTTAGTCGACAACCAAGAGAACAAGATTGGACCGCGGACGATGCACTGGTTATAGCTCCGTTCATCCTATAAATGCTCGCACAAATCGCGGCAACTTTCGCTCACTTGGAACAATCTTAAATTACTTTCGCCAAACTGCGGAGTCAGATTTTCAAGCCCGAATCTTCGAAAACTTGCCGAAACGACCGCATTGCGATTTGATACAACGCAAGCGCACTTCATTTTCAGTCGATTCAAATCAATGGTTTGAATCTAGCTAATCGAGAGTAGCTCGCCTTCAGTCATTCGTAAAGTGCGTGAGATCGACGCACAGCGTGCGTTTGACATCGAGTCTCTGATGCAGAATGCACCTCAGACAAGAAACTCCTTAGACCCGTTGTGGTTGCGATCGCTCATAGAGATCTCTGAGCAAACGGCTGATCGCGCTCGCATCTTGCGCCATGCTGCCTACCCATTTCTCCGATGGATTTTCCGCAAATGCAGCGCTCAGTTCTTTCTCAACCCCCCTTCTCCATGTCTCAATGAAATCATCAAGGTCGCTGATCGTCTCGTCAGATTCATGCTCAACCGCAAAGTCTGATCCACGGTCTACTAAGAAGTCACGCAGCAATTGAATTGAAGCGACGGATCTCTTAATGCTGCAACTGACGGGCTCGTCCTGTATCTTCTCAGGCGATCGCGACGGATCAGCAAACATCGCTATATTCCCATCGGCAGTTGCGCCCTTTAGATCGGCAATTCGGTCGCGATACGGATCGTCCGAATCGAGATGTAACGCAAGTTCCGTCAAATCATGGATCGAAGACGGCGTAATGTCACGAAACGACACGATGAGTTTGCTAACGTGCTCTGCGAAATTGGAAGAGAATTTGAAGAGTTCTGGCAAGTATGGTTCGCCTTTTCTAGTCTTGGTCGAAATTCCTTTTCGCCGACGCGCGAGACAGGTCTTGACCTGTGGAACGAGAGCAGCGCCAAAGGTGGTTATGCCTTGTAACGAACCGTTCAATTGGCTTAGGTTCATGCTGTCCTGTTTTTCTAGTTTGTGCTCTTCGAGAGAGCGTGGGATGAATCCGTACAGAGGAATGCCAAATCGTTCAACAGCACGACTTAAACTGAGCGACGATGCTTTTAGTCCATCTAAATATCCGGAAACGGTATCGAGATGCCACTCGAGAGCACACCCTTCAAAAATCCGCATTTCATCAGAAGGCAACGGTCCGTCGGGTGCATCGTCGTTGCAAATAAGAAAGAGATCCCAGTCAGAGAGCGTTGGGTCACTTCGACCAACGGCTCTCGACCCGAAGAGTGCAATACTGTATACGGCACTCGCGCAACTCGGGTTTGCTGCAAACCATCCATGAATCTGCTTTCTCAAGCGTTCGATGCTGGTTTGCCAGTCTGCGGATTTCCTCGCTTCGTGTGGTTGGGCTTTCATTTCTCGAACCGAAGCTGCGTATTAACCTAGTGACTCGCTCGGTTAAGACGGGGTGCTGGCATAGTGTCATGTTTAGGATCGAACCGAGCAAAGCCAATAGATTATCATTTCAGTGTTTCAATCGACAACATCGAGATCCAGTTGGACCGTAATCGATGTATGATCGTCAAAGCTGCGTTCATCTCATCGTTGCTAGCACAAATCGCGGCACTGTTGAAAAAGTTGAAACGATCTTAATTAACTTTCGTCAAACTGCGGAGTCGGATTTCCAGGTCCGAGTCACCGAAAACTCGGCGAAATGACTGCTATGCAATATGGTACAGCGCAGGCGTACTTCAATTTCAGTCGATACCAGAAGTCAATGACTTAAGACTGTCTGGTCAAGAATAGCTCGTAGTACGATCATTGCCTGGGAGCTACAGATCCCAAGTACGAAAATCCCGAACCTTCCTAATTTGGTTCAGGAGTTTTTTCTTGTCTCTCGTTAGTCCATAACCGTCAATACAGATTTCATCGGCAGCACGAACGACTTCAGGTACGTGAGACTGGAAGTCGAAATTCGGGAATTCTTTGTCGTGACGCCGTAAAACCGTTCTCGAGGTATTGAGTATTGCTTTGCTACAGAACTTCCTTCCAATTGAACTTGCGGTTTTTCTCAACTCGGGGTCAGAAACCCAGCGCGGGGGAATTTGAACTGATTCAAAGAGATTGTGAAGGACATCGAATGCATCTCCAACCATCAGCCAATACGCGTGGAAAACTGTTGAATTGAACAGGGCAATACGAGGGTAGAAGAACTTATCGTTTGGGAAACGAACAGCTTTTCGTCTAGGTGAATCGAGGATTTCCTGCGGTAAACAAGTAAGGAAGTAACCTGCGGTCGGAGGAAAGGTAATCTGTCGGGACTTATGAGTTAAAGTCTCGCCTGAGTCACGAGTACTCATTGCCTCAAGCAATCGAGCGAGGGGTTTCGTACCTGCCATGGTCCATTGATCAGACTTAGGTTGAAGGCATGAAGGTCTGTGACGTAGTATCTCCTTCCTCCTCGCTTCGTGTAAACCAATGTAACACGATGCATAGACTTTGGGTTGCGTTGTAGTCCCATTACCCTCTAATAATGACATCACGGTCACTCTTTGAACATTTTGTGCGCCTTGATGCCCACCTTTGATAAACGGATGAGGTGGGAAGACCGGGGTAGGTCGATTGTTATAGGTTCGAAGATGAATGGATGCTGAGTGTTTCCTGCACACATTGCGTAATCTCTGTTTTTGATTCGCGAAACATATCGAATGCGGAACAACCATGGTTAGATTTCCCTTGCTTCCGATGAGATTGACTCCCAGTTCGACGAAAAGACAGTAGAGATTCCCGCATTTAGCTGTGTCGTACCCGTATTGCTGAGCAAGACTCTTTTCTTCAATAGTCGGCGATTGATAGGGAGGATTACCAATTACGATATCCCATTTCTCACGACCAAACAGCAACGGCAATCCGCATTGGGCAACAACGCTCTCGTTCCCGAGCGATTCATTTTCCAACCATTCTTTTACGTGAGACATTGCGAAACTCAGTTTTTTTTGTAGTCTTCGGCGCACCTGTTCTTCGATTTTTTGAAGCTTCTTTTTCTCAACGGGACTATGAGTGTAGGTATAGGAATCTCTCACCTCTCGCCACTCCAACATATCCGCGTCGCTCATATACGAGCCGAGATCCGAGTTAAATTCGTCTGCGAATCGGGTTGCGAGCGAATTAGCGGCTGTTATCCGTGTCTCGAGATTAGGAAAAGGGTGTAATGGCTCATTGGGTTGAAGTGTTAATCGCGTGCCAATCATCGCAAGATAGAATCGAAATCGAGTGACTTGGACAGCCATCGGGTGTACATCTACTGCGAAGAGCTGGTTAGCGATCGCGTCATTGACACGCCCAATATCATCGTATTTCTCGTTTAATAGGCGTCGTTCTGCGCGTCTTAATGTGTTTAGCGTGGATACGATGAATTCCCCGCTACCTGTACATGGATCTAGTACCGTAACTGACCGAAGTCTCTTTATTACTTCTTCTCTAAGTGGGCCGTCTAGGTCCGTATTACTAGCTAAGTCGCTTTCGCGCGGATGGAGTAAATTCAGTGCATCTTGAAACTTTATTATACCCCCCCCCCCGACATTTTCCGACAAATCGTGCGCAAGAGCATCGCACACCATCTCATCCGTCACGTCTTTGGGTGTGTAGTAAGTTCCGTCCGGCTGACGAGCTAGTGGACTAGGCGTGATGCTCTGGGCTAACGCTATGAATCGCTCGAATATGCTCCCAATCATGCTTGGATCGAGTGCTGTGTCGGATCTTACATCGTCATGTTCAGTCAGCGTCCATTCGTATCGTTTGAGAATGCTGAAGAGTCCACTTTCGAATTCACCTCCCTGTATGTAGTCGACGTCCTTCAGCTTTGTGCGGAGTAAGTTTCGGTCATTGTTGAACAATGATCCATTTAAAAACGGAGCAGCATGAAATGCGCTTTGCAACGGTGCCAGCAGTCTCGACACTTTTCTGCGGCTGGGTTCCGTCGAAAGCGTTTGAGTAAACAAGTGTTCCAATTGCTCATGGACATCAATACCAGTGTGTTTCTCGAACAATTCATCCGGAATTACGCCATGTTCTTTCAAAAACCAGCTGAACAGAATGCGGATCAAGTGGCGTAGATCGTTTAGTTCCGTACCTGTGCGTGCAAACCATTCGGCGATTTCATCGTAGAACGCCTCGTGTACCGTCCTTGAATTAAGTTGGTTCATCAGTTCGTTTGGTTCAGCATCGCACCACCGCGCTAATGACTCAAGCTGACGCAGAATACGCGTACCTGGAAACTCAGGATCGAAAGGGTTTGATGTATGAAGACGGGTACCATCCCACATAAATACGCGGCATGTTTTTGAATTCCCTCGATTTGTATCGAAGGTAATCCCTATACCCACCACCATCAGTGTGTCACTAAGTAGGTAACTCTCCCGTAGTGCATCGTAAATGTCGGCTACTGCGAGAAATCCGTCTTCTGCGGGCGAGCCGACCGTGACGAAATAACTGCTACTAAATAGTTGACCAGAGTGTTCAGTTTGATGCTCCAATCGGACAGAGGAGACCAAGTCTGTTTGATGCTCGACTTGAAGATCCGAAAGTGATAAAGTTTCGATTAATTCTTGATGACCGGTTGCTGACGTAATATCAGTCAAGATTTCGATACCGCGTTGAGTGGAGAACTTCGTACTTTCCGCATTTAGTTCTCGACGGTGGATTAACGGTTCTAGTGTGCTCTGTAAATCAGACCAAGTTTCAGCGACCGATGAAGACAGCCACACCACATCGTTTTCAATGCGACGACATACCCGCCATTCTTCACCGTTTGTAAGTAGTCCGAAAACTCCGTGATGTGAGTCGGGTCGTTTTCGCAGATACTTTTCGAGTTGGATTTTTGGTATTCGAGTCGCTGGCGCAGATGGTGATGGACGTAAGTCCAAATTTACTCCGAGTGCCTTCGCTTCAACGAAGAGATCAAGTTCCCCACTATTCAATTGACAGAGAAAATCAGGTCGTTGCGCCTGTAGCTGATTCTCACGGCGAATGCATTCAGAGGGGTAACCTAGTGCTTCTCGAAGAACTGGTTCGACGATCTCTGCCTTGACATCTTCTTCGCTTCGATCGGAGACATCTCTCGACCTTAACATGGTCAGGGCTTGTTCGTAACTGAAGTCCATCATGCAATCATTCGTTTGCAACCGAGTACAAATGGTATTTGTGGGTATTTTGAGGTAATTGAATACCTTCATTTTTCTTCACGTCATGCTCTTAACCTATTGATTTATTAAGTTAATTTATACGTTAGGGTCAAAAGTTGGGTATTTCCTTCGATGCTCTACAGCCTCAATTAGTACCGAGACATCACCGGAGATGGCGCGTGAACTCTGTCGGTAATTTAAGCAGTTTCCTATCAGGCGCGTTGAGGCAGTCCACCTTCTTGTGCGTGGTCCAATATCGAATCGTAGAACGACTGGATCAGCGAGCGCGAATACATCGATTTGCGAGCGACGAAGCGAACGGGTCGATTCAAGCCGCTACTACCTAGATCGATCGTTTTGTTCGAACTAATTGACAGCGCGTTTGCCACGCCTAGCGGGATTAGACCGTGACCAAAGTCCGCTAATGCCATTTGGGCTACGGAAAAGAAGGACTCCAACGACGTCGCACGCTTCAAGTTCAATCGACGCATGTCGTCCTCCATCGCTGCCCAAGCGCCAGAACGCGACTCGATTGTCATTACTTGAAGGGGGTCACCAATTCGGTACGCGATGTGCTTGAGACCGGTTGGAACGATCACCATCGGTTCAAGGTACACGATGTCGGACTGAAGATCTGACTCCGCATCCGCGGACCCCGTACAGATTCCGACCATAAGCTCGCCAGAACGCAACCGATCGAGTACGACGGGCGAGCGTTGAGCATGGAACTCGAAGTTAACCTCGGGCATATCCTCACGAACTGCTGCAAAGAGCCGCGAACCCCAGCTACCAAGGATCGATTCAGACACTCCTACGATGATCCGCCCACTCTGCAGCGCGGTATCTTCAAGGAATACGCTTCGAACTTCCTGCAGCAGCGGCATCGTGCGGTCGACGAGTTTCCTTCCATGCTGAGTAAGCACGACACGACGTCCATGTCGCTCGATAATCTGCCTGCCATAGTAGTTCTCGATCGCGGCAATACGCTTGCTCACCGCGCCCTGCGAGATGTTCATGCGCGTCGCGGTTTCCTTCATAGTACCGGTTTGCGCGAGTTGCACGAGAGTTTCGAGGTTCTTAATCAATTGAAGCGGCTACCGTTCAGTTAGCGAGCACCATTGCCTTAACTATGCTCTTGCATTCAAATACTCGCCACAGCAATCGAACGCCCACATATCCACTAGTTTAGCGATTCACAAACCGGCCGACTAACGTCCTACACTCTTGCATACCCTCGTCGCGCTTCTGATTGCGCTCCTTGCAGTCTTTCTGACCAGCTTGCTGTCCGGCATCGTTGGAATGGCAGGCGGCCTGATCTTAATCGTGGTGCTGGTCATGCTCATGCCTGTTCCTAGTGCAATGATCCTCCACGGTGTTGTCCAAGGCGTTGCGAACGGTTCGCGCTTCTGGTTTCTGCGCGAGCACACTGCATGGCACATCCTGCCATGGTATTTCGTCGGAGTAACTTTAACGACCGCGATATTTGCCGTGATGTTGATCGTTGCAGACCCCGCAGTCGTACTAATCGCCGCCGGCGGCTTGCCTTGGGTCAGTCAATTCACACCCGAACGATTTAAACTCGATGTCTCGCGTCCAGTCATCGCTTTCGTCTGCGGTATCGTGGTCACGGCCGTGCAACTCGTTGCCGGTGCTTCTGGACCTATCCTCGACGCGTTCTATCAGCGCACCGCCCTGAACCGCTTTGAAATCGTCGCCACTAAAGCGTTTACCCAAGCGGTCGGTCATGCGGTCAAAATCGTCTACTTCCTCTACATCGGCGCCACGTTAGCACACGAAGCACATGTGTTACTTACTTGGTGGTTCATTGCGCTAGCGATCGCGTTATCTCTCTTTGGGACCCGCATCGGTACACGCATGCTTGAGCGAGTCAGCGAAGGACACTTTCGTCGATGGACGAACATTCTCATACTGGGTCTGGGCGCGGCTGTCGCCGTAGGTGGAGCAATTGACCTAATTTACGCTAGTTTTCAGCTGACTCAGGTTCCTTAGAAACCGGTTCGACCACAAACAACAAATCCCCAGCATTCACTTGCTGGCCTGTCGCAACGTTGATCCGATTGACCTTGTAACGGATGTTCTCTGAGAAGAACACTTGCTCAACGGTGTTGATATCACGCAACCGCATTGGCGTAAAGACCTTAAACGCTTCAAGCTGACACAACACTTCATCCGTACCAATGACGTCATTCACACTCACGTAATCCGGATCGCCAGGCGTGGGTTTGATGTAGAAAATCCCAGTCGACGGCGCTAACACCCTCAACTCATTGCTTTCTTCAATTTGAATGGCATCCCACCCAACCGCTTGCGCGTCTACCGCCGCCATATCGTCGATCTCTTCGATCAAGGCATCCGCATCGATCGTTTTCAGCAATTTAGGTAAATAGCTCGTATCGTAGATGCCATCGAGAAAACCCTTGTCGGTAAGAATCGTTCGTAACAACGGGATATTTGTGTAAATACCCTCAAGTGTCACTTGACTTAAATAGTCGACCAGCTTCTTCGCAGTCGTTTCGCGGTCATCACCGTGGGCGATGACCTGCATGATCATGCTGTCGTAATACGGCGAAATGAACTTACCTTGACCAGCGGTACTGATGATCTCAATGTCTTCATCATTTGGGAAATCCCACTTCGTGATTTCACCGGCGCTCGGGCGTAAAACCAACTCACCGTCGCTATCACGAACCAATCGTTCAGCGTTGATTCGAGCCTCAATTGCGTACCCGTCGGAACTCACCTCAAGATCCTTGATGCTCTCACCACCTGCGATACGGAATTGCTCTGCGACAATGTTCACGCCCGACACCAGCTCAGTTACCGGGTGTTCTACCTGAAGCCGAGTATTCATCTCCATGAAATACACGGCGTCCGAATCTAGATCGTAAATAAACTCAACCGTACCGGCACCGACGTAACCAACGCCTCCAGCAATCGCCGCACTGCTCTCGACGACATTTTCTAGCAAATTGTCAGGCAACATCGTTGAACCAGATTCTTCGATGACTTTTTGCTTGTCTCGTTGCACGCTGCAATCACGAATACCAAGCACCTTGGTGTTCCCTTGGCTATCGCGTAACACTTGTGCTTCTATATGACGCAGTTTGGTCACGAACTTCTCAAGATACACATCGCCATTACCAAACGCAGCACGCGCTTCAACGGTGACCCTCTGGAATGCTTCGTAAAAGCTCGCGGCCGACTCGACAACTTGAATGCCCTTCCCGCCACCGCCATGTACCGCCTTGATCAAGACGGGATAACCGATTTCTTCGGCCATCTCCGCCGCAGCGTCTACATCTGTGACGACTCCATGACTCCCCGGCACCACCGGCACACCAAACGCGATCGCAGACTTGATGGCATTGGACTTGTTCCCCATCGTCTCCATACTGCTGACCGGAGGACCGACGAAGTTAATTCCATGTGATCGGATGAGCGATGCGAACTGACTGCTCTCTGAAAGGAACCCGATTCCCGGATGCAAGGCATCAACGTGCTCGTTCTCGGCTACAACCAACACCGAGCGCGCGTTCAAATAGCTCTCGTCTGGTGTACTGCCGCCAATCGACACTAATTGATCCTTAAGCCCAAGCATGTCAGCCGCGACTGACTCAACGTCAGGATCAGATTGGACAAGAACGGTTTCGATGTTCTGGGATTGCGCAACTTTCACGATCTTAGAAGCCGCACAACCACGGGCATGCACGAGGACGCGTCGGACCGGGCGATAAAGGTCTTGATCATCGACCTGTCTCGGCGCCGAAAGCGGAAGAGCGGTACCGATCGTGTAGTCGTCGCTCAGCACCGTTGCGACCGCATCCTCCACCGTGGCAGTAGGTGTTGGAATGTCCGGATCGATTCCGCGCAGATCCGCATCGAGTTCACCGAAGAACGGATGTTTAACCAAACCTTGCATGGATTCTGGATTACTGGCAAGATAGTTTGCGAGGATGGATTCAGCAGGAAGATGACTCGGAATCACGATCTGCCCCGCAAACGGCATACTCGTACCAGAAAAGTAATGCGTATGAACCAAGGGATGCGTAACGAAACTCGCCTGAGCGCCACCTGTGCAATCACCATGACCGAACACGATCACAGGAAGATCGAAGTCGCAAATGAAGCGAGTGATGCGATCGTTGATCGCGGCCATCGAAAACAATGCGCCAGCCCCTTCCTTTGTCTGCATACCTCCAGACGAGATGAAACAAACGACTGGGAGCTGCTGTTCTGCACACCGGACCAACAACGTACAGAACTTCTCCGCACTCGCCATATCAAACGCACCCGCCTGGAAGTCGGGATTCGAGATCACTGCACCTACTCGTACTTCGCGTTTTGCTAGTTTGAACTTGCCGATACCCGTGACGACACCAGCAGGTGGTTCGTCCTTGTCCAGAGCCTTCTCTATCGATTCGCGGAATCCAGGGAAATCGCATGGGTCGCTGCTCAGCATATCCCGACCATACTCTTCAAATTCCGTGAAGAACCGATCGATGAATGCCTGGTGACTGGTGAGTCTCAATCGTTTGTAGTCGTTCAGCGTCTCTTGAATCTGTAAATCTCGATATGCAATCTGCAGCCGATTCCAGAAGTCACGGCGCCTACCGATGTTTTTCGGTCGAATGTTGCCAGAGAACTTCCCGTCGCCTCGTTCGCTGTCGACATAAGTTGTCAAAAGTCCCTCGAAGAACTCCTTCACCACGACGAACAAAGTGTCTGACAGGTCCGTGTGAATGAGCTTCTTCCACTCTTCAACAGTCGCGAAGAATGTCTTGCTAAGCCTCGTTTTAGACAACTGGCGAAACCAGTCCAGAAAGGCATCACGGCGTTTACGTACCGTTCCGTCGTCTCGCTCGTCGTCAGGTTCGATTTGATTCAAAGCCGCAGTGAACGTCTCATCGATCAAGTCCGCGACGGTTTGGCGGTCTAAAGACTGCGTGCGCTGCGCTTGGTCAGCGATCTGCACGAGCCGATCCAGTAGCTCGTCATAAATAACGTCGAAGAGTTGGAAATTTCGGATCTCCTCAACGAAGTCGTCGCGAAGATCTATGTTCAACAAGACATCGACGATGCTCAAGTCGGTTGCCTCTTCTCCGACCACGGTGAGCTCTCGAGGTTGCCGCAAGTACGTACCAAACCGCTCATTGAGAACCCGACGATTAGCTTGAATCGGTGAGGTCAAGTTATCGCTTGCGTCCTCGTCCAATGGACCAGAGACGATTGCTAGGTTGAGTTCGACGGAGAGTTGCATGCGCAGTTGCTCGACCGAGTAACTGTGACGCCAGTCACTCGTGCGTAAGAACATCTTCTTACCGTCGTACGAAAAACGCTCCATTAATGAAGGCATCAATTCAGTATCAGCTGACATCGTGTTCATTAGCTGATTGACGTCGGCGATGTCACCAGGCGTGACGAAGAAAGCTGAATCCGTTGCGTTAGATAGGTTCTGGTGCAATAGCGCCAAGTTGCCTGCGGATTCGATTTTCCAATGGTTGTACAGATAACTCACGTACGTTGCGAGCAGGGATTGTCGGGCTGCTTCGAAGTTTGCCTTTGGCTCTCCGCGGATTAAGCTCAAGAGAGTGCCACGACTCTCATCCTTTTCAGATTTTCGCGCAACATAGTTCTTCCAAGCAGAATTTAGCGACGTGTCGTACATCAACCGATCAGGATCGAGTAACCACCGAAAGTAAATTCGATTACGCTCCCGTTCCATCCGCGACTGTAAATCACCAACCGTCTTGCGTCGAGTGGTTAGACGACCATATTGTTGCTTGCTAGCCGCTTTGATTCGTCGTCGAACGCGTAAGTAACGAAGGTAGCGAAGTGCATCACCGAAGACATTGCTGAATTCTGTCGGTGTTCCAAAACCACCAAGCGCACCGAAGTTCTCACGTTTCTTCGCACGCGACGAAGGTTCTAGATAGCGTGTCAGGGCTTGTCGGTGATACTCCACAATGTACGGATTGCTCGCGACGAAGGCACGGGCACTTTTTTCAATGGAGTCAATTCCGGTAACGATCGCTTTCTTTAGATTGTTGAACTTGTGCTCTTCGCCAGGTACGTAGTCGATGATGCCATCAATGTTGCCTCGATTCATCAACTCGAACGGCGAAAGTCCGACCTGCTTGGCACACTCTTGCCACGAGAGGTTCAACCGCCGTGCGATGCTCGCCAAACCCTGTGGTTGAATGGTGCTGAAGACCCCGTCTCGCAATGAAAGGATCATGTTGCTTGCAGCGAGAGGAATCGCGCCGCCTGAGTACCCGACGCCGAAAATGATGCCAAGATTCGGTACATCAACCGCTGACATCTCAGCGATCAGCAGTGAGATCTGGTGGGCTTGGTTGTTTCGATTCGCGATTTCATCGCCCGCCGCTCCCGGCGTGTCCATCAAACTCACGATCGGTATGTTGCGCTGACTACACCGGCGTACGAATTGCGCTGCCTGTCGATGGTGCTCAGGCATCCACTCCCCGTTTCTCTCCCGACGATTTTGCGCGACCACTCCGATCGGCCGAACACCGTTGGGAAACTCAACATCGATAACAGCGTCGAGATAAGGCCCTTCGTCCGTCAGTTCTCGGACGTTGCCTAACTGTGGAACGATTTCCGATGCGCTCGCCCGACGTGTGTTTTCACCGGGACTGACCACTCGTTCAATGTATGAATCGATATCCAGTCGATCGAGCGCCGCAGCTTCACGCGCAATCTCGTGCGCGGACAGCAACCCTTGAACGCTAAACACCGCCTCTGGATCCGCTGAGGGAAACAGATCGAATTCCTTTGCGAGCCGTTCGGCTATCAAATAAAGCCGATCGCCTTCCTTTATCGCACTGTCCATATGGCGGAGACTCAAACTCGCTAACGTTAAAATTCTACCGTGCAAATTGCATGGTAACCCGAGTAGCCAACGGCTACGCGATCGGCATTTCCCCTAACAAATCGGCGACGAGAAACAATGTCAAACTTGGCCATCGCCGTTTTGACCGTATCCGATACACGAACTCCTGAGACCGATTCTTCAGGCGATCTTATAGCCGACTTGTTAACGCAAGACGGCCATCAACTCACGGCACGCGCCATTGTTAAGGACGATATCTACGAGGTACGCAAAATCGTAAGTGCTTGGATAGCAGATCCGACGATTCATGTCGTGGTTTCGACTGGTGGCACCGGCTTTAGCGGACGCGACACAACGCCCGAGGCTTTACTACCGCTTTTTGATACGACGATTGATGGTTTCGGCGAGCTCTTCCGCCAAGTTTCTTATGAGGAAATCGGTAGTTCGACGATTCAATCCCGCGCAGTAGGCGGAATCGCAAACGACACCTTGATATTTGCCCTTCCCGGTTCTAACGGAGCATGTCGTACGGGTTGGGAAAAAATCCTTCATAATCAACTAGATGCGGACTTTCGACCATGTAATTTCGCCGAGTTGATCCATCGAAAATTAGAAAACGGAAACCATTAATGACAGCGTATTTACTAGGCGCGAAACGCACACCAATCGGCAGCTTTCAAGGCTCGTTGAGCGACCGAAGCGCAACAGATTTAGGCGCACACGCCATTCAGGCAAGTCTTAACCATGCGAACGTTTCAGCTAATCAGATCGACGAGGTATTGATGGGGTGTGTCGTAAGCGCTGGATTGCGCCAAGCTCCTGCCCGACAAGCCATGCGAAAAGCAGGAATCGACGACACGACGCCAGCGACAACAATCAACAAGGTGTGTGGATCCGGAATGAAAGCCACCATGCTCGCTAGCGATCAAATCAATCTAGGTCACGCTAACTTCGTGATCGCAGGTGGTATGGAAAGCATGACGAATGCGCCATTTATCGTTCAAGGTGCACGTCAGGGTCTACGAATGGGTCACGGCGAGCTGTCCGATACGATGTTCTGCGACGGACTTGAGGACGCCGAAACGGGCAAATCGATGGGTAGCTTCGCGCAGGAAACGGCTGATGAGCATCAGCTAGGGCGTGAAGCGATGGACGAATATGCCATCAATTCTGTAAGACGTGCTTTAGCGGCAATGGATGCTGGCGACTTGAAGTCAGAAATCGAACCGTTTGAGGACGTCATCGAAGACGAGCAGCCTCGAAGATCAAAGATCGACCGCATCCCAACGCTTCGACCTGCATTCGCAAAAAATGGGACGATCACAGCCGCCAACGCATCATCCATTAGCGACGGTGCCTCGGCGCTTGTCATCGCAAGTGAACAAGGGGTACGTGACGCCAACGGCGAACCGCTCGCACGCATCGTCGCTCATGCGACGAATGCGATTCATCCTTCGAAATTCACGCTCGCACCGGTTGGTGCTATCGAAAAGGTACTGGACAAAGCAGGCTGGCGTGCCGACGATGTCGACCTATTCGAAATCAATGAAGCATTCGCCATGGTCACGATGTTGGCAATTTCTGAACTGGGGCTTGATCGGGAAAAGGTGAATATTTATGGTGGAGCATGCGCTCAAGGGCATCCCATCGGATCGACAGGTAGTCGCCTCTTGGTAACGCTCGCGCACGCACTTAGTGCGACAAACCAGCAGAAAGGCGTTGCCGCGCTCTGTATCGGTGGCGGTGAAGCCACAGCGATCGCGATTGAACGAGTCTAACACCGAGACGCTTACCTAGCCTCAGGTTTCCGTGATGGTTCCACTTCCAGTAATTGTTGGATTTGGCGGAGTCAATCCCGCCGGACGCGTGTCATTCCATCACTCGTATCGACGCACCGTTATAGATGCGCTCGATGAAACAAAGCAAGCGACTACGTACAAGTCACTTGCCGTCTTAATGGGTTTGCAGGACCAACTCCGCGACTCGCCGGGACCTACGAAGGACTTCATCGAAAACCACACACTGATTCGTCGGATTGAACTCTGGGATCCAGACCACATCGATGTGCATAGTCGTGCGAAACTGAAGGCGAAAGACGGCTCACCGTTGGTTATACGCATGTCGCAAAAACAATTGCCTACCGAGATTCCCGAAAGTTGGCACGTCAAGGCGATTGACGACGGTGACGTTGAAGTCACCGTTAGCGACGCTGCACAAGTCTTGCTTAATGACACACGATCGTCGCGAGTCACCTCGGCGGGTCAACTACCTACCGGTTACGATCCAGCCTCCCTCTACGCTTCCCGAAATCACCCACGAGGGTTACAGCTCGCGATCGTGGCTTCTTCAGATGCGGTCAACTCGATCGGAATCGATTGGGCCGATTTACAGAGTCTAGTACGACCAGACGAGTTTGCGGTTCATGCTGGGTGTGCCATGGGGCAACTGGATACACATGGTGCCGGCGGATTGTTGCAAGCGCCGTTCTTAGGAAAACGGCCGACATCAAAACAAGCCGCTCTTTGCCTTGCCGAGATGGCAGCAGATTTCACAAACGCATATGTGACCGGATCACTCGGAAGTACAGGTGGAGCCATCGGGGCTTGTGCCACTTTTCTCTATAACGCTAAGCAGGGTATTGACGAGATTCGTTATCGTGGGAAGCGGATCGCGGTCGTTGGGAGTACCGAAGCGCCTGTAACGCCTGAACTGGTTGAAGCGTTTAGAACCATGGGTGCATTAGCTGAGGACGAAGCGTTAATGGCGTTAGACGGGTCGAATGAGCCCGACAACCGCCGAGCGTGCAGGCCATTCTCATCGAATGCAGGATTCACAATTTCGGAAGCGGGTGTGTTTCTAGTGTTGATGGATGAGAAACTCGCGCTCGAATGTGGGGCAGAAATCTACGGTTCTATCGCCGACATCTATGTCAACGCGGATGGCTACAAGAAGTCGATCCCCGGTCCAGGTATTGGGAACTACATCACGGTTGGTAAAGCGCTTGGTCTCGCACGTTCAATCGTCGGCGAGGATGTCGTCAGTAATCGTTCGTTTATCCATGCACACGGTACAGGTACGCCACAAAATCGAGTTACCGAGTCTCACATCCTCAGTGAAATGGCAAAGGCGTTCAATATTGAGAAGTGGCCTGTTGCGGCGATCAAGTCTTACCTCGGACACACCTTAGCGCCTGCCTCAGGGGATCAGATTACTTCAGCACTAGGTACCTGGACTGAAGGTTGGATTCCGGGTATAGCAACGATCGATCACATCGCAGATGACGTGTACAGTGAGAATCTGAGAATCGATTCAAGCCACTTGGAGGTAGGACCCGACGGCACGGACGTTGCACTCGTCAATTCAAAAGGGTTCGGCGGCAACAATGCAACAGGAGTCCTGCTATCGCCATCCAAAACTAGGGAACTTATTACGTCGCGTCACGGCAAGGGTGTTTTTAATAATTACGAAGCGAAACGAGAGAAAGTTCTAGAGAATGCACACCAGTACGACGAAAAGGCACTTGAAGAAATTCCAGAACCGATTTATCGCTTCGGTAACGGCGTGATCGAAGGCGATGAATTAGGAATTAGTTCGGAATCAATTGATGTACCCGGCTACTTGAGAAATGTCGACTTAAATATCAAGAATCCGTACCAGTAGACGTCAGAGATAGACCTATCGCGCGGATCAATTAAAAACCGCCCATAGACACGTTGTTATTTGAATCTCGAATAAATACCTAAAGTTCAATTTCCACGCATTCGCGAAGCTAAATGAGCTTCGAAACTCCTCGACGTTGGCAAGGAGCTAACGTCCTACTAAGATAGCGACTATCTAATTGATTTTACAAGCTTATTTCGTAATAGGACTTCGAAGAGTGCCTAGCGAAAGCGATTGAGATGACGCAGCAACAGTGTCAGCTCCCCGCGAACGTACTGGAACTGCCAAATCCTGAACCGACGCTGCCTGCTCGCGTCCGCGATCGCGAAGAATGTATTAGTAAGTCTCGACCTACGAGATTAATCGCCTATTCACATGAAATGTCACTAAGACTGTCGTATGATCACTAAAATATAGTTTAATTCGCGCTTAATCTTTTAATCGTTCTATATATAGACGACGTGTTCTATATCCTCTGTCTTTCTATATTTCAAAAGCGTTAGTTGGAGCAAGCACCATTTACCATCGGCGTTTAGGATGCAATGCACTGGCAACCTCGTTTATCCCGATTGAGACGCGCGTCGTGAAGAGGCCGCGATGCAGGCGTCGTTACGCAGTCAAACAACACGGAGCTCATTGAATATCCATGCGGAAACGCCACTCAAATGCCAGAAGGAAGCGACTAGAAAAGGTACAGACGAGGCAGCTTCTCGGCTTTCCTAATTCTCATTCAAGTGGCCGACCCATGTCACGGCTTGTACTCCTGAGTGCGGCTTTGTCGGCTCTCGCGCTCGCGAACGTCCATGCGCAAGAAACCGATGAGACACCGGCGTTTGCGGTACAGAGAACCGCAACCATCGATCACCCATTGCTCGTGCTACCACGCGCATCCGCCGACGGCGAAGCACGTGTTGATGACTGGCAGTTAAGCGTGACAATCGAGAACGGCGTGCGCATCTATCGGGCGAAACGCGGCGATCGCGTGCACACGCATCGCGCACCGCTCGTTATGCAGCGATACGTTGCGTTCAATCCTGACAAGAGCCGATTTGAGGAGTTAGCGAAAAACCTCCGCGTCGAACTCAGCGATTCTGACGCGCTCGAGTACGTGATTGAAACTGCCGGCGGTACCGGCGGTAAAGCATATCCATTGCTGGGATTTGCATACGTACACCTGCCAGCCGACGCGGATCCGTTTCGCGCCTTGCAATCGATCAAAGACCTGTCCGTTGTGGTCAGCGTCCGCTTAACTGTAAAAGGACCAAAGATCGTACCACGCTGAGCCTATCACATGAAACATCTCACAAGATTCGCGTTCATATGCGTCACCATTCTCACGCTCGCAAGTTGTGGCGGCGACGGCGCATTGACGTACAGCCTCAGTTCCAGTCCTTATTCACCGGAGAGTTCGAGCTTCGACACAGTTACCCGCGTCTTGTCGCGCACTCCGACCGCGCAGCACGAAACAACGACCTACACGGATATCGCGACGAAGCACGGAGCCACCAATCTCGATGCCGCGTCATTGACGTTTACGATCACAGCGAACGAACAGGATACGTCCCTTTCATTCGACGACGCCACTATCGAAGACCAAACATACATTCAAGGCGTTGCCATCGCTGAACTCACATTGCCTGAAGCCACTGGTGGTGATGGCGAATTAACCTACAGTCTCAGTCCAGAACTCCCGACGGGCTTGAGCTTTGACGCGGCGTCTCGCGTACTGTCGGGCACGCCGTCCGATCTGCAAGAAGCAACCGAATACACCTACACGGTAACCGACAGCGATGAAACGGGCCCCGACTCCGCTTCACTGACATTCATGCTGACCATCATAGAACCCGATCGTTCACCAACGTTCGATGTTGCGGCCACGATCGCTGATAAAACCTACATTAACGGCATGGCCATCACCGACGAGATCTTGCCAGAAGCCACCGACGGAAACGGTGAATTAACCTACAGTCTCGGTCCAGATCTTCCCGTGGGCTTGAGCTTCGACGCGGCAACCCGGGTGCTGTCAGGCACACCGTCCGATCTGCAAGAAGCAACCCAATACACCTACACGGTGACCGACAGCGACGAAACGGATCCAGACTCGGCCTCATTGACGTTCACTATCACGGTGATTGCGCCCGATGCCTCGCCTTCGTTCGGGTTGACCGTAATCGTGAATAGAACTTATGTCCAAGACACCGCCATTGAAAACGAAACGTTCCCCGAAGCGACTGGCGGTGACGGCGCACTGACGTACAGACTCACCCCAGAGCCGCCGACAGGTTTAACGTTCGATGCTTCAACACGGGTGCTGTCCGGCACTCCGACCGCCCAACAACCTGCGACAACCTACACCTACATCGCCACCGACAGCGATGCGGTCAATCCTGATTCAGTATCGCTTACGTTTACGATCGCTGTGAATGAGCCAGATGACGCGGTTCCGTCGTTCGCCGACGGCGCGACCATATCCGACAAGACTTACATCATTGGAACCACGATCGACGACGAAACGCTGCCCGAGGCGACCGGTGGCGATGGTGCAATCACCTACCATCTAACGCCCGAACCGCCATCAGGATTGAACTTCGATGCGGCGACGCGAGTGCTGTCCGGCACCCCTACCGGTGCAGAAGAAGCGCTCACGTACATCTATACTGCAACTGACAGCGATGCGGTCGATCCCGATTCAGTGTCGTTGACATTCACCATCACGGTGAACCCACCGGATGCCTCACCGTCGTTCGGCTTGACCGTGATCGTGGATAGAACTTATGTCCAAGACGCTGACATTGAAAGCGAGACGTTCCCAGAGGCAACTGGCGGCGACGGTGCACTGACGTACAGTCTCAGCCCAGAACCGCCCGCGGGTTTGACGTTCGACGCTTCAACACGTGTGCTGTCCGGCACGCCCACCGCCCAACAAACTGCGTTCGATTACACCTACATTGCCACTGACAGCGATGCCGTCAATCCCGATTCAGCATACCTCACGTTCACGATCTCGGTGAATGAAGCAGGAGACGCCGTACCGACTTTCAACGGCGCGACCATCTCCAATAAGATTTACGTACTCGGAACCACGATCGAAGAAGAAACGCTACCCGAGGCGACAGGCGGCGATGGTGCACTCACCTACTATCTAGAACCTGAGCCTGCGGCCGGATTAACGTTCGACGCATCGACGCGTGTACTGTCCGGCACTCCAGACGCCATAGAAGAAGCGCTCGTCTACTATTACACCGCAACTGACAGCGATGCGGTAGACCCCGATATCGCCACCTTGACGTTCAGTATCGCGGTGATCGAATCCGAGCCAGACGCTGACGACGAAGACGACGAATTTCCGGACGAATTCAGCTTCTTGAACGGAATGATGAACGTCAATTCAAGTGCTGATGAAATCACCGTAAACGTATCGCTGCAAAACGTCGGCACTATCGCGTCATCGGCTACAACGGGCTATCTTGAAGCTCGAACGTCTTGGAACGAAAGTGCAGGTGCCGTGCGTGCGATGCCAAATGAGGTCGAGATCTCCGCGCTAGAACCCAATGGCGATGCGTGGATCGGTCAATTCACACTGCCTTTGAGCGGGTTTTCATCTTCGCAAAACTATTACCTAGTTTTGATTGCGCATCGCACGGCTGAAGAACTCGAAAAGTCACGCGAAGAACGGGCATACGGCGACTTTCATATTGCGGCTGACGGCCAGGTGCGCGTGACGTGCGAAGGTTTCGACCGAGCCGACAGCGCTGAAACTGGAGATCCATTATTCGAGGACCAGTGGGCACTGATGAACACCGGGCAGAGCGACCATGCAAAAATCGAAAGAATCGCAGGCGAGGATCTTCGTATGCAAGCAACCCTGGCGGACGGTCTCACAGGTCGCGGCGTTACTGTAGCCATCGTTGATACGGGAATGGAAATCTGCCATCCCGACCTTAGGGTGAACGTTGAGGATGGGATGTCCTTCAACTTCAACGCGAACCGATGGCATGGCGCAAAACTGGACGATCCCTTCCTGCCAAGCATTGCGGAAGGCGACCATGGCACGAGCGTGGCTGGCATCGTAGCAATGGCAGCGAACAATGGGGTCGGCGGACGCGGCGTGGCACCGGAGGCGGGCTTGCGCGGATTTAACTTACTTTCCCTCGTGCCCTATTTGATATTCGATGAAGATGGGGTGAACGAATATGTGGCCCGAGGAATCGACGCATTAGGCATGAGCGCGTCAAACCCGAGTTCGAGCGATGTCGACATTTTTAATATGAGTTACGGTGTCGCTCCTACCGAGACTGCCTTGGTACTCGGTGCAGACAAGCGTGAGGCTATGAGAGCTGGTGTAGAGCAACTACGCATCAGCGAAGACACTGAGCAACCGCTCGGCGCGATCTACGTACTCTCATCCGGCAATTACTTCCAGTTTTGTTCCTCCACCACACCAAACGCAGGCGAGAATCAGGACGGTCCCCCTCTAAGTGACCTGATCGGTTGCGTGAGCGCCAACCTCGATCCAGAATCGGCTTGGCCTTACGTGATCCATACAGGAGCCTTCAATTCGAATGGAAAACGGGCGTCCTACTCGTCGGTTGCTTCGAGCGTCTGGATTGTCGCACCGTCAGACGACGTGGTGACCACCGATAAGATGGGCCTTGATCGAGGCTATGCGAAGCAGGGCCAAATTGACGAACTTGGAACGGCAGAGAAGGACCCTCTCGGCGACTTCACCTTTGCGTTCAGCGGCACGTCAGCCGCAGCGCCGTTTGCGTCCGGTGCTATCGCGGTTATGTTGTCTGCGCAACCAGAGCTCACTTGGCGCGACGTGAAGCACGTCTTTGCAAAGACGTCGCGTCAGCTCGATTCGGACATCGAGCCCGTGATTGGGTCGTTCGGCGGCAAGACAGCGACCGTCCAGCATGGTTGGGTCACCAACGCGGCCGATTACAAATTTCACAACCATTATGGTTTCGGCGCTATCAACCTCGATGCTGCAGTCGAAATGGCACGCTCGATGACGCCGAACAACCTAGGAACGTTCACGCAGTCGGAGCTGTTTACCCAGACCTCGTCGACAGCGATTCCCGACCACGACGGCGAAGGCATTACGTTGTCGCAATCCATCAGCGGATTGCCGAGCAATGCAAACATCGAGGCGGTGCAAGTACGCATTGAAATCACGCATCCACGACCGTATGAGCTGGGACTAACGCTGACGTCGCCTAGCAGGACGCCGAGCGTGGTCAATCAAGTCTTTAATGTCCTCCTTCTCAATTCCACAGACGAAACACTCGATTGGCACGTTTTAAGCAACGCGTTCTACGGTGAATTGCCCAACGGCGAATGGCAATTGAATGTGATTGACACGACCGCCGAGAATGTCGGTCAGGTCGACTCGTGGTCGCTCGTGTTTTTCTATGGCGAGCATCCGAACGACTAAAGCGCTTCAGGTACTGCGCCAGGTGAAATTCAAAGGCTGACCAAGTCGTTTCCATCGCGCACGCGTTACGTTTTTGGTGGAGGTGCTCGTCAACCTGATGTCAAGATCGAACTTCGTCATCGGTCAACCGAACGTAGTGGAAGGCATTGAGACTTCGTGCTGCCAAAGGCTTGTCAGCGCGGCGAGCCTGAGGTCATACCCGGTGATCGGTGCGGGAAAACTGCTGTCAGTCGATGCGTTACTTAAGGAATGCACGGCGCAATTCGACAATTTAGCTCAAATGGATTGCGCCACAAACCATCGATTCAATCTGGGAATCGTGAAGCGTGCGTCTTGTCAGTTTGGCCATGAAGCCGCTGCAAAATCACAATTGTCGCCCTTGCGCACCTCTGAATTTACGTTCGTATCGATTAGAAATGTCAAAGATCGATATCGCCTCCCAAATCACGCGGACGTGAAAGGTCAACGCCTTCGAGAGGCGCCGAGGCCAAATATTCCTTGAATCCAACCGCGTTTGGCATGGCGATCTCCTTGTGCAGCAGAGCGCGCGCCTCACGCTCGCGCACCGGATCGCCTAACGCCTTAACAACACCCTTTACTAAGGAAACATCCTCTTTCCGCACGTGGAGTTCTAATCGTACGAATCCTTCTTGTTTGCTGTGCTTATGCCACTTTGTGACCGCGGACGGCTCTGCTTTCGACATCGTATCCCCCCGTTCAGGAAACTTTAACGGAAAAGAGTGACTTGGACCAGAAGCCTTAATTTTTGCTCGGATTCAAATTGGCTCGCGCACGAATTCAACCCCTCGTGATTCATCCGCTTAATTCGTCTACTTGTACGGTCGACTGAACCTCTATTAGACCCCAATTCGAGTTTGCGTCAGGCTTGTACGCCTCGAACTTGCGCATCCTTGAGTCGGCTAGTTAGTGAACGGGTGCTAAACCCGAAGACAACCAAAAGTGCGAGTTTTTCTCAGCGAACGCCATATCCCACACGCCGAGTCCGAGAAATCCTGTAAGTTAAACGTGAATCAGGATCTTAGGGTGAGGCCGTGGTCACGACAAACGATCGGCAAACTTGCACGAAGCAACAGAAAGTCGACAAATCGTGACACGCGCTTCGTCAGCACGAATTAATGGAAGGACGGTTTCTCGAGTCTATTGAAGAGTTCGACCAATCAAACGTGCTACGTACTAACTCAATCGGCTAATACGGATTAGATGGTGAGATGTGCCAAGACCGAAGCGAGGTAACTTTCGCCATCCCACCCTTGGCGAAGACCTTAACTCCGACACTGTCAACGCGCGCAGGATAGATGCGACGCATGACGGCTTGTCGCCGGTTTGCGAACACTTCGACGACCGATTTATCCACAAACACCCGCAGTTTCAAGCCCTCGTTCTGTTTGAGCTTCAGTGGACCTTCCTCTACTTCCTTCGGCGATCCTTCTGGACCAGAACAACGAGTGTCCAGACTAAATTGATGTGTAGTCGAGTCGTAAGAGATCACGGTCTTTTCCTCGTCGTTTGACGACACACGCACCATCACGCCATACACCGTAGCGCTAACACTCTCTATTTCGATGGCGAGTTCAAGGCTATCACCGCTCACTCCACTGATTAGCACTTCGGAATCAGCCTGGATGTCAAACCCCTCTTGATAAAACGGTCTGTACCTCAAGGACTCGATCTCCGTTGGCACGTCCATTTCCATTTCTCCGTCCTCATTGAGCGTCAAGACGCGGGGAAGACTCATGGTTCCCGACCAACCTTGTTCAAGTCGTACCTGGAATTTGCGGAAGTCGAGTAACCATGCCCACATGATGCGTCTACCCGCATCGTCCAGAAGACTCTCAGGCGCGAAGAACGAGTTGTCGACCCAACTCATTTGCGCGTGTGATTCGGGATAAAACTGAGAGTCCTTCCACTCGCCGATGTAGTAGCGACACCCTAGACGATGACTGATACACAGCAAGACATCTTTGTTCCCGAGCCTAAAAAGATCGGCACAAGAAACGTCCTCGTTTAGTGAAACACCTTCAATGCCATACGCAAACAAATCACCGACGTATTGCCACTCACCGTCAAGCCGATCCGAGGTCGCAACAGCAGGATGCTCGCCGCCGAAAATCGCGTAGTAACGGTCGCCGTCATACCACCCGAATGGGTCCCAAGACCTGTACTTCCCATGATGCTCATCACCAATTCGTGTGACTGGTGTAATTGGATTGCTCTCTAGTTTCCTCCATTCGTCTAATTCATCATCTAACGCGACCGCCATCGCGTTTCCTTGATCAACTTGGTGGTAACAGATGGTGGGAACACCGGAATCGTTGATAAAACAATTTCCGCTATACATCCCATCTAACAAATCCGTACGATGATGTCGCCAATGGAAGAGGTCAGTACTTGATACATGCCCCCAATGATCTGACTTAATACCGTTTCTCTTGTCTTGAAAGATGTAAAAAAGATGGTAGCGTCCTTTCCAATATATCGCGCCATTCGGGTCGAACGGTATGGCAACGCCCTCGGGAACAGTGAAGTGGTACCCCGGCCGCCACGGATCACTTAACAAACGTTCTCTATGGCGTCGAACAGTCATTGCAAGGTTGTCGATTTCATCCTTTATGCTCTGCGTCTGAGCATCCATCGGAAAGGTCTCCCAATCGAGTGTTTGGGTGTACGTCAGCCGCCATACGCCACTCTCGTTTCTTAGCGTATAGCGATAGGTAATTCGACCTTTCGCCGTATCAATGACTACAGGACCAACGATCGCAATAGGTCCATTCAAGATGACTTCGGTCTTGCTGACATCTACATTGATCTCGTCATTTGACTCACCCAGAGCAATCGACAACCTGCCGTCACGGAGATCACTTTTGCGAAATTGTTTGTTATCTTTCCAATCTTCTGAGTAAAAATCTAAGACCGTTTCCGTGTCTCTTCGAATTCTGGCGTTGAGGTACGATTGAACTGTCGCAAGTACTTCATTCTCTTTGGTCAATAAATCGTTTCCCTTACTGATAGCAGAAATACGTGTATTGGAGGTCGCACATTGATTTTAAAGCAGGGAGCATTTCGACCCTAGCCACCTCACCATTGAGTAGCTAACTCGGCTAATCGACCCCACCTGATTCTCACTACATCCAGCTGCTAGCGCCCTGCTGGACTCATGCGTGCTTCTCAGTTCAAGAAATCCTAGTAACTCCCAGGTTAGGCATCAGCTAAATCTCCCGCCTGCAATGCGACGTACTCCCGATAGCGGCCGTCTGACATTGACATGAGTTCTTCGTGAGAGCCGGACTCACGAATAGATCCAGCCTCAAGGAAATAAATCCGGTCGGCGTGTGCGATGGTCGATAGTCGGTGAGCGATGATCATGACCAGCTTCTCCTTGGCAGCCTCGTGTAAGGCATCAATCAAATACGCCTCAGTCTCAGGGTCCAAGGCGGATGTCGGCTCGTCCAGGATCAAAATCCGGGATTCTTTGATTAATCCACGCGCTATGGCTATACGCTGCTTCTGACCCACCGACAACTTGCTGGTGACAGTACCTAGATTGGTTTGATATCCCTCTGGCAACTCCATGATGAACTCGTGTGCACCTGCTATCTTCGCAGCAGCATGAACATTGTCTAGAGAGGCCGATCGATTGCCGTATCGAATGTTGTCAAGAATGGAATCAGAAAACAGTTGCGTCTCCTGAAACACATACGAGACCTGTTTCCGAAGACTCTCAACCGAAACATCTTTCAAATCGATATCGTCAATGCGAACTGTTCCTGTCGAAGCCTGGACAAAAGCCGGTACGAGATAAGCAAGACTGGTCTTGCCAGCACCGGTAGGTCCAACGAGCGCGATGATCTCTCCTAGATGCGCATCCAAGGTAATATCGTAGAGCGCCTCTCGACCATCAGGATAAGTCAATCCCACGTCGTTGAAGCTCACCCCGCGTTTTATTTCTGGCAGTTCGATACCATCCGATGTCTTCTCAGATTCAAGATCGAGGAGATTGAATACTCTCACCAAACCCGCAATAAATCCTTGCAATTCTGTATATAGGAATCCAAATGAATAGAACACTGCGCTCAACACGAAAAAGTAGTAAAAGACCACGAAGTAGTCCCCGGCAGTGAAGTTCCCTTCGATCACGTGACCGGCAATCAGTACGAAATAGAAGATCTGACCGATCATGAAGGACAGTGCACCTACATGTTGATATATCAGCTTGACGATTGCTTCAGCCCTAAATCTCCTGAATGATTCACCGCTGTCATCCGCAAATCGTTTGCTCTCCCGTTTATTACCACCAAGGCTTTGTATTGCCAGTACATTGCTCATACCTTCTTCAATGTTGCTCGTTGTTTGAGCGCCTGAAATGCGACTAGCCTGACTCCTCTGTCTTGCCAAGCGTGCGAATGGAATCACGAATAAGAACGTCATCGGTCCGACCAGAATGCCGACGATGATGACCTCTGGCGCATTACCGAAGCTGGTCATCATGATGTAAAGCGTGAGCGCAACCATGAGGATACCGGAATAAATCCCCATCGTTAACGCCTCGTAGATTCCAGTCGCACTCGTGCTGTCATAGATCACGCGATAAACGCTATCACCAATCCGTTGTTCTTCCAGCGTCGTAACAGGCAAAGACTTGATGTGATCAGCTAACTCGGTTCGCAGTAGATGATTCAGAGATTGAGTTAGTCTCAGGTGGATTTTGAAGTCGAGCAGACCTAGAATGCCGCCCATTTCGCTTCCGGCGCTGTTTGAGGCGTTCTCCGTCTGCGTTGCCGTGTCCTGTCCTTCAGCCAGCGATGCTTTTGCGTTGCCTAACGAACCGGCAGCGGCGCCGGTGTAGCTGCCACTTGCATTCCTTCCTGTTCCTCGATTCGGCGTCATTCCTATCAGAATAACCATAAAGACACCAATCAAGAGCATCCAGAACATGATTTCTTCCGCCGTTTTGTTGGACAGAAATCCCATGATTGGCGCCATGTAAGAAGGAAAACCAGTGCCATCTGCTGCAACTGGTTCTCCGAGTATGACGTGATCAACAATGATCTTGAGCGGCCACGGTACAAGCAACAGACGAAAAGTGTGTTCGAAAGTGATAAAGCTCAGTTTCGCGGCAATACGCGCCTTGAAAAAGGCAAAGTACGTCATCAACCTGGCAAACGTCTTTAGCGTTTGAGAAGCCGATATTTCTGGGTTTTGGCGTAAATTCTCGTGGGTTGCGTTCATTGGATTTCGCCTTCCAACGGACGACTTGGTTCAACTCGCTTTGAAAGTCGTGCCTCAGTCTCGACGTAATTCCGATAGTGACCACTTTCGATCTTCATGAGTTCTTCATGAGAGCCGTGTTCGATCAAGCGTCCATGATCGATATACAGAATGCTGTCAGCCTTTTGAATGGTTGAGATGCGATGAGTAATCAGGAAAATCGCTCGCTCCTTACCCCATTCCGCTAACCGTTCGAGCACTCGATGCTCGGTCGCAGCATCCAGTGCCGCGGTCGGTTCGTCCAATATCAAAATCGGTGAGTTCTTGACGACTGCTCGAGCGATGGACAATCGTTGACGCTGACCTGTCGACAGCTTGCCGCCGCGATCGCTAAGCACCGTATCAAGACCGTTGGGTAAGCCGTCAATGTACTCCTCAACGCAAGCGACTCTGGCTGCTTCTATGACCTGTTGATCGGAGCTTTGCGGTACGACGTAACGGATGTTGTCTCGTAACGACATCCCAAACAACACGTTTTCCTGCAATGCGATAGCAACGTTTTCTCGCAGACTATCAACGTCGAAATCGCGGAGGTCAATACCGTCAATCGCCACCGATCCAGAGTCGGGGTCAAACAGGCGTGACAGCAAGCTCATCAAACTACTCTTGCCTGACCCAGTAGGTCCGACAATGGCGGTAACTGTCCCAGGTTTAACCGCGAAACTCACGTTGCTCAATACGGCGCGACTGGGTTCATACGCGAAACTGACATTGTCGAATCGAATTTCGTGCTGAAAGCCCGTCATAGGAATCGCGTTCTCGCGGTTCTTCACATCCGGTTCAAGGTCCAAAATCTCAAACACTCGATTCAAGCCCATGGCCATATCTTGGGCACGGGTCCAGTGTTCAATGAGCTCGCGTATGGATACGCTCGACGCTCCCAAATGTTCCTGCGCCGACTGATAAGCAGATAGATTCCACTTCACAAAACTCAGACCGACTAGACCAACCAGTACCGATGCGTAGGTTTCACGCTCCCCCACAGTCCAGATTGCCGTAAGAAACTGACCGTACAACAACGCACCGGCGGCGATGGAAAACATGATGATGGCAACAATCGCCATAAACGTTCGGACGCGGTATGACGCGTTAAAAGCGTTCACTGAATCTCTTTCGAATCGCCGCTGCTCTCGGTCCTCTGCACCATGAGCTTTGATAAGTCGAGTACTAGCAAATGTTTCTTGGACGCGCGATGTGAAATCTGAATTCGCGCGCCTGCTCGTCAGCGATCGGCTTCGCATGCGAGGCGAGAACCAGTACCCCCAAGCCACAGCGCCAACAATGATGGTCAATGCCATAGCGCTCAAAATCGGATCGAGCGCCATCAAAAACATCAAACCGGTACCGTAGGTGATGATGACCTGTAGCGCCCTAGTGATTTCGCCTATGACCGCGGTAACTTGCGCACTGTCTTGATAAATCCTGTAGACGGAATCACCGACTCGGTGATTACTGTGGTAACGAAGCGACAGCAGGTGCCAACGTTCATGAAGCGCTAACCGCAAGTCCTGATTTACACGCTGCATGATGTAGATGTAGTAATAAGGCAACGCCATACTCAGCGGCAATTGCACGATCCATCCAATCATCAAGAAGAGCGCGTACACCCATTTCAGGCTGTGCCGCTGCTCAGTCGTCAGTGACTCCGTTTCGATGATTGGTTCCTGCGCTTCCCCGTCCAGACGCGCCAACTCATTTCCGTCTCGGTTCGATCCTGCCAACTCCGGTTCGTTGATGAGATCCGCGATGAAAGGCGTAACTGGTTTTGCTTGAAGAATGGACTGACTTACAACATCCACTGAAAAGAATGCGAGCAATATGAGCAACAACAGCGACGCCCAAAGCAGAACGAAGTAGTAAACGAGGTGACTACCTATACGGACCCGAATACGCAGTTTGCCGTCTTTGAAGCGATACTGAAGTACCCAAATGCAGGTACTCGCCGCACAGACCAACGCGACACAAAGGTTGTCGACGACGCCATCTACGACAAAAACAGCAAATAAAGAAGACACCGCACCAATAGCGACGAGCGCTATCGAGGCGAGTAGATAAAGGCGTTTTCTCAGAAACAGCAAACTCCAGGAGAGTACTGCCATACACCCGCTCAACGCCAACAGAAAATCGAACAGCCAACTTGTATTGATCGGGATTACCCCAGTAAGAGGTCCGACGAGAGCCGCAAGGGTGACGATCGGTGGAACATGGTGAAAACTCCAGCCTGAATCATCGGACGCGTCTCTCTCCTGCCACTGTGGGTTGTCTGCCGAGTCTCGTATTGCGAATCCTCTGATTGGAACTTCGCGCCAGTATCCGAGAACGTAGGTAGATAAGAAAGTCCAAGTTCTCGCAAAAATCAACGCAATTGCGACAAACCCATGTTCCTTCGCTACGCTCGAACTCGGTTTACTTGGTGGCTCGTCGCCGCCTCCGAGAAAAGGAAGGGCGCCGGCTCGTGTTGAGTTAGTCACAAAAGAAAACTATCTATTTAGTTCGTTACAGTACCAATCGATTTCGTATCTCTGGCAGTGTTTTTGGCAATCGCATCACTTAGATGCAAGGAAGACTCCTATCGCTCTCAAGCATGGCGCGCTCGCGCCGCTAATGTCGCCTTAGTGTATTCCTGCATCCGATGTTCACCGCGATTCTCTGCACGGGTAAACGGGTATATCCTGCCATGAGTACATTTCCTTTATCGGCAATGACGTCCATGCACCACACTTTCTTCAGCACAAATCGTTGAGTGCGCATTATTAGCTTCTTCTTCAACTACTAACACTCGTGACGGTAGCTACAGCAGATTTGAATGACAGAGCTTCACGAGTCGGAATGGCGCATCAATCCGATTGAAGTATCCCAACATAGATTACGGCACTAACCATTAAGCTCCGATTGCAAGGCACGCTGGGTACACCGATTGGTTTATAGCGACAGAAAAAGAACCAAGACTTCTGTCAGCATGACGATTTTGCGACAGCAGCTAAAATAGAATGGTTGCATTCTCACCACTACTTATCAGATCTGCTCACTCGACCGTTTGTACATACAAGTGGGTAGTTCGAGAGATTGAGTCTCCAATGACTCGTTCAAGAGAGATTTCGCAACTTCAAGACAATTTTGTTAGGCAAGATAACGATGAAAACAACCCGTCTGATCAGTTCTACAAGCCATTGCATCGCGATGGCTCTTGTGCTATTGCTGATAAGTTCGTTGAGTTTCGCTCAAACTGATGACGCTGAAACAGATGAAGGTTACTTCGAAGAGATCGTAGTAACTGCCGAACGTACCTCAAAAAACGTCATGGATACGCCGATGACCATCACGGGTTTCACTGACGAGCGATTGAAAATGTTCGGGATTCAGGATAGGGATAAGCTACAGGCTCTAGTTCCTGGCCTGCAATTCGGCGAAACACACGATCAGGTAGGTAATGGCACGTCACTGCGAGGCATCGGCACGCGCAACGCCGGTATTGACCACGGCGATCGTTCGGTCGCTACTTACATCGACGGCGCATACACGATTGGGGTATATGGCACCGCGCCGGGTGGCGGATTTGATCTTGAACGTGTAGAGGTCGCTCGCGGTCCTCAAGGGACACTGAATGGCAGAAACTCTATTGCCGGTTCGATCAATTACATCTACAAGAAACCTTCGCAAGAGTGGGATGCGGAAGTCATGACGCAAGTCAACGCTTTCTCGCAGACACGATTGAACGCCGCGATCGGTGGCCCGCTCAACGAGAACTTTGCCTTCCGTTTAACGGGCGGTATTCACACCGGCGATGGCTACCAGGAGAACGTTGGACTCGGCGAAAACACGAACGCACCAGACGAAACATTCACTGCTGCTCAACTGCGATTTCAAACGGACCAGTTCGACACGAATATCAGATTCGCGCGCGTCATTGATCAGGGTATCCCGATCTCTCAAGTCAATCTAGCAAGGCTGAACACTACCGACGAACAAATACAGATCGTCGGCGCGTATTCAGTAGGTAACAAACCGCCCTTCACACTCGGTTTAGACGACAACACCAACTACCTGTACGCAACTCAGGTGCCTTCCGGGTCGGCAGACTGCCCGATAGGCGTCCCATTCATGCGATGTGGAGACATCAAGAATAAAGTCGCTGTAAATCGGACTGGATTTGAAGATTCGACCGGGGATTTGATTAATTTCTATGCGGAATATGACGTTTCTGATGACCTGACGGTGAGATACACGTACGCCAATAACGATGTACACCAGTATGTATTCCGTGATGGTGACTACACCACACGAGTCGGCCGTGCAGACAACCACAGTCTATCCACCGACGGCGGAACCGCTTTCCTCGATCGTGCATACGATTTGCCGTATGACTATGAGGAGGAATCTCACGAGCTGCTAGCGAGCTGGCAGATAAACGACAGAACGGACGTGATTTTTGGCGCGTTCACGTACGAAAGCCAAGTACAGTTTCAACTTACTCGATGGGAATACAGCCACGCCTTTAGATTCGTTAACCCGGATGAGGCTGCAGCCGCACTGAGCAACGTATTTAGGGATGGCGATGGCAATCCGATACCGCTCTCGAACTGTCGTGATTACATCGAAAGAGTCGTTGGGGGAGCATTTGGATTACCTGTTACCGACACCGGCGATGGCTCTTTTTGGTGGTGTCCTGGCGAGTACGGTGTACGGGGTCGCGATCAAGATGATTTGAGAGCCATCGTGCCATTCGGAACGGGCACTTTAAACAGTACCAGAGCCGTTTTCTCGAACATCAGTCATCAGATTGACGACTCTTGGGCCGTATCCGCTGGACTGCGATGGCTTGAAGATGAGAAAGAACAGCCACCAGAGACATTTGCAGGCTCATTTATGTTCAGTTTTATCGGTGTACCCGTTGTTGTCGGTTTCCAAGACGGCGGTTTCGATCAGCCTGAAGCTTGGGACAACATTGTGGGGCATCTAACGCTGGAGTACACCACTGATAACGACGATCTAATCTATGGCAGGATTTCAACAGGTCACAAACCGGGCGTCTTCAACTTTGCGTCGCCACCCGTGCCTGGGGTGCCGACCGTCGTCGAGGAATCAACCCTAGTTAACTACGAAGTCGGCATTAAGGGGACTTATTTAGACGATCGACTGCAAGTGGCTGTTGGCGCGTTCTTCATGAACTACGACAAAATGCATCTTGCAGCAACGCAAGAGCTCTCTGGCGGATTTACGCCGGGCCAGTTTTCGGAAACGCCGCTAGCGGAATATATCGCGGCGATCCCAGACACGCATGTGCAAGGTGTTGAAGTCGAGTATAGCTACGCCATCAACGAAAGCACCCTCGTTACCGGTTTTTACGCCTATAACGATTCGGAGGTCGGGAGCCATTCGTCAGTGATCATAGGAAGTCCCACCGCAGAATTTGCTCTGTTCGATCACATTGACTTCGAAACTGGTGAACCGACACAAAGTTGGTATGAATTACCCGAGGAACAGACAGGCAATCGATTACCTAGTCAACCCAAACACAAAACTGCTTTGAGCCTAATGCATGAAATGGCTCTTGATGACGGTAGTTCTGTGAATTTCCTCAGCACTTGGACCTACAACGGCTCAATGTACCCGACCATCGGCAACGTTGATCTCTACAAAATTCCAGCCTACCACCGTCTCGACGCTGCGGTGAGCTGGACGACACAAGATGAGAAGTGGTCTACGCAACTCTACGTGAACAATGTATTGGATGAAATTGGGCTGAACGAGTTTGTTGCTTCAGGCGGTTTTGGTGGACAGGTTTTTCTCGGATCGCCAACCAATCACCGCGAAATCGGTCTGACCGTTCGATGGTCACCCGGGTTTTAAACCTGAGACTTCGAGCGAGGCTCTAAACAGTTCTTAACGACCGTCTGAGGACGTACTCGAAAGCAAGTACATCTTCGGGCGGTCGCGAATGCCGATAGGTGAAACCATCGCTAAAGTCCTTCACAGATTGACAATCTGTGCGACATCATCGATTTATTTCGATCGAATCAAGTTATGTTGGTTTCCCGGTTCCACAATGATTTGATCGAAGACGATGAGTGAGGAATCAATGCGGACTCAATTGATGAGTCTGGCTACTTGAGGAATGTCGACTTAGATGTCAAGAATCCGCACGTGTAAATGTCGGACTCAAACCCATAGCGTCGATCAATCGAAAAAATACCGTTGTGAACATATTTACTCTAATGTCGAATCAACATATAAAGACCAATTGCGGTCTCGACGTTTGAGGAAATCAATTTGAGAATCGAACGTCTTCGACGTTGGCTAAATAGACTTCTGTTTATATCTTGGATTGCTATCGCTGTACTTCTATTCTCATTTCCAAAGCATCGCGATTTTTTTACGTACGTTTTAGTCGCAATGGGGCTAATTACGCTCATCTTTGCAAGGGATCGTAAATCTGTCGCCGATTCTGACAACGCCAAGAGGAACTAATCCACGAAGGACCTTCCATTCGAGAGACGATCTTACCAATTGTCCAGTCGCATCGAGCAATCCGAAATTCCATCAATCTAGGTCGAACCAAATGAGCGATCCTCGATCAAGATCTCACATAGCGCTTCAGTGGGTGCTTGAAGGATTAACGGTTGCCGTGATTTTTTACTTAATCATTATGTGGGCATTTCCAGAACTCAGAGAAGCCCGTAGACCGGTCGCTATACTGATTGGTGCTACCTTCCTCGTCTACGAATTCGGCCGTTGGCTCGCCGATAAGTTCGTAGGGGACGACGATGATTGAGTGAGCTTAGTTTCTACGTGTTAGAGACATGAACTGATTCGATTTCATCTCTCGCTTCAAAGTAATCAGTAACGACCGCACTTAATCGCCGTAATTCACCGTCGGACATACGCGGTGAAAACGGCAACATAACCGCGTTCTGGAGTGTTTTCGCGCCGACGCAAGTCACTTCTTCGATAGCTGTCAACCGCCCTGACATTGCATCGAACCCGTCGCACCTTAACGCTTCCTTGAACCCTTCTCGGTCGTCCACCAATACAGGGACCATCCAATATGCATCGAGGTGACGATCTCGCAATACGAGCGGTACTCTGTCGCCGATCGCGTTAGTGAGCTGTGCTCCTTTTATTTTCCGCAGTTGGATATCGTCATCAGAATTCACGACTTGGTTTTGAACCACGCAAACGAGCGCAGCACACGGTTTCATTCGCAGCCAGCGCTCGAAGTTGGTACCCGTAGTCGATTTGGTCGAAGCATGAATCAAAGCTTCGTGGTCGACTCCAAATCGTCTCAATGTATTTACGAACATGCCATAGATCAAGCGATGAGTAGCGATTTTCATGAAGGAAAATCGAAGGACGCGGGCGAAATAGCGCCATGTCGGCTGCGTTGGATTTGCCGCATGCAACCGACACATTGATTCGAATAGGTACGAATCTCGGACGATCGCTATACCACCTTGTAATGCCGTTGACGTTTTCATCGGTCCGAAGGAGAATAAGGAAAGCGTTGCACCGTCGTTACCCGACCACTTCGTCCCGGCAAACGCCTGAGCGCAATCTTCAACGACATCGATGCCATGACTATTTGCTAATTCGATGACCGCGTCAATGCAGTACCGATATCCAAACAAATGAGGTATCACGATGCATCGCGTGTTTTGAGAGATTCTCTCCCGAAGTTGGAGAAGGTCGACTTCGGTAGTAAGTGGATCAATGTCCGCGCCAACAGCGCGTACGCCTCGAGACTCCGCGATACGAAACATGTCAGGCACGTTGACACCAACGAATAGACATTCGTCGCCTTGTCCCCATCCTCTTGCAGCGAGGTATAGGTCGAAGCCTGCGCGCACTGATATACAAACCAACGACTGGTGCACCGGATCAAGAAGACCCTTTTTATCCGCTTGAGTCTTAGTTGCAAAGACACAGTTTCGTAGTGCGAACCCAACATCGGACCAGGAAAAATCGATGTCTTTGCACGGCCACCAGCGCAGCTTCGTCATGCCGACAACAATCGTTGGATGAGCGAATCCTGCAAGCCTGGCAATTGCAACTCAGCGCGCTTCGATCTAAACATCGTTAGGACTGACGGTCAGTCACGCTCGCTATTTTCATTTCATACCCTAATTTCCACGTTTTATCCGATTCGACCACACCCGCGCAAATTTCGCACCATAATCGCATTCACAAACCTTAATACGAGAGATAAATCGTGAAAGCCACTACCTACATTCTCGCATTGCTCATCGCGTCAAGCTCGCTCGCTGCCGAGCTTACGATCAAAATAAACAACGTTCAGAACGACTCCGGCACGATCTATATCGCGGTTTGGAACGAGGAGGAGAACTGGCCGGACGGAAAGCCGTTCCGCGAGTTCAGCACGTCTGCTGAATTGGGTGTTACATCGATCACCGTTGAGATTCCAGCAGGCACCTATGCGGTAAGCGTATACCATGATCTGAACGGGAATGAGCAAATGGATTACAACGCGCTACGTATGCCGAAGGAACCTTGGGGAGTGTCGAACGACGCCCCCGCTCGTTTTGGACCGCCGAAGTGGGAGAGAATGATCTTCGAGATTGATTCAGAACCTTTCACCACGGAATTTAGCCTTAAAGACTAATGCTGAACCGACGCGAGCTGGCTCTAGGCGTGACCGGGTCTCTTTGTGGTCTGATGCTACCCATCCGAGCAACGCCATCGAATTCGACCTATGAGAGCTTCCACAAGAACCTTCCGAAGCACCCGTGGCTGAAACTCTACAAGGGTGTTCAGGATGCGGATACTGGTACGACTCAGTGTCAAGTTGAAGGTAACTGGCCTACCGATTTAGTCGGAGCGTTATATCGAAACGGACCCGGTCGCATGGAACGAGATCGACGACGCTATCAACACTGGTTTGATGGCGACGGTCTCGTCCAGAAGTGGTCCATCGGACCGAACGGAGTGGTAACTCACCGCGCTAGGTTGGTTCATACTGACAAGTACCTTCATGATGAGGCGCAAAACGAACTGTCTCTAGTCGGGTTTGGCACAGTAGGCGATGATTCGGTGAGCATCTCCAGTCCGGACTCCTTGAATGTTGGTAACATCAGCGTGCTACCGAGAGACGATCAAATTTGGGCTTTATGGGAAGGGGGTTCAGCATGGCGAATAGAACCAGATTCCCTGTCAACGAAAGGGATCGTCGAACTCTCGACGGAGTCTTCTGGTTTGCCGTTCTCGGCGCACCCGCGTGTGGAACCGAACGGTACGTTGTGGAATTTCGGTTACGTGAGTCACTTAGGTGCATTAGTGATCTGGCGTTTAGATCCCTGGAAAAAAGAACCGACGATCACCGTCATTCCACGAAGCCCGATGACGATCCCTCATGATTTTGTCGTTACAGATAAGCACCTTGTACTACCTCTTCCGCCGCTTCATTACGAACCGGACCCAGACGTTGAACACTCGTTCTTGGATGCGCATGTATGGCATCCTGAGCGGAGCCTCGACATACTGATCATGGATAAGAATGACCCAAACGACCACTTCGTCGTTGAACTTGCAGCAGACTGGTACTTTCACTATTCAAACGGCTGGGAAGATCGCGACGGTGTGATTCGGTTCGAAGGGATGCGTTATGACGATCCAAGTTTGATGTATGACGCATTCAAAAGTGTTATGCGAGGCGATCCTCCGACCAACCTGTCCCTCTCAGACCTCGTGCAATTTCGAATAGACACTCGCGCGCGTAAAGGCACAGTAGTACCTTTTAAGAACGAATTGATCGCTTGCGAATTCCCTCGGATCGACCAACGACGGTCGACCATGCAACACGAATGGGTGACGATGCTCGGAAGTAACTCGCAATCTCCCGCGTTAAAGTTTGGACTGCTAAACAGCGTCGTACGGATAAACACAACGTCTGGAGCAGTCAATGGATTCACGTATCCCGATCAAGAGATTCCGGAAGAGCATTTGTTCATTCCGAATCCCAACGGTAATCGTGAAACGGATGGCTGGTTGCTTGGAACGTCGCTGGACTATATCGCTGAAGAGACTCGCCTAAACGTTTTCAAGATCGGCCCTGAGGCGCCAGAACTTCTCGCGCGAGCGACGCTGCCGCGACTGATGCCCCTCGGATTGCATGGGCAATTCGTCACGGAAAGCTAGTGTTCGAGTCGTTCCTCCAACATGTCCGCAGATATGCGAAGGCATGGATCATCACGGTCACAGTCGTGTTTTGCACACTCGTTGCGACCGTGTTGACCTTCTTGAATGGGGATATTTGGGGGAACTTCGTCGCGAGCTATTCGATTGGTGTGACCTGTATGTCGCTTCAGCTCTGGGCGCATAAACATCGACCCGAGTCATGGAGTCGAGAGTGGGTCACCGTGATCACTGGTGTCATCAGCCTGGCTCTAGGGTTGCTACTCGGCGGAACTCTGGGTGCTTTCGACCCGTTCTTCTTTTTTCGAACCAATCCTATTGGTGTCGTGATCGGTGGAATCGCGTGCATTGTTGCCGGTTTTGTGATTCTCCTTATGGGATACACCCGTGATCTTGAAGCTGAACGAGATGCTGCTCGTCAGAAAGAGCTCGTGCGCGAGCGCGAACTCGCGATCACGCAACTACGTACATTACAAGCGCAAATCGAACCACATTTTCTGTTCAACACACTTGCGAACGTGCAGGCGCTGGTGGAAAATGAGCCATCGAAAGCCCGTAAGTTGCTCGAATCACTAACGGATCTATTCAGAGCTTCGTTAGACTACTCTCGTACTAGCACTGGCTCAATTGGGATGGAAATCGAGTTAATTTCGAACTATCTCGACGTTCAGAAAACGAGGATGGGCGACCGCCTCGCGTTTAGGATTGAAGTCGAGGATGGACTTCACAGTGTTCAACTGCCGCCATTTCTTATCCAACCACTCGTAGAAAACGCGATCAAGCACGGGATCGAACCATCCGCAGATCCAGGCAATATCGAGATCCAAGTAGCGCGAAACGACGGTATGTTGCTGATTGACGTGACTAACACCCGGAATCCGGATATCCAAGCGGAAGAAGGTGGCGGTATGGGTATCGCCAATGTGAGAGAACGCCTGAACGCAGTGTATGGCGAAACCGCGCAGTTACAAATCGACCGCGCAACGATGGACAGATTCAGGGTCACCCTTGAAATACCACTCGAAGAAGCGAAGGCGTGAAGCCAACCGTACTGATCGCGGACGATGAACCACTCCTACGGGATCAACTGGCCAACTTACTAGGTCAAGTTTGGCCTGAAGCACAAATCGTCGCGACGGCGTCTAACGGATCCGAAGCGAGAGATGCTCTAGAAACACTGCAACCAGATATCGCATTCCTCGACATTCGTATGCCGTCTCCAGACGGGTTGGCGTTGGCAGAAGAGTTCGCCTCTGAATCGAGCATGATCGTATTCGTTACTGCCTACGACCAATATGCGGTGGCTGCGTTCGAGAAGAACGCCTGCGACTACTTACTTAAGCCAATATCCGAAGCACGATTGCGTGAGACCGTAAAACGTCTTAAGACGAAGCTTGCGACATCACGTACCACGCTCGCAATCGCATCTGTTCGTGAGGAGATCGAAAAACTCAAACAAACTCCCACGCTCACTCGCATTCCAGTCAAGCACCAAGGCGAAACGAAGTTGGTTGATGTCCGTGAAATCAGGTATTTCAAGGCTGAGGCAAAGTACACGATCGCATACGACGCCCAAAACGAATATGTACTCGGAATTACACTGAAGGATTTGAGGGCTCAACTAGATGAGAACGAATTCTGGCAAATTCATCGGAGCTGCATCGTAAACGCTAGCTTTATTGAAGGCGTTCGTCGTACGAGCAACGACTCACTCCGCTTGCGAATATCAGGCACTAATGACGAATTGCGGGTAAGTCGATCATTCAACCACCGTTTTCACGCACTTTAACCTTTCTGGACAATTTACTATACCAATCGTAAAATAGTCACGACCATTTTACGATAACGATTCAGTTTGGTCATAAAGAGATACATCACCGACCAATTGCGTCGCCACCTATCCCAATATCGACAGATGGCGTTTCTTTCTGGACCTCGACAGGTCGGCAAGTCGACCGTTGCTCATAGCGTAATAGCGCAATCTCAGAGATCACAACATTTAAACTGGGATAACGTTGAGGACAGATTGAACGCGCTACAGAATCCGTCCGCATTTCGCGACGTTCTACTGCTCGACGACGAGCAAGCGATGACGACAGTTTGTGCGATAGACGAACTCCATAAACAGTTCACCTGGCGTGATTTCCTCAAGAGCATCTATGACACATACCCTGAACTCAGATTACTCGTTACCGGTAGCGGGATGCTCACGCACTTCAGTCATGGTGGCGACAGTCTGAGAGGTCGATATTTTCCTTTCACATTGCATCCAATATCAGTTGCTGAACTAGTACGACGCCAAACGGAAACAACGAAACTCATTCATGGAGGACCACGTGAAATACCGGAAGACCAGTGGGACGCGTTACTCAGATTCGGCGGATTCCCTGACCCGTTCCTCAAAGCGGAAGCTGCGTTCCACAAACAATGGAGCGCAACACGGCACGACCAGCTATTACGAGAGGAAATCCGTGATTTGACGCGTGTGCATGAACTCGGTCAAGTTGAAGCGCTAGCGCTACTGATAGAACGCCAAGTCGGCAGTCTGACGAGCTATTCAAGCTTGTCCAGGCAGATTAGGTGCTCAGTTGATTCAATTCGGCGCTGGATCGATATCCTGAAATCGCTCTTCTATTGCTTCGCTGTCACACCATGGTTCAAGAACCTAAATCGAGCCCTCCGAAAGGAACCTAAGTTCTACCTTTGGGACTGGTCGCAGGTTAACGATATTGGCGCTCGCAATGAAAACCTTGTTGCCTGTGCGCTGTTAAAAGCAACGCAATTCTGGACAGAAATCGGGCGCGGTTCGTTCGTGCTGCACTTCCTCAGGGATAAAGAAAAACGTGAAGTCGATTTCCTTGTGGTACGAGATGGGAATCCGTGGATTTTGATAGAAGTGGAGTCCAGTAGAAGTACGCGCTTAAATCCACACCTCTTGTACTACAAAGAGAAGCTAGATGTACCACATGCAGTGCAAGTGGCATTTGACGCAGATTTCTATGACTCAGATTGCGTGTTCATCGATCGTCCGATGATCGTCCCGGTAAGAGCTTTCCTGTCACAGCTGGTTTAACCGAATAGACCTTCAATCTACAGAAAGATTAATCAATTACATGCGATTCAGTTCATGTATTCTCTCCGGAATTCGGCAGAACATTCGTCCTCGATCAAGAGAAGGCGGTCCTACACAAAGTTCATACACGCTTCAGCCGAATATCAAGTTGAGCACCAGAAAAACACTCAACATTAAAGAAAACGGCAAATAATTGTGATTTCATTGATTCCAATGCTTAAAATGACATCAAAAGAATCAAAATACGGTAATTACCGAAATGGCTAGTATCACGATTCGCAACCTTGAGGATGATGTTAAGACAGCACTGCGGGTGAGAGCTGCAAACAATGGACGATCAATGGAAGAAGAAGCAAGGCAAATACTAAAGACAGCAATCAGCAAACCTGAAAACAGAGTAAAGCTTGGTGATTCAATTCATCGTCGATTTGCTGTTTTCGGAGGGTTCGATCTTGACCTACCGGAGCGCGAACCAATGCCTGAACCACCACGCTTTGACTAAGTTGTGCCGGCGTACTTAGTCGATACGAATCTAGTTTCGGAGCTTATCCAACCCACCCCGGAACCGCGCGTCATGGACTGGTTCAATCGCACGGATATTAACCTGATTTACTTTAGCTCTGTCGGTGAGGCTGAGTTACGACGTGGTGCGGCCATTCTTCCGAGTGGCATCCGACGCAACCTTCTTATCGCCGCGATCGATGCCATGATTACAGAAGATTTTGCTGGTCGGGTGTTACCTTTCGATAGCGCAGCCGCCGTGGTTTTCGCTGAGATCTTTGCGATACGACGCGCTGACGGTAGACCGATCGGATTCCCAGATTGCCAAATAGCGGCAATCGCGAAGTCTAGAGAGCTCCAGTTAATAACGCGTAACGTCCGAGACTTCATGGGAATTGGCATCGAGCTCATAAATCCCTGGGAAGAATCCAATGAGTAGAAGCCGACGCCTCAATTTGTCTATCAGGAATCCTTTGGTGAAGTCTGTTTAATTTGCTCAATGTGACCACCAAAAAACCACACGGATCCGATCGCCAGAGGAACCAAACACGCCCCTAATTTGAAGAAAGGAGCGTAGGTCTCTGCCGAAATAACAGGTACGATGTTCGTCGTAATCAGTACGCCAAGAACCGCGGCAGTTCCGCCAATCCCAGCCAAAGTTCCTATAAAGTAGGCCGTATTTAGTTTTAAGGAGGATGCTGTTTCGAGTATTCTGTCGTGAGAAATTGGATTAATTCAGAATCTGATCGTCGTCCTCTATTTTTGGCAATTGCGCTAAGTTTCGATCAATCATCTCTATGGTCGCGTCCTCATCGAGAAGACCCCTAGCAATCTTCAGTTCGGATCTAGCAGCGCCATAGTCTCCGATGGAAGCCCAAGCTTCAGCACGTTTGAAGTGGCAAAACCAGTCCTCAGGTTCAATGAGCTGCATGTAATCCACGAACTCGAGACGTCGAACGACATCGCCTTTAACCGATGCGACCTCCTGTAAGTTATTGAACATCCGTTTTAGGATGTCTGCGTTCGATGCTAGCTCGGGTTCGCCAGGCACACTGATGTTCTTCTTTCTCAAGTTCGAGGTAAACTCGTCGTAGTCCAAAATACTGAAATCAATCGGATTGACGATGGTATCGTCGACTTGAGCAAGGAATACACCTGGGAAATTCACTCCATGGCTCGCCAACTCAAGGTGATCGCTCACACCCAGAATAATCGCGACGTACGTAATTGGGATCCCTTTACGTGACCGAAGAACCTGCTCGATATCGCTATTTGAATATTCGTGAAAGTCGTTCTCTGTGACTCCTTGAAACCCCTCGTCATGAAATACCTTCAGCATTGCCGAAACAGTCTCTTCACGCTTGCGAATTTCTTCGGAAAGATAGAGTAGCTGCGAATCGACCCATGCTAGATCCGCTTCGGGATTCAAGATACGTGAGACCGTTTTTACGCCCAGCAACAGATGCTCACTGCCGGTTTCCACGCATTCGAGTAGCTCGCTAGCGTATGGGAGGTTTTGCGTCATTTCCTAGATTCCATCCGCGGTAGATGGCTCACTAAAAGAACGGTCTTATCGTGGATTGCAGTAACCAATCCTATTATCCTATGAGTCATAGGTTCTCGTACTGTCGAAACCAAGCAGTCCTTCTTCAGGAATCCGGGTTTGGTACCCCCTGACTAAAATCACATTGGCAGCGGTGCGCGAATGTTCGCTGAAATTCGCACACTAAACTGACATTACTTTGACTAGATACATCGGTTCGAAAACCATGCCCGCACTTGACGGAATCCGCATTCTCGACATGACTCAATACGAGGCGGGAACCTCGTGCACCCAAGCATTAGCGTGGCTGGGCGCGGATGTAGTCAAGATAGAACCACCTGAGTATGGCGATCCCGGTCGCGGTGTCGGACGATCTTCGAATATTGATTACTCTCAGTATTTCTGTGCATGGAACGCTAATAAGCGTAGTGTCGCATTAAATCTCCGAAGCGAGCGCGGTCGTGAACTCCTACTGCAGCTGGCTCCGAAGTTCGACGTATTCATCGAAAACTACGGTCCCGGTGTTACAGAAAAACTCAACATTGGGTACGACGTACTCAGCGAAGTTAACCCCACGGTGATTTACGCAAGAATTAAAGGATTCGGCGTCGACGGCCCCTATTCGGGGTATCGCTGCATGGACATGGTTGCTCAAGCTGCGGCTGGCGCTTTTTCGATCACAGGAGAAGCCGACGGGCCGCCGATGATGCCTGGACCGACGACAGGCGACTCAGGAACTGGAGTACAAGCGGCCATGGCGATCCTCGCCGCGTACATTCAGAGACTACGTACCGGCGAGGGTCAGGAAATCGAGCTTTCGATGCAGGAAGCAATGGCTTACTACGTCCGGACACGAGCCTACATAGGATCTGCATGGGGAACACAAGCTACTCGGCGAAATGGCAACGCGGGTGGCTTGCCGCCAGTCAATATATATCCGTGCAAACCGTTCGGTCCTAACGACTATATCTATCTGATGCCTGTAAACGCTGGGCATTGGGACGCTCTCTGCGCGAGCATGGACCGTCCGGACTTACTCGTCGATCCTCGTTTCGCAGATATGCGATCGCGGGTCGAGAACGGCCAAGCGCTTTACGCCGAGATCACGGAATGGTGCAGCACACGTACGAAGTACGAAGCGATGGAAGCGATCGCTGGTGCCGGCGTACCGTGTTCTGCCTGCCTCGATACCGGTGAACTACATCACGACAAACACCTAAAAGCGCGTGGGTTCATTCACGAAATGGAATTACCGGTGCACGGCAAAGTTCCTATGCTTGGCTTCGCGCCACGGCTGTCAAAATCCGACGTTGAAATGACACCGCCACCACATCTCGGTGAACACACGATCGACGTCTTGGCCGAAGAGCTAGGGCTCAGTAACGAGGAACTCGAATCGCTCCGAACCGATGGTTCCATCGGCGATCCAACGCGCTTCGTCTAAATCAGAGTGAACAAGCTCAAACGTCAAAATCCAATTGGCGCAGCATGCCTTGGTCTGGTATCTCTCGTAGCGTCACTAGGACACGCTCAAACTGAGCTACGATTAGAGGAAGTGATCGTAACCGCTGAGAAGCGCGACGCTAGTCTCCAAGAAACCTCTCAAGCTGTCACAGTGATGAGTGGTTTAGACCTGGACCAATACAGCGTCAACTCAATGGTCGATCTGAATTCTCTCGTACCGGGATTGAACGTCGTAAAAAACGAAGGCACCCAGTTGGTCATGTCGATGCGCGGCGTTGGAAATGAAGCCAATCAAAACGTCATCGCTAGTCCTGCGGTCTCGTATCACGTCGACGGCGTCTATATGGCTTCTCCGCACGTCATGCAAGCCAAACTTCTCGACATTGAGCGATTAGAAGTCATACGTGGACCGCAGGGTACGTTGTTCGGTCAAAACTCCACTGGCGGGGCGATTAACGTCGTTACGACGCAACCGAGTTTCGACGAACGAGTGGGTAATGTAGGGATCGAAATCGGTTCGTACGACAGATTGCGGTCTCACGGAGCCATCAACCTTCCGCTCTCCACCAGCGCAGCTTTACGCCTTTCTCTCGCAACCGATCATCATGCCGGATTCAGCCAGAACGTTGCACTGGATCAAGAACTTGACGACGGTAGCAATATTGCGGTACGAGGACGGCTGTACGTTGAACCTTCCGATTTGCTTTCGATGGACTTTGCATTACAGATCGCAACAAATCATCGCAATGGTCCGGCGCAGAAAGGTATATTGGACCCTACCGCGGACCCGCGAGAACTTGCACAGGACTTTCCTCAGATCTGGGACCTCGACGCTTCGTTCGCTAGCGCGTCAATTGAATACGATTTCGGCGATTACATTTTCAAGTCAGTGTCAAGCATTCAGGATGACACACTTGACCTCAAGCGGGATAACGACAGACACCATCTAAACTCGTTACCGCGGTTCACAATTCTTCCTGCGAAATACGATCCGTGGCATAACAGTCAACGTACGCTTACGCAGGAAATACTTCTCACGTCGATAACTCCACTACTCGATAAGATCGATTGGATCGCGGGTTACTTTTATTTTCAAACAGATGTCGCGATCGTTATTGAGGAATACATCGATTTCGGTGCGGACGGAGTCTTCGATCCGATCACGCGCGAAGAGGTGCGTGCGTTTGCGCTAGGTGACTATGGCTTTATTACCGACGCTGATCGTCAGCGTCGTGCCCATTCAATCTTCTTTGAAGGTAACTACAACGTCGATGCTAGTACTCGGGCGATTGCCGGTCTACGTTTGTCGCAAGACGGTGTCGAAAGCGAAATTAGTAACTTCTACGGACGTAGCGGAGTCGACACGCAATCGACCTCCAGCACGACTCTTACGGGTCGATTCTCCTTTGAACGCGACCTCAGTGACCTATCCATGCTCTACCTCTCGCTGGTACGCGGATACAAACCAGCAGGAAGCAATCTCACGTTTGGGCGGGAAAATGAGATCGCTCCAATCGTCGTTCTTCCCACATACGAGAAAGAGACTGTAAACACCGTTGAAGTCGGATTGAAGTCAGACTTACTAGATCGGCGGGTTCGCTTGAACGCCGCAATCTTTCAGTACGACTATAAGAACCTACAGTATCAAGCGACAGACCCAGAGGTCTTCGAAGGCGGTGTCAACAACATCCCGAGTTCACAAATCACGGGCGCGGAATTTGAGGTAATCGCGTTACTGACTGACCGTCTAGATGTTGATCTGCGAGTTTCGTTGCTAAATACCGAGATTACTAGCCACCATCGCTCATTGGACAACGTCGCGTCAGACGCCACCACAAACGCGCTATTGGCACAAGGTTTCGCGCTATTTAGTCCAGAAATTCAACGTGCCCGAGCTGAGAATATCGTCGACGTATTTGGTAATGAGCTCGCAAAGTCGCCACGTTCTACGGTGAGCTTCGGGGTGAATTACGAGCAATCGCTGTTCAACGAAGGTGAGCTTCTCGTATCGCTCCAAATAAACCATCGCGGGTCGTACCAATATCGCATTTTCAACAATCCGAATACAGACTTCGTTCCAGAATATACGACGTTGAACGCCGTAGCTCGATTCGAACCGATCCAAGGAAATTGGTACGTTACGCTAAGAGCGATGAATCTGACCGATACAGACGGAGTGAATGCTAGATTTACGGACGTGTTTGGGGTGGGCGCAAGTTCAGAGGAGTTGATCCCACCTCGACAGTTGCTAATCGGGATAGGCATATCGTTCTAGCTTGTTTAGGTAAAGAAAGAGACCTATAAGAAGGAAGAGCATCGTCTCCGGTGGGGCGCGCGGCCTTCAAAGCCGTTGAGACCTCTAATCGAGGTCTGGTGGGTTCGACTCCTACCTCTTCCGCCAGTTTAATTTCGTTCCACATGATGTCTAGCCGTTCTCGATTTTGGCATTCGCAACTCGGAAGCTCTTGCTAACACCCTCAACCTATATCCGACCTCTGCAAACGAATAGACTATAAACAACAGAGCTCTCATGTCATTTCGTTAAATTTGCCCGTTTCTCGATCGCATCACAAGCGTCCATTAGTGCTTCGAAAGGTTCTGCTTCATCTAGCAACCAATTACCCTCGACCATTTGCACATAGTCATCGGACAACGCCATACGTGCAGTTCCTTCTGGAACGATTCTCAACCCGCCGGTGACCGCATCAAGATAATCTATCCAATCACCCAACGAGTCCTTCTCACGAAAAAACATAGCTTTATGTGCCGCGACATCTTTCGCCAACCGACGGTCAGCTAGAGCATTCTGAACAATGCCCGCGTCGTCGAGCCGAACAAGATCGAACCAGTGTCGGGCAAACCCTTCGCCGCGGAGTCTATGCTGTGCGCAAAACACATGGGCTGCTGTAGCCTTCTCCCAGAACGTTCGTTCCGCTTTCATCACCATCGGTTCCGCGCGAGGAAACTCAACATCGCGTACGTAGTCCGTAACATCACAAGCAATCGGCATCTTTACGCTTGGTTCCCCCGTCGCTCGACCTCCAAACTCGAGTTTTACCTCGGGTCGACCATAACCTCGTCCACTGTGCAATGCTTCGTAACGAACTAGCACGTTAGTACCTTCGATCGTGACGTCGCCTAAAGGCTCGACAGCTTGCAATTCCCTTTCAAGTAGAGGTATCGCAGTCTCGTAAATCCATGTAATAAGCGCGTTGTTGACAGCTTTCGTCCAACGTTTTTCCTGACTGCGACTCGGAGGTAGAGAATCAGGAAAGTCGCGAACTACATCAGGTATGAGTTCACGGATGTCGTAAGTGAGATCAACATCCTCGGAAAATCGCCGAATCGCGCGATGAGCTTTAGATAAAGACGTTCCACCTTTAAAAACAAGCGGAGACCCTAATCCGCTCCCGAACAACGTCCCGAGAGACCATACAACCCATAGGTCTTTCTCCAACAAATAAGATGGACGACCAGATGCATTTGCTGCTAAATTGAGGACTTCTCGTCGGTCATCAAGCTCAAGGTCCAGATACCTATCAGCCATGAGCTATTGCACTTACTGGCTCGGCTAACCAGCCAGGTAACTGAGCGCACACATCAATTAGCTCTCGCCGCTCATCTTCATTCAGGCGGCGCCGGATTACGTCGATTGCCGCGGTTGCCTTATCGCGTCCTAACCATGCGAGTGCGCGAATTGCCTCACCAGCACGCCGTTCATTCAATACCAACTGCCACGACGGTGAGTGTCGTAACTCGACACTTGCTTGACCCAGCGTCAATGTCCGACTTGGTCCAGAAGTCAAAAAAGTGTGCGTAAGCGGTACTTGATTAGTTAAACCAAGCACATTAGCTGCCATAGCGCCACTGTTGGCGATGAGTTCTCCAGAAACCGATGCGATTCCCTCAATAGTTTTCTCAACGGATGGCGCCCGACGACCGAAACGAGTTTCGACAGGTAACACATACAACCCCCATCCGACTCTAAGCAGCTCACCCCGATGTTCAAGTCTTGACAAAGCTTGGTCCAACGCGGCCCGATTACCGAGATGCAACAAACTCTTGGCGAGTACCGGAACTCCCTCGGGTTGACTTCGCGCCTTACGTAGTACCGCGTCCTTCAAACTGAACATGTTAAATTCTCTCTTGTGTCAGATATTCTACTAAATTTCTGACATAACTCCACACTAAATAGGATCAAGAAAGATCGACTCGGAGTGAGTAAATCCGGTTTCTCGAAGCATATGATGTAGTCAGGCTACACGAAAGAGTTGATGAGGCCCCGATCGAAGTAGCTAAACTGTCGAGTCCTTGTCGTTTCATTTCTCGCGTAACTCCAATACGCACGAGCACGCGAATCATCGAATCTTTTATGGGTGGATGAGATCTAATCTGCAGCTTCGTTTTGCGGCATGAGCGATCCTGCTCTTACTTCCTGAATAACTAAAAAGGTTCTTAACGAAGGGCTTCTAAAATTCAATAAATAATGCTTCAAAACAATGGGTTATATTGAAGTCCTCAATGTTTTTGATTCACTTACTATCAGCGCGAAGATGAGTAGCACACCCCATGTGTGTGGCATATAGATGAGTAGCGCTGAAAACGAAGCAATTCGAAAAATCGTCTGTATCAATCCGAACCTCTGTTCTGATCAAGATTCAAAAAAGTTCCGGTCGTTGAACTGTTATCTCGAGTCTATGGGTAGACATTTGAGCGAGACCCGTTGATAGCCATCCCGTTCGAATAGGATACCGATCCGGTCATCCGGCAATACAGCAATCGATGAGTAAGCTGCCGAACCTGGATATACGAGAATCTCCTTGTCCCAGGACATTCCGCCATCAGAACTGACGCGAAGGGTTAAACGCTCGCGTTTCGTCGATGCAGGATTCGCAAACAGTAGTCTTCCATTTTTTGATGGAGGTTTTGAACGATCGTCACGCACCATACTGGCTTGGCAAACTGGCTCAATCAGCCCTTCGTCCAACACTGGTGTGGACCAGGATTCACCCCCGTCCGTGCTTATCGACACTGCCCGACGATGAACCCCTGCGTAAGAGCGCATATTTAGTAATAACGAACCATCTGATAGTTCAACCACCGTTGACTCGTTGGTCGCCGGTCCTGCGGTACCTCCGAGGTTCCACGACATACCACCATCGTCCGAATAAAACACGTGCGATCGGTAGTAGTGATCCTTGTCCGATTGTGTATCCGAATGATTCGCTGGCACGACAATCCGACCTGCAAACTTACCTTCTGTCATCTGGATCGCATTTCCTGGTCCCGTGGCATACCAACCCCAGTGTGGTTGCCGCAGTTCAGGTAACTCTCGTGCTTGCGACCATGTTTGTCCGTCGTCGTCACTATAAGTGATATATGGTCGACGTGGTTCGTGACTCGTGCCACTGATGATGTCGCGCTCGTGGTCTGAACCGTGGTTCCACGTCATGGGTAGCCAAATGCGACCTGTCTTTTGATCAACGACTGGAGCAGGATTTCCGCAAGTATTGATACCATCGTCCCAGACCGTAATGATCTCACCCCAAGAGTCGCCGCCGTCGGTACTGCGACGTACTACCAAATCAATGTCCCCTGTGTCACCACTGCCGGAGCGACGCGCTTCCACGAAAGCAAGAAGTGTTCCCGCGTTGCTAACGATCAAAGCCGGGATACGGTAGGTATGAGCACCTTGACCTGATTGATATATATCCAACACCGAAGGTTCTCCCTACGCACTATCCGGCGAGCTAATCAATCTCTTCGCTATTAAGTATCGACTCTCGCTGTTAGACGCGGAGCACGCATCTGTAGCGTTGAACACCGTATTTGTTTTCTCCGAGCGGTTCGACCGCAAACCCACAAGCTTTGTAGAACTCCAATGCATCGTCATCAGTTTCTGCTTCAATCTGTTCAAATCCAAAGTTATCCCGTGCAAATTCGATTAGTTTGCGTCCGATACCTTGACCTCGCCATTTCGGGCTTGTCGCGATGTGAGTGATGGTGCAACGTCCCCGATTCTGTGAATCCAATCGCAGAACACCTACAGGTGCGCCGTCGCAACTCGCAAGCCACATCGACGGGAATCCTTCACGGACACAAGACTGAATGAGTGTGTCAAGCGCTTCCGCTGTGGCGTTACCGACAGAAGCAGCGAGAAGCTTCGCAATATCAGTATATATTGCCATATTAGGACGATATCGTTTGATGTCCATTAATTGAAACACCCATGGCCTACAACAAACCTGACCCTAGATTCACTGCCAAAACTAGGCCAAAAGCACTGATCTCAATTCCCATAGTCGATGATCGTTGGCGCGGTCGCATCTTTCCAACCTAGCTTCTCAGATAACGCGAAAGAACTCAATGGAACGCCTATCCCAACCTCACCTGCTCAAAGTGCTCAACGGTCGGAAATGGATCGTAGAAGTGATGGAGCAACCGCTTCCACTCCAAGTATTCACGCGATCCACGGAATCCAACCGTATGGTCGCACAGTTTCTGCCAACGAACTAACAGAATGTACCGACTAGGATTTTCAAGACATCTTTGCAATTCATGACCTAAATATCCGCCCATCGATTCAATGATTGATTGGGCGTGACCGAATGCCGCCTCAAAATCACTCTCCTCGCCGGACTTTACGTCAAGGAGCGCTACTTCAAGAATCAAGTTTTCGCCCTCAGCAAATTTCAGGGGATGCAACTATAGGAAAAGAATGCTTCCACTACGCATTGAATCGCATCGAAGACACGAAATAACCGTTTAGCGAGTGTCCGTTAGTTTTCGCGGATGTACTACCTCCGCGAACATGCTCCGAGTCTTTTTAGCACATTTGGATAGTCAACGATTCAAGCTAAAAATCTGAGTTTCGCGATGCTTTCCAAGGCGTAGATCGTGGCCACCAACGACTTACATGGAGGCTATATGTCTCGTACGACGTGCCAAATCTCCGCCGCAGCTGCGGTTCCTCATAGATTCGCACGAAGGCGTGGAATACAACCCAAACCAGAACTGCATATCCAAGCAGCAGTATTTGCCCGAAGAACAACGCTTGACCCAAAACGATCATCAAGACAGCGATGTACATTGGGTTTCGCACGAATCGATAAAGACCTGACGCGATCAGTATGTCAGTCTGCAACACCGGGGCAGGTGTACCGCGCCCTTCAAGAGCGAATCGACCGAAGCACTCGAGAACACATGCCAATCCAGTCAAGATCACCGCACCGCCAACGAATCTCAACGCGCCGAAGCCTAAGTAGAGATCTTTAAATTGCCAACCGACCAATAGGTACGGTACAACTCCAGCCACTACAAATGGCGCGATGAAGAAGAACACGATCGAGCCTGCGACCGCTCGTGCACGACGTCCCTTCTCGAGCATCTCACTGGCTCCAGATTAGGATGAGAGACTAACTATCTTCGTAATTCACGAGAGCCCCTGCTAACGAGCTCCGCGTTCGCGAAGACTTACCGATTTAGATAGGTCGCCACCCACCACGTATTCTTGAATGCGGTAAAGCCACAACTTCGCTCACCGTAAGGTTGGGTTTCAGGCTCTGAGATCGACTCCGCGCCGGCGGCAATCGCTTTTTTATACACCGTGTCCACGTCTTCGACATACACGTATACGGAAGCCTCAGTCGTATCGTGTTCAGGTGGAATCTCGCCAGCTTCGACGACCAGTACGCTGTCACCCAGCTTCAATTCGACGTGCGCGGCACGACGATCTCCCGCTTCGTGTCGTTCAATCTCTGTAGCACCGAAGACGTCTGCCAAAAAACCAGGTAATTCATATGCACCGTATAGATACGGTCGCACCGTACCGTAGCCGTGCCGAACGTAGCTTTCCGACATCTTTCACTCTCCTCTGTTCAGCCGGGTTGATTTCAGACGATTCTAATTTCGCTCGATCGTGATATTTCCTGACATGCTGAGATTGAATCTTCGTTCGTCGGATCGCACTTCTCGGGCTTCCTGTCTTCTTTTCGGTTTTTGAGAGATGAACAGACTGGACACCAACTTTCGGTCGCCTCACTCGCTCGTCGAAATGGCAGCACTAATACAAACGCGCTGGATCCGTAACAATGCAAAATTCGGTGCGCTCAGCTGTGTACAACAAACGATGCATCGCGTAGGAAACAAGACCTTTAGTACGGATCGACTTCTTCTTGCATAAAGCGGTCAAGATCGAAACGCACACGTGACCCGGATTGATCTCTACATGTCAATTGCTATTTCCAAAGTCTTTGTACGGGTCTGTCGAGTCGAGGACAGAAGCTAATTGAGTAGCGACTCATACCACGAACAGTTCGTCCAATCCAATAACGCAAATCTCTGGACATGTACCAGCGGTTCAGGTCAACCTTTCCTAACGTTCAATGGCGGTCCAGGATGCGACGACTATCTGGAACCCGTTGCCTCTCTGATCGAGGACGTCTGCCAGATCATTCGATTCGAACCACGTGGTTGTGGCCGCTCCGACTGGGACGGGGATTACACCGTGCAGACACTCATCGGGGACGCCGAATGTGTGCGACTAGCCTACGGCGTAGATCGCTGCATTGTCGGGGGACACAGTTTCGGTACTGATTTAGCGCTCGCGTACGCATTGAGTTTCCCTCAAAAAGTCATCGGACTCATCGGTCTCGCAGGAGGTAGGATCGTAAACGACCGTACATGGCACAGTACCTATCATCGGAACCTATCTCGCAGAGGCGAGGATCTCGGCGGCGTTATCTTCACCGCAGATTCAAACGTGAACAGCGAATGTAATCGATCGTGGCGTGAGTACATCAAGCGACCGACACTGTTACGAGACATTGCCGAGTTAGAGATTCCTACAACGTTTGTTTATGGATCCGAAGACATTCGGCCGGAGTGGCCGACCCGTCAATTGGCTTCGCTATTGCCAAACGGCGAATTTGTCGTTATTAATGGTGCAGCCCATACGATCTGGCTCAGTCACTCTAAGGAACTCAAAAAAGAACTACATCGTGCAATCAGACGAATCCGAAATCGCTCCTAATTCGATTCGCCTCACCTTAATAAACCGGCGGATCATGAAGCCTAAGCGCGCAGACAATCGGTCGCAGAGATTCTCGACCTCGGTCCAGTTTAAGAAACGAAGTGACCTCTTATTTCGAAACGCCTTGCAGTGACACCTCGCAGGACACAGCAGTCGCCAGCTGCTCTACTTTTTGACCTCGACGGCCTACTGCTCGACACCGAAACGATCGCTCGAAACGCGTTTGTCGAAGCGTGCCACCAAGTCGGTTGGTATCACACAGATATGGATGTTTACATTCGATGTGTTGGACGACACGGTCCCGAGATCGGTGAAATCCTCAAAGAAGGCTACGGTCACGACTTTCCGTGGGAGGAAATCGGTCCGCTCTGTCAGCGACTCTATCACGAGTTTATTGATTATCAACCCGCAGACATCAAACCAGGTGCAGTCGAGCTACTCACGTACGCGACAGAGAATCAATTCCTCTGCGGTCTTGCAACTTCCTCACACACTCAAACAGCCGATTCGAAGCTCACACTTTCAAATCTGAATGGCTATTTCTCGGTCGTCGTGACCGGCGACGACGTCAATCAAGGCAAACCGCACCCAGAACCGTATCTCCTAGCAGCGAAACGTCTAGGTGTCAATACCAATCAATGTTGGGCGTTTGAGGACTCGGAGAACGGCGTGCGATCGGCCGTGAGTGCAGGATGTACGGTTTTCCAGATACCCGACCTAGTCGAACCGTCCTTGGAATTACAACGACTCGCTCACGAGGTGCTCAATTCGCTCCACGATGCCCTCGCGATACTGAGACGGTCAACGCAGAACGGCTAAAGCGATGGCTTGTACTTAAATCGCGACTGATCGATTGGAGTCTTTGGTCATTCGAGAACGCGCGACCAAAAACGGATCATGTCATCTCGAAACTCTGCCGCTTCGCCCGCGTTGCTTCCGATACGCGCACCCTTTCGACCATATCCCGCTTTCATCGAGTACACCATCGTGTCACGGTCGACGATCGACGTGTCGGCCATGTCTCTTGCCGGGTGGATCATGGCGCCGTCATCACGAATGAAGACGATGGGCGCATTTCGAGCGACCGCTGCTTCTTCAATCTCAACAATTGGTGTATCGCGATCAAAACTGTGCTGCGCTCCTTGAAAGATGCGCATCGTCACTGAGCCACCAGTTAAGCGGATCGCTTGACAATGTCCTTGAACTTGGGCTACGGAACACCACTCGTCCATATCGCCCATAAGGACGCGAATTTCACTGTTGCCAATGCCGGGATCTAGAAATTGCTGCCCACTCCACGGATACGCGGCCAGTACACCGACCAATCCCTCTTCCCGTCCAACCACAGAGTCGGCGAAACGGCGAGTTGCCGCCGTGATAACAGCAGATCCGCCGCGGCTATGCCCTTGAGCACCAATTCGCTTCTCATCAATTTCACCTCGCTCCGCAAGCGTCTGTAATGCTGCCAACACATCGTACGCGCTCGCAGCGAAAGAAAACTGAGTTTGGTCTGCAACGGTAGAGGTCACCTGTCTAGCGCCAAAGCTATCAAGGATGAACGTAGCGACGCCAAGACCATTGATTGTTTCTGCGTGTTGGATATGCGAAGGCGCAACGCCGAGACTCCCAGGTGCAACGATGACCAAAGGAAAAGGCGGAGTGCCGTCGATTGGCAGGAAGAGTTTGCCGTCAATAGTTATCTTCGGCATCTGGTCAGATTCACTAATGGCTTGGAAATAGTTCGCTGGTGAAGCCGACAGAATATCAACATGCTGACCTTCGACACCGTTGGCGAAGGTGATCGATTGCTCGCAGAAACGCATCGCAGTTGCCTGGTTCAAAGGTTGGGCATATTAGTCCGCAAGAGTTTTACTCGAAAGCTCAAGCGGTGTGTTCTAGATCTTCTAGACGAATTGCGTATGTGAACGCGGCCTCCGGCAGATCGCGATTTGACCCATTTTCGGTTTTGAAGTACCTCGGTGGGAATCAAATTAAACGTGTCGTTTTTAATTCGAAAACGAACGATACAGTTATAAATCAATAAGTTATACGAAATACCTGCAATCTACGAATGCAACGGCAACGTACAGTGCTCTCGTGTACGCAACCGATTAAGGTACGCAGTTAGGTGCGGAAATTCATGGATCCACCCGAGCTCTTCTAGCCAAGAGACCGTGTAGCCGAAGATGATGTCAGTGACCATGAATCGGTTTTCAATTAGGAAGTCTGTATGCTCTAAATGCGAGTCCAACACAGCTGCGGAACGTCGAGCCATCTTTTGATTTTGTACCACGATCGCAGGTACTTGATCTTCACGCGGCATGAGGAACCCGTTTTCGTCTGTATTGAGGTCCGTGCTCCACAGCCACGATTCCAACTCCGTAAGGACGAAAGATGTCCACTGATCATGGAGTGCGCGCTCCCACGTTCCTGGTTGCCCAATCAGACGCCGTTTAGGTACCAGATCTGAAATTGCCGTACAAATGGCCGCGGATTCAAATAGTGGCTTTCCGTCAATGACAGCGGTCGGTAGTTTTCGGAGTGGGTGGAGTTGCCTCAGCTCCTCGCCGTCAAAGACCTCTGATGAGTTTCCTCGAGACTCAAATTCAAGCCCCGCTTCCAATAGTGTCCACCGACATCTCGCGGACCGTGTCGGAGCAAGTTCGTACAAGACGATATGTGTCACGCCTAAATTCGCTCTATTACTAAGATCTGAGTGCGCTGCTAGGGAATCGATTCGCGCTTGACGAAAACGCATGACCACGATGAAAACGTATTTTACATATAGACGTCTAAATGTAAAATACGTTTATGTTCTATAGATCTCATTGGATCGACCAGATCACACATGCTTGGTCCATGCGGCCAATCGTTTGGTTATCCGGCGTGCGCCGTGTCGGGAAAACGACTCTGGCCAAAATGATCAATCAAGACAACACGGTTTACCGAAACTGTGATCTGCCTTCGGTAAACCGAGAGTTAAACGATCCAGAGTTTTTCTTCGAGTCACTCGGCGAAGCTAACTGCGTGATACTGGACGAAGTCCATCAATTAGCTGATCCCAGTCGTTTACTCAAGATCGCAGCGGATGAATACCCGCAGAAAAAGATCCTCGCGACCGGCTCTTCTACCTTAGCAGCAACAAAAAAATTTCGAGACTCATTAACCGGTAGAAAGTACTCCGTTCATCTATGCCCCGTACTTTGGGAGGAGTGCGAGAGTAACTTCGGCATAACAAACCTGGATCGTCGACTATTGCACGGCGGTTTGCCTGAAGCACTACTGACCGGAGAAATCCAACATGAGTTTTACGTCGAATGGTTCGACAGTTATTACGCTCGTGACATTGCGGAATTGTTCCAACTACGCAACCGCGTCGCATTTCTAACGCTATTCCATCTGCTCCTACATCAAAGTGGTGGACAACTCGATTACAGTCGATTGGCCAAAGAGACTGAACTCAGTCGACCCACCGTAAATTCATACATAGAGGCATTGAACATCTCTCACGCGATTACGATGGTTGCGCCGTACCACGCTGGCGGTCGACGCGAAATTCTGCAGCGTCCAAAATGCTATGCGTTCGACACTGGTTTCGTTTGCTGGGAGAGAGGTTGGGAGAGCATTCGGGATGCCGATCGAGGAATTCTGTGGGAACACCTCGTTCTAGACACATTGCGTTCTAAGTTTGCGACAGACCAGGTGTTTTATTGGCGCGACAAATCTGATCGAGAAATTGACTTTGTAGTACCGAGAAGCGATCAAGCGGTTGACGTTTTCGAGTGCAAAATGAACCCAGATAACCTAAAGCTTGATTCAATACGTGCTTTTCGCTCTAACTATCCCAAAGGAAAAAACTACGTAGTCTCACCATTCGTCACAGACCCATATAGGATGTCGCAAAGCGAATTTACTATCGAGGTTACATCATTAAGGAATTTGTCGAACTAAGAAACTCAAGTTCTAGCATCACAGTCGTTATAGACGCTCGTTAACGATGAGTATCTAACCTGAATAGCGTGCGACAGTATTCTCAACTGGCTATCTAGTTCCTTCGCACCATTGGCTTTTCAACCTAATCGGTACGCTATCGCCAAAGCTCTGAGGATGCTTTCATGAAGCGGGTGAACTGACGCATCTCAGCGATGACCTCACCGGTCGTCTTATCGATGAGTTGGGAATCGATCCATACGTACTCGGTTTTTGGACTTGCCCCTACGCAAATGACCTTTCCTACACGTCGATATTCCGTATCAATGTGGATGGGACCCTTCACTATACGAATTTCAGTCGCGCCGTAAAAACCTACCGCCTGTTTTAGTGTTCCGGTTGGCGCACCTGCTTGGAGCATTTGAAACAAACCAGTCGGTAACACCACGATACCTTCATACGCGCCACTACCCTTGCCTTCAGTAGCAACTACATCGTCTTTTTCAGGGCACTCCATCCCAACTTTCATTCGATCAAGAATGCGCAACTCGGATCGCGGCGAGTCTTCAAGAGGCAAACTCGCGACGTAGTTTGTTTCGACGGGATTGCCTAGAGATAGCGAACCTTTGCATACGATTCGCTCTTCAGGTGTCTCTACGTACGCGTCAACTTTGGTCGAGTCAGCCGGCGTGGGATTTACCATGACAGCTCGTACATCTTCCTTGTGCGTGGTTGCAAAGGTGTAGTACATCGAAATCGCACCTTGCTCATACCACTTCATACCCCAAAGATCTTGGATAAGCGGCACAAAGTGATTTAGGTGAACGGTACCAGGTATGGTGCCACCACGCATTCCGATTTTGGTAGCAACTGAGTCATTGTGAATCGAATTTGGCAGGTCCGCCCAACGATTAACTGGCTGCTGCCAATCCGCAACTAGCTTGTCTTCGAGTTTCATAACACCTTCGGGCACTTCAATCTCCTTGCTACGGCTGCCGATTTCACGTTTCGGTATGGTGTTCACGCGAGTCCGATCGAACTCGGCTCATGTTTGTGAGTACTTCGAATTATCTCGTGTGAGCTCGATGCATTGAAACACTTAATCCCTGTTCCGTCTGATCCTTGACTTTCGACCAACATATGGGTCTAGATCTTCTCGACCAAATCCTCGTCTAATCCGTAATGATCTGCCTCATCGAGATCGCGTTTTAAAGTAGCGAGCCAATTTCTCGTGGCCTCCACCATCGGGTCCGATTCTGGATCGACCAGAGTGTTACCGAGAAATACGAAAGCCTCATCAGCGCGAGGTGCGACGGTAGGACCAACATGATCCGCACCGTAATAGAGTCGATATTCGTGGCGGATTTTTAGATCGTAGAGCACTTGGTGAAGGTACTCCGTTCCCTCGTACAGCCAGAACGCGTCTTCATCGCCTACCTCCAAGAAGATTCGAAGCCTAGAACTCTTCAAAGTCTCAGCTTTATGCCGCGCGATGGTCGCTGGGTTGTTCGCGTTCCAATATTCACGATCGATTGGGTTTCCAAATATGGTGGTCATCAACCGCTCGTCCCGAAAGAATCGATGCTTGGGTCGCATCTCGTTGAAATCACTAATCGGCTCGATACCGGGTTCCATAGCTGCAACTGCACCGAATCGTTCTGGATGCTTGAAGGCGAGTCGTAGTGACCCCATTCCACCCATCGAAATACCAGTCACCATCGTCCCACGTCGGTCAGTCCGAACACGAAATCGATCGCGGAGATGTTCGAGAAATGGTCCGACAAGAAATGACTCCCACTTTTCCGAACCATCCGCATAGTTCATATAAAAACAGCGCGGTGAGACACTCGGAGTGACAACCAACATCGAAGGGATTTTGCCATTTGCAAAGAGTGCTTCGATATTGGGTTGCTGGTTTCGTAGCGCTTCTCGATTACCGCCTCCACCGTGTAAGTTCAGAACGAGAGGAACCAGTTCAGACTCTTCCGAGTAGCGTGGTGGCAGAAGAGCGAAATACTCAACTGGACTTGGAACGAGCGCAGAATTTAAACTACCCTGGACTAATTTAGTGGGTTCCACTTTAACCATCAATCTACAGCGAATCTCATGTTCCCTAAATTTTCAAAGCAGACTTAACGTCCGCTAGAGTCCTTTGTACGAGTCAGTTCGAAAGACCAACAGACTATTGATCTAGTCACGATCTATCGGTCGCATGTCGTCGTTATCTGATTGAAACACATGGCGATCGGCGCGCATAGTAACAGTACGGGTTATATTGTCATTCACTTACGGGTAGCTGCATCCGCGGGACGTCTACGGATCGAGCACACAAAAATACGATTTGAGCTACTTACACAAACAGTCTCTTTATAAACCGATACTCTTTCCCAAAAGCAACTCCTTCTTCCACGATGGCAAATCAATTACTGAAATTAAAAATCCAGCTAAAAGATCCGCCAAATAACTACGCGTTCTGTCTCCAACGCGGCAAAGGTTCGAAAGCTGAACGACTCGACTACATCGAAGTTCTCGAAGGCGAAGACCGGCCGGTGGAGTTTGAACTCGAGGTTACCGTCAGAGCTGCAAAGAACCTTCCCGACCCTGACTTCTTTGGACCGTACGCACAAGGGACAATCGGTGGGCGCTTCTTCTATCTATGTGTCGGAAACGTCGTAGACTCGGGCGATCCTGAATGGTCAGGTCGGGTTAAAGTGCCGCTCGTTGATATTGATTGGTCGACGATTGATGAAGCCGCAAAACCTAATCATTTCCTATTCGCTAGGTACCAAGCATCACGACCGGATGGCCAACCTGTGTACGCCTCAGTACAGTTACTTGAGAAAGGTTGGACGATAGAGAGCGACGACTAATCTGATTAGCAAAATTGAATTGATACCATCAAATGCACACCTTATTCGAATTTAGTTGACTTGCCTACGACAAGATTCCGACTGTTCGTTCGATAACCCAGTACGCAGCCGCGATCCCCACAACATACAGCGGCGCTCTGACGACATACTGTGGAGCAGTAACCCAGACTCTCCGCGTTATCCAAATAACACATAAACCGAACGCGATGATCAGCAACTGACCGAGCTCAACGCCGACATTGAACAAGAAAAGAGCACCTAGTAGATTTCCCTTGGGCAACCCAATATCCGCTAGTGCGCCGGCAAAACCAAAGCCATGCAACAACCCGAATACAAACGCGACGACCCACGTTTGATTGCGAACCATCGAATCTGGATTCGGACAATCCCCTTCTTCACGGAGTCGCTCCGTCGCAAGAAACAAGATCGACACAGCGATCACTGCCTCGACCGGCTCTTGAGGTACGTAAACCCACTCTAACGCAGACAACGCCAAAGTGATACTGTGCGCTACCGTGAACGCCGTGATGGTCTTGATGAGAGCGCTTATCCGACTCACGAAGAACATCAACGCAATGACGAAAAGAATGTGGTCGATGCCGAATAGCAGATGTTCGAAACCGAGGAGCAGGTAACTCCATACCGAGATTCCCCTTGCTTCGATGACGACCGACGGATTCGTCGGCTTCAGTATATAGGTAGACGTGTCTCCGTCGCCAAGCGTTACATGGACCATGACTTCGGTGATGGTCAACTCGAGTCCTGCAATCGAAAGCTCACTGCCCATCAACTCTTCTGAACACTCGAGGCGTAGCTGTCGGGTAACTAACGGTCCAACAATCTCATCCAATGCGAGAGGTATTTCAGTGCAGTGTTTTGGGAAAACCGGCGTTAGCCGTGCCCCTTCCTGGTTGAGCGGGTGCTTCCACAGGACGTCGTAGGATTCTGCTATAGATTCCGATGCGGGTTGTTGCGCCGTCGCCTCAATACGTAAGTACGCTGGACGGACTTCATGTGCACGCATTGCTTCCGAGAATGTCAGACAACCAACTACCAGCCCGATCAATACGCAGAGGTAACGCACTAATACTCTCTTTGCTCTGCTAAGGTAAGACGATCGTGTACTCGTCACGTAGCTGGGTGAGGTAAGACTTGAACGCCTCGTCACGACGTTCAAGATCATAGTCACTACGGACTTGATTGAGCACTGACTCAAAATCCGATCGACGTGTCGGTGTCACGTTATCGACTCGAACAAGATGAACGCCATACCTGGACGTTATTGGACCTTTCCACTCGCCATTCGCTTCAAGCTGAAGGACAGCAGAGGCGAAAGCATCGCCAAAGTCATTCGATACGCGTTGTAAGGTAGCATCCTTGAAGTCCTTACCCGACATAAACGGTTTACCTAATTGATCGTCCTCTTCTCTACTGTTTAGTCGAGTAAGCGCCTGTTTCCAGTCGATCTCCTCATCAAACGAGTCCCAAAACCGATGCGTGAACGAGATTGTCACGCCTTGTTCATAACGAGACAGATTTGCATTGAAGTAGCTTTCAAGGTCCGTCATTGACGCAGGCGCTACAACTGCGGAATCCTCCACGAGAAACCGTAGTTTTTGAATCAAGCGTCGATCAATGATCACGTCGTCTTCCGAGAGACCCAATCGTTGCGCTTCGCGAACGAGCATCGATTGTTGAGCGAGCTCGTTGACAAGACCCGCGAGTTCCTCAGGCAGTGGTTCACGACCCATCTGATCTAGCCATTGCGCAACAAGTTGCTCCACTTCAGATTTGGTCAGCTCTATGGTCTTGGGGTCACGTGAATCCAAAAGCTGATCGAGCAGGAACAGTAGTAGTCCAATGACTAGGCAAATGAGTAACGGCTCGCGAATGAATCGAGTAAATGATTTCGATAAACGAAGTGCCATCGATCTGAAACTAAATGTGGATTTGAAGGACTTGCACGAGAGAACCTACGATCTCACATAGTTCTATATTCCCAGCCGTAGATCGCTCGTCACGGATGAGTTTTTCAACGGACAGAAGACTGCTCTACAAGGTCTCCAGACTACAGTTACCAACGTAAACGCTTTGACAACCTCGAGGTTTACTTTGCAGTAGAGAGTTGCTCGCCTGTTCTAGCCGTTCGGTTCAAACCAAATCGGGGAAGACCACGCACGTTCGCGAAGTGTTCGGGGCAAATCCGGTCGTGGATTGACGTCGGCACGAATCGCGTCCCACGTCGACCAGCGACAGGTCGGGTTCTCTAGCGCTCTGAGATAGTAAGCAGCGCGCTGGTCATTCCTGAAATCTGGATCCATCCATTTCGCTATCAATGTTTCTGAGCCGACACCCTCTGTAATCGAACAATCCTCTAAATTGACTTCCGCACCATTGTCTGGACATCGACTCGTGTCGGGGTCCACTTCGAGTCCATCCGAGCAGGCTACGTCATACACCGCTTCTCTCTCATTGCCATCTTCGACCCATACCTTTACGATCTGCAGACGCGCTAACGAAGCGCCCCGAGGGTCCGCTGCAGCCCACGCGAGCAACGACGGTACACCCTCGTCAACAAGTGCCAAATCGCCGCCCATCGGTACACCACCCGCGTACGCGTTCTCCAAGAGATCAGCTGAGTCCATATCCTCAGGCAAATCGTAACCGGCGAAAAGTCGCACGCGGATTCGTGGTCCTGAGGTTGCGAAGGTCTCTTTTCGTCGAAACGCCGAGAATATCGAGTCACGCGTGTTTTCCTCTGCCCAAACGGCAGCTAGACCAGCCGAACTCCATCTTCCAAAGTAGTTTCTCGCATAAGCAGCAGGCGCTTCATCGGATGCGGGCGTGACCGGCACCGATCCTCGATGTGTAGGGGTACCATCAAATTGACCGATCTTGCCGGTGTAATTTTCTTCCTCAAACTGAAATCCTGCGTTATGCGTATCAGAAGCACCTACTAATCCAAAGCGATATGGATTGAACCCGTATTCCGCTTCCATCGCAAGACCTTTCTTGTATGCGTCTCTCACGTAGCTGCCGGACGGTTGGCTAAGGAGCCAACTAGCGACTCGATAGTATGTGATTTCAAATCCTGCCCACTCGTCTTCGGGCGACAAGAACGGGTGAGTTTCTGAGGTACCTTTGACTTGCGTGACCTCGACGAGTGGTTCATTCCGCATTCTGAAGTCCGCATACTCAGGAGTGAGCGCCTCTCCATCGAATGTCGTCGATTCAAACATCCGCCCGTTGGACTTATTCGAGTTATGAGGAATGGCTATTAGATCAATGCCTTGCGCTCGTTGCTCATCCATCCAGTGCCAAAGATCTTCCGGATTTGGAGAGTCAAGCCGACTGAACGGTTGCTCCGGTGCTTCCGAACCAGCGAAGATGACGTTTCGATGGAGGTTACCACCAACGCTCGAGGTAAATTCGTATGCAATAAACGTTGTTAGATTTCCAGGATCATTGTGTCGTTCTGCAGCATCAATGACTCGCTCCCATGCACTTTTAAGCACCTCGGTATTTGGGTTTTCTTGCACAAACGCGAAGTTCTGGCGATAGTTACTACGAAGTTCGGCGTGGGTCATCTCTTCCTTGATTGCCTCGGCGCCTTCAAGTTGCGAGACAGGATGGTCTGGATTTGCAGCGGCATCGAGTATGCCAAGATACATCCCATGGTCGGTAACTGCATAGAAATCGAGCGGTCGATCGAGCTGAATCGTATAGCCGCTCGGATGATCGATTGCTTCCCCTTTCGCAAAACGATAGGCGTCATCCGGCGATGTCCGAACTCCAAATCCCCACGCGTCGAAAGATAATCGCGTATGAACATGCAAATCGCCAAACAGCGCTTGCCTGCTTGATTTCTGATCCTCCGCCAACAATGAAGTGCTGAGGAGTACCAGTACCAAACTCACAACAATTAATCGCAACATGAATCCGTCTCCTACGTGATGACGCGAGCAGTTGAATCCGAATACTCTAACGTACCTATTTTTACGCACAATATAGTGGATTGTCTACTATAAACTCTGCTCTTCGCGAAGTAGCACATTTGCGATTTATTTTTGCAAGGCTCCGAAGCTACTCAGTCTTGTTGGACGGTAGTGCAGCTATATTCGAACCGTGGTTATTTACTCGCTCGGTGACTCGAATTCAGTCCCGTAGATAAGCCAGTACGTCTTCTATGAACGCACTCTTACGCGACCTATGATGCGAACGCTCGTGACGACGGTGCCGGACATAAAATCCAACAAAGCACTAAATTCATAGGTTCTAGTTGAACGTCGTAACTAAGACTTGGAAGCGATATGACGCATGGGTACGAAGCAGTCAGAAAAGAATGGCAATCAATTGGGTCGTCTCTGCTCTCGTACTTACGGTCAGTTCGTTAATGTTGTATTCGAGGGGTTCGCTCGATTCGATTCCTCAATTCGCCCTTCTAGTTGTTACTCTATTAGTCGCTACGATTATGTGGATTCGAGCGTACCAGTCGTGGAGACGATTTGCGATCGAACAACGGGAATCTAGACAATAGTCGATTGCGATTCTGCGTCGGAAACCGTGCAGACGTCAGATTCGCTTTCACAGCGATAACGAAAAATAACGCGCGACACCGTAAATTGAAGTTACAGTATGTTGCTGCTTTCTCATGTCATTCTGATATCAACGAATAATCCTGAGCCAACTTAGACTAGAGCAACGTAAGTTATCGCTCCAATCCAAGCTAATGCGGTGATTCCGACCGCGAGCCAGGACCAGATGCGGTTGCCATGATATGCCTGTGCCGAGCGCACAATGCCAACCGTAACGACAACACCATAGCACACCCCAATCACGGCCACCAGCAACGCGGCTAGAGTCAACACGATACCTAGTATCCCCGACATAGATATGCCAGATACCACTACGTTCAATGGACCGGAAATCATGTTGAGTAGCACCGTACCTAGCACGCCAAATAACCACCAGGTCTTCGCGAGTCCGTACTCACCGCGCCATAACTTGACGATCAAAACGCTACCTTCATTTGAGACGGCTTAACGCATAGGTTCTATTCATCGTGAAATCATAGGATGCCTTGATCAGTTCAAGTTATACTTTTATTAAATATTAGGAGCTCCGTGTGCACACTACGAATCTACGCAAAGTTGGTGGTTCTGTCATGTTAGCAGTTCCGCCTGCTCTTCTTGATGCCCTGGACCTACATATAGGTACGAAAGTAGGTATCGGGATAGAAGATGGTCGGATCGTTGTACATAAGAATGTACGACCTAAATACACTTTGGACGAGCTTCTTGCTCGGTGTGACGAAGAGCTCACGACCGACGATGAAGACCGTGTTTGGCTCGATGGAGATCCGGTAGGCAACGAGCTTCTATAGTGGAGCGCGGCGAAATCTGGCGGGTTGACCTCGGACCTGTTTCCGGTCATGAACAACAAGGCCACCGTCCTGTTGTCATCGTTACACCAAAGGTATTTAATGAACGTACAAACACGCCCATCGTCCTGCCGATCACAACGGGTGGCAGTTTCGCGAGACGCAGCGGATTCACCGTACCACTTGACGGGGTCGGAGCTCAGACCAAAGGCGTGATTCGATGCGACCAACCACGAGCAATTAACTTGATGTCACGAAACGGTGCCAAGATCGAAACGCTGCCGACGATGTTTATGGATGAAGTCCTAGCTCGTCTCATCGCGATTCTAGATTGACTCCAGATTCAGAAAAATCGACGAACGCGATACGAGCGAGTGTTGATTTACACGGTCGGTTTCGCGAAGTCTCGGTTTACCAATACGTCAGTTGATAGATCGAAAGAAGCTGTCAAGGACTAACTACGTGTTCCTAGTCCCACTTTCCGACGGCAATTGTCGGGGTATCAGGTAACGACTCAGACAGCAACCAACGAGCAAACAAAATGCCCTCGTTGTACCCAGCTGTACTAATCCAGTTTCGAGGCGCTTGTCGATGACTAAGGAATATATCGAAACTACCATCCTCTGACGCAACCGCCTGTTCTTTGTTGATACAAACGGGAAAATCCTCGTAGTTGGTCGACTGCATTAGGTAGTTCCAAGTCTGCAGTCCCCAGTAACACGTTTCCGGCGACGTAAATCTGATTTTGAGGTATTCGTCCTCTTGAAGTCGAAACCGGGAAAAGCAATAGATGTTGTCCACGGTTCCCCACCCACCTTGTTCCGCATCGAACTCGAAGGGCGGACAAAATTCATTAATCGGAAATTCAACTGGCAACGGCGCAAGCCATGTCGTGCACTGGAAAAACATCGCCATATTGCGTATTCGACGCGCGAGCTCTTCATCGTTTAGCGGCAACGCTGGCGGTTGCGTCGATGCGTTTCGAATATTGAGAATGCTCTCACGCGATGATGGGCGATCGAAGAAATACTCTCGCGTAAAAAGTGATACTGAATCCGAATCGATTCGAAACTCATTCTTCCCCTGAGGGTTCTGAGTTAGCTTGATCTCAAACGACCCGTCCTCTTCGAATTCGATATCTCGATGATTCACGTTCAAAGAAACACGGTCTGCTAACTCACCGTTTGGATCGCCGCCGTATAAGCAAAAACTGAGATAACAGCTATCGAAGCGTTGACCCGAGATCACGTACTCCTGATCACCTCGGACTTGTGAAAAGTAGTAAACCGAGTCGACGTTATCCCCGTAGAGCTTGCGACATTGATCTGCGAGCGGCATCAGCTTGGGTCTTAACGGATCGTTGTGCATGTAGAAGTCCACCGCGACCTGCAGCAAGTGGAACATGTGCTGATAACCGTCGACCTGGCCTTGGTGATCAAGTTCCTTCTCAGGGTCCAGAAACGTCTGGTCTGCATTGAGAACAACGTCAAGCAACTCTTCAAGGGCTTTTCTACTCTCCATAGCTTGTTCCTTTCTCCTGCAATGGCACTTCGTTCGATGCGCTCTCGAGGAAATCTATATAGTCGACAAAATGCGTCGTGAGCTCGTCATGACTGATATCGAACTCATTCAACGAGTATTCATGAACACCGTGTTTGTCGCGAGGTTGCTCGCGAAGAAACTGTTGCATCCGCTCACGATCTGCCGGATGGAGGTGCCATCCAAATCTCTGATAGATCGAGTCTACAACATCCATCTGTCTATCCTTGAATGTATCGAAGTACACATCGACGATCTGATCTTCATTTGCCAATCGCTGACGATCCGTAAGGAAGCGGTTTAAGTAATCCGACCATGTGCTAAGTTGCTCACGACCTGTTCTTCGTATGTCCTCTTCATCGGAATATAGGGAACGCATTGACGAGACTAGACTCGCTGTCGACGGTACGACTTGAGCTGGGTGCCGATGCGTAGCGATCACCTTAGCGTCCGGATAGACATCGAATATCGCAGGAAGACGCATCATGTGCACAGGCGACTTCAACAGCCACCTTGGCTTAACGACACCTCCAGATTGAAGAAATCCTAGAAACGCCTTATGCCATCGCAAGTTCTGTCGTTGGTCTGCCGACATGAACCATTCAAGGTAAGTTGGTACATAAGCCACTGCTAAGAACTGATAGCTGACGAAATTCAATGCAGTAATTGCAATACACTCTTGCGGCGAATCCGCTTCCATGTAGTGCTTCTTCTTAAAGTCTGGAACCAGACGAAAGATCTGTTCGAATTCTCGATCGATCGTCGTCAATCGGTCACTCGATTCATAGTCGTCCGCTCCCGGTGCCGGATACGGCAGAAGACACTCCCACGATAGTGGAGCTCGATGATTGCGGTCGAAGTGTAGAAGGGCATGCAGGATGGTCGTACCACTACGCGGCATGCCGATGATGAACACTGGCTCTCGAATCTCTGGCTGATCGTTCTCGCCCAGTGATGCGAGTTCGCCTTCGACGCTCAATCTAGATTCTGCGGAGCGCCGCAGCATGTTTCTTAATGCTAATCTACCAAACAGACTGAGTCTTGCCTCGTCGTTTAAGGAACGCACGAGAACTTCCAGTCCCGCTCGAGCGATAGGATCGATTAACGCACCACCACTCGATGTGTGCGCTCGATCCAGGATTCGTTCCGCATCCAAGCGAAGCGCTCGAACACCGCTACCGTTTAAGATATCACCAAGTTTGTTGATCGTCCTCAGTGCGATAGGACGGTTAACAAGGATCTGTTGACTCGACACGCTTACATCAGCTTTTTGAGTTTCGACGCGATGGACATGTCACCTTTTACCTTAATCTTTCCCGAAGCGACCGCCATAAACGGTTTGATTTCCTTTCTCTGTAACTTACCGTAGATGTCAAGCGACATCCTTACGACACAATCCGGCTCAATGTCTTTACCGGTGACCACCGAGACTGTGTTAGTCACCCCCGTACCATCAATTAGCATCTGTTCATCTTCGAAATCAAACAGGAGCGTCTTGCCTAATGGATCGATCGTACTCGCCTTTTCCGCCATATCCTGGCACACGTCCTCAATCGACATTGTTTTCTCCTGATATTTGTATGCTCATATGCTAGCGATTCGTACAACTAGCGATGTGATATTAGTCACGACTGTACGAAGATCAGAGTCGTCAAAAATGCCAGATCACGGTGCGTCGCTCTAGAGCTTATATTGTCGGACTGCGAGTCCGCGGAGATCGTCAAACCTGACCGTAACGATTGAACATCCACGAATTCTGTTGGATTCGGTGATAGTGGGGATAGCTCACCCGACCGTGTGCTGAATTCGGCAGTTTATTAGCAACGCAATGCAGATGAGCATGAGTTATCGGGTGAAACCACAACAGATTGGAATCTCGAACGTTGCTCATCTCAGCCTGCGAGCTGATCTCGCCTATCAAAAGGCGCTCACGACCAACGTACTTCGGGTACATGCTCACTACTAATAGCCAAACTACCTCCACAACACAAATGCAGCTATAGGAAGCCAGAATCCTGTATAAATAGGAGTGAAGTACATGGTCGGTCTGTACATCATGTGTCAGCTATATTCATCGGTCACTGACCGTATTCTCTTTAGCTCGTTAGATGCAAATCGGTTCAATGTCAATGGTGCAAATTGAAGTTGAACTCAAAAAGATCTATTCGTGGACAGCGAGAATCACAATCCCGTTTCCTGGCTTACCAGAAGCGTGCACTAGCTCAAGTATCTCGGACGTTTGCGCTAACCATCCCGTTTTTACCTGAGCAAGTACGCCATGCGATCGGGAACGCGTACTTACTCTGTCGCATTGCTGACACGATCGAAGACGAACCGACGCTAGCAGACGAACGTAAGAAGCTCTTTCTAAGCCGTTTTACCGAAGTGGTACAAGGACGATCTTCAACCGATTCGTTCGCAAATGATCTTTCTACGCTGTTATCCGATGCGACTCGCAAAGCCGAGCATGATCTCGTATCGAATACCAGTCCGGTCATCGACTTTCACGCGAAACTACCTCAAGGACAACGTATACCGATCGAACGTTGCGTTGAAATCATGTGTGAGGGTATGGCTGAGTTTGTCGGCACTGATTCGACCGGTCTACCGAGTATGAAACATGTCGAGCGCTACTGCTACGTCGTAGCCGGTGTCGTCGGAGAGATGATCACGGACGTCCTTTGCGACTACTCACAGAACATCGATTCTAAAAAAACTGAACTATCTAAGTTGTCTGTACCTTTTGGTCGAGGACTTCAACTCGTGAACATCCTGAAGGATCACCCCGAAGACCGAAAACGGGGAGTAACCTGGTTACCTCGCCAGATACTGCAGAATCGGATTACTAGAACGAACAAACGCGGCGAGCCTCAGATCGTGACGAGGATCAAACATGTCGTCAACGTCGCACAACGGGATCTCGAAGCAGCACTCCATTACGTGCAATTGATCCCAACTCATGAACGCGGTGTGCGAAGTTTTCTCGCAATTACGCTAGGGTTAGCTGTTTTGACACTACGACGAATTCAGTTGAACCCCGGATTTCAAAAAGGTGACGACGTCAAAATATCTCGGCGTCAGGTCTTTGGAACCGTTGCAACAACCCGCGTCGCCGTGCGTTCAAATCATGCTTTGAACTGGTTATTCAACATCGCAAAACCAACTTTGAACTCGACGTTCAAGAGTCTCTGGTGAGAATTTAGTCAATCCGTCTCTTGGCGAGCGTGATAAAGTCGATCGCAGAATAACCCGCACTCTTCAAAAACGTAGACGCAGGGAATGTAGGAGTTAGTCCTACATCTTGGCGACGCTAGCATGCCACCTCCCTTCTGCAGGCACTAAGCCGTGTTTTCAGTCAATCGTGTACGTTTACCGCAGCGTTGCTCATACATCCCGAGTGCATGGAGAGGGAAGTATCGACGATACAACTCATAATCTAGGAGCGCGGTCCTAAAGAACACGCCGGTCATGTCTTGCTGAGGCCAACTTCCGTCAGATCGTTGGCTATCGACGAGGTACTTGATACCCTTGGAAATCGCGCCCCAATTTGAGTCATTCGCTTCAAGCAGTGCGATTACCGCCCACGCGGTTTGGATGACATGACTCGAGACATGCGGAACGAAACGCCCTTGTTTACAACCCGAATGATGTTCACCCCAACCACCGTCTGCGAGTTGCTGATCTAGCAACCAATGACACGCGTTTCGGATCGCTGGATCGGTCGCGTGCGCCCCGGATGAAAGTAATCCGCGAATACCAAACATCGTGCCATAGATAAATTGCACTCCCCAAACTCCGCGCCAAGACCCATCACTTCGTTGTTCATGGCGCAACCAATCGCTAGCTCTATCCATCGCTTTCATCGCATCGAGATTCGGGATCTCAGGACGATGCGCTTTGATCGACGCTAGAGCGGCCATACAAGATGCCGTACATTCAACGTAAGACTTTTCGGTCATTGATTCACCGAACATCTCCGCGGGATTCATCCACTCCAAGTTGATTCGTGAACGCCGCGCTTCGTAGCTTCCAAACCCGCCGTCGTGATTCTGGCACCGCAACATGAACTGCATCGCCTCCACTAGCGACTCTGGATCACAAGCTCGTGGATTCGCAGCGAGCATACCAAGGGTTGCTTCAGCAGTACAGTCCGAAACAGGCCAACCATGCCAAATACCTGCGAAACACCAACCGCCTTTTGGATCATTTCGATACCCGTCTTCGTAACCGGAAAAACTGTTGCGGATCTGTTGTGAACTTAAAAAAGCGGCACCTCGCTCCATCGCGTCAGAGACACCTTCAACGTTTCGAACGGTCATTAGAGCCTGCAAACTAAATCCTGTATCCCACGAAGCACTTCTTGCACCGGTGACGCGGGTTCCTTGTCTAACGTCTTCCCAAATCCAATCTTCGAGTTTTACGAGCGCTCTCCTGCAATCTCGATCTTCGCGATCCTGAAGCCACAACGACAAGATATTCAGGAATCCGCTCACTGGCGAAATACTGGTATGTTGCGAGCTCGTCATTTCCCACCGAATACGCGCCAACATCTCCGAAACACAATGACGGCGTATGCTCTTGCTATGGATCCTCTCATAGCACCTCAAGAGTCGATAGCCGAATCGAAGTATGCGGGTCGGTCGAGCGAACAAATCATCGTCTCGCAGTGTATTTCGAGATTTTTTGAATTCAGCGTGATCGAATCCTTGAGGGAATAGCTCTGAACGCAGTTCATCGATCAACTGAGATTTCTGGACTTGGAATTTGCTTGCGAATATCACCGCCATCGCCATGTAAATGAGACGTGTATGGCAGTACCACTTTGAAGGGTGTATCGGAAGCCACTTTGGCAATCGCCATAACTCTGGAGCCAAGGGGTTGAGACCTTCCCATTTGTAGAGGCTCAATATCGCAAGCCAGAATTTACCCCAACTTGGGATCGACAGTATGCCTTCGGTGCGAATAAACTCACCAGCTTTGGCGATCAGTTCGTCCTCGGGCGACACACCCAAGATCCTCGCGGCCACGTAAACCAATGTTGTCACGAAGAGGTACGGTTGAGAATGATCGTGCAATCCCCACAAACCATCATCCAATCGAGACTGTGCGAAATGACGTAGAAGGAGTCTGCACCTTTCCACATTGATGGGTTCCCCAAGTACGAAGTGCAGGAGTACGTATTGAGCACTCAACATTGGACACCAGACCATTTCCCCTTCCCAACTGCCATCCTCCGCTTGTAACGTCAACATTTGGCGCGTTGCTACTTCGATTGCATCGCTTACAACAATGGTTTCTTGGTATCTACCGGATGAATGCGCGCGATATTCTTGGTCGGAAGATTGCATTGAAGTCAGCAACGCGCGTGACAAATGTGTATGTGCGTTCACATGGCGTTTTTTAGTTGTCAATCTCGACTTGCGAAGCGTGAGTGACCCTCGAAGGAAATGGTCGATTCGCGTAACAAGCACCTTCATCAAATATCCAAAATGACGCCATGCGCTTAAATTCACGGATCTAGGAAAGGACTTGAATATCGCATGTGCAGCGATTCCAAAAAATGTAAGCGCAAGTCGAGGCACTGAGGTGTCCTCACATGCAAGCAAATCCATCGTTCGATTGCGCTTCGCACGACTGACACGCCAAGTTCGAAACACCTCCGTTCGAAGTTTCGTGGCTTCCGTTCGATGGTCGACGAAAACCTCGTAAAGACCTAAAGCTAAAAGCTCCGGCGCTCGCGTCACAGAGAATCGGCTTGACTCAAAGACATCGAAACTCTCACTAGCGGCAAGCTCAACAGCATCACCAAATCCGAGTGTCATGCCTACCGCAGTTAACGGGTGGTAGTTTCCGACCGCATCACCAATTAGTACGCGTTCCGAGTTTCCATAAGTGAGCCGAGGGCGAATCTCATTTCCTGCAGCTTGAAAGTGACCTTCCTGAAGTGCCACAATAAACGCGTCTTTGATTTCGGGTGGAAGAAAGTTGCTGTAAGACTCTGTAAGTAAGCCAACTCGATCTTGTGGAGACCAGTGATCCAACGGTACATCCACGATGATGCGTACACGATCATCACCTAGCTGAAACATCAGTATCGGACCGGGACCACCTAAAAACACGTGCCCGTAATCCTGGAATGGAACGTTCACGCCTTCGGCCAAAACTCCGATCATGCGAGAACAGACAAGTCGTTCAGGTGATATACCGAGCGACCTCCGAACGATCGACGCACGACCGTCTGCTCCGACGATTCGCCCAGCTTCAATTTCGCTGCTTGACTTATCGTGGGTGAAAGTGATCCGACCTTCATCGACGTTTCGAACTTTCGCTGGTTGAAAGAAATCGATTTCGTCCAGCTCCGCGACAACGTTGTGCATCGCAGCAACCAATTCGGAGTGCTCGTATGTCAAACCGACTGCTTCGGCAGGATATGGCAGCACGATCGGGTTAGACCGATCATCAGGTGAAACGACAAACCCTTTACCAATGCTGCTGTGAGCACATGGAGTAAGCGTAACACCTGCCTCTTCCAACATGCGCACCGCCGGCGGATGCAACCACTCCCCCGCTAATCGCGTTGATGCTTTAGGATTGCCTTCGAATAACGCGACATGTGCACCGCGTTGCGCATGGGCGATCGCACACAAGCTACCAATCGGGCCTGCACCTACGACAGCAATGTCATAACCCACGTTGATACGAACTAACGAAAGACGCTAGCCTCTTCTCTGATTTTGTAACCTACGCGGCAGGGTTCTCTTGGGCCGGTCACCCAGCTGCCGTAGTTTGGTGCGGGAAACGTCGTCGGAACGGAGAAATCGAAACGATCGAGCAAAACCGTCCACAAGGCTTTGATTTGCATGATCGCGAAGTTTTTCCCCATGCATCGATGTTTGCCGCCACCGAATCCGACTAACGCATATTGATGTTGTTTGTCCTCATTCCGAGGTTCCGCAAATCGGTCGGGATCGAATAGCTCAGGTGCTGGAAAGATCTTCTCGAGTCGATGAGATACCGCTGGCGACACCATCGCCAATACTCCCTTAGGAATGACATGACCTCGATAGGTAAGGGAACGAACGACTTTGCGAATCAGAAGTATTAATGGCGGGTGCAAACGTTCGCTCTCGCGCACCGCATTCTCGATCAACTGCTGCTGATTGAGTGTTTCGAGCGTCATGCTGTCTTCCGCAGCATACACGTCTCGAATTTCAGCTCTAATGCGTTCGAGATAACTGGATGCCCTAGCCAGTTCAAGTCCCATCCACGTGCTCAGGACCGCGCTTGTGTGCTGCCCGGCGAATAGTGCGGTCAACAGAATTCCGGAAATCTCGTCGTCCGTCAACGGTCTGCCACTCTTGTATCGAGCAACCATCAGCGCGCCCATGAAATCTTCGAATTCCATCCCGGTGGCACGTCGCTCTGCCATGATGCGACCAAATATCTCTACCACTTTTTCACGAGCTTGGTCGCGCCGTCGATGCGATGGAATCGGGAGACGGGGAAAGAAAAAACCGATCGTGTTAATACCGTTTTGCAATTCGTGGTACGCTGCTGCGAAACCAACGTCGACTTCGCGACGCGCTTCTTCGCCTAAAAGACAACGGCTCGCGATGTTGACCGTCAATTGATTCATCGCAACAGGTAGATCTAGTTCACCTTCGCTCCCCATCCGATCGGCAAATCTCGAGGCTTCATCAAACATGATCGATGCGAAACGAGCCATATTTGACTGTCGAAGCGCCGGAAATAAGAAACCTAATTGCTCCGTCATTAGTTCCGGTGCAACGTCGTATGCCACGCCTCGACCAAAAATCGGCACAGTAAACCGATATACCGATTTTGGATCAAGTTGATCATCTGTCGCACCGAAATAAGCATCGTGTGCAGTCGGACCACTAAACAATGCAAAGCGCTTCGGCCCGAGCTTAAATTGATAAAGATCACCGTGTTCAACGACACCTTGAATCAGGAGCGCGACTGGATCTTGTTGGAATGCTCGAAGGTGACCGAGCAACGGCCAACCGCCAGACAAATGTGGCATAGGTGAAACGATGTCAGTTGCGTTTAAATCTGGGTACTGCTTAAGCTCCAAGATCTGACCTCTTAGTACACATACGGTACCATCGCGAAGCGCGCTTGCTTCGTATACCGTTCCCAGAGCTCACCGTATTTTTCGCGACAGCGTCGCTCATCACGGAGAGAACGATGACCTAATAACACGATCAGCCAGAGCGGTAATAGATAAGGGATCCAAGATTCGAACCCTACTGTCAATGTGAACGCAAGATATACGCAGATTTCCCCCGTGTAGTTGAGGTGCCGACCAATGCCCCAAAAGCCAGATACGAGAAGTCGACCATCGAGCGTCTTGGCTGGCTTGCCCCAAATCTTGCTACCCGCGTCTTGCTTAAATCGGTGCTTCTGTTGATTCGCGCCACGGAACATCCAAAATCCGAACGTAAATAACGCGACTAAACCGACTGCCGCACCGATCGACAAATCGTTCGGCGCGTGAATCAACCACCAGCCACCGATACAGTAAAAAAACGGCACCAAGACATAGTCGCCCCAGACCAGCATCCAACCAAATCGTTCACTAACGATGTCCCACGTGTGCACCATGCCAACTTCAAACTGAAAGTAGTTGAACACGTAGACGAGCGTAAAACACTGATACAGAATCATCGCTAGCGTCAATCTGTCATACGTTTCGTATTGCACAACCGCAAACGACACGTTGAATATCGCTAATGCAATAAGCGATGGTCGATAGCTGAAGAACTTCAGATCGATTCCAAAGTGAACTGGATTTAGGTCCTGACCGAAGAAAAAATCACGCCAATCGCCGCCAATCGCTCTCGGTTTTCCTCGCCAAAACAGGTAACCAGAAAATATGAAAGCGAATAAATTCGCCACAATGAATAGCTCAAGAAACAGAGCTTGTATGCGGCCTATCGCAATCCACCCTAACGCGTGGCCAGCACCTACTACGAGCAGCGTAACGACAAGCAGAATAGCACCATTAAGCCGAAAACTCCGAGTTGCACCTTCAGCGTCCACGAGGTCAACTCGTCGGCCAGGCAATAGCATGGAGCCTATGAATAATGCGACGGCGAACGCGATAAAAATGGCCGTCGCCTCAATGAAACTACCCACTGACAGAACGAGCAAATCGTTCATCGAGGTGCTATCGCGATTTTTTTAGAAGGATCTTCCCGCAAGATATAGTCTCGCCATTTACGGACCGTCACGGTTTGGAATTCTTTTACCACTGGATTCAACTCTAACGGTGGCGCATCCCAATGCTGGTCGTATCCGGATTGTTCGGCTTCCACCGCAAACCGATCCTGACCTAATAGTGGCGCGATCAACCAACGATTTGACAGCTTCATGACGAAATCCATCGCCGACCGCGGGAATCGAATAGGCGTAAATGGGATTTTTAGAGACTTGAAATAAAACAGAAAGAACACTCGCGTTAAACGCTCGTTGATCGGTAAAACAAACAGCCAATGTTTGATTGCACCGTCAGTATTCGACCATTGATATGGGTACTGAAAACACAGCTCGATGTGACCTGTATCAATGCGATCGTGTTCGACAAACCGACCAGAAATCGGTCCTCGTCCTACTTCCGAGTCATAGGCGACATACACATCATCACCGATCGTCTCGCAACGAGTTAATGTTGCCTCTTCGAACGGTTTGTAACGTCGATGTAGATGTGCGTGCGTAAAGTCGCTAACGTTGTCGATGATCATTGAATGATGCGCTGACCAATCAAAGACCATCGGCACACATGCCCAACGATTCGGCCCTTCGAGTTCCGGAATATCCGGAATCTTTCGCTCATCAGCGAGTTCCGGATCCCCTGGAAACAGCCAAACTAAACCATATCGGACTTTCACTGGAAACGTACGCAATCTGAGCTTGGGTTTCGAACGACCAAATTGCTCATGCGGAATATCGATGATTTCGCCATTCCCGTCGTATGTCCATCCATGGTATGCACATGTGAGATGGCAGCCGTTAACTTCACCGAGTGAGAGCTTTACTTGTCGGTGTGCACAGCGATTCTCGACCGCATGGAAGGTGCCGTCAGCGGTTCGGAATAGTGCGATCGACCGTTTCCAAAATACAACTTCAATCACACGGCTTTGCTTTACTCGATGGACCTGCTCTACCGCATACCAGTAATTAGGGTCCATTCCCGCAGCACGCGCCTGTTGACGCAAGCGAGTTGCATCCTCAAATGACGGGGGCGGGTTTGATGTTAGGTCCAAGGTTAATCGCCTGGAGAAGCGAGTTCAGGTGATGGCACCGAAATGGCGCTATCTGTTCCTTCGTTTTTAGCACGAGGTCGCTTTGCTTTGGGATTGAGTATCGAATTTCGAGCATAGTGGAAGGCATAAGCCTCATGCACTGCTTCTCGGATACTTGTCGGTTGATATCCAAGTTCGTGTTTTGCTTTGTCAATGTTCGCGTGGCGTCGTTTTTGAAGTAGACGAATTGCGCCGGGCGTAAAGCGTTGTGGAAAACTCGGGTGGAAGCGACTCAAGTAATAACTGGCTACTTCTGAAAATACGTACATCAGAGGTGTAGGAATACGACGGTTGGGACGCGGTAGTCCAGTGACTTCCGCATACAGATCTAGTATGTCCGAGATCGTCTTGTATTCGCTCGCAAAAATGTATTTCTCTCCAGTTCGTCCCCGCTCCATACAAAGTAGATGGCCTTCAACGATATCGCGAGCTGCGACGAAAGCAAAGCCACCATCTACAAACGCTCTGAGTTTGCCATTGGCATAGTCGCACATTGTTCGACCTAAACGCGAAGGGATGTAATCCGCGCCTCCAACCACAGCGCAGCAGGTCGCAATAACAACATCCTGACCTAGAGCAACACCGCGCAGGCACTCGTGTTCTACCAATACCTTACTTCGCTCGTATGGCATCGTCCGCTCCATGGGATAGAACTGCATCGTCTCATCGCTTGGAGCAGAAGGGTCATCTAGATCGTAACCGACAGCGCTGAACGAGCCAGTAACAACCACCCGACCGGCATCTACATCTCGAGCCGCCTGTAACACATGGCGCGTTCCTAAGACATTGCACTCGAACACTTCTCGGCGATGCGCACCGTTTCCATCAATCGTTGACACCTTTGCCGCACAGTGGTACACGCCTTGGCACCCTTCCAGAGCCTTGCGTGTCGCATTGAGATCCCGTATATCCGCATACACGCGTTCGACATCAAGATTCTCTATCGCTTCATTTTTACTACCCTGAAGCAATAAAACGCGCACTCGCGTTCCTTCCGCCAGCAATCTGCGTACAAGATTGGCGCCGACGTGTCCAGTCGACCCCGTTACAAGGACCGGTGCGTCAGAGGCGTTATGGGAAGAATTCAAGACCGACTTTGAATTGCTATTGATTGAGTTAACTTACGATAGGTGACCGTAAGAAGGTACGAAATTTTATGGTAGCCAACAAATTAAGGCTTTCTTCGCTTTCTAGCGACGTATTTGACCTATGCGTTACCCGAACGGCAAAGGGGGACAGAAACGAACGCTAATTCTCAATCTGAGCACTTCACGCTCACTTGCTACTTTATGGAGATGCCGAATTCGAGCACCAAAAGCCGTTGGTCTATGCAACATGAGAATGCAATCTAATCTGGAGTCTTCGACTCCGAAAAATCGATACCGAGAACTTCAGTTTATGCCGCTCAATGAAAATTTATCCAATGATTTCAATAGGATATTTCAACTAGCTAGTTCGAGTGCTAATCGTTTCAATCGCTCTGTGCCTGAGAAAATCCGTGTTCCTGAACGCAATCTATCTTCTAGGTCGTTTTCTGAACAACCTTCGAGAAAGAAGATTCCTGCTTGATTACATGCATCGAAGACGCGATTTCGTGCTGCTTCGATTTCCGGTCGTTCGATATCTTTAAGGGATCCTCTATAACCATGCGACATCGACATGTCCGCTGGACCCCACTCAGCGAACGCAACGCCTGGTACGGCGGTGGTCTCAAACGCGTTTTCTAGTGCTCGGCGATTCTCGATCTTCAAGCCGATGAGAAGCTCACCATCAGAATTCAATGGCCACGGGTCCGCCATTTCCATGTACTCACTTGGTGAAACACCCCAAATCTGTGCGGCAGCTCCTTGGCCGCCTGCACCGCGGGTACCACCTCTAAATGTGTATCGCACCGCCTTAATCAATGCATCGACCGCTTCCGGACACTCGGCGTGACAGAGGAGGAATCCATGTACACCGACCGTGAGTAATTGTCGAACTTGCCACGCGTTGAATTCAATGAATTCAGCGCTTCGACCTTCAAACGGCAACTCTGCAAGAACCGGTGGCGTTGGCGTTCGAACCGATGCCATACCTTTCATGAACTGATCAATTCCCGGTAAGTCGAGCGGTCCGTGTTCGAAACCAATATTGATATAGTCCGCCCACGTGTCAGCCATCGCGACACCTGCATCAAACGTCAACTCCGCGCCGGTATGACCACCGAAATAGAAGACGGGTTTATCTACAGCGAGTTGAGCAATCGCGCGATTGATTCGTCCAGACATTTCCTCACTCCTCTATTGGCGCACGCCGCTTTCACAAAGTCCATTTTTTAGCATACTATCCGCTATCCGGACCCAGATGAGGCGGCTGCCTCATCCTCGACTTAACGGGTAATGGTCATTGCCATATCGTAGGTGCGATCCGCTAAATCGGAAATTTGATTGTCGTTAAAGTCCCTGACAACCGACATCAATCGGTTACTGAGTACGCCAATCCATTTGTCGGGTAATGACTCAGCACCCATTTTCGTACCAAGAATAGAACCTACTGTCGCACCATTGCAATCCGTATCCCAACCACCACGAACAGTTAGCACGATACCTTGTTCGTAGTCAGACGTTCCAAACATGAGACCCATCACCACCAATGCAGCGTTGTTGATCGTGTGCACTCGGTGATAGTGCCCGTATTTCTCGAAAATGCGATCCCAAACAACCTCCCAGTTATCCGATTCATTACACCACCCAATGGTGTCGTGGACGGCTTCGGCGAGTCGACATTTCGCCGGAATCTCTGATAACCCAATGTTGATGATCTCTTCGATATCCTCCGTTGCAAACGACGCGGCAATCATCGCAGCCATGAACATTTCGCCGTAAATACCGTTTTTTACGTGAGAAATGCTCGCGTCTTGATAAGCAAGTGCAGCCGCTTTTTCGGGCCAACCAGGTGCAACATAACCAAAAATATCAGCACGAATCTGTGCTCCGATCCACTCCCGGAACGGATTGCGCCAACTAGCTGATTGTGGCGGCCAGCAGCGATTTACGAAATTTCGGTACGCAACGTTTTCTGCTGTGTAGAGCATGTTGAAAGGCATGTAGCTCAGCCACGTATTCGCCATATCTCGAGATGAAAGCTGCGAACCATTACGTTCAAGCGCGATTAATCCGAGAATTGGGTAATCCATATCGTCGTCACGTGCCATGAACTCAATATTGCCGCGTGTACTAGGTTTCAAGTACTTACTGATTCCGCCTTCACTATATGGAATGTAGTCGTCTAACGGGAGCGCATTTGTATTCGCAAGGTATTCATCGATGCGTTCGCGAGGCCACCCTTCAACAGGTTTACCGAGTGAGCATCCCGCGGCGCGACCAAGCCAGCCACCGTAGATTCGATCGCGAAGCGTCGTTTCGGAAACGGCAAAGTCCATCCGTCTTGGTCCATCTGGCCGAAGTGCTTTGATTGCTTCAAGTTCGCTCGGTTCTTCGTATGGAAATGACGAATCCGGTTCTATCGCGATGAGTTCGTCGTACAGCTTAAGGAAAACGTGATCCTCCGTTGATTCATCTTCAATCGCAGCGAGTACTCTTGATTCGATCTGAGCTACATCGCAACCTTCTTCGCGTCGTTGTACCAATTCTGGTTGGATTAGCTGCCGTTCGACAACTGCCATGATTTGAGTCCCTTGCTTGTGCGCTCGTCAAGTGTAGTCTTTGTATCTGGACGGCTTACAGGCATAGTCCACAATTTAAAGCTCTCACTAGTGGTAACCAATCTGCTTTTAAATGAGAGAATGCCAGTCGATTTCGACGTTCAGCCACCACTATGGTCAGAGTCGCGAAAATATGTACGACAGCCAAGCGGAAATTCAAAGCAGCGGTAGACTCCGAACAATCATCGAGGAAGTACGTCGTTGCACACTCTGCGCAAGTGAACTACCACTCGATCCAAATCCGGTGCTACAGGGTTCTGTTGCCTCCCGCGTGCTTATCGTTGGGCAAGCACCCGGGATTCGAGTGCACGAAAGCGGTTTGCCATTCAATGACCCAAGCGGAGACCGACTTCGTAATTGGTTGGGTGTAACTCGCGAGGAGTTTTATGACGCTCGAAAATTTGCGCTGCTACCCATGGCATTCTGCTATCCGGGGACAGGGAGATCCGGCGATCTGCCTCCACCTAAGCGTTGTGCAGATACCTGGCGTGAGCGGCTACTATCTGAACTGCGAAACATCCGATTTACGCTTTTATGTGGTCGATACGCGATAAATTGGCATATTCCGGGCGCGTCCAGGCGAGGCCTGACAACGATCGTACGAGAGGTCAGTGAGTACCCCACACCTGTCATAGCGGTTCCGCACCCCAGTGGACGTAACAATGGATGGTATGCGAAAAACCCATGGTTTGATGACGAAATCGTCCGAGAAATCCAAAACCATGTGCGGCGCGCGCTCGCGTAGACCTAGTCACATCTCATGAAATACGTAAGGGTCGATTGGTAGTGTGTTAAGGAAAATGGTATTACATTGTTATAATAAATACCCAAATTTACCCACCATATATGAACTAGAAAGATAGTTTGAATTTAAATAAGTCACATCTGTGGGATTTTTTCATTGCGCTAGGCGCTCGTTGACACCTTCACTCGCGAACTCTGTTTTGTTTACTCCGCAATTCACACACTAATTCCACCCCGCGCGATTTACCGATGCTAGATTTAGTTGCTGAACAAATAAAAAAGTTGCTACGTGAATTGCATCCGGTTGAAGTGACGATCTTGAACGACCGGTTATGGGTACACCAGCCGCGAACCCTCGAGGACATTGGTGACGCGCATGGAATAACACGCGAACGCGTACGCCAAAAACAGACCGAACTCGAACGCAAGATCGATTCATGCATTGCTAACGCAGATAAGGACGCCGCGACACGTCTTGCCGAACGATTAGAACCGATCGATTCGTATGCCAAAGTCGAGTTGAAGGTTCGCCAATCCGCACCACAAGCCAATGAACGAGTACAGCGCGTCCTCATTCAATCGTTGATTCGCTTAGCAGGCTATAGGATTATTGATGATGTGATCATCAGTGAACGTGGACTAGCGTTGGTACCGCAGTTCAAAAAAATCGCGCAAGCAAACGCCGACAGTTGTGGACTAATCGAGCCAGAAACACTCATTGCAAACCTTCCAGTAAACACGATGCGACGTTATTTTGTTTGGCTTCAACGACGATGTGGTCTGCACGAACTGTTCGGTATGCTCGCATTACGACGAACTAGAAAAGCGAAACTCAAAGCAGCGTTACTTAAATTGGGTCGACCCGCAACACGTCCCGAACTAGCGGATATGTGCGGATTGACGAACAAGATCGCTTCTGCCGCTTTATCGAGCATAACGGAAATCGTTCGAATCAGTCGTACGCAGTGGGCTTTGCGAGACTGGGGCTTGCATGAATACCGGGGTATTGTTGAGGAGATTGTCGATTACATTGATCGCGAAGGCGGCGCTGCCAAGGTTGAACCGCTGATCGAAGAGATAGCTCAGCGATTTGACGTCAAACAATGGAGCGTGCGAGCTTATATGCAGACGCCTAAATTCCACATGCACGATGGATTGATCCGCGTCGCCAAGATGACCACAACGACCATGCGACCGCTCGCCGATATCGTCCATGGCTATGACGATCAAGGTCGACCTTACTGGACCTTTCCGGTGCTGGAACGGTATTTCAGAGGATACAGCGTAGTGGGCGTACCGTTCGAAATTGCAGCGTATCTTGGGTGTCCGCAGGATGACGCAATCAATCTTGAAGTTCGCAACCTCGTCGGGTGTCACAATCTGACCGTCCAGTGGTATTTAGCTTCAACAACCAAAGCGTCCATCGGCTTTGTGCGTGACGCGTTAGAACGACTGAATCTGTCCGTCGGTCAAGTAGCCCGACTAACCCTTATTCAAGAAGGCCAAGTTGAATTGAACTGGCATCCCGCATCTTAAGGAAATCCGACATCGTCGATCGAAGCTAGGGTTGGAGAGCCCTATGATTTACTCGATATTATGGTGAAGAGACATGTCGACCAATCCATTTTTTGAAGCGGCATACCCCTTCTTAGAAGACGCAACAACACTTCCCGTCAAAGACCTTGATGAAGCGGTTAGCTGGTATAGCCATGCTTTCGGTCTCACCGAGATAGAACGAACTTCAGACCCTGTACCTCGGGTCATCATGGTTCGAGACGATGCAAAAATCGGGTTTGCGATCAATGGCGAGGATCCTACGCAAGACGGCGCGGCGGTATTGGTACGAGACATTAAGAAAGTTCGAGAGGAACTCGAGAGCAACGGAGTTAAAACTGCCAACTGGCGCATCGACGAGCGCGATGGCCAGCGACTTCAAGTGTTTTTCGTCGTAGCGCCCGATGGACTCTGTTATTACTTCCACGAGCCAATCGATTAGATGAAGGGACCTCTCACCATAAACGGGACGGCTCCTGCGTCATGGAGCTTAGCTGGGTTCTAGTACCAAGAACTCGTATCCATAGAACTCAGCGAATTCTCGCCAGATGGTGATCTCGTATTCGCACTGATCACAGAGTTCCTCCGTGTCTTTGTCGCCTTTGTATCGCTCACGAAACTCGTTTATTTTCATTTGCAACGGTTCGTAATACTCGCCCCACCACGCGGACATAGGTACTTCGAATTGACCAATAACTTCGTATCCGCTCGCTTCGATCACCGCCAACAGTGGTTCCTTACTCCGTATCGCGGGATACTCTCTCGCCCAAAAATCCTTACACGCAACGGGAGGGTCGGGCTTCCGCCAACAAACTTCTGTGAAGGCGATTGAGCCTTCTTTCCTTAGAAGCTTGCGCCAATCTAGAAGGGCATCTTCTACCCCAAAGTTATAGATCGCACCTTCGCACCAAATCAGATCGAAAGAACCGTTGGTGAATTCAAGCAGCCGCATATCTGCCACGCGTCCTACGACGCGATCTGAGATGTTTAGATTTGCTGCTTTTCGGTTCACCTCGTCGACATAAGGAGGATGATTGTCGATGGCAACGATTTGTGCTGGAGTAGCTTCGGCTAACACAAAGGTTTGCGCGCCCGTCCCACAACCTATATCTAGGATTCGAGACTGTGAGCTTAGTTTCGGTATGAAACTAAGAGCACGTCGCGTACTTTTCGTGTCGCCTGGACCTTGGCGCGGGAGTCCGCTAAACAGCTCGAAGAAGAGTGAGTGGATGCGATCAGAAGACAAGCTTTCGCTCTTTGAAATCTCGCGTACTGTAAAGATTCAACATCAGGTGAAGAATCAATCAAGCAATGTCAAAACGCGAAAATCCATGATACGACGAGTAGGCTAATCGCGGCGATTGCGCTTAGCGTCTGACCTGAACTGCCCAAGCGTTTAACGTCGAAACCTCCAATTACCGCACCAACGCCTAGGCCAACCGCCAACCCCATGAGATGCCCAACGACGTCCGTATTTTCACCCTCCATTCCCATGAACACGAACAAAGCGATCGCGCCGGCGATTGGTAAATAGTTGAATCGCGCGCTCGCCCCCTTGACGAAGCTCTTTCGCCACGTAAACCCACATAGAACACCAGCCGCCGCAAAACAAGCCGTCGAAGCTCCGATCGCATAGAACGTATCGGGACGCATCAGTGCATTAAGCAGGTTTCCGAGTGCGCCGCTCACCAAAATTAACAACCATGCAAAGCCGTCACCCAAGTAGCGACCCGTAGCGTAACCAAATAGTGCGCCTGTAACGGAATTTGCCACTATGTGACTTAGATTCGCATGTAACGTCAGTGCAGTAACCGTTAGCCACCATGCACCGTCATCTACCGCAGCAGCTGAAAGTACACCAGTTCGACCAAAGAGATTCGCTTGGTCAAACAAAAAGAACAGCCAAATCACGCTCAGATAAACGAGCGCACCGTAGTAGCCCCTACCTAAAGTCGGATAAACCGTATACGGTCGTTGGCGTTGCTTGTTCTCCTTGTAATACAGATCTAGCTGTACACGAGCATGTGTGGCAAGTGCTTCAAGCGTAAGGAGACGCCACTCGAACAGACGTCGTTCAATTCGAGTCTCGATTCCCATCGAAGTTAGTACCAAGTCCGATTCGAGGATCGATCTGCGACTCACCGAACTCTTGACGCACGTCCAGCGATCATTCGATTGCCCGTCCTGAACCCAGTTTGAAGACATTAGTCAGTCCCCCGAAGAATTTCCACTTATCCTCATGGTTGCCTCATAAAATGACGCGCCACTGCATCGATGGCAATGCTATGGGCGATGAAATCGATCAACGGCACTTTGAAGCCGATCACTTTAGTCAATTTAGAGCTCGACTCGAAGAGGAGACTCACCAGCTTGATTCGCTTTTTAAGCACGACCAATTCAGCCAGCGCGGTGACATTCTCGGATTTGAACTAGAAGTTTGCATTATTGACCAGGAAGGCCATCCTTCCGGCATTAATCGCCAATTCTTAGACCAGTTACAGGACCCTCTAGTTGTACCTGAACTGGCCGAGTTTAACGTCGAGCTCAATGGTAGTCCCGTCTCGCTCACCGGACGCGTATTTTCTCGTCTCCTAGATGAACTAAGTACGACTTGGCACAAATGTGTACAAAACGCGGACGATTTAAATGTTCGGTTAGTGACTGTCGGAATTCTGCCGACGATCGAACCCGCCATTCTTAACTCAGATCACATGTCTGATATGGTGCGTTATTACGCGTTAAACGATCGTGTTATGGCATTACGAGACGGCGAACCATTGCAGATACAGATCGAAGGCGCCGATCAATTGAACATGCGGCATGCGGATGTCATGCTCGAGAGCGCCGCAACTTCGTTTCAGATTCACGTTCAGTGTAAACCTGAGCGAGCAACTCGTGATTTCAACGCATCGCTTGTCGCGAGCGGACCGATGGTCGCGTTATCAGCGAATTCACCCACATTGTTCGGCAAATCCCTATGGGAGGAGACTCGTATTCCTCTATTCGAACAGTCGGTGCAACTAGGCAGTCGCTATCTAGATCGCGTGAGCTTTGGTACGGGTTACGTTGACCAGTCTTTAAGTGAAGTATTCCAAGAAAACCAACGAGACCACGTATTGCTGCTCCCATACGTACAGTCGGATCCGGTGATGAACTTCGCGCACTTGCGGTTTCAAAACGGTACGATCTGGCGTTGGAACCGTCCCTTAATTGGTTTTGATTACGACGGTCAACCGCACGTGAGGATCGAACATCGAGTCGTACCTGCCGGGCCTACGTGTATGGACTGCATCGCAAACCTCGCGACATTCACAGGAATGCTCAGAGCATTCAGCGATGCAACGCCACCGATCGCAGAGCAATTGACGTTCGAACAAACGAAGGAGAATTTCTACAACGCCGCACGTCATGGTCTCAACGCGACACTTCATTGGCCAAAGGGTCGTAAAGTGAATGCTCGTGATCTGATCTTGAATGAACTGATCCCGGCAAGTCGTGATGCGTTATGCGGGATTCCTCTACCAAGCGAAGAAGTCGATCGGTTCCTAGACGTAACCACCGCGCGCGTCGAGTCAGCACAAACCGGTGCACAGTGGCAACGGCATTGGATTGACGCACACGGACGTGATTTTGCGGCACTCACGCGTCGATATGCTGATCATCAAGGCACCGAGAAACCAGTGCACGAGTGGCCTATTACGTGAGATTTGACGTACGTGAAAGCTTCGATGAGAAATTACTGAATATTGAAGCACGCGAACTTCATCATTATTTGAACGGCGCAACCGTTTTCGACCTAAGTCGTGAGGGTGTTCAGCCGTTCTTCGTGAGCACCTTACTTCACGGAAACGAAACATCTGGTTGGGACGCGGTTCGTCGATTTATCGCAGACTGCTCAACGGCTTCAATCGTGTTGTTTATCGGAAACGTCCACGCAGCCGCACAGAACATGCGCCATCTACCTCATGAGGTCGACTTCAATCGAATCTGGCAACAGCAACCTTGGCATTCCGAACTGAACAACTTGATTGAAAAGTACAAGCCGTGGTGTGGGATTGATATTCACAATAATTCCGGTCCAAATCCACATTACTCCGTGGTTACCGATACTCAAGCGCCAACCCTCTCACTAGCGACGTTGTTCAGTAATAAAGTGATCTTCACCGACCATACGCTCGACATTCTGGCTCATAGCGTATCGTCTTACTGTCCGGCACTAACGATTGAAACAGGTACCGTTGATGACCCAGAGAGCGAACAACGAGCGTATGACTTCCTAAAGCGTCTGAACGATATCGGCAGTGTTCCGAACACGCTTCAGTGCGAACCAAGTACATACGCAACCGTCGGGATCGTGAAGGTTGAACATGAGAATGGCAGTCTTGATGATTTTCCAGAGTTCGACCAATCACTCCAACAGATGAGTTTTAAAACCCTACCTGCGGGAAGTCCTTTCATTAATTGCTTACCTTCTGGATGGCAAGTGAACGTACTGGACCCCGCCCACGATCTTGATCTAACTCACGACTTTCTCGAGTTTCGCGAGCGACGTGCATTTCTCAAACGCGATGTCGTCATGTCGATGTTTACTCACACACCATTACTCGCTATTCAGGACTGTGTGTGTTACTTCCTTAAGTCGACAAGCCTCGCACATGGGTGACGCACGACGCTATTTGCTGATCGACAGCGAATTTCAAATGACCCACGGTCGCTTGCGCCAACCGACCATCGCATACGAGACGTATGGTGAACTCAGCGACTCGAAAGAGAATGCCGTCCTGATATTGACTGGCCTGTCCGCGTCTGCTCACGTTGCGTCGAACGAAGATGATCCGACACCCGGCTGGTGGGAGGATGTCGTGGGTCCAGGCAAACCGATCGACACAAATCGTTACTTCGTCATCTGTGTGTGCTCGCTGGGGAGTTTTTTCGGCTCAACCTGCCCAGCTTCAACGGACCCTAGTACAGGATCTGCCTATCGGCTTACCTTTCCGATGCTGACACTCGAAGATATAGCCCACGGTGCGAAATGCGTGATCGATCATTTCGAGATCACGCGTCTTCACTCTATCGTTGGTGCATCTATGGGAGGCATGTCCACGCTGGCATTTGCACTCATGTATCCGCCTGCAGTCAATGCGATGCTCAACATCTCAGCGGGTGCCAATAGTCAACCATTCAGTATCGCGCTTCGTTCGTTACAACGTGAACTCGTGTGCAATGATCCGAAATGGCTAAATGGCGAGTATCCGTTCGACGAGCAACCTAACGAAGGAATGCGTTTGGCGCGCAAGCTAGGCATGATCAGTTATCGATCAGCACAAGAATGGCGTGCCCGTTTTGGTCGTGAACGAGTTACCGATCACGATGCCGATCTGCACTCGAATCCGTTCGGTATGGATTTCGAAATTGAAGTGTATCTCTCCGCACGTGCACGCTCATTCATGGATGCATTCGACGCCAACTGCTATCTGTATCTCTCACGTGCAATCGATCTCTTCGACGCCGCTGACCACGGCGGTTCGCTGCAATTAGCGATCAACAATTTAGGGATCGAACGAGCGACCGTCCTCGGTGTGCAGTCGGATTTCTTATTCCTACCCGATCAGCAGCTTGAATTAAAGAACGCGATGACGTCAGCAGGGATCGAGGTAGATTTCGAGATCCTTGAATCGATTCAAGGCCATGACTCCTTCCTCGTCGACATGAATCGATTTCGACCAGCTATCGCAGCGCATTTCAACCGCTGAGCGAGACGACCCGGTTGCACTTCAACTGCGTATTGTGATCTGGCCGACTCGTTCGATGCGCCCGTCCACAGTCCCAATGACTTGAGCGTCCGTGTAGCCGACGCGCCTGAGATCACTTAGACAAGAATCTGCGTACTCGGCGTCGACTCCTGCGAGCAATCCGCCACTGGTTTGAGGATCAGCCAGCATTCGGAGTCTGGGATCAAGCGACGAACAGTCGTAGGAACAATCAGCAATGATCTGCTCATTGTTTTTTTGAAGCGAGCTTTCGATATTGTTGAGCAACGCTTCTATCGCTTCCCGTAGGATCGGAATCGCTCCTAATTCCAGCGTCGCGCTAACGCCTGACGCACGCAACATTTCACCCAAGTGGCCTCCCAAACCAAAACCAGTGACATCAGTACACGCAGATACGCCGTAATCAGTGAAGATTTGCATCCCTGACGCGTTGGATTGATCCATGATCCGAAGTGCCTTCTCAACTGCACTTGCATCACACCGTCCGTCCATACCACCCGCAAGAATCGCGCCGACTCCGATCGGTTTCGTAAGAACCAACGCCTGGTTTGGCAGCAAATTTCCCTTCGTCATGACGTTGAAACCGGTCGTGCCAGCTACCGTAAAGCCGAGAGAAAACTCGGCTCCTTCAGCGGTATGTCCACCAACTAAGGCCGTATCCGACTCATCGAATACGGTGAGTGCTCCACTCATTAGCTGGAATAAATCCTCCTCCATCAACGCGTCTGACATGAGTGGCACTGTTACCAACGCTACGGCGATGGATGGATCGCTGTTCATTGCGTAGAGATCGTTCAACGCGTGATGGGCAGCAATACGTCCGAATCGCCATGGATCATCAACCATCGAGCGAAAGCCATCGCAGCTGATCGCAAGGGTCGCCGAACCCATATTCACAACCGCCGCATCCTCGCCGACTCCCATATGTACGCTTTCGGGAGCGTGGATATCTAGACGATGGAGCACACGCTGCAGCAAATCTGCACCAAGTTTGGCGCCACAACCACCGCAGCGCATCGTCGAATCAGGTGCTTCCCTCTCTAAATCGCCTCGATAAACGTGTTTAGGCGACGCCATTGAAGGCAATTCTTGAAAGCGCGTCATGAATCGACGATCGATCCAATCCTTATACCGCCACAACCACCCACCAGAGGCCTGGAGCACGCCTCGAGAGGCGGTTGCATGACCAGACGCAGTTCTTATTAGTGCTAACGCGCGTCGCTGTGCACGGAACTTCCTGAGTCGACGACCCGTTAGATAACGTCTGAGATTTTCAGCTAAATAAGGTCCTTCTCGAACTGAGTAAACACCTGATTTCGGACGCGGTTGTCCAACAAGAGACACCACATCCCCTGCCCCAAATACGCTCGGATAAGTCTCCGTTTGTAGATAACGGTTAACTTGCAAAAAACCGTTTTCGTCGACTTCGAAGCCTGAGTCACGCAACCAAGCTGGCGCTCCCACACCGGTCGCACCAAATGCGTGATCACACGCGATCCCGGCACCATCTTCATTTCGAATCAGCAGTGCATTACCGTCGACGTGTCGTTCAACAGCTACAACGTTGAAGCTACAAACGACGTGGATGCTATGTTCACGCAGAGCAGTCGCAACATGACGTCGAGCGATACTTCCATGATCCGACATGAGATCATGATGGCGTGCAACCAAGGAAATCTCGCACTCGCTACCAATCCGATGTCGTAAGGCGATCGCTAGTTCAACGCTCCCTGGACCGCCACCAATAATCGCGATTCGCGGTTTCGGAATAGCTATCAGCTTCGTGGTTGTCGTAGACCAATTCTGGATGAATCGCCCGATGGGTTTTACCGGCTCGACTAACTCGCCACCGGATATATCGAGTGTGCAGTCGCCGCCGGTATTGATCGACAACGCGTCGAACCGTATCGGGGGTCGCTCGCCGCCAAGATACGCGCGTTGATCAGTACAGTCCACACGTTCGACGTTTGCCTCGATAAATCGACAATTGGCAAATCGCGCGAGCTTCAATAAATCAATGACGATCTCAGATTGTGAATATTCGCCAGCGATAAATCCCGGCAACATGCCGGTATAGGGTGTCGCACTCTCTCTACTAACTAACGTTAAACGAACACCAGGTTCGGGTTTCATCCCGAACTTACGTAATACTTGAACGTGTGCGTGCCCGCCGCCGATTAGCAGCAGGTCACGCAAATAAGGTTGATCGGATTTCACGAGCGTCTAGCCGCCCGTGTACGATCAGTTAGATTGAGCCTCGGCCTGTGGTGCTTGTTGAGCGCGTCGTTGAGCCGCGAAGTTCTGGTAGGTAAATAGTTCATCCACCTCAAGGGCTTCGTTGCCATTCGCGTCAAAATGGGTGAATGCCGGTTCTAACTGTTTCTGAAGACGTTCTCTCAACTCGTTTCGCTGAATACCGCCGTCCATGTTCTGATCTAGCATACCCACTGTTTGCGCAGCACGGAAACGTCGAGGCGAATGGATTGGGTTCGCAGTTGTTTCGTCACTCCAGCGATAAACGAATGCGCCGTAAAGCATCTCGTCCCAGGACTGCAATCCCCAAGTCACGGTCTTGTCCGGATCGGGATTGGCGAAGTTCTGACTTGAATTGTCGTATATCGTCTTGTGGATCAGCTTTGAACCTGCCGGCACATGCTTCGGTTCCGCAAACGCGTAGCCTGTCTGCCAGTTGAAGTCGTAAGCAGGAACGGACAACAAGAGTTCGCGTTCACCGTCTGGAAGCTCAAGTTCAAAAATCGAACTCCTACCACGGTAGTGGGAGTGAGGCAGTATGGAGTACAGCTCAGCATCTTTATCGAATTCGACATAAGCGCCTTCTTCATGAGCCTTCGTATTCGGCGGTATTGCAAGGTTGTAGTTGATGACTACGCCGTGACGAACAAATCGTTCCGGCGGTTCAGCGTGAGTGTAGATGCCGATCTGCGTTTCGTCGACGACGGTCTTACCATACGGTGTGTAGTGCATTTGAACGGCGATGCTTGAACCTTTCTTGATGAGCGTGCCGGTTCCCTCGGGTGCAAAGTCGCCAATCACACCTGGCGCATAGCCACCTAAGTAGTTGTTGAATACGCCGCGTCGCGAATCGTTACCGGGTTCGTTAGAACCTACTAATGCGTGGTGCAGGACATTTGTATCACCTGGTTTCACATCAATGCCTCTCACCCAGACATCTTCCGGCAGGTTGGCTTCGATTTCGTGATTTTGATACTCAACGACACCCGTCGCGGGTACCTCAAATGCAGGTACATTTACGATGATGTCTGGTTCACCAAGTGGCCATTCCGCAGAACTTCGATTCGCTTCGATCGAAGCGACGATAGCGCCTAACGGATCTTCACCTTCGCCTCTCGGTGCTCCAGCCTCAATCCAATCAACGAGTAGCTTTTTCTCTTCAATGGAGATGCTGCGGTCGTTACCCCAGTTACCAATGTGCGGATCAGCATGCCACGGCGGCATTCGATTGGTGCGTAACACCTCGCGCATCATCGGCGCGAATCCCTTGACCATTTCATAACTCGACATAGCCCAAGGACCGATACCACCCGGCACATGGCAGCTCATGCACCGATTTTCAAGCACGGGTACCACTTCGGCGACATAAGAGATCTCGGTTGCCGGTTCCTCTATGTTGACCAAACAGCCTTTCACGCCATCCGCTTGAATATCTGGTTGCGTACCGTCCTTGATTGCCTGGATCGCATCAGCTACATAGTGTGCCTCAGCTTCAGCTTTTTGACGTTCATATCCCAGACGATCATTCAATGGACCGCGATAAACTAAATCCCAATTAGACGGGTTGATCACAAATACTTCTGCAGTACGTGTGATGCCAAGCCCACGCGCCACCAATTGCGTCTCGTCTACCAGAATGGGCAGGTCGATGTCCCACTCGTCAGCTTCTGCTTGAATTGACGCACGGTCGTCCTGTGGATTTGCATTGAGCATGAAAAACACGACGTTTTCATCTACAAACTGATCGCGAATCTCGCGAATATCCGGCAGTGCATTTCTAATGATCGGACAAGCATTACCTTGAACGATTACTACTACCGCATCAGCGTCAGAGTAGTAATAGAGTTCGTGTGCATCACCCGTGTGATCAAGCAAAGAAAAGTTCTCGACGGGTACAGCCCACGCCACGACGCCAGTCAGTAGACATGACGCAATCAGCACATTTCTCATCTAAAAACTCCTAGGAGACTGTCTCAAATACAAATGGGACCATTAGTCTGTTTCGTGAAGCAAGGTACGCATGATTAGCAAGATCGGTCTCGAACATTTTGATCGTTGAGACATCTACCTACCCCGACTCCCTCGTTAAGCGACAAAAATGAGCCAGTAATAGAAATAAGCCGCAACGACAAACGTCCAGACTAATCCCCAGAAAAACCGAAGCACCGTTCGCGTACATGAAGACATAAACGCGACTTCAAGTACCAGCAGTCCTCCGATAATAAAACCGTGCAATATCAATAAGATACCTACAGTTGCCGAGATGACGGCAGGGGTGGCTTGTTTCTGTGTCTGACTCCTCAATGCAGTCTCTTCGTTAGGATGATCCTCCGCTTGAGGAATTGACCTAACAGACTCATCTTCATCCTGCATATCCGCGCCTCTAGCGCTAAGCGCCACACTGCGGATGTGGTTATTAGCAATTGTATGGACGAAATCGGAGCTTTGCGAGACCAAGGTGGCATAAGGTCATTGCAGAACGAGTTCATTCGCTAAGGAGAAGAACGTGAGAGAACAGCCTAACCGTACAATTCAAAGCAGCCCGATTGACCCAAGGACAGCCAAGTAACGTATGACAGCGTCGAGGATTCAAGAACCAACACTACGAGTTCTCATGTCGAGATTGCTCAAGTCGCTCTCCTTGGTTACGGCACTCATGGCGTGCTTAGGAGTTCAAGCGGAAGAAGATTGGGTAGCACCTCGGATTGAAGGTACCGATATCCCGGATCTAAGCGGGATATGGCAGGCATTAGGTAGTGCGCACTGGGATATCGAGCGTCACCTAGCGCGACCCGCTCTACAGTTGCGAGACGGACCTGTTGTCCCAATCCCGCATCAGCGAATACTCGCTCTCGGTGCGCTTGGTGCAGTTCCCGCGGGTATGGGCATCATCGCCGGCGACGGAAAGATCCCGTACACCGACGAAGCACTGAAGATTCGTGATGAGAATCGAGCCGACTATCTAAATCGTGATCCTGCCATCAAGTGCTTTTTACCAGGCGTACCACGCTCCACGTATATGCCCTTCCCATTCGAAATCGTTCAAGGCCACGACTCGATGTTCATCGTTTACGAGTTCGCGAATGCTGATCGAATTCTGTACTTTGAGGATCCCGGCCCCGCTCCCGTAGATTCGTGGATGGGACAGTCCTATGCGCAGTGGGAAGGCGATACGTTAGTTGTGGAGGTTACCGGGCAAGTTCCCGATACTTGGTTTGACCGTGCTGGCAACCACCACTCTGCCAGCATGAAAGTTGTGGAACGTTGGACACCGACAGGACCCAATCACATGCAGTACGAAGCGACGATCGTTGATGAGGAAACGTTTACCGAACCGTGGACGATTTCCCTACCTTTGTATCGACGCATGGAACCGGACGCGCGAATCATGGACTTCAAATGTGTCGAGTTCGTAGAGGAACTGATGTACGGGAAGTGGCGTCGCAATCCATTGCCGCGAGGCTGGGAGGAATAACTATGAGATTTACCTTTGCTGCACTACTGGTTGTTCTATCAGGCAGTGCGTTTGCTGATACGGATGCAGATGACCCTCGCACCCCGTGGGGCACACCGGATTTCACTGGTACGTACGATACCGCGACACTCACCCCGGTGCAAAGACCAAATTACTACGGTGATGAACTCTATGTCACCAAAGAGCAGGCGGAAGAGCGCGCAAGACAAACTGCGCAAGCATTAGCCGCCAATAATGCAAAGAAAGATCCCAATCGTGAAGCCCCTCCTGAAGGCGGCGATGGCTCACCTGGAGCTGCTGGAAATGTTGGCGGCTACAACACCTTTTGGATCGACAACGGCGAAACGCTAAATGCCGTTGATGGCAAATTCCGAACATCGATTATTACGTATCCGGAGAACGGCCGCCGACCTGGTATGACACCCGAAGGCGTAGCGCGAATTCGTGCTCTTTATCGATCATTTACACGAAATGACGGTACAGCATCCTGGATAGGTCGAGAAGGTGCGGGACCATACGATAATCCAGAAGGATTGACGCTTGCGGATCGGTGTCTACAAGGATTCAGCTCGACTGGTGGTCCCCCAATGATGCCGGCGCTTTACAACAACCATAAGAAAATTGTCCAAGGTCCAGATACGATCGTAATTCTTGTTGAGATGGTGCACGATGCTCGGACGATCAGAATGAACAGCGAGCATCCACCGGATGATGTTCGGTATTGGATGGGTGACTCTATTGGTTGGTGGGAGGACGACACGCTCGTCGTCGAGACCACGAACTTTAACGACACACCTGCTCAAGCACCCGCGTCGCGGCACCTTAAAGTTGTTGAACGCTTCGAACGAATTGACGATCGAAACCTCCACTATAGCTTCGAGGTAGAAGATCCTTCGACTTGGCAAGACAAGTGGGCAGGTGATTACGTTTGGCCTGAGTCAGACGAGCGGATTTTCGAATATGCATGCCATGAAGGGAACTACGCGATGGGCAACATCCTTCGTGGCGCACGTCGGCTTGAGCGCGAAGCTATAGCCGCAGCGAATAACTAATTAGGTGAGGATCCTACGAATGAAACTGCTCTATCTCGCTCTAGGAATCGTCGCATTGATTGCTGGTGTTGCCATTTATGCGCATCACGCATTCGGTGCGGAGTTCGACCCCAACCGACCGTTGCTGTTGAAAGGCAAGGTCAGTAAAGTCGAATGGGTGAACCCACACGCGTGGATTCACCTCGACCATGAGAAAGAGGACGGCTCAACTGAATCGTGGATGGTTGAAGGCGGGACACCCAATACACTGTTGCGACGTGGTGTCACTCGCGACTCATTAAAGCCAGGCACGTACATCATCGTTGATGGCTATCAATCGAAGGATCTCTCGAATCGCGCCAACGGTCGAAACATAACGTACGCCGACGGTACGACATTGTTCATGGGTTCATCCGGTACGGGTGCACCACGTGACGGTGCTGACCCGACTGAACCGGCACGGGCTGAGGATGTAGCGAAAATCCAGGAGGTTCAAGACTCTGACGAGGAAGCAGAGGCCGAAGAATAATCCCTTCCACACCGACCAAACCAATCGCGCCTCATCACCCCCAAGGTGATGAGGCGCGTTTATTTGG
>JAJECH010000060.1 GCA_022822135.1 Pseudomonadales bacterium
GGTCATATCGCCAAAGCGAACCGTCAGACCCAAGCGCATTTCAAATGCGTGAGTTGCGGTTATGAAGCCAATGCCGACGTGGTCGGCGCGATCAATGTATTAAGGGCAGGGCATGCCCGGTTCGCCTGTGAAGTGAACGACGGTAGTCGTCAGCAGCAGGAACCTACAGAGGCGACTCATGCATCGGCTTTATGCCATGCTTGAGCGCGGTATGAATCCTCGCCCTTCAGGTCGGGGAGGATGTCAAATAATTAGAGAATCGTAATAAAACAATAAGATAATGTTGTTGTTTGTGATAAATGGCGATAGAATTGTCATTTATACCGAATAAATGACGGTAGAACCATTGAATATCGAATATGTCCCGCGCATGCTCGACTTACGTTCTCGAATGGCTGAAAAATCTCATTTTCTTTTTGGACCACGTCAAACCGGGAAATCGACATTGATTCGAAATTCTCTTCCTGATGCTGTCATATTTGATTTGAATGTAAGTACCGACTTCCTTAACCTAAGTAGAGATCCATCGCTCATCGGTGACGCTGTCATGCCTGACACGAAAATCGTCGTGATCGATGAAATTCAAAAAGCACCAAACTTGCTTAACGAAGTGCACCATATCATCGAGTCGCAAGGTGTGCACTTTCTTTTGACGGGTTCAAGCGCACGAAAACTTCGTCAAAAAGGCGTCAATTTACTCGGAGGTCGCGCACGTGTGCTCCGTTTCCATCCACTCACATTTCGAGAACTCGGCGACCAGTTTGATTTGGTCAGAGCACTCTCGTATGGCACGCTACCATCTGTATACCTCTCGAGTTCGCCGCGCAAGGAACTTGACGATTATGTGGACGTTTATCTTCGAGAGGAAATCAGGGCTGAGGGGTTAATTCGCAATTTACAGTCGTTCAGTCGTGTTCTCGAAATCGCTGCGTTATGCAACGCCACGATTGTTAATTTCGAGAAGGTCGCGAGTGATGCCCAAGTCCCACGTTCAACGGTGCGGGAACATTTTGAAATTCTTAAGGACACACTGGTGCTTTTTGAACTCCCGGCATGGAGGGAAGGGTTGCGACGTAAACCGAACACGCGCTCGAAGTACTACTTTTTCGACCCCGGTATTGTTTCAGCCGTCTTAAGACGAACCGAATTACGGCGAGGTACCTCCGAATTCGGCTTTGCGTTTGAATCGTGGTTAATGCATGAACTCAGCAGCTGGGTTGATTACCAGGATATCGAACGACCGTTATCGCACTGGCGTTCACATTCGGGTTTTGCGGTTGATTTTCTAATCGGTGACACCGTGGCGATCGAAGCGAAGGCGACATCACACGTCGCCAATCGAGACTTGAGGAACTTGAAGGCGATTGAAGACGAGGGTACGTTCAAGCATCGAATATGTGTCTCCCTTGAAACTCGTCCCCGAATTCGCGATGGTATTGAAATACTGCCGTACAAAGTCTTTCTGAACAATCTATGGGATGGAGCGTACGTCGAATGAGGTCCGCTAGAGATCAGTATTTGTAACAATCGATCGACGCGATGGATTCACCGCGCCGATCGTTACAGATTTACAACCGTCGGTGTCTTTTCTGAACTATGGCTTAGATCGAGATTCAGAAGAAGTTCTTTCAAAAGTCCATTCGAACCGAAAGTCCATACGTCAACTGCTCTTGCTCGCCGATCCTTTCCGATCGCCCGAAGATAAAGCGTGATGAGATCGAAGCGTTGGTACTGACGAATTGCCTGAGCTGCGCGCCGATTTGCGACTGTTGCATCCCAGTACCGTACCTCGTGTGCTGAATGAACGGCGTAAGTAGAAGCCTCTCATCGACGACAGGAAAGCCGTACCCGATTTGGGCATCGACGTGCATCTGCCTGTCGTTCACAGCTTGGTCGAAATTCCGTGGCGGTCGTGCACCGATGTCAAAACTTGCGAAGTTACTCCAGATCGCATCGCTTGCGTACGAACTAGCACCCCATCTTGGTGAGAACGTAGCCGTAAAACCGGTACCGTCGTGCGACGGACTAACGGTTGCTGTCATGGTTACACCGCTCTCCGAATATGGGTTTTGACCACGCGTTTCGAAGGTGCGTCCCATCACTTCGAACGAGTACACACTCCGCGATACCTTTAGCCCACCGACGAATTCCAGTCCAGAGCCGATATCGCCGTCGCCACCGTCAGTTCGAAGGTTGAGTTGTCCAAACGGGGTAAGCGTTGTGCTCGCAATCCAATTCAGTGTGTAAGACGTCTCGATACCCGTTCTTAGTCTGTGTGTGTCAGCACTGAGATCAGCGCCGACGGATTCGCCGTTAGAAGTTGCGAGTCGCGATGCTGCCACGTCGCCACGTAAAGCGAGCTCGAACCGGGCGGAATTAGCCAATCTGTGATGTCCACCCAAAACAGCTAATTGGCTCTTCAACACACTCGAAGCATCGTCTGAGCCAACAACTGTGGTACCCAATTCACCACTACCCATGCCAATCGTGCCCCAAATCGAACCACGGTCTGTCGGCGTGTAACGGAAGTAAGGCATCAGTTGATTGAGTTCGATGCTCATGTGTTGGCTTGCCGTACCGTAGGTGTAGTTAGACTCACCTTCATGTTGCGTGATCGTTAGACCGACTATCCAGTCTTCCTTTATGTTCTTGTCGATACCGAGGTAGACGTTCTCGATCGATCCACCGTAGCTCTCACCACCGTAGGACTGGTGGTCCATATTGCTCCAGATCGACCAAGGTGTGGATTTCTCGTCTGCACCGAGAGTGAACGAGAAACCTCGATCAAATGGTGAAAACGAATTTGGCGTGATATGGCTCGCGGCACCTCCACCCCAATCGCCCGATAACGGCGCTAATGTGCCACCGACTCCACCGCTCGCAGCAGGTTCTGAATGTGGATACGCACGGTGATTAAGGCTGTGTTCAGTCCATGTTTCGACTGAGTCCACAGACTGTGCGTCGATTGAGAGATCCGAATTAGCTTGGACGACATTGGTCCGAGTATCAATGGCAGAAGTAACACTGCCGAGCATGGCGCGACCAAATCCTGCAAGGGACTTCGCGGCGATTTCCATCAATCGTTCATCGCCGACGATGATCTCAGTGGTCAATGCAGCGGTGCCGCCGTGTGGATCGCTTGCAGTAACGGTCAGAGCAACATTGCCTCTTGAGACAGGTGTAATAGTTGCTCCTGTTTCGGTCGTGATGGCTTGAACGACCCCGACTGCATCCAGCGTGGCTGCGAAGGTCAGCACGTCGTCTTCGTCAGTGAACCAATCACGAAAGACAAGATCGTACGGTTTGCCGCCGACCTGAAGTTGGATCGGTCCGGCGGCTTCATTGACCGTGGGTCCGATGTTTTCAACCGTGACTTTGAACGATGCCTCAGTACGTGCACCATTCGTATCGACCGCATTCAGCGTGATAACGGTTTCGCCGACCTGCAATCCTTGAATCGTCAGCACGCCGTTTTCAAACGTCGTATCGATGATCGATTCGTCGAGCGAGTGTGCTGTGACTTCTATTGACTCGCCGTCCGCGTCGTGAAATGCTTCGCTCAAGTCCAGCACTAGATCACTCACACGCGTCGTGCGTTGATCGGAGAGCGGAGCGAGCAAAGATGGCGCGGCGTTCACGACGTTTACGAAAAACATCGTTTTCGCTGTGTATCCCGCATCGTTCGATACGGTCAGCTTGACGAACGTCTCGCCTCGGTTGAGCGCCGAAAGCGTTAGACGTGCACCGTCAACGCGTGCATCAAGAACCGACGTATCACGTATCACGGGTTGCAGGTTAAAGATTGAATTTCGCAAGTCTGTGTCGGGTAAGAGGTCACGAACGTCCAGTGTCAACGGTGCACTACGGTCAAAGGTTTGAGGTCCGAATACAAGCGCGTTAGCAGCTGGTGCTGTCACGGTGATGGTCTCAGTCACACTGGTCTCGGCGCCTTCGGTATCCCGCGCGACGATGGTCATCATGGCGGTACCGGCCGAACGTGCAAACGCAGTCAAGATGTTGCCGGTATCCAGGACGACTAGTAACACACCGTCGTCGGAGGAACTTACGTCATAGCCAGCGACTCGGTCATTCGGATTTGGGTCGGTAAATAGGGAATCGAGCTCAAGTTCGAAGAACTCGGGAACTGGGATGGTGTTGTTAGCGGGAAGGGCTGCAGTAAGCGCCTCGCGATCCAACACAGGCGGTTGGTTCTCGCCGTCGTTTTCGTTCGCGACCACGCGAATGGTCGCCGTTTCAGTTGTTGCGTTGCCTTCTGTATCCGTTGCGGAGATCGTAAGGTTAGAGGAGCCGATGGCACGGGCGATAAGGAATGTGGTTGTGGACCCCGGACTTCCTGATACTCGCAGTACGATCGTGTTCGACGAGACGACTTGCAGTGTTAGATCGTCTCCCTCAGGATCTGTGAAGACACCGGTCAGGTCCAACTCATGGTAGTTGCGTTGCTGCATGGTGTTGTCGGCAGGCAGTGCTGCGGTTAATGCTGCCTGATCCAGTACTGGCGCTTGGTTGCCGGTGCCGGATTCCTCCACCACGGTTAACGTGATCTCAAGCGACACCATATTGTCAGCAGTATCAGTTGCGGTAATCGTGACGGTTGCTGTTCCAACCCCGTCGCCGTAAAGAAACAGCACGTCATCAGCGGATATCGCTGTGAGGACGATGCTTGAATCGGAGGATTCGTCAGTGAACGTCAGTTCATCGCCTTCTGGATCGGTAAATAAGTCAGCGAGTGTTAATTGGATGTTGTCGTTCAAGGTGATTTCGTTGTTGGCCGGTAGCGCAGCATCGACCGCGGTCTGATTGATTTCAGGGGGTTGGTTTTCTGACGTGAGCTCACTCACGACTTCAATGGTGTGCGTATCTGTCGTCTCGTTTCCGGCAGTGTCAGCTGCTGTAAAAGTGAGCACCGCGCTTCCGAGTGCACGACCGAGTAGGACGACTTCGGCGCTCTCACCAGTTCCTGTCTCAGTGGCTAGAAGCACGTTTTCTGCGCTAGATTCCACCGCGACCGTGACCTCGTCCCCTTCTGGGTCTGTGAACAACCCGCTTAGTGGGACTTCGTGAGTCTGACCTACGAGCATCTCGAGATTTGCGGGTAGCGCGGCCGTGAATGCTTCGGCGTTCGCAGTCGGTGGTTGATTCGTCTGTACCGTGACTTGGAAAGTCTGCGTCGCAGCTCGACCTGAGTTGTCGGTCGCGGTTAGGGTAATCGTGCTCGAACCGATGGCTATCGCTGTGATCGTGAGCTCGTCGAAACCTCGAACCGTCGTCGTCACGACGCCTGGATTGCTACTTACTGCGTCGATGCGGATGCGGTCATTGGCATCTTCATCGTTGAAATACTCGCCGACACTAAACGTTGAGGACCCCTGTACGGCTAATGACCGATCGGATATGTTGCCGGTTGCCATTGGCGCATCGTTGACGTCCCTTACTGTGACCGTGAGCGTGAAGTTGCGATTGGGATCACTCGCTACCCAACCGTCGTGCAACCCAAGCGCAATGTCATAGGACGGGGTTTGTTCAAAGTTGATCGGCGCGGCCGACACAATGGCGATTCGATTGGGTTGACGTGCGCGCGTTGCCGATTCCGCCGAGCAGACGTTAGTGCCATCCCAAAGAGGATCCACGATGGCGGTGAAGTCACTTGAGCTCAACGACACCGTGATTTCGTCAGCAGTCGAGTCATCATCGGCGTATTGCACTAAATGGGATACTGCCGTACCAATAGGAACGTTTTCGTCTATGTTGCCACCGACACTGATGACGCTAGCAGGCTCAAATCTTGGTGGCGTGTTGTTATTGCGGACCTCGACTTGGATGGTGCGGTCTAACGTGATTGACCCGTCGGATGCAATAACCGTGACGTTATCAGAGGCGGTTGGGTTGTCGGCACTGGTCCCGACGCCCGTGAGTGTCAAACTACTGCCTGAGTGCATGACCAAGCCTGTCAGCGAGGTCTGAGGAACTGTGAATGTGACGGTATCCATCTCCGGATCCGTGAAGTACGTGTCGAGATCGAAATTCCGCGAACGGCCTTGGAGCAAGCGAACGGTCATCGGCAGCACGTTTTGAGTACTCGGATCGTTGTGAGCGTACAGCTCGTTGATGTTCATCAACGTGATTTCTATGGTGACGTCGGTGTTGCTCCAACCGTCACTCGCGCGTAACGTGACGGTCATTGACTTGGTAGACGAAAGGCTCGGACTTTCGTAGTCGAGGAAATAACCTTGGAGTGCGACACCTGAGGCGGGCTGCACGACGGCAATGCACATTTCGCCGATTTGAACAGCGTTCATTCCCGTGTTACGACAGTTCGATTGCGCTCCGACAAGGCTGTACGCGATGGTATCACCGTGCGCCGAATTCCCGCCTTCGTCTAAATCTGTTGCATCCCATGCACCAAGAGGCGTCGGATTGATAGCGACAGCGGAAGCATTTCCGGTTAGAACCTCGTCGACCGCCACTGAAAAGCCCGATGCGCCACCGCCGAAACTTGGTGGGTTATTGACGCCTTGTTTAACGAACACGGTCACGTTTGCACCTTCTTGCTTGGTCGTGATATTGCCGCTTTGGTCGCTGGCACCGAAGTAGATCTTCGCCCAATAGACGCCGGCGCTGGCCATACCATCGCCGTCGGTGGTCGCAACTAAAAGAGGTCCACGTGCTTCTACCGATAGAACAGCAGGGGATGTGGGTAGATTGCTATAGCTATTGCAACGAGACGCGTCTTCGACGAAATCACCGGCGACGCCGGTGTCGCAGACCTCGATCGTCGACAGTGGGAGCGAAACCGGAGCACCTTCAGGATCACGGAACAACCTAGCGACGTTGTATTCGATGATCTGGTCAACCTACAGATAACGCCTCTCACGTGAATGGGCTGGAGGCGCAACATACTCAAATGTCTCATCTGTAAGTACTGGGGTTTCATCGATGTTAGAAAGCGTGAACGTCACCGTAAGTGAGTTTGCCGTTCGTCCACTTGGGGTGATGGACGTCTCCCGGGCGTTCAACGTTAGCGTATGAGCAGCTCTTGAATCGTAGTCGAAAGGCATGTTTCCGAGCACCAACGCGAATGATGCGTTCGCAGCGGTATAGCCGTTAGGAGTCGCGGCGTTGCCGATCGTGCAATTGAGCGATGGAAAATCAAGAAGGTCAGCTGGTGCCGTTTTGACCTCGAAGCAAAAGTCTGACGCAGAGGCGTTGAGTGCGCCTCGAATATTGGTATTGAGGGTTGCTAGCTGCGCTGCTTGTTGAGCCGAATCTTCGTTCCACGACATCGTGATGCTCGTATTACTAAACGCAACCTGGGCGTTGGCGAGAGTGCAAATGAAGACGATCGGGATCAGAGGCAGGAGCCTAGTCCATCGTGCTTGGAGTATTTGAACTCCAACGGATCTTTTCCTTTGTCTCACGGATGGCCTCTCGATCGAGTCCGGTTTAGATCTCGTTCGCGTGTGTTGCCTGGTACAGATATGGGGTTGAAGGGTTGAGGTGCCAAAGAGCAATCTGCAGAGGCGTGAAGCGAAGCGATACATGAGACTAAAACGCGATTTGTTAGTGGCTAAATACTACGAGTTCTAGGTGAGAATGTCTGTTTCAAAGAGGCACATCGCGGCCTAGGCGTACATGGGCCAAGGACAGAACCGCTCAAAATAAGCGACAATTGAATCTGTCTTATAGATATGCGCTGCTTCGCGGTTAGGAACTCGGGAATAAGGAGAGTCTAGGTTTGTAAGCCGGTGGTCCAAATCGGCAAAGTAGCTAGAGGATACGAGATATGACTACAACAGTGATTGATTGGCAGAAAATTGATACGCTACTTCTTGATATTGATGGCACACTTCTGGATAGAAATTTCGATAACGTGGTGTGGGAACAGCTTTTGCCTTCAAGGTATGGTGAAGCGAAAGGTCTAGAGCCAGATAGAGCAAAAGACAAGCTGCTAAAGCACATGCGTCAGGTTGCTCACACGCTGGACTACTACCGCATTGACTATTGGGCGAAGTACACTGGCGTCGATCTGATCGAGTTACATCACGAAGTAGCCCATCTTCTTGAATTTCGACCTGGTACGCGAGCCTTTCTAGACTGGATTCGCGGTAGTGGTATACACAGCATTTTGGTCACGAACGCAGATCGTCGTTGCTTCGCTGTGAAGGATTCATACTGTCACCTTAGCGAGGAGGTTTCGAACATCGTGTCCTGTCAGGATTACGGTTATCCGAAAGAGAACAAGGGATTTTGGGTGAGATTGAATGAAGAGCATCCCTTCGATAATGATCGGACCCTCTTTATTGATGACGATGAATCTGTACTTGAAGCCGCTAGATCTTATGGAATCGAGCACCTTTTGACGATTCGCCAACCTGATTCAAAGCGAACAGCTCGCCAAGGACTTCGGTTTTCGTCGATCAATAACCTCATGGAGATCGTTCCAGCGGAATTGATCGCGCAGTAGATGGTTTCTAACAGAATTAGTCGCCTGTCATCCCAGATATCGCCGGTTTCGATGGATGGTTAACCAAACAACGCAATTAACTCGATACGGTGCCTCCGAATTCAGGCTCGTATTTAGTCGCCGTTTTAAACTTAGACATGGATATGATGAGACTCAAGCGATAGGGAGAGTTCGCGGAATATGAGGAAATCACTTTCCCTGATTTGCCTGTTGACCTTGTGTTCGTCCTCTGCGTTGGGTCAAAGTAGTGGGACAACACCAACAGGTGGGGTGATGATCGAGGAGATCGTCGTCATCGGTACGCGCGCGAGGCTCGAGAGCCGCGCCGACGAATTACCTGTGCCGGTTGAAGTACACCAAGATTTTGAGTTAGCGCGGACGGGTGAAATCGATCTTGGCGCTGCGCTCACGAAGCTCGCACCATCTTTCAACTACTCACGTCTCGCTGTAGGCGATGGCGCATTGCTAAATGTAGCGACGCTACGTGGATTAGCACCCGACCAAACATTAGTCCTTGTTAACGGTAAACGGCGCCACAGCATGGCGTGGGTACGCGTGCTGGACGGCGTGATTGGCTATGGTACGGGTGGTACAGACATGCGCGCCATACCCTCGGCAGCGGTTAAACGCGTCGAAGTTCTACGAGATGGCGCGGCTGCTCAATACGGGTCGGACGCCATCGCAGGTGTGATCAATATTGCGCTTAAAGAAGGCACCGACCACGAAATCATCGTCCACTCCGGCAGTGCTGGTAGCGCAGGTGGCGCTACACACGGGATGGCGTACAACGGAGGAATGTATCTCGCCGGTGGTGGCTTCCTAAATATCACAGGTGAGTGGTACACAGGAGATTCGCTTCGAAGGAATGGCGGCAACGGTGGCTACGACCCCGACTATCAGGATGTGCTTATAAGTGTCAGCTCGCCTTCTCATTCGGGACGTGGCGTGTTCTTTAACGGTTCACTGCCATTTCGTGCGGACGGCGAGTTGTATGCGTTCGGCGGCATTTCACAACGCGAAGGTCGTTCGAGTGGTGCGTATCGATTCAAGTACAACTACTGGGACGGCATCGAAACCGGTAACGATACGTGGGACTTCGTACTGCCGAACTTCATCAATTTCCACGAGCGCAACACGCACCCGGTGTACCCCGACGGGTTTGTACCGTATGAGGAGTCAGAAGTCGGGGACGACTCACTAGCTGTCGGTTGGCGTGGATCCTTAGCTGACTGGGAGACAGATTTAAGCGTCGCTTTTGGGCGAAGCCGATTCGATTTCGGCGTATCCGGCTCTATCAATGCTTCGATTGGCGCTAACTATCTGGCACGGAATCCCAATGCAAGTGTTGCAGACATCATTGCAAACGCAGGACCCATGGACGGAGATAGCGGCGGTATAGAGTTCAAACAGCGCACCACAAACCTCGATATTCGAAAGGCATTCGAAGGTGAATTTGAAACGGCGATTGCCGCAGGACTGGAGTCCCGACACGAAACATACCGTCAAATGGCGGGGGATGAAGCGTCCTGGTCGTGCGGATTACCGCACGTTTCCGACTTTAATGCCTTCGCGGTGGGACCAGACGGATCGCCGCTTGAAGGTGCCGTTGCCGCGTGTGGATTCCAAGGGTATCCCGGCTACAGTCCCTTGAACGCACTGGCTAGCGAAGGTAACCGCACGAGTCGTGCGGCGTACGGGGAAGTAGAAAGCAGTCCTACGGATGGTCTCTCGCTGGGAGCAGCTCTGCGAATGGAGGACTATAGCGATGCGGGTGCTCAGACCACAGGGAAATTCACGGTTCGACTTGCGTTGACTGAAGGATTGGCGTTGCGTGGTGCCGTATCGACGGGCTTTCGAGCCCCCAGTCTTTCGCAACGGCGATTCAATTCGATCCTCTTTGTCGGTAGTGAGACTGGAATAACGACAACTTACTCGGCGGGCGAGGGCGATGCGGTCGCGCGCGCATTCGGCATCGACTCACTCAAACATGAAACTTCGGATAACTGGAGTGCTGGGTTCATCTGGAAGTCGGACGAGAGGAACTTACGCTTTTCGGTTGACCTGTATGACACGGCGATTGAGGATCGTGTGGTGAGGTCCCAAGGATTAGATTGCGCGGGTGTTTCAGCCTGCGACGCAGTAAATGCGTCCACAGCGACCTTTTTCTTTAACGGGGTAGATACACAAACTCGCGGAGTCGATGTTTCGGCTTCCTGGGTACTGCCACTCGCGACCGGGGAACTGTGGTTTACTGCGAATGGGCACACCAACGACACCGAGATCACCGACGAGAACCTGCCGGATCGTGCGCCAGGAGATTTGAGCTTCGCAGATTACTTTGGAGGCTGGGGCGCGCTTACGCTCGAACGTGGTCAACCCAACAGTCAAGGCAATGTCAGTGTCGAGTGGCGCCGCGACGGATGGGGAACGCTGTTTCGGATGAATCACTTTGGGGAGGCGACTCAGAACCCGTTGGATACGGGTGAAATCACTGTCGATCCCGATCAAACATTTGACGTTGAAGGCCGCTTGGATCGCGGTTCGTTTCAGGTATCGTTAGGCGTAAACAACCTGTTTGATACATTGCCAACGGCACTCGCCAAGACGCATTTGTCAAACGTGCTCTGGGGAATCCGTTACCCGACGGATACGCCTTATGGGTTAGGAGGTCGGATTGGATACGTTAGGTTCAACTATGTGTTTGACGGGTGAGAATAACGTAAATCACATGAGAGAAGAGCGCCTCGTCTTATCGATGGGTTACGTTCACATCGGTCGACTGCGGTTTCACCCTGCACCATTGAGTTGTGTCGAGAGATATGTGTGAATCAGTAGTACTGCGTGGCCCAAAATCCAAGAGCAAGTCCGAGCGATCGAAGTGGATATTCCGCTGGATTTAACTGGACTTAAAGATTGATACAGGAGAGAATGTTTTTCTGCAGATCTATTCTGGAAGACAAATTCGCAAAAGGTGTTAGATTGATCCGAAAATCAACCTGTTTCGTTGCATTAGCTTGTTTTGTAACTGCTCTGACGCAAGCTCAAGTCCCTAACGCGGACACGCCTGAGCCTCTACGAGCAATCGACTCAAATGGGGATGTCTCGTTAGAGTTTTTTCAATCGATATACGAGACACGTTTCAACCGATTAGATACTGACGGCGACGGGTTCGTGAGCAAATCGGAGTATCTTTTTCTGAGTCGTTATCCTGAAGCAGGGAAGCTTGAGTCAAGTGACGTTGATAAGGATGTTGAAGAACAAACCGATTTAGACGATTTGCCACCACAGATAAAGTCACAGTTAGAAACCGACAAAATCGAATTCGAAATATTCGATCAAAATAAGGACGATCAGCTTAGCAAAGCTGAGATGATGGCACCTATTGACCAAGCGTCCCTTTTCGACGCGAATAAAGACGGTAAACTCGACCAACGCGAAATGGAGGCGATAATGAAGCGAACACCTGATCTGAGCGCCGGACTGCAGCGCAAGAAGTAAACAAGGAAATCAGCTTTAGTCATTGACCCTCCCCAGTACGGAAAGTACGGATTCCGAGTTTTTCTTAAGAGTTACATCCACGACTTAGCCCAAACTTCATGGTGTCGTTTGCACTAGTCGGGGATTTGTGTGTTCCTTTTGCCACTCGTAACTCGAACGACTGAGAGGCATTGAATTCAGAGTCCAGACATACCGAAATCAACGATCACGTCATCAAGACTCAAGACATGTGCGCGATCGGTGATGATTACTTCGCCGCTCACGTTGTCGATTGAAACATACTCGGATCGTATTAGGTTGACGTCGCCTTTGATATTAGAGGCGGTCACCCGTCCTCCGGAAACGTGCAGATTGCCGGACATGTCGGTTATGCGAACGTCCTTTGCGCGTTCCAGCGTAACGTTACCGCGGATCTCTGAAGCGATAGTGTTTGCGCCGATAGCGTAAAAGTCGCCAACTAGCCCCTGTACGCGTACGCGATCAGGTCCTTGGGCGTGCACATTCGTGTTAGGTGGAACTGTGATGCGGTAGCTGATACTGAGATCTCTTCTGATTCGCCACGGCAACCCCCCAATCTGAATGGTGTTCCCTTCCTGCTTGATTAGGGGGTTCTTCGCAAGCTCTTCAAGTTGCTCGCGAATTCGGCGTTGACTCCAACGACCCGAAAATCCCGTAATCGTTGCTTCGACGGTCACGCGACCGTGATCGCCAGTTGCGATGTGTGACGTGCCGCCCGTACCGTCGAACACCGACAGCTCAACTAGATCGTTTTCAGTTTCTAGTATTCGCTTAATCGTCTGCTCTTCTGCAGCAATTGAACTCAACCCAAAGAATCCCGCTATAACGAAGATAGCAGCACGGGCGACACTCGTGTTCCTTAAAAGCAGACCAAGAGACGCATAAGCCTTAATTTGGTGGATCGTAATCAACGGTCGCCTCGCTTTCTGATACTGTTCAATGGTGAATTGACGTCAGGATCTTCGTCTCGAAGTCGATTTAAGCGACTTAGCGACGTTGTCCTGAATTCAGAAATATGTCGTCGCTACGTCGGATTTTGTTCCTCGATCAGAGGAAATTGGATGAGGCAGTACTAGGAAGAAAGGAAGAGCATGTTCAGGAAGATGCTGAGCTCATCATTCGCTGCATGACGGGATCAGACTAGAAGGTCGACACTCGTAATCGCGATACGTTATGCGTTCCGTGGATGATGCAGGGGCAAAGAAGAACTTGAATTTCCAGTCAACGGATAGCTCATCCAAAATCGATCGAACCATATCTGGTTCATATCGATAGTTTTGAGTCATTGTCATTGCTGCGATCGTTGCGAAGAAATTGATTTTGTGCTTCTCGTTCATCGTGATCTTGGCTGTTTGAAGGGACCTGGTCGCCTTGTCGATCTCAAGCATGACACCACCTGGCGCGAATTCATCCTTCCCCACCTCGATGTTCTTCAAACCTACGTACGACACTCGTTCCGCGCTTTCGTGCTCTACCTTTAACGAGTCCCAATCAGTGTTGTGCCTAAGATCGTACCAAGCGTCTTCAGGGGTCATTCTCGTATAGCGGGGCGTTTTATTGCGTTCACGCTCGCGGGGTTCCCGATCCTCGATTGAAACTAGTGTCCACGGAGATTCGTTCTCCGACTGAGCATCGTATCGTTCGATTCGACTTGGAATGTAATCGAGTGTTGCGTCCAGTTCAAAACTACAGGCTGGGTGTGGTTCGTGTCCATTTAGGTCCATCGCTTGAACGATGAGCGCACGTTGATCCCCGTTCAGGTTAGGCATTTCAGCGTCAATGAGCCGGGTTTTCTCGATGCAGTCTGATTCTGTGTCATCAGCTGTTGCGGAAGCGAGCCATATGGCGCTGACAACCACTAATAGTCGCGAGAGTGATCGTCTGTACTTTATTTGCGTGTATTCGCACATGTCCTTTTATGTCCTTCGTCGTCTTCTAGATTGAATTGAAGTCCGTACCGCTAGTTATTTCTGGCGCAGGAGTTTAGCGGGTTAGTTAGAGATGGATTCGGTCCTCTTACTCGCTGATGACAGGATGTCCAACTTCACCGGTAGACACTTATTGTGGGGCGATAGTTTCGGCGAATCGAAACGTTGACGAAATGCGTCGTTGGCTAGCTAGTAGATAAGTCCTACTCAAGCGTTAGAACGAATAATCCGTTTTGGATGTCACTGACGATGATGTTGCCGGAGGGGAAAAAGGGATAAACGCTCCATGCGCCTTCTAACGGGGCATCGTCGTGATCCATAAACGTGTCAAAGAAAGCAATCTCTGAGATCTCCTGCGCCGCGAGATCATCAAACTCCAATACGCGCAAACCGGCACTGTAGTTTGCTTGAAAGACACGGTTACCGAGCACGTACAAGTTGTGGTCGGTGGCTTGGGTATCGTGTTCATACGCGTAGAGGTATTCGGGCGCGTCTAAATCGGATACGTCGATGACATGAGTACGGGTCTGCTGCGCAAATGTCGTCTCATCCAATTCGTCGCCAAGCAGAAAGTACCGGTGGTCTTCCGTCAGCCATCCTTGGTGTACATAAGCCTGTTGCTCATACGTCAAAGAGGAGATGGTCGCTGGCGATGACTTGTCGGATACATCCACGATTTCAAAGTGATCTTCGTTCGAGCTAAAACAGAGCTCTTTGTTAGCGTAATCAGAGTCGCTTCCCTCGTATACGACACACTGACTGTCGTGTGTTCTGACCGTCATGTGACAACCTGCAAATTGCGGGTTGTTCGGTATAGACAGGTCGATCATATGGAGACCCGCCTCACAGGTATCGGTAAGGACTGCGTATATGAAACCGGTGTCCTCGTTAATCACAAGATTGTGAGAGTTCTCAAAGTCGCCGTAGACCGTGTCAGCCACGAATTCCTGAGGGGTCGTCTGATCTCGCAATCGCGTTAAATCGAATACTTGCATGCCGTGCGCTCCGGCACGGTCGGCGACGACATACGCGTAGTTCTGGTATACCTTGATATCCCGCCAGAATGAACTTTCCGTTTCTGATGGTAGACGGCCGATATAGATGGATTCGTCTGGGTCGGTAATGTCCACGAACGCGGTGCCATTGCGCATTCCCATTAACGCATACTCACGATTCGTTTCGGCGTCGTGCCAACCCCAGATGTCAGCGGCAAATTCACCACCTAATTCGTCGTTTGGAATATGGCTACGAAGCGCAATGCCTTGACACGCGAATCCACCCGATTGACCGTCTTCGCAAGGCTGTCCGACAGTGGCGGGAGGTGGTGGCGGGGGAGGTGGCGGCGGGGGAGGTGGCATCATTGGCGTCGGTGCTGTCACGATCGGTGCTGGATCACTGCCGCCGCCTCCGCAGCCCAGCAGCGACATCATGCACACTGAAACGACGACGAATCGAGGCATGCTCAATTCGGTGACTGATCAGTATTTATCTTGTAATTCACGGGATTTAAACATAACTGACCGACCTACCACATATTAGACTTTAATGTCGAAAAAACTGCAAGGCGCCAGTCAAGTGCGCTTATGCTAGGCGTTCGACCATATCTGGTTACTCGCTTGTATTAGGTCGGTTTGCGTGCCTTGTGAAAGTACATCGGCGTGAAGATGCCCAATCGTCCTGCGGCTACCAGACTATCTGCAGCAATGTTGAGAATCTCCTGAACTTCGAACGCTCCTTTAGGCACAGCCCGTAATGATTGAAGGAGACGCAGAGTCAGCGAAGTCACTTTGCGACCGATAGTTGACCTTGGAAAGCCTCTCAAGGTCCTCACATTTCCTTCTAGAGGACTAAACCAAGGGGTATCGGGACTCGAGTCTAAAGCTCGGTCTCGGGTCTCAAGCAACTCAAATCCAACAGATTGCAAGCCATCATTTACTTCGTTGAACGAAACGATGTGCGGACACGCACTCCCAAATTCGATACCCTCCTTGAGCGCGCTATGTTCTGCGTTGTCTAGGTTGTTCAAAGGAGTCATGCACCATTCGTATCCAGCGAATATCCCACCAGGCTTCAATACTCGAAATATCTCAGCGTAGACCGCTTCTTTGTTAGGTGCGTGCGCAAGGGCTTCAATATGGTAAACAGCATCAAAGCTCCGATCCTGAGCGGGTATTGCCATGAAGTCGCCGAGTAGGACGTGGCATAAGTCGTCCAATCTAAACTTCGTGTTGTACTCCTCACATTTGCTTAATTGGTATTCGGAGATGTTTAACCCGGTAATCTCGGAACCGTATTTTTGTGCTAGCGAACGTAGTGGACCGCCAACACCACAACCAACATCTAAGACGTTCATACCTGGTCTCAATCCCAATGCGTCACCAAGGAAGTACTGATGATTCGCTATAGCTTGTTCCAAGGACTCGCCGTGCATAGTAGGTGCAAAGTGAAACGACGGACCCCAACCAAATTCGTAGAAATCTGTCACTAGCTTGTAGTACCGCTCGACCATTGACGCATATTCGGCCGTACCGCTTGCTTGCGAGCTGCGGTAGCGTGCTAGCGTCTCGGCAGTGTTTTCAAGCTGGTCAGCTCTTGAACGAGAACTATCGATTTCGTGGGTCACGAACTGTTCTTCTCATATCCGTTTTGAAAGGTGTTGAGGGGGAGCATTTGCACTAGGATTTCATTCCTCATCCGAAATCTCCTCACCGGTGTTATATAGGTAGTGGTTAACAGCTACCGACAATTCGCTCGATAGCTTCAATGCTGCAGGCAAACTCATAGAAATCCGCTCGGTGATTGATCCGTCGCCGTTAGCGTAAGCGAGTTCTACACAAACCCCCGCCCCATCGCACCAAATCGTCTCAAATTGCTTTAAACGTGACGGTACTTCGGGGCCGGTAGCATCACCATGAAAGTTAGGGGGAGGTGGGAACTTGTACTTCAATGTTCGACCTTTCGTTGATTTAGTTTTTTGAGAATCGACATTATTTCCCTTCATTCGAGATAGCAACGGAAGGAACGACGTTAACAACCCGAATGGTGCTGTCCTGCTTCAAGACATCGAGTTGCCCCTCGGTCACGCACTTGGATTGCACGACCTCGGTAGCAATCTCGACGAAAGTCACAAGCTGCTGACCGGAAGTACACGCCTTCGTTGCGTCGAAGAAATCTCCAATAAGTGCACAAGAAGCCAATGACAAGCAAAGAACAGAAATAGTGATTCGTTTGAGAGCGAACATTACGAACATCGAAAATGACCGCACGATGGAACACAGTGATCAAGCTTGCGACAAAGAGTGGTAGGCATCTTCAAACTGGGAGCAGCACTACGGGTGATCGCCATAGTAGATTCGCACACGCCAGGTAATTAGCCGACCAACGTCGTCGGTGTCACCATCGAAAACTTCCAATTGCCAATCGCCATTGGGATTCTCGCCGTAGAAAGCGTTGGTGAGCATACGCCACGTGAAGGTACCCATTTCCTTTACGGCTAGTGCTTCATCGAAAACTTGACTAACGACACTTCTGGTACCTTCTGGTGAAATCAAGTCAACGCCTAGGTCGTTGGGGAAATCATGTTGCCAATCGATCTCGACGACGACGGCTTCAATATTGGCTTCCGCGCGCAGTCCGCGCACGTTCAGCGTTTGGCTTATACCCGAGATATCGTTGTCGGGAATGTCTACAGTTTCGATGAGTTCAAACCAGGCGGATTCATACAGGTCGCCGAGCGAGTTTGGCTCAAAATCCTCGGCGTATTCCACTGCATCGTCCAGCGCAATTGCACCAAAGCCGTACCAGTTGTGAAATGAATAACCAGCCGCGTTTTCGGTCCAAGGTAGCTGGATGATTCGTGAAGAATCATTGATGGTCAGCTCGACGGCTCCGATATCAGCGTCGATTTTGCGTGCGGTTTTCGCGAGTATGTGTTTCACGTCGCGCCAAGTGAACGCGGGGTTTTCTTCCAAGAGCACCGCGACAGCGCCTGAGGCGTTCGGTGCTGCTGAAGATGTACCGTTCATGAGCGATAGGTAGTCGCCATACGGGTTTAGCTCACTATTACTTTCAAGACTGATGTTGGTTCCGAGCCCCTTAAGTAGCGTTCCGAGCCCACGGTCTAATCCCATTGAATCTGTCGTCACTAGCGCTGGGAACTGAACGCCATATTCACCTCCTGGTGCGCTAGTCCAAAGATTCGCTCCTGCACTTGAGTAGCTCGATTTTCTACCAGCTGCGTTATACGCCCCGACAACGATCAAATATGGGAGAGATTGAATCGGATCGAGTTGGGTGGATAAACAACCGATCTCGTCGTTGATGGCTCGATGTAATGAACTACAGCCGCCAAAACTGTTGCCGGCAGCTTTGACATAAATAGCACCTTTGCCAGACCGCAACTTGCGGATACCGCTTAAGAATACTTGCTCTTCGAAGACTGCAAGTTTCCTAGGCGGTTCACCTATCAAGCCGAAGCTCATATTGAAAATGTCAACATCGGTTGAATCGGGTTGGTAATCGCTCGCGCCGTGTGAAGCTATGAACGCATGCAAGGGTTCCGCCGCTTGCAGCATGTTGTAGCCTCGGAGCTGTGCGCCTGGTGCTACGCCGCGACCACCGACGCTGTTATCAGCTGTTGCTGCGATCAGTCCTGCGACTGAGGTTCCATGTCCGACCGTTGGATCAAAATTGAAAGGGTCGGTCGACTCGTGTCGAACGAGCCAAGGATCGAGCTCCGTTTCCTCTGTGTACGCCGCGTTGAAGTTGAACGATGCACCCTGTTCGACGTTTGCCCAAAGATCAGGATGACACAATTCCAAACCCGTATCGACGACGGCCACCTTGACCCCACTGCCAGTAGGTCCGTCGGTTAAGGTCTCCTCCATTCCCATATCTTCGTCAAGCACTCCTCCTAGCCTGGCGAACGCTGCTTGCCCTGTGTTATTGAGATGCCATTGATGAGTCAGCAGCGGGTCCGTACCATCCGGCATCAATGCCTGGTCCGGCGCGACACAGGTAAATTGGACGCGTTTTAGTGCGTCGAGTGTGAATCCCGATTGATTTCGAGCTAACGGGATTCGTCCGATGGCTGGATAAGCGCCACTATATACGCTGAACAGTACGAAATACGTTGTGTTTGCATTGAGCGACTCAAGGGTGAACGTAACTGAGATCTCAAATGGTTCCCCTTTGGGATCGATCGGCATGATTCGTGTGTGATCGGTCGCAACAGAAGTAAGAGAAACATCATCAGGGTCATCGGTCGTTTCGTCGGGTACGACAGACAGCAGTTCGCTTCGCAGCGTTGAGATTGGCGTCGCCCTCCCGCCAAGATTGAGCACTGAAACCGTAAACGTGGGATCTGTCGCAGAGTGATCGAGCTTTGGGAAAACGAAGTACTCTAAATCCAACGAGTCTTTATCGGTTCTGACTTGGTCAGATGCAGACCTGGCAAGGTCCAGCGGGTTGAGAAGACCGACGTGTCGTCGGAACTGATCGGAGAAGGTCACTCGTGCATCTACGACTCTCGGATCGAGCCTCAATTTCTCTACCAGCGAGGTTGGGTTCCTTCCCTGGGATACTGTCATGATTGCGAAATCCAATGTGGGATATGCGCGTCCCGACGGCACTTCGTGGTCGACCATGACATCTTCAAGTGTCGAGTCATCGTGCAGCTTAACAATAACGCTGGAAGTCAGTGTGCGAAATCGACGCTGTATCGGATCGAAAATGAAGTGCTTTTCAGGACCTTTAAGGTCCGCATACGCCACATAGGATGAATCATCGAAGGAAACTCGGTACGTTCGATACTCCTCGTCGCTCGAAATTTCCATGCGCATAGCACCGACGTCATGGTCAATCGATGTGGTCAGATCGCGGTTCGGAACCACGATGAGGTCCGTTTCTGCTTCGCTAGTGGAATGAAACGCCACCGTCTGCCCGTGCACGACGAAGAGAGGCGTGATCATCAAACAGATTGAGAGCGCAGTTATTTTCCTGGAGTTCGGCATTTCGTCTCCGATTCATATTTGGTTTTAGACGTATTTAGACAGCGAGCGTTCGGGCTCAAGATAATTCACTTGAACTTAAAAGAGCAGGGAAGACCCGTACGCGTCTAGACTCGGATTATCCAAGCGGTGTTTCATGGCTGGATTTCCGTGTGATCCATGTCTATACGGCTGAGCATTCCGTTGCTCGTGCGAAATACCGCCATGTTTTGGTGGGGATGACTATCCTCGATTAACAAGCAGGTGTTTACTTACGTGAAAACATTTTTAAATCAGTAAGTTATTAATCTATACACAGTGGCACGGCGGTTGTTTTTAAATTGATACGTATCGGTAATCCTAGAGTGACACGATTGAACTCAGTGCTGAACTTAAACCTCGTCCCCGAACAGTGGCGGACGAGATTCCGGTCTCTTCGAGCTTCTGGCGATGCTGCCACGCGGTTAGTTCAGGGGGTTGGTACTTCGCTCGCGATGATCCTTGCAACGGGTTTTGCTGTTAACAGCACAGCCAATGAGTCTGAGCTATTTGATATTCACGAGATTGACACGGGAAAAGCCGAGCATCAGACGGTACTGACGGGTTCGTTTATCGATTCCGGCCACGTCGAATTCGCGGTCATAAGTACTGGTAAAAACGTAGAACCGGGCATATCGATATTTCAACTAGAAGGGAACGAATGGACCTCCGAACGGACTTGGCCGCTTAACAAAGATATTCTGTTCGTGGATCGATTGAACGTGTTAGGGCGAGATCACTTACTGACCTATAGGCTAGGACGGTTTAGTCGAATCGATTTAGCTACGAACGTTGAGCAAGAATTGTTCGAAATCACCACCGATTTCTCCGGGTCGACGGATGAAGGTATCCCACGCCTCAAGGTCGTGCACGATTTGAATCGAGATGGGCTCGACGACATCGTGATGCCTGCGAGAGAGGGATTCTGGATGTCCTTGCAACTACAAGACGGCTCGTTCGCAGATTCTCTGAGAATCGGACCTCGCGAGCCACAGCTGGACGCAAAGGCGTATGGCGATGAGCGCAGCTATGGCGAGGTTGGAATAAACGCTCAGACGTTGCCTTGGTATCTAAGTCGCGTACATCAATTGGATTACGACCTCGATGGTCGTAGTGACCTCGCGTTCTGGAACGACTCCTACTTTGAAATCTATCGCCAGGATGCTTCTGGTCAGTTCATTGAGGAACCGGATACGTTTATTACCGACGTTCCGTTTGATTTTGATGGATCGTACGCACTTGCATTTCAGTTTAGCGACAGAAGTGTCGCTTCGCTGATTTTGGGATTAGGTGGTCGCTTCGAATACACGATCTTGCAAGGATTTCCGGACCTAAATCGTGATGGGATCGCCGACCTCGTAACGCTCACCTTTTCGGGACGCCGAATCTTCAGCTTACGCGGAAACTATGGCGTGCATTTCGGACGAGCAACGCCTGAAGGCATCGCTTTCTCGCGGTTGCCAGATACGTCCGCACGGACACCCGGTCCTGCAGGCGGCGAAGCGTGGGGTTATGCGTCTCAGCGATACGTTGATTTCGACGGGGACGGCATGACGGATTTGACGATGGGATCCGTCAACACGGGTCTAGGTGGTATGGCTCGGGCGATGATTGGTAACTCCATTTCGATGGATCTTGCGGTGTATCGATTGGAAGGTGGAGCGTTTCATCGTCGACCGGACACTAGAAAGAAGATCAAAACGCCGTTCGCTCCGTTTACGAAACGCGGTGTGCTGTTTCCAACTGTTCTCTCTGGGGATGTGAACGGCGACGGGCGCATGGATTTGCTTGCGGTTGAACGTTGGGATGAACTATCGGTCTACCTCGGTGAGAACAGTCCGCAGTTGTTGTCCGATGAGTCTTTCCACGTGGCGGTCGAAGCACCTACGGACGAGCGATTCGCGAAAGTTCGAGATTTAAATAAGGATGGTAGAGACGACGTCTTTATCCAATATCCGTCTGACTCTGAGACGAATCGGGTGGTCGTTCTGATGGCTCAGTGACATAATGGACTAACGTTTTAGGTACAGGGGAGCGACGGGTCGAAAACAGTACTTTGACCTTGAGCTGGTAATACGTTCGTGGGAAGTACGTTGATGTCGAAGATCCGTCGAAATTGACATCCTCCCCGACCTAAAGGACGAGGATTCATACCGCGCTCAAGCATGGCATCGAGCCATCGCTTGAGTCGCCTCTGTGGGTTCCTGCTGCTGACGACGACCGTCGTTCACTTCACAGGCGAACCGGGCATGCCCTGCCCTTAATACGTTGATCGCGCCGACCACGTCGGCATTACCTTTATAACCGCAGCTCACGCATTTAAACTGTTCTTGGGTCTGACGGTTTTCTTTGGCGATATGACCACAACACGGACACGTACGGCTGGTGTTTTGAGGGGGCACCGCGATCAGATGCCCACCTTGCCACGCCAGCTTGTAGTCCAACCATAGGTTGGCCAACTGCCGTCGAAACTCACCCCAACCCTGATCGAGGATGGCCTTGTTGAGTCCCGATTTCGCCTTGACGCGCGTCCCAGGTTGCTCCTTCGTGCCTCGCGCGGATGCCGACATGTTCGCCACCTGCAAGTCCTCAATGCACACGAACGCGTGGTTTTTGCTGATCGTGGTCGAGGTCTTATGAAGGTAGTCATGCCGGACGCGGGTAATCCGGATGTGCAGACGCTGAACACGGCGTAAAGCCTTGGTCCAATTGTTGCTGAACTTTACTTTGTGGCTCAGCTGTTGTTGCGCTTTGCGTAGCGCGGTCTCATGTTTTCGAAAACTGTTTAACGGTGCATAGCACGTGCCATCGGAGAGCGTGGCGAACTGCACGATACCCATGTCGATGCCAACGTCGCTGCCTTCAGGGATGGGAATCTCAACCTCCCGTTCGGTCTGAATGGATACGTACCACTTATCGTTCGAGCCACTGACCGTGACGTTCTTGATCGTTCCCAGCACCTTCCGACTGTGGCGATAACGCACCCAACCGATCTTCGGCAGACAGATACGTTGGTTGTCCTGATCCAGTTTGATCTGCTTGGGTTCGGGATAACGGAAGGAGTCCCGGCGTCCACGTTTCTTGCGTCGGGGCAACTGCGCCCGCTTGGCGAAGAAATGGACGTAGGCGCGATCCAGGTCCTTGAGCTTTTGCTGCAACGCTTGGGACGGTGCATCCGACAACCACAGAGTGTCTTCCGCATGGCGCCAGGTCGTCAATGTACGGCAGAGGGCGGCGTAGCTGAGGTGTTTCTCACCGTCCGTATACCGTTTTTCTTGCAACGCCAATGCGCGATTGAAGACAAACCGACAGGAGCCTGCGAACTGACGCAGTTGTCGCACCTGCGCACCGTTGGGTCGCAGTTCGTACTTGAAGGCTTGGCGGCGTTGCATGGCAGGGAGTTTAATAACAAATCAGCCACCGCGCATGATGGATTTCATCGTGAGAAAAAACCAGTGCCGCGCTATCCATCCCCTCCATGAATGAAGGGGCTTTTCGCGCGAACTTGGTAAATTCATCTCGTCAATCGACGGGTAAGTCACGTATGAAGATTTGGTTGATCACATGTAGTCTCGTCGTGCTTATGACCGGTGCTGCGATTGCGTGTCGGTATTGGCATTCAGGCGATTTCCACTTAGCGTATTCCATACTAGCGTTTTTTCTGTCGGTGAACCTCCTGGCATGTTATTGGGAGATTTGCCTGCTCCTGCGTATCGCAACGATTGAAGAGAGACGACAGCATTGGGATACGCTACGATCGAATTCGCGGGTTTCACCTGCGCTCGAGTTTCTGACCATGTCTGTGCCGCTACGGCAGGTCTTCTCGCCTCGCGTGTGGGCGGATCTGTGGAGCGTTTACTCCCTTTACGATGCATCCTATGCGGATAAGAAAACCTACGGTTTTAACGTCGATATCGCGAACGGCGTTGTAACGCCGTTGCTTTCACTGGTTTTACTCGGGACCATCACGATTCCATTTCTACCGGCGAGAGTCGCAGGAATTCTCGGGGTAGCGCTTTTTTGGCAATGGATTTATGTGACGTCCGTCTATATATTGAGTTTCTACACGGCGGGTCGCTATCGACTGATCAGTCGGAGGGAGATACTGCTCTATATCTGGACTCCGAATCTGTTCTGGATCTTGTTGCCGATATTCGGCTTCTATGTCTCGGTGCGTTTGGTCTTAGAGGGTAGCTACGCGGTGTTGGGATTGAGTTGAGAGAACATACTAGTGGATGGTGTTCTCGGATTAGTCTTGGAATGGTGGTGGTTGATCGCATTGGTAATGGTGATCGCCATCCTTCACGAACTTGCAAGTGGAAAGCGTTCTCTCCGTAGTCGACGCAAGAGCTATTCCAGAAAGACTGGGCACCGTAAGTATCGGCCGTCTCCGACTAACTCATGGGTCAATCAACCGTTATCCGCTGGCCGATCAAGGGACGCAAGGGACTTCATTAGGGGTAGAGCTTTTGTAACGGACGGCGATGGTATTCGGATACGAGGTCAGGAAGTACGAATCGTCGGTATCGACGCACCCGAATGGGATCAACTCGCAAAGCACTCGGATGGTAAATGGTTCAACCACGGAAAGGTTGTCAAGAGTGCGCTAATTCAAGAAATTGGCGGCGAAGAGGTTCACGTCGTAGTGGAAGATATAGATAAATTTGGACGGTTGATCGGCACGGTACTCCATGACGGTAGAGACATCGGGTATTGGCTCGTGAGGGAAGGGCACGCGATCGCGGCCTACGATGCGCGCTACAAACGCGTTGAACAGGAGGCGCGTCTTGCGAAGCGCGGCATGTGGGCGCACGCACACAACTTTGATCCCAGGGCTCATCGTCATCGAAAACCAAGAGAAGGTTAAGAAGTCGTTTGATTCGGTGCTGTTCGTACAGAAATGGCACCAAATGACGCCACCTATTAGTGAGGATAGCTAACTCACCGTATTTAATGCTATCCTCATCTGATGTGAAATATTTATAAATCAATAAGTTATGGTTGATAGGGCAATGGTACGGCGATTGTTTCGGATTAGGTATGTGAGACACTCCCGCTATCCATGAAATGGCTCGCCGCGTTTAGGACCAATCTCGCTCTCGTTTGGGTGATTGCGACGTTTGAAGTGCGCACGGATGTTCGATTGTTGCGCACCTGGTTCGTTGTTGCGTTCGCGCTCCTGGTTGGTGTGACCAACACCATCGAGCAGATTAGCGTCTTTATGCAACTCTCGGCGGTCAGTTCTGGCACTTTCATGCACTCGCCATTGTTGTCGCCGATCACGATCTTTCCTGATTTTCAGGTCGTGATCACCTTTGGCCTCGTTTTCTTTGCTATTGAAATCGCATCGCGTGACCGGAGTGCCAGGATCGACGAAGTAATCGGTGCGCTGCCTATTAGTAATCATCAAATCGTGTTCGGGCGTGCCTTCGGATTGTCGGCTCTGTTCTTTACGCTGTTCGCAGCGTTTATGAGTTTCTACGTTGTGGTCGCTCATCTATGCGAGTTCGCACTACGCAATCTTGGTTTCCAACCGCCCGAGACGTACAGCATCTTGGCGACGCTTGTCACGGACGGGTTGCCTTACGTGTATTTTTGGACGGCGGCGGTCATGTTCTTGACGGTCGTCGTGCGTTTTCGTGTTCTGGCTGCGGTTCTTGCGGTCGCGCTCATGTTGTTGATGTACTGGTTACAGAACAACGCACCGATGTATCTGCTGAACGTGTTGGGAACTTATAGCCTAAGCACGCAGCTTCCCTCTGAGCTTTCGCCGGTTTTCACCACAGGTGCCATCGTCTACCAGCGCATCTCACTCATTCTCCTCGCGACCGCGCTCCTATTCTGGACTGCCCACTTACTACCGCGCCTTAATACCGATCGCACTAAGACACCAGCGGTTCTTGCCGTCGGTGTAACGGTACTTGCCGTTATGGGGTTTAGCTTCGCGTACGTCCAGACGTCCATACGAATGGACGAACTCGATGGTTGGCGTGAGCTACATACCCAGTTCGAGAGTGTTCCGCAAGTCGATATTGAGAGTATCTCTGGGCAGGTTGAACTCGATCCTGGCGCAGATGTAGCAATTGATCTCACGATCGATTTCAATCTCGTCCAAGGTTTGCGGAGCGAAGGTTCATTGGTGTTTTCACTCAATCCCGGGTACGAGATCGAAGACATCAAGCTCGGCGACGCTCCGGTCGATTTTTCGTTCGAAGGCGGACTTCTGAAAGTGTCCACGCCTCATCCAACTGAAGAAGGCGAGCGTCTGAGTTTGACGATCAAAGCATCCGGCCAACCGAACGTGCAGTTCGCGTATCTGGACACGGCAATCGATCCACTTTCTACTGATGCGGTTAGCGGGTACGGGCTTTTCCTTCTTGGTTCAGAATCAGCGATCAACCACTCGGATTACGTTGCGCTTTTACCTGGGATCGCGTGGTATCCCATGGCGGGACCACACATCGGACGCGATGCGATCAGTCGTCGAAAACGCGACTACTTTGATCTGAAGCTCGAGGTGTTGACCTCTAATGAGTGGCACGTTGGTGGACCAGGTAGAGCAGTAGTGGAAGAACTCGCGCATAAGCGATCGCACACACTCGCACCTTCGACGCCAATTCATGAAATAGGGTTGTTCGCGGCGGAATTTGAACGAAGACATCGGACGATTGCCGGGATCGAATTCGAACTTTTGGTATCACCGGAACACACGAAGAATCTCGACGTATTTGAACCGATACTCGCAGAGATCGAAACGGACCTCGAAGAACGGATTGAGTTTGCCCGTACACGCGGGTTTGAGTTTCCGTTCGAGACGTACACGATCGTTGAGACCCCGATTTATCTTCGAACCTTCGGTGGTGGCTGGCAAATGCCTTCCATACAGTCGTTGCCGGGCGTGTTTCTGCTCCGAGAAGGCATGTTTCTCTCGGCAGACTTTCAGTCGGTCGCCGACACGATTCAGCAAGACACTGACTTGACGGATGAAGAAAAGAGTCAACGATTGCGAGCGTACCTGACGCGTTATTTCGAGAACGAAGTAACGGGCGGCAACATCTTGGACGCTTTTGTCGACAACTTTGTGCGATTTCGTGCGGAACCTACCGGACCTCGTGCTGAGTGGCTTGGTTTCTTGATTGATTACTTAGCCTCAGAGGTTATTTCCCAGTCTTCGGGCTTCTATTCAGTACAAAACTTGAAGACGATCGGAACGTGGGTAACTGCGCGGTTAGGTTCTTGGGATATCGACGCCGAACGTACTCGGGATACGTTGAATCAGATCTACTTCAATCAATACATTGATCGCCCGGAAGTATGGGAATTCTTGCTAAATGAGTCACTACGCGAAGACATAGATACGACGTCATCAAGAATTCGCCTTCACGCAGGTTATCTATTCAGTCAGACTATGGGCGATCTTTTATTAGATTGGTTCGGACATCAGCAAGTGGGGTTATTACTAGCAACTTTAACGGAGCGCTTTGAGGGATCGACCTATACGTACGAGGACTTCAATTCAATTGCTGCGGAACTTGGGATGTCGTTAAGCGAGAGTTTCGGGGATTGGCTGAACGATATCCGTCCAGCAGGATTTGTTGCAAGCGCGTATGAGGTAGTACGGTTACCAGACGATCCTGATGGTTCGCCTTCCTATGAACACACCGTAAACGTTCAGAATCGAGAACCGAACGCTGGAATGTTCAATGTTTCATACGAGTTTTCGATCGTGGGTGCGAGTTCCTCTTACTTCACTCGATCCACCAGACCCATTAGGCTTGATGGCGACAGCTCGGTTCTGGTTTCCATTCAGCTCGCGACGCAAATTGATGCGATGAGAATTGACCCGTACTTCAGTTTGAACCGGGGACGCTTCGCCGTACCTTTCAGCGGCGGTTCCGACATTCTCGTCGTGAATCGCGATCCTGCGCCTTTCGTTCAAGCTTCTGATTGGACGTGGGACTTCGGCGACGGGATTCTGGTTGACGATCTCGATCCAGGGTTTACCATCGACCCATCCTTTTCCGATCGTGAATCCCGATTCACGGTTCGAATGATCATGTTGAATCAGACAGATCCAGAGCTGGTCAGTAGAGACCAAGGGCTTCGTGTCTATGATCGCGCATCGAATGTGAGCGATACCGGATGGACGCGTCAGGTGGTCGACACTTCATTTGGGTTGTATCGACGAACACTGGCGCGAGCAGAGCACAATTCAACAATGCAACGAGCGCACTTTGAAACCCGGTTGCCTCACGCTGGTTCTTGGCAGCTGCACTACCATCTCCCACCTATCGGAAATCCAAGATACAGTCTCTTCGATTCGCGGGGGCGAGACGGATTGAGAGAGGGTGGTCGCGTTAAGAGACCTGATCTAGCCATTTCAATTACTCAAGCGGCAAATGGTTACCCCGTCGAATTACAAGGAGAAGAGATGGTGGCTGGTTGGAATCGTGTTGGTACGTTCGATCTTGATGCAGAGGGCGTGAAGGTGAGCGTATCAACGGAAACTTCGAGTGGGACCGTCATTGCTGACGCCATCTATTGGGAACCCGTTAATTCGTCTGAACTTTAGAAAGTTCCTCTGCTTACCTATCGACAAGGAGGAGTGGCATCTGGTGCCAGTTCCCTTCAGAAATCAAGTCGGATATACGGTTTAAAAAGTTTGTGTCTCGATGCCCTCATGAAATGCGTTGAAATCTGTCTAGGTTCGATGCCGGACAGTTGCTAAACTAAAATCGTTGAAAATCTCCAATCTACTGGAGGGAGTGCGACCTCGGCGCGAGAATGAGCGAAGTTGATGATTGGTTAGGTGTATCGATAAATGATTATGTAAGCACCGTCCGTCAGAACGCGAAATCGTTTGACGTAATTTGGTCTGACCCTGAGCTAGTCAGGAAGTATCCGCAGAAGTGGATAGCTGCTTTCGACGGAAAGGTTCAGTTAGTAGAAGATGATGTCAACGAGCTTCTTCGCAAACTAGTGGAACGTAATGTTCCACGAGGTCATGCGGTGATAGAGTATGTGGAAGTAAATCCGAGGACACTAAGTCTTCATGTTAAGAGGCGAATACAGGACCATACCAGAAAGGCCGTATATTCAAGGACGGATTCACATTACTCGTCTTTCGGGTCAAGGAACGACCTGGTTTCTTGCGGACACAGCCGCTGATTTAGAGGAAGCGTAAGTTATCTTTGCTGATGTTGAAGAAAACGTGGCGTACGGATATGAAATTGGACTCGCAATCATTCCTGCCGAAGATTGAAATCAAAAGAACCACACCCAGCCTATACCGAACGTCGTACTTTCAAGATCGTCAACATTGAAAAGCCGACCGAGCTTGAGCGAAATCCCATTCGAACTGGACAGCTTGTAGGTTAGCTCACCGATCACCGTAAATCCATCGCCCGTATCGCGCAGACCTTCGGCTGATAGTCCGTATATCACATCTCCAAGCTCGAGCAGACCACCGATTCCAACGTCCCAATCCGTTTCGTCGTCGGCGAATGTGCTACCTGCGATGGTGTACGTTGAGTCGACTTTCGCATAGCCGGCTCTTACGAATGGAGTGATGTTCTCGAATCGCATCCCAACGGCGATATTCGTCTCTGTTACATCGGAATCCGATTTCACACAGATGCCTTGGAGACATTCATTGAACGACGAATTAGTGAAGCCTCCAGCGACGTTGATATACACCTCATTGTCGAACCAATGGGATATGTTGATCCCCGCTCCCCATCCATCAAGATCGACATCATCGATGTCTTTCGCAGATGCTTTGAAATAATCACCTAAGACGGAGACGTAGGTCTGCGCTCCGAGACCGGAGGAGATTAGTAGAGCCGTGAAGATCAGGGTCGCTCTTTTCATTTTGACGTGCTTAAGTCCGTGAAGAAGCAAACACGATGTTAGACCGAACTTCGTCACGTGCGTTTCAAATTTGAATACACTGACTAACGTTTGATTTGCGCTTACAGTGACGAGCTCTTACGGTACCAACACGCTAACGACGTACGTGGTCGAGGTTAGTAGATCACGCTGCGTGATTCACCGAAAATTCGAACCTCGGTAGCAAGGCGAGCTTTAGGCTTCAGCTCTTCGACCGTCAGCTCGCTGAAATCCACCAATGGCACGCGTTTGTTCGTCATGCGGTTGGAAGCAAGATCAACCGGCTTTGTTCGACGTTTATTAAGTGTGCTGTTGACTCGACTCGAGTCTGTCAGCTCACCCACCGCTTGATCGTAGGAAGCGAGCACGCCGTGACCTGAAAAGGCAACATCGTCGTTGTTCTGGAAGTAAGTACTACAGCCCGTTACTAGAGCTAAAACGAGTACTGCACCAAATAAGCGAGTCATAAGCTGCTCCACTAGCGATCGTTGTCTTATTTTATTGACGTATGGGATTTTGAGGCGTAGGGAACAGGGGCATCCAGTACCCACATTTCACATCAACCGCTCGGCCAAAGTAGCTCCGCGTTAATTCGATGGTCTGCTTCGCCGTCTAAACGATCCATCGTTGCGAGATCAGCGTAGGCAAACAGAATGAATTGACCTCGTACGCGCTGACCGTTCAAATGAGTGAGTACTACCAAAATATCCTCGTGTCCATCCCCATCAAAATCACCAGCACACCCGACAGACGCGACCTCTGTATTTGAGATCAATTGGCCAAAGGACACGTGCCAAACGTCCAACGTTTCTTGATCGAGTACGGTGTCCAGCTCGATGCTTCTGTCTTCCACGCCGTCGACACCGTCAAGTGAAGCGAGTTGCTCCGTGCTGAAGACGATTAACTCAAGTGGATTCGAAGCGGAGTACGGCGCTGCTAGGTCAAAGAGCGACCCGATCACCTGTACCCGATCCGACATATTGTCCTGTTTGCATACGCTCATAAGTCCCAAGTTCGGAAACGTCCACGTGTCATTCGCGCTCGTGTCGAAAGTGGTCACAACGCCGCTTGTATTCTCGTCGGCTGCATCGTGTTCGGACAAGTGCCTTAGATCTACGAGATACGAAGTTTGTGGATCCTCGATCTTGAGTAGTGGTAGAGAGTAACTGCGTTCTTCACGAATTATTGATTCTGGTACCGTCGATGTGTGCATATTGTTTTGGAAGAGCTCAAACCCGTCGATTCGGAACGAATTCGGAAATCGATACGAAGCCGCTAGATTGATTTTGTTATCAGTCGTGAAATCCGCGTTGTCCATGCCAGCTAAATCACCTGATGCAAGCACGTAGATTCGTGTTGTTGGGCTGAGTGGTGTTACCAACAGCAGTTCGTCGACACTATCCTGATCCAAGTCAGGGAAACGGCCGACAAACATCAAGGTTTCAAAGAACCTGTCAAATTCCGGGTAGAACGCGTAGGTCTGATCGTGTTGCTCAATATCGCTTAGGCTCACATTGCCGTCCTCGTTTTCCGACACAGTCTCCGCGATTGCGGGATGAGATAACACATACACACTCGCGATACCCGCTCCGCCAGCTCGACGTGCCTGACCGGTTACCGAAGATAGCATGAGCGATACCTCGTCCTCGCCGAAGAGATTCACGATGGGTGCGCTAACCAAACCAAATCCGTGTGCGCGTTCCTCGCTACGGATTCGAGTACAAGCCTTAGACTCAACACAGGCATGTAAATCGATCTCGCCGTCAAGTTGCCCATCCGCTTGGTCCAGCTCAGACCAACTTCCGCCGTAGACGAGCGTTATGGCGCCGGAACCACTGTAGGCTAGTGGATTTGATATGCCTAAATCCTGCAGCCCGTCGCCATCTAGGTCGCTGACATTACCGGTGCTGAATTTGACGCTATCAAAACCCGGTTGAGCATTAACGAACCGCCAGCTGGAGGGAGCTTGATGGATGCGGCTAATGTCAATGACCTTATCAACTTGACCGTCGACCTCATCGAGCGAACCAAGGTCAGCACCGGACAAGAGAATCCACGGTTGCCCTGTGACGTTGTGTAAGGCATTGACTATTTCGATGTCATCAAACCCATCTCGATCGACGTCACCTAGCCGATAGGCTTCGACGGGTGGAGCCCCGAACGGATTTGGAAGCGGTATCTCCCAATCGGTGAGAAGCCGATAGGAGTTGAACGCGGCACTGCCGTGATTGTCGCCTAAGCCGTCGCCATCGAGATCTTCCCACTCGAGCGGGTCAAGGGGGAATTGATCAGAGTTGTCGCCGTAGCCATCGCCGTCTGAATCGAGCCACTCTTCGGGATCCAACGGGAATGCGTCGTTTTCATCAAGGTAGCCGTCGTTATCGTCATCTGGGTCCGCGTTGTTGCCGATGCCATCCTTGTCCGTATCGAATGCTTCATTTGGATCGTCGTCGAATTCGTCGGCGTTATCACCGACCCCGTCATTGTCAACGTCCGTGCTTTCGGATGGGTCAATGGGGAATAAATCGTCGACATCCAATACCGAATCGTTGTCATCGTCTGGATCGTCTCGATTAGGCAACCCGTCGTTGTCAGTGTCAAGCGGGAATTCGTCCTCGTCATTGAGAATGCCATCGCCGTCTGCATCGTCGTCCCGCGAGTAGCCGATGCCGTCAAAATCGATGTCCGAATATTCGTCCGCGTCTAACGGAAAAACATCAAGCGCGTTCGCGTAGCCGTCTTCGTCGGCGTCGTAACGGAATTGAGCCAAGTGAGGGTACGTATCCCATACATCGCGCAAGCCATCGTTGTCATCGTCGTCGTCATGAATGTTAGGAACACCGTCGCCGTCGACATCGGCCATGTTGTTCTGGAGCATGATGATGGAATCCACATCGCCGTCGGCCTGATCCAGGACACTGAGTTCGGACGTGAATACGGTATATAAGGTGCTGAAGGTACCTTCGGTCTCTTCCGAAAACACCGAAAACACAAAATCGGTCTTGGTGTCGGCGTCAAGGTCGCCGACCGAGGTCACGCCTGCGAGGGTCATCGGTCCGCGAGGTCCGAAAGGCGCTCGAATGTCGTAGATGTCCGGGTAGCGGATTCGAATCGGAAGGTTGACGATCCCGTTCAGGTCCTCGCCCGTCGGATCGTCTAGAAAGTCGAGATCGCGTAACTCGACGACGAACATCGAATAGGCACGTCGAAACGCCAGTTGATCGAACGACTCAGGCGCGTCTGCAAGGAGGATGCCAGAAGAAGAAGGTGGCGATACTTTGCCAATCTGGTTAAAAAACCACGTGCCAAATTCTTGATACGCACCTTCTGGTAAATCGACTGACCCATCGAGGGTCATATCGTTCAGGTCGTGAAAACGAATCCCGCCGATGGTGAACACGTAGTTCGTGCGGACACTTCCCCAGACCAGCAGGTCGTTACGCCCGTCGTCGTCTATGTCCGTGAGCACATCGACACTGCGTCCAAAGTTTGAGTCCTGCGTATTCGATACGCGGTAGGTCTGATCGAGACCCACGAGCGCGTCAAGTTCGATGCGTCGATCATCGTCTTCGTCGAACTCGTCAATCGACTGAAGCTCCTCGCCGCCGATCACATAGATTCGACCGGGCGTTTCGTTGCCGGGTATACCGAGGACGAGGTCATTCGTCGCGGCCTCCAGTGTACCGCCCAGAAACTCTAGATCCGCTAGTCCTTGGAAGCCTGTGGTGCTCACCAAGAAACTCGCATCATCGGCGGCGAATAAATCGACTAGTGTGAACGGATCCTCTTCGGTACCCGCTGTCACGTGTGAGAATCCCTCGCGACTCAGAAAATAGATGAGTAACTCATCGGGCTGTTCGTCCGCGTAGGCGACGATGCCGATGTCGATTCGTTCATCCTCATTGAAGTCACCGACGGGTGCGACATCCCTAACGGTTAGATTCGAAGCGAAGCCAAGCCGTACGCAACCGTCAACCGATTCGCAGTGTTCGAGCGCGATTTGCCGGTCTTCGGACTCGTCCGCAGCGTCAAGTGCGGTTAGGTCAGCCGCGTCTAAAGCAATGATGTAAATCGCCCGCTCAGTTCGGTCGCGTCGTCGGCATGATCAAGCACCACCAATTGTTCGCCAATACGTTTGTCGGAGGACGAACCGTGGAGCTCCCAGGAATTACCTGCAGACATGACATCGGCAAGCGATTTCGCGCCGAGGGAAGTAGAAGGGGTATCTGAGGGTGCCGTGAGATCGTTGAGAGAAAGCAGGTAGAGCTTGCCAGATTCCTCCCCCATCGCATTGCTACCCATTGGGGCGGTAACAGCAAGGTCAGGTGCACTGTCGCCGTTTACATCATTGATTCTGATCGCGAAGTACCCGAATTCGTCTCGGTTCTCGTCACTTCTGACCGCTGTAAACAGCAGCGAGCTTTCCTCCGGATCGAACGGATTCGGATCTGCGAAGTTCTGAAGACCGTCGTTGTCGTTATCGGGATCCGTGTTGTTCCCGATACCATCGCCATCCGCGTCTGCCCACTCTAATGGATCATCAGGAAACGCATCGATGTTGTCACCGAATTGGTCGCCATCCGTGTCAGCCCATTCGTCGGGATCGGTAGGAAATGCATCTGCGACCGCGCCCACACCATCGCCGTCATAGTCGAATTCGGGATCCGGCGTGGATGTTCGCGCGAACTGGTATTTAAGGATGTTCATCGTCTGCGCGGCGTCTGCGCTACGCTCGACATTTGGTTCGGTGTGAGGGACACCGCAAGGCTTGCCAAGGCAATCTAGGCGGGGATTAGAGAAAACATCGAGGCCGACGCTGAGAAAGAGGATTCTTGCGTACGACATGATGGTGCCGAACTCGCCTGGAATGACGTGTCCGCGCGACCAAGGGAATGCACCGACAGAAGTCTGCTCAAAGGTGTGACCGAGACCGAGTAGGTGGCCAATTTCGTGAGCCGTTACATCGATGGGACAAGTCGTTGGGTCCAGGAACATCTCGATGTATGGGAAGCGCTCGTTGGGGTGTAGGAAGCCTCTCCCGTATATCCCGCCGATGGTAACGGCAAACCCGCATAGAAAGGGTGAGCGAGGTCGGTACACCGCAACGAGGTCAGCCCGATACTCCTCCAGCAGCTCGAGGTAGCGCGATTCCTCAAGTGGATCACCCGTGGAGAGTTCGGGGACAGTCGAGGCATCGAGAACGCCGACCGCCCGAAACTTGATGGTGCTATCGCTCTTTTCGTACATGTCGTTCGTTACATGGAGGACATGCGGTAAGTAAGTTGCGGAATCGCTATTTAAGTGTTCGAACGAACCGCCTTGATACAAGAACAAAACGTCGACGGTTGGATCTTCGGGGGTGCTGTCCGGGTCCGCTGGATCGGTGCCTTCGAGCTCTTCGTTCAGGTCTCCCACACCATCCGAGTCGGAATCTATGAGGTAGTTCGCATCGGCAAGATCAAGCGTGCTAGGGGGTGTTTCCTGGAGACCCTTAAACCATACCGAGTCTAGCAGTGCTTCTCCATCCGGCGTCTCGGTGTCATGCAATAGCAATTCGAAGTAGTAGTCGCCTTCAGGAATGACTCCGAGCTCAATTTCGTATGAAGCGGATTCGGTCTCAGACTGCGCGTCGATGGATACTTCAAGTGCGACGGTGTCGAGAAATGCGGTATTACTGTTTTCTTCTTCATCATCACTGACGAATTTGTAAGCGACGATGCCAACGGTCGCATACAGCTCGTCAATTACGGCGTCAGTGTTGTTTTTAATGCCAAAGGTAAGTTCGGCCGTTTCGCCGTCGCTGCTCTTAAGCGTGCACGGGCACGAAAAGTTGACGTACGTACGATCAAACTGACCATATGCGGTCAATCCAAACGCTAGGATCACAAAGCACCCGAACGTTCTCCGGCGACTGCTGAGTAAACGGATCAACAATGTCATGCACTGACCGACCTATCCATTAGGTACAAACTCTTCGTTAAAACTCTGCGAGGGACTTAAGGTTAAAGGTCCTAGCTAGCTCAACATCACCGAAATACAGAAAGCTCCGTAGCGTAAAGGCAGTGATACATAGACCGATGCACTTCAACGTTCAGTGTGCAGGATTAAACACCTGCGGAGGGCTCAGATATATCTCTCGCGTTCAGACTTCGCTGAGTATTAAATCATGGCTCTTATATATTTGGTTGTTGCTTTCAAATCGCGGTGGATTCGAAGCTGACGTAAGTCATTGATTCTACGTGCCTATTTTTCGACGATACCTGGTCGATCCGCGACAATTCGTCATGCGCGTAGGCGAGTCTCTGCTTAAGCTTGGACGATGATCACGTACACGTACAAAGCCAAGCTCAACGCCCACACCCATCGGAACCTTGCCGAGTTTCTGACGCAGCAACGCCTCCTCTACAACGGTGCGCTGCAGGAACGGATCGACTGTTACCAGAAGACGGGTGGGAGCATCGGTCTGTACGACCAGCGTGGTTCCCTGACGACCCTTCGCCGTGAGGACGAATGGTTTCGGAAGTTCGACCGGTGGTGTCAGGATTCGGCGTTGGTCCGGGTCGACCGCGCGTTCAAGCGCTTCTTCCGGCAAGGTCGCGGGTTTCCGCGATTCAAGTCGTATAAGCGCGGCGTGCAGTCGTTTGAGACC
>JAJECH010000017.1 GCA_022822135.1 Pseudomonadales bacterium
TTGTCAATAGCTGCACCGCTTCACGCTTGAATTCGTCACTGTAGCGATGACCTTGACGGCCTTTCTTTCGAGGTTCAGTCATTTGCATGCTCCTAAGTTAAATTCTGCAAATAAACTGTCCCCCTAAACGTGCGCATACCCGACGATCTTTATTCGCTCCTTCGCGCGATCCACTTAAGCTTTGTCAGTGAGCTTGAAGTAATGTATCCTTACAGTCCTGAAGCAATTCTTGGTAATGCGAAGACCGACAAACCAGTGCCTTATTCGATACCTCGAGGTCTCATTGAGTGCACAGAAACGGCTTCCTATTCCTTCGTTACTGAGGGAACGCTTACACGGATTGCGGTGCCGAATAATCCGGCACAAGAAGGCGTAAGAGATAATCGCACTTTCGAAGGGTGGAGGAAATGCGAGTGAGTCGTACGTTGTCCAGTACCGACATTAGCAGGTACTACCGTCAGAATTCATCGGCTAGGCTCGCCAATGTCGACACAGCTGCAGTTTGTGGCAACTTGGCTTTTGCGATGAAGAACGCGACTATTGTCCTACAAGCAGTTCATTGTGCGGATCTGTTTTTAATCGATTCATTGCATACGATTGAGCTAGGTGAAGATGAAGATAGATTAGAGGAAATCGATTCTTCAAACGCTCAGTAGCTGGTAACAAACGATCACGAAATACTTTATTTTCACTTCCGTTGTAGCGATCGCGGTATCTAAAACACTTGACGCAATCGATTCCGTCCCGGCACGAATGTGGCATAAAACGGTCGTTTTTCGCCACCCCTGAAAGTGGGTCGATGAGACGCTTAAATCTGAGCGTGAGATGCGGCGAAAACTCCTCAACATTTCCGCACATTTATCGTACACCCCCACATGTGACTCGGCTACGTTCCCGTCTCGCGCGCTGACCAACACTCCGAACAACCGGAAACGGCGCTTCGCGTCGCTGGTTGCGAGAAGATGCTCGTTGATCATGGTTTCAGTGGAGCCGTTGAGCGTCGACCTCGACTTGAACGTATGCTGGATCAATTGCGAGCAGGCGACGTGGTGATAGTCACCACGCTCGATCGACTCGGTCGGTCATTGTCGAAACTGCTTGATGTCGTCGAGGTGATCGAACGGCAAGGTTCCGGACTTATATCCCTCGCAGAGTCTGCCGTCGACACGACGAGTGTAGCCGGGAAGCTCGTATTCCGGATCATCGTGGTCGTGGCCGAGTTCGAACGCGATCGGCTCCTCGAGCGCACGGTGAAAGGATTGGATTGGGCAGTCGCGAATGCATGAGCTAGAAATGTGAGCGTTTTTTGGAAATACTTCAGTGTGTCCTTGTAAACCTAATAGAAACGATGCGTTCTGGTCGAACACTCTCAGAATGAACAGCGATATTTCGGTACGGACTTAGCGCTAGAGAGAGTTGCTCCAACGAATCTAACAGGATCTTAGATTTGTGTTGTCAAAGACATATCTCACTTAAGAATCCGCTAAATCACCCAGTTTCGGGTAACGCGTTGAAGATGACGCCACGACGAGTAAAGCGCGCTACTCAAACCGAGGAAAGCGCCAATCGCGCACAGGATACCCACGAATGTCCAATCGAGATTTTGCAGGTCACGTCCAACACCATAACTCGCAGTTAGTGTACGCAATGGTTCCTCGACGAACATAAGCACGAGTGTCAGTAGTACCGCTGCCAGAATGCCTCCTAGTGTGCCATACATGAATCCACACCAGAGGAAAGGACCACGGGTAATCCGTCCTGGGCTACCGATCACATGAAGGATGCGAATTTCGTGAAAACGGGATTCGATCGCAATTCGTACGGCAGACGCGGATACGAACAACGCGAATAGACAGAATGTGCCCGCGACGACCCATAACATTCGGTTGAAGATCGTATGGATCGCGTTAAACCGAACGGTGATTTGTGCGTCGTAACTTACTTGATCTACGGTCTCCAGCCGTCTTATGAAATCCGTCAGTCGTTCAACCTCGACCACTTGGATGTTCTCCTTCACAAGAACAGTTAGGGTGTCAGGAAGTGGGTTCTCCGCCATTCCTTCCGCGATATCGGGCAAATCAGCCGCAATCAAGAATTCTTGTAGCGCTACGCTCTTCGGTATTAGGTACGCTTCTATGACGAAATTGTGGTTCCTAATGGTTTGAGCCGTTGAGTTGATCTGCGTCTCGGTCGCCTCACTCTCAAAGAAAACATTGAAGCCACGTTCAGTCGGCCATGCAAGATCAGCGTAGCTCAAGTAGTCGCGGATGACCCACAAGCCGGACGGCAAGGCAATTGAGACCCCGATCAACAACATGACGAAGAAAGTCATGACCACATGTACAAGCATGTGATGCAATGCCTCTTTGCAGAACCGAAAATGGTCACGAATCCATGCTCGTTGACTACGAGCTGCTCGAGGCCAAGGCATTGGATTTCGGTTGAACATGGTCACTTTAGCGTACTCGTGCCAATCTTGTTCAGCGCGGGTTCAAGCCGACTGATGGTGTCAGCAAATTTAGTTAACTCTTCGTCGTGGGAAACCATGATCACTGTGACGCCAAGTGTGGTTTGATGCTTGAGTAATTGGGTCACGCTTCCTGCTAATTGACGATCCAAATTCCCGGTCGGCTCGTCGGCTACAACAATGCGAGGACCAGTAATCAAAGCGCGAGCAATCGCGACACGTTGTTGATCGCCGCTGGATAGGTGTAACGGAAGGACTTCTTCGAAACCTGTTAAGCCGACCTCTCCGAGCATCTGCACGACGATTCTTTGTACTTCACGTCGTTCTACGCCTCGCAACCAGAGTGGCATCGCAACGTTCTCGAATACCGTTCGATGCGGGATCAGGTTGTTCTGCTGGAAAACGGTTCCGATGTGTTGTCGATAGAGAGTTAGTTGACGTTCGGAGAGTACGCAAATGTTGCATTGGTTAACCCATATCTCGCCTTCTGCGGGTTGGTAGAGTCCAAGGAGAAGGTTTAGAAGTGTGGTTTTGCCAGAGCCGGAAGGGCCAACTACGAAATGAAGGGTCCCTTCTTCAATCGATAACGAGATATTCTGAAGAGGTTTCGTGCCGTCCGGGAAAACGTGGTCGACGCCGTTAAATTCAATAATCTTCAAGAGTCGAACAAGCCGTTTGCGTAGGCGTGTGCATCGAATGGTTGAAGATCGTCTTGAGATTCTCCAAGTCCGACAAAATACAACGGTAGTGGGTCTTCCTCTGCGATCCCTAAGATGACGCCGGCCTTAGCAGAACCATCGAGCTTAGTTACGATCAATCCACTAACGTTGGCCGCTTCCTTGAATTCTTGCACCTGCGTGATTGCGTTTTGTCCGATATTCGCGTCCAATACCAGTAGTGTCTCGTGGGGTGCGGAGGCATCATATCTTTGCACGACGCGACGAATCTTTGATAGTTCGGCCATTAGGTTCGATTTGTTTTGCAGTCGACCGGCTGTATCCGCGAGGACTACCTCGATGTCCCGGGCTGCTGCTGCTTCGACGGCATCGTGAATCACTGATGCGCTATCAGCTCCAGGTCGTTGAGAGATCACGATAACCCCAGTGCGATGTCCCCAAACCTGAAGTTGTTCGATCGCTGCTGCGCGATACGTATCACCAGCCGCTAAGAGAACTGAATGACCTTGGTTCTGTAGGTGGTGACTTAATTTACCTATCGTCGTGGTTTTACCTACGCCGTTTACTCCGACTACCAAAATGACGAACGGACGAGGAGCTGATACTTTGAACTCTTTTTGAAGCGGCGCGACCGCTTGTCCTATGTCTAGTCGAAGTGCCTGCAGTGCGGATTCGCCGTCGCGAAGTTTCTTTTTACGGACAGCGCGGCTTAGATTGTCTAACAAACGGTCCGTTGCTGCGACGCCGACGTCGGACATGAGTAATTGCGTACGTAATTCCTCTAATATATGCTCATCAAGTTGCCTCCTGCCTAATAACAGGGAGCTGACGCCGTTGCCAAATTGCGATCTGGTTTTGGCCAGTGCGCTACTGAATCGCGTGAGGATGCCTTTACTTTGAGCTCGGCTGGTTTTTTCGTTCAATCGGATTTCAAGACTGGGTAATTTCGCTCATGGCGTATGCGAGACGAACTGAGTCGTTACAGAGTAGGTGGCGCCGTCGGCCGCGCAACCACGCTGGTCAAGTACGAATTATTGCGGGCGAATGGCGTGGGCGGCGTGTTGCGGTAGCCACGCGACCTCAATTACGACCGACACCAAACCGACTTCGAGAGACTCTATTTAACTGGCTTGGGGATAGCGTTCGCGGGAGTCGGGTACTAGACCTGTACGCTGGAACCGGGATATTGGGGTTTGAGTCCCTCTCTCGAGGTGCTGAACACGCGACGTTTGTCGAAAACGACCGACGCACGCTCGTGAAACTTCGAGAAGCTTGTCAGAAATTTGACTTAGACGCAGCCCAAGCGGCTGTCGTCGAAGCGAATGCTGTAAAGTGGCTTGAACGTAATAAAACGCTCTGGGATCTCGTCTTTCTCGATCCCCCGTTTCATGCGAATCGCGACTACAGCCGGGTACTAAGGATGGTCGCGTCGCATCTCTCTGATAAAGGGATGGTCTACGTTGAAAGCGCTTCGCGCGGCGAAGCTATTTCGTGTCCGTTGGATGAATGGAAATCAAAAGAGATCGGCGAAGTAAGGATTCAAGTTTTTAGACGCCCCTCACACCAAGCCTAACAACAAAATGTCGCCGATACAATCCGTGCTTCTTTTCATCGACAGAAGCTGCGCTCGTGTCCACGGTTGTCTATCCAGGTAGTTTCAATCCGATCACTTTTGGGCATGCAAATATCGTTGAACGTGGTTTAAAGCTCTTTGATCACGTTGTGGTTGCCATCGGTACGTCTGCCGATAAAGACCCTGATATTGAGTTACACGATCGTATCGAGCTATGTCGCGAAGCGCTGCGGGAGTTTGGTAGTCATGTTTCTGTTGAAGGATTCAATACGTTATTAGTTGAGTTCGTCCGCGAACACAATACGAAATTCGTGCTTCGCGGCCTACGTACAGTTACAGATTACGACTACGAATTTCAAATGCTTGAAATGAACCAGGCGTTAGACCCGTCGATTGAGTATGTGTTATTACCTACATCGAATGAATGGTCTCATGTTTCCTCGACGCGTGTACGAGAGATCGCGTCCTACGGTGGCGACATATCGGCGTTTGTCGCACCATGTGTTGTGAAGTACTACCAACGTCTTAACCCGAGTTAGCGACGCTGGCAGTTCGAACAGTAGACTGTTTGACGCTGGCCTAACACGATCCCCTTTAGGTTTCTACCGCAATGGACGCATGCTTTCCCTGCGCGACCGTACACATCGAGCTGTAGCGCGAAGTAACCAGGCTTTCCGTCATACCCGACAAAATCGCGAAGGGTCGTACCACCAGCATCGATCGCGCGCTGAAGAATCAACTTGATTGCATCCGCAAGCCGGTCGTAGCGTAATCGAGAGATCGATCCAGCTATAGTGGTCGGTCTGATCCGCGCTAAGAAGAGGGCTTCATTTGCGTAAATGTTGCCTACGCCCACGACAGTGTGGGCGTCCATTATGAAATTCTTAACTGCGGCACTGCGTTGTCGCGATCGTTCATACAGATATGTACCATCGAATGCGTCGCTTAATGGTTCTACTCCGAGGTTGACTAACAACGGGTGCTCGAGTACTGCGTGCGTGCGCCAATGTACGCTACCAAATCGACGTGGGTCATTGAATCGAAGCACTCTCTCCTCTTCGAATTCAAAATCGATGTGGTCGTGTGGTCGTAGTGGCGCGTCTGATCTAACGACACGCAGATGCCCGCTCATACCTAGATGAAGCAGTAAGACCCCGCGATCGAAGGCAAGGAGAAGATATTTGCCACGTCGGCCGACATCGTTCAGTTTCTGGCCGACGATCTCACTGGTCGGTAGGTCGACTGGCCAGCGAAAACGGTGTTCGCGAACTTCGAGGCTTTCTAAGCTATAGCCAACAAGAGCGCGAGCGATGCCGCGCCGCGTCGTTTCAACCTCAGGTAGTTCGGGTATGGTTTACTTAAGTCGCGTTTCGTTGTAGATAACGTGTTTACGTGCGACTGGGTCGTACTTACGCATCGCTAGTTTGCCGGGCGTATTTTGCTTGTTCTTATCGGTCGTGTAGTAGTGCCCCGTACCGGCGCTCGACTCTAGCTTAACTTTTTCGCGCTTGCTTGCCATCAGATCTTGACTCCTTGATTACGCAGATCAGTTAACACAGCATCAATGCCCTTTTTGTCGATGATGCGCATTCCCGCTTTTGACAGCGTGAGTTTCACGTAACGGTTCTCGCTAGCCACCCAGAAGCGATGCGTGTGCAGGTTGGGATTGAATCTTCGCTTTGTGCGATTCTTTGCGTGCGAGACGTTGTTTCCGGTCATAGGCTTTTTTCCTGTGACCTGACAAACTCTAGACATGACCGTCGGGGTTGGGATTAGGGCGGGAATTAAACTGAAATCTTATGCGTTCCGCAAACCAAAATCGACATTTCACGGCGTTTCTCTCCTTCGCTTGGTCAAAAGCACGGTCAATTGATAGCTTTTTGAAATTTCTAGGATGGCTATCGAAACCTGCGCAACTGCCATAATTCCTTGATACGTTTACGAACTTACGGTAGTTTGCCCAAACAATGATGACGTTTGGGTCACCTACTTGGCGGAGACATGGCGAATCAAACAATTGTCTTGGGTATCACCGGGGGCATCGCTGCCTATAAGACACCTGAGCTAGTCAGGCAACTAACTTCGTCAGGATATCGCGTAATCCCAGTATTGACCGAAGCTGCAGAGAACTTCGTCACAAGTGATACGTTAGCAGCGGTTTCGGGGGAGAGAGTTAGAAAATCGCTTTGGGACGTAGAAGCGGAACGATCGATGGGGCACATCGAATTAGCAAGAGCGTCTGATCTGTTTGTGGTCGCACCAGCAACTGCAAACGTGATCGCGAAATTCGCTCATGGGGTCGCGGACGACCTGGTGTCAACGATATACGCAGCGACTCAAGCGCCGGTCTTGTTGGCACCAGCAATGAATCAACAGATGTTCAAACACGGGCCGACGCAACGTAACCTGAGGCAATTGACAGAAGATGGCGTACGAATCGTCGGACCTAATTCGGGCGATCAGGCATGCGGTGAAGTCGGGGTGGGGCGCATGTCAGAACCGCACGAAATCGTGACTGCAGTCCGAACGGTATTAGCTCAGATAGGAAATCGTCCAACCAACCCCGAAGGCACAGCAACGGGTGTTCGAGTCCTCGTAACCGCTGGTCCAACTCGCGAACGCCTAGATCCAGTTCGATACCTTACAAACGCTAGTTCCGGTCGACAAGGGTTTGCAGTTGCTGCAGCGGCGCAGGCTAAAGGAGCGGAAGTTATTCTGATTAGCGGTCCTGTCTCGCTCGACACCCCACCGGGAGTGCATCGAATCGATGTGGAATCCACGGATGAGATGCACGAACGAGTGCACGAAAACTTAGATGGATGCGACATATTGTTTGCGGTTGCCGCTGTTGCGGATTTCCGACCAAAAACACTTCACGATGCCAAGATCAAGAAATCTGCGCAAGAATCGGAGGAATGGTCGCTGGAGCTTGAAGCAACTGTAGATGTAGTCACTTCCGTGACCAAACTTGAGAATAGGCCTTTCATCGTCGGATTCGCCGCCGAAACCAACGATGTCCTACAACATGCTCGCGATAAACGAGTACGTAAGCGTCTCGACGTAATTGTCGTAAATGACGTTTCGGATAAGTCAATTGGCTTCGATAGTCTTGAGAATAAAGTCACGTTGATTCATGACGGTGGCGATGTTGAAATTCCGTTTGCGGCGAAAGAGGTCGTTGCCGAACGTATAGTGAGTGAATCGTTGAGTCTGCTCGCGCGAAGCGAGAGATCCACTGCCTCGAATGGGTCCACTGGTTGAACGTAGTGGAAAAAGCAACATCGATTGGCGCGAACGAGGGATTGTCAACGATAGATCTGAGCATCTTTCGTGCTTATGATGTTCGAGGATTAGTGGATGACGATCTGAATCCAGAGATCGTGCATGCGATTGGGCGTGCTTTCGGTACCGAACTCTGGGAACGTTCCACAAATCGCACAGTCGCAATCGGACGCGATGGCCGTGCATCAAGCCTCGGTTATCTCGAAGCGCTTTCGGAGGGGCTGCGCCAAAGCGGGATTGATGTCATTGACCTTGGCTTGGTACCAACGCCACTGGTGCACTATGGTGCTTCGAAACACGACGCAGGCGCGGCAATTGTCGTGACCGGTTCACACAATCCAGCCTCGTATAACGGTCTGAAATTCGCAATAGGTCGCCTTCCGTTTTCTGGTGGTGCGCTCTTGTGCCTATATAAGCGTATTGTGAATGGCAAGTTTCGTTCCGGTAAAGGCTCTTTGCAAAGATATGACGTTTTAGACGAGTACGTTACGGAAGTTGCTTCTCAGATACGTCTTGAGAAACCGTTGCGAGTGGTCGTCGATTGTGGCAACGGTGTGTCCGGCGTGTTATCTCGAAGGCTATTTGAAGCAATTGGGTGCGATGTAACTGTACTTTTTGAAGAAGTCGACAGTACGTTTCCGAATCACCATCCAGATCCTGCTGTACCCGCAAACTTGAATGATCTTCGCCGCGCCGTTGTTGATTCGGACGCAGACGCTGGCATAGCTTTTGATGGAGATGGCGATCGTGTCGGTGTCGTGATCGAAACGGGCGAGAACGTGTGGGCGGATCGACTGCTCGCTCTCTTTGCCCGAGACGTATTAGCTCACAACCCGGCTAGTACCGTCGTATTTGATGTGAAATGCGGAGTCAGCGTAAGGGAGACTGTCGCATCGAGCGGTGGACATGCTGTGGTTTCACCGACGGGACATACGAACATCAAACAGCACGTATGTCAACACAATGCCATGCTCGGCGGCGAATTCAGTGGACACTTTTGCTTTCCGGATCGATGGTATGCCATCGACGACGCCGCATACGCTGGAACGAGGTTCCTTGAACTGGTTAGCAAGGTGTCAAATGCTAGCGAGCTGTTCCAAGACATCGCGCGACGTCCGGCAACCCCTGAAATACTGATTCCAGTCGAGGACCGTCGCAAATTTGAGATTGTCGAGCGTCTGACGCGTTGTGCGTCGTTCGAAGGCGGAAAGGTCGATAACACAGATGGGATCCGTATTGATTTCGTGGATGGTTGGGGGCTTGTTCGAGCTTCAAATACGAGTCCCAAGTTATCGCTTCGCTTCGAGGCAGAAAACGAATCCGCATTAACTCGGATCGAATGTCTATTCAAACATGAGCTAGAACGAATCGAACCACATTTAGCACGACAGGCTTGGCCGTGAAGCGCAACTATGCGGTTACGTTTCGAATCCTTGAGGAAGCGCTACCGTACATTCAGAAATTTCAAGGCGCGACGATTGTCGTCAAGTATGGCGGCAATGCCATGGTGGACGATGAGCTGAAGCATGCATTCGCACGCGACATTGTGTTGCTCAAGCTAGTTGGGATGAATCCGGTTGTCGTACACGGTGGCGGTCCGCAGATTGGGGAATTATTGGACGAACTAGAGATTCCAACCAAATTCGTAGATGGCATGCGAGTCACTGATGCCCGGACCATGGATGTGGTGCAAATGGTGTTAGGTGGATTGCTGAACCCACAGATCGTTTCAATCATTAATGCTCATGGTGGGCGAGCGATTGGCTTGACGGGAAAAGACGGCAACCTAATCAGTGCCAAGAAAATGATGATAGAGTCGGTGTCCGGGGAGTACAACCCGCCAGAGATCATTGACCTGGGGCACGTCGGTACCGTCGACTCGGTTGACACTAAAGTTCTTGAAGCGTTGGAAGATAGTGGTTTTATCCCCGTGATCGCGCCTATTGGAGTGGGACCCGATGGTGCTTCGTACAACATCAATGCGGATGTCGTCGCCGGAGCGGTTGCGACGCATCTACATGCGGCTAAGTTGATCCTGCTTACAAATACTCCAGGTTTACTCGACAAGGATGGGAATACCCTGACGACTGTTTCGCGTAAGGAGGTTAACGCTCTGATTGCGGAAGGGATCGTTGAGGGGGGTATGCTGCCTAAAACTGAGTGTGCGCTGTCAGCAGTCGAGAGCGGTGTGGAAGCGGCGCACATCATCGATGGGCGTGTGCCGCACGCTACATTGCTAGAGGTGTTTACTGATGGCGGGGTTGGAACCCTAATAACCTAGATCGATCCAGTTCGATTGATTGCTTCAATCGACCATCGAGCACGGCAATCGATGACGAGATCGGTCGACATACCTCGGATAAGTCGTTCGTGACCTGCATACGCGATCATCGCGCCGTTGTCAGTGCATAGTGCTATCGGTGGATAGTGCACGTCAGCGTTCAGGTCGTTCATACGCTCTCGGAGTTTTTGATTGGCGGCCACACCACCGGCTAATACCAGCTGATGAATGTCGTGGGCTTCCAATGCGCGCCGACACTTGATATATAGTGTGCTAACGATGGCGTCCTCAAGCGCAAACGCGATATCCGCTCGTGTTTGTTCTGTGAGATCGCTCCGTTCCTTGACTGCGGATTGAACCGCAGTTTTGAGACCGCTGAAACTGAAATCCAATCCGGGTCGATCGGTCATTGGGCGCGGGAATGTGAACACACCCGGTGTGCCTTGTTGAGCGAGACGAGCGATTTCGGGTCCACCAGGATAGCCTAGATCTAGTAGCTTCGCGGTCTTGTCGAACGCTTCGCCAGCCGCGTCGTCAAGCGACTCACCGAGTATTTCGTATTCGCCAAAGTCGGTGGCTTTAACGAGCATCGTGTGACCACCGGATACGAGCAAAGAGATAAAGGGAAATTGAGGCTTCGAGGGAGATAGCAACGTCGCCAATAAATGGGCTTCCATGTGGTGAACAGCGATAGCGGGCACGTCTAACGACCAGGCTAGCGCTCTAGCAAGCGTAGCGCCTACGAGCAAAGCCGGTGTAAGTCCGGGTCCGGCGGTATATGCGACCCCGTCCAGATCGTTCATCGATAAATCGGAATCGGCGATTGTTTGACCAATTAGAGGAAGTGTTTTGCGGATGTGGTCGCGCGATGCCAGTTCAGGTACCACGCCACCGTATTTGGCGTGTAACTCGACTTGACTATAGATATGCTGACCGACAATCCCTTCGGTTGTATCGTAAACGGCGATCCCAGTCTCATCACAAGACGTTTCTACACCTAGAACGCGCAAACTTACCTTCGAATAGCGGTTAAAAACTGGAATTATCGAGCTTCGATTTCGAGAATCGGAATCTCGATTGGATAGGCTACGCTTCGTAAAATCCCGCCGATATCAACATTTCGAGTAGGGGCGTCTTTATGGGACCGTTAGAGGGTTTTCGCGTAATCGAGTTAGCGGGTATTGGTCCAGGTCCGTTCTGCGGCATGATGCTGTCGGATATGGGTGCAGAGGTTATTCGAGTCGACAGAATCGTTGCGAATCCTCGTCAGCCGCGGGATGTCATGCAGCGTAACCGCAGGTCCATCGCTGTTGATTTAAAAAAGGCAGAAGGTGCTGAGGTCGTATTGAAACTCTGTGAAAACGCTGATGCGATTTTCGAAGGGTTTCGACCAGGCGTTACCGAGCGGTTAGGCGTTGGACCTGAAGACTGTTTCGCCCGGAATGAAAAGATCGTTTATGGTCGCATGACCGGTTGGGGACAAGAAGGTCCATTGGCACACGCCGCCGGGCATGACATCAACTACATTGGTCTAGCTGGTGCACTTCACGCAATTGGTGAGCCGGGAGGCAAGCCCGTCCCACCGTTGAACCTCATTGGCGATTTCGGCGGTGGTGGCATGTTGCTCGCGTTTGGCTTGGTTTGCGCCATGCTTGAAGCGCAAAAGTCCGGGAAAGGGCAGGTCGTTGACGCCGCGATGGTCGATGGTGCTGCAAGTTTGATGTCGGCATTTTTTGGGATGAAGGACTATGGATTCGTACCAGAACGCGGAAGCAACATGCTAGATGGCGGCGCGCATTTCTATGGAACTTACGAAACTAGCGACGGCAAGTACATCTGCGTTGGTTCGATCGAGCCCCAGTTTTATGAGCTGTTAGTTGAACATTCTGGTGTTAATGCGACAGATTTTGATGCACAGATGGAGCGGGATGGTTGGGTAGCCAAGAAGGAGGTACTGACGGCCATCTTCAAGTCGAAGACCCGAGATGAATGGTGTGCCATCATGGAGGGTACCGATATTTGCTTCGCTCCTGTTTTGTCCATTTGGGAGGCACCCTCACACCCACACAATCGTGCGCGTCAGACGTTCGTTGATGTGGACGGTGTCACCCAGCCCGCACCGTCTCCGCGATTTAGTCGTTCTCAGGCAGAAGTTTCGCATAGTGCTCGCACACCAGGCCAGGACACGCGGAGCGTTTTAGTGGATAGCGGATTCGAAGACGAAGAGATATCCTCGCTCTTGGAAGCGTCGGTGGTTGGCTAACGAGAAAGTATGCGGACGTACGAAGAGGACTACCTCCTCTCGATAGAGAATCCAGCGGCGTTTTGGCAGCAACGCCAAAGTGACATCGAATGGTTCAACGCGCCAACAAAGACGTTGAGTCAGGACGGCAACGGTAGCTGGCGTTGGTACGAAGACGGTACGCTAAATAGCTGTTGGTTGGCAGTAGATCGACACATTGAAGGCGGTCGAGGCGATGCGACTGCGTTGATTTACGATTCACCACCGACCGAATCGATTGCAACGCTCACCTTCAATGAACTAGGCGAACGTGTGCGCAAAGTGGCGGGTGGCATGCGTCAAATGGGGGTGTTAAAAGGCGATCGTGTTGTCATATACCTGCCGATGATCCCCGAAGCGATCGTCGCGATGCTCGCGTGTGCGCGTTTAGGAGCAATTCACTCCGTGGTTTTTGGTGGATTTGCTGCGAGAGAACTGGCGTTGCGAATTGACGATGCTGAACCCAAGCTGCTATTGACTGCTTCATGTGGAATCGAATTTGACAAAGTCATTGCGTATAAGCCATTGGTAGATGAGGCGCTAAGACTCGCAAGCCACTCGGTCGAAAACGTGGTTGTCAAACAACGGCAACAATGCGAAGCGGAGATGACTCCTAACAGGGATCTTGATTGGGATCGATGGGAGCGCGAGTCGCCGGATGCTGAAGTGGTAGAGGTTAATGCACTGGACCCACTCTATATCCTCTATACCTCAGGTACGACTGGACGACCGAAAGGAGTGGTGCGAGACAACGGTGGTCACGCGGTCGCACTTGCGTACAGTATGAATGCTGTCTATGGCGTAGATGAAGGTGATGTGTTTTGGGCCGCTTCGGACGTAGGCTGGGTTGTTGGTCACTCCTACATCGTGTATGGCCCGTTGTTCAAAGGCTGTACCACGATCCTATTTGAAGGAAAACCCGTGCGGACGCCGGACGCCGGTACGTTTTGGCGAGTAATCGCTGATCACGGGGTAAAGACGTTTTTCGTTGCCCCTACCGCGTTTCGAGCGATAAAAAAAGAAGATCCACATTGCTCGCTTCTTCGTCAATATGACATTTCGTCACTGGAGTACTTATTCGTGGCTGGTGAGCGTTGCGATGCGCCGACGTGGCATTGGCTAAATGACCACTTGAGCGTTCCAGTGATTGACCATTGGTGGCAAACTGAGACAGGTTGGTCGATCTGTGCCAACATGGCTGGGTACGGCCTAAAAGAAATGAAACCGGGATCATTGACCTTACCTGTTCCAGGATACGACGTGCGAATCCTCACAGACGAAGGCGTAGAAGCACCTCCGAATGTAGATGGGAACGTAGTCGTTGCACCGCCTTTGCCTCCGGGAGCTCTACCAACGATCTGGCGTGATCATGATCGCTTTGAAGCATCGTACTGGTCCGCGTTTCCAGGCTTTTACGCCACTGGTGACGGCGGGTTTCGCGACGAGGAAGGTTATGTCTACGTTATGGGCAGGACCGACGACGTAATGAACGTTGCCGGTCATCGGCTTTCTACAGGTCAAATTGAAGAGGCTGTAGCTTCACATCCGGCGATTGCAGAGTGCGCTGTGGTTGGTATTCGTGATTCAGAGAAAGGTCAAGTACCAATTGGCTTGGTGCTTCTGAAAGATGGCATGAATATTGCGCAAGATGTACTAGAGCGCGAGCTGATCCAGATGGTGCGAAAGGAGGTCGGACCTTTCACTAACTTCAAGCGTTGTGTGGTCGTAAAGAGACTACCGAAGACTCGTTCAGGCAAAATCCTTCGTCAAGTCATGCGCAAGATGGTCGATGGTGATGCGTTCACCGCGCCTTCGACGATCGATGATCCAGAAATACTGAACGAAATCCGTGAGGATTTAACTGAAGCCGGCTTGATAGGCAGTGCGATATGAGCGACTCATTCGTCAAGATGACACAGGATAGGTACGTTGCCACAATCACCTTAACGAATCCTCCACGCCACACGATAAACGCAGCAGGCGCCGAAGCGCTGTTGACGACATTGGAATCAGTAGATTCCGATTCAGATGTGCGAGTTTTGGTCTTAACCGGAGGGTCGGACGACATTTTCGTACGACATTACGAAGTCGATGAATTAGCGACCTCTGCCGAACGTCAAATTCGTGGAAGTCCCTCTTCCCCCACGTCAGCGTTTAAAAACAGTCAGCGCAGACGATCACGTGGCCTCAGAGGTGCGATGGATTTGCTTGAGGCGATGGACGCCATCACGATTGCAGCCATCAACGGAATGGCAATGGGAGGCGGATTAGAGCTTGCACTAGCGTGCGACTTTCGACTCGCGCGGTCAGGCGACTTTCGGCTTGGTTTGCCAGAAACTGGCGTAGGTATCCTGCCAGGAGGTGGGGGTACGCAGAGATTTGCGCGCTTACTTGGGGTGGCGAAAGCACTCGACTTAATTCTGCATGGTACGGTGTTCACCCCGGACACGGCGCATGAGTTGGGAATCGTCAGTCGCGTTCTACCGAATGACCTATCGGTTTATCGCAACGAAGTTACTGCATTCGCCCAGACGCTAGCGCAACGCGCTCCACGAGCGCTAGCGAACTCTAAGCGGGCCATACGAGAAGGTGTTGATATGCCGTTGCAGGATGGACTACGACGAGAAGCGGAGCTATTTGGCGAATTGATGCGAACCGAAGACGCCGCGAAGGCACTTCGTGCAGCGTTTGAGGGAAGACCGATACCAGAATTCAAGGGAAATTAGTGTTCGCCTCAAGGAACTACGCGACAACGGCATGAAGCAACGATTGAGGACCAAGTTTGAGAGAGGAGAACGCACGTGTTTGCAGCGATGTGTTCTCGTCGGTTTCATCATATTTGCGGTTTCAGCAATCTCTCAAGAAGGTAGTTATCGGCTCGATAATGGTGAATACATTGACTTCGACGACATTTCCGGTAAGTGGGTTGTCATCACGTATTGGGCGAGTTGGTGTGGTCCTTGTCGCGAAGAGATAAGGATGCTCAATGAGATTCACCGTCAACGGACCAAGCATAACGTGATTGTGTTAGGCATGAATTTCGACGGCGTTCGAGGAGAGGAATTGGCCTCACAGAAAGCCAGATTTGGTGCTGAGTTTCCCGACTTGCTTGAGGATCCGCGAGCGCGTTGGGATAAGTCAAGGCCAGATTTCATTCCGCTTACGATGGTGGTCGATCCGCAAGGCGATTTGAGTGCAGTGATCGTAGGGTCCACGACCAGTAAAGAAATTCTTGGGAAGATCAACCGCTAATATGACCCAGATGTCACACATTCAAGAAGAGCAACCACGAATTAGCAGCGAATTGACGCAAGCACGTCAGCAACTATTGAAAGACGGCTTCTGCTTGGTAGACGGTCTTTTACCCGATGGTTCAATGGAACGTCTTCGCCATTGGTCGGACGAATGGCTCAAGCGAAGTGAACATCCTCCACACTGGAAATATCAGGGTTCGGATGTCAAAATCAGTGGCATTCGAAATCGTTCGAAGCGCTCTCCTGAATTTCCTCAAGACGAGGTGGTCGATTTCTTGATAGAGCATCCTGCTTCGATCATGTCTGCATTAGGGATGGGTGATTTGAAGTCTGGCGGGGTGTTCCAAATCATTTCTAAACCACCGCACGCGCCAGCACTATATTGGCATCAAGACTGGGCGAGGTGGGACGACCCAATCAGCATGTCGCCTTGGCCGCAGCAAGTCTTCTTGAATTGGTACTTGACCGACACTCACGTTAAGAATGGATGCATCCGAGTTATCCCGGGTAGCCATCTCAGGCGTTTGGAATTGCATGATCATTTAGTACAAGCCCATGAAGCGGGTGGGTACGACATCAAAGAGACGAACGAATGGATGTTCATCGACCATCCAAATGCGATAGATTTGCCCGTGAAAGCAGGCCAGTTGATGATCGGCGACGCGCGCCTCCTGCACGGGACACATCCGAATCGCTCGACGGAGCGTCGAACCGTACTGTTAGGTTGGTACTATCGACGATCTAACGAGACGCCGTCCGACTGGCAGGGTACAGTGCCTCAAGAGATCATCGAACGAGATCCGGAACACCCGTTTCGGTTCAACCGGACGCCTGGCGAATATCTGCGTGCATAGGTTGAGTCGTTATTAACCGCCTTCAGTTGCGAGATCATGAGTAACGCAATCAAGTCGCCTACTGCGAGCAACATGGCTGACTACAACATTGGGCATCCAACGACCCAACCCATTTCAGATGACGTTAAGTACCAAGCAAGCAGTACAGCGGAAGACACCGAAGGATCGAACCGACCACAATCGCTCGAACCCGCTGATATTGCGTTCTTCAGGTCACATGGTTATCTCATCAAGAGGGGATTGCTCGCAGATCAAACCGAAGCTCTCTCGGAAGCAAACGAGTATTTTTGGGCGAATGTACCCCGCTGTGGATTGAGAAAAGACGATCCTACGACTTGGATAGACGATCCGGCATCCCATTGGCAACCCGAAGACCACGTACGTGTAGGTTCGTTGGTGGGTACGAACTGGAAAATGCGATCTCGTGGCGATGCGGGCATTGGCACGGAGTCGTTTCTTGTGGACCAATTAGCCAATCACCCAAAGATGCTGAACGTGGCAAGCGCTTTTTTAGGTTCGCAGATTAAGCCGGTTCGAAGAGTTCGTGGCATTTATGGCGTATTTCCGGTTGCTGACACCGCTACCGACCGGATGTACCCGCATGGGGACTATATGGCCTCACAGCTATCTGCGATGGTATTGCTGTGCGATGTCAGATCGCGATGCGGCGGTTTTACGCTCTGGCCAGGATCGCATCGACGGCTGCACACGTGCTGGGATCGTGTGAGTGGCAGCACCATTTCGGGTGCTCGTGTTGAATCGTACGCGCGTGAACGAGATCAGCTACTTCGTGATACGCGACCTGTTGAATTCACCGGATCCGCTGGGGATGTGATCTGGTGGCATCCGCGCCTTATCCACGCGGCGGGCGTGAATCACTCGTCCGAAACCGACGAGCCGATCGTGCGAATACTCACCCCTATCGACTACCAACGCGAGGGCGAGACGTACGTTGACGATTTAGAGTTCGGCCCAGGACCCCGATATCAGTGGTGGATTGATACACGCAAAGTCTTAGAAGATGTTGAATCTACCCGGGAGAACTTGTGGCACGGCTGGGCTTTCGACTAACAGGTGCTTGTACCGAGTTTCAAACACCTTGACGAGAATCGACATGTGAGTTCGCATGCGCCGCCGGGCTGTTTATCGTGAATGTGGTCAGCTCGAGGTGAAAAGAGCTGAATCTAAAATACGAGAGAAGCATCTGCGTTCAAGCATGTGTTTTCGCAAGCTAAAAACGCATTACCACTAGTAACACCCAATGGCCGAAGACGAACAAGAAGTCAATGCCAATCCGCACACGATTCTGGTTGTGGATGACGAACCTGACTTAGAGGCGCTTGTGCGACAACGTATGCGTCGCGAGATTCGTCGGGGTGTGTATCAGTTTGAGTTCGCCGGCAACGGGGAAGAAGCTCTTGAAGTTCTAAAACGCAATGCGGCAGTCGATATCGTTTTGACTGACATCAATATGCCGAGGATGGACGGATTGGAATTGCTGTCACGAATGAGTGATCTCGAACAGGAGTTGCGTTCCGTGGTCGTCTCGGCGTACGGGGACATGAAGAACATTCGTCAAGCGATGAATTTAGGCGCGTTTGACTTTGTTGTTAAACCCGTTGATTTCAATGACCTCCGTGTAACGATCGATCGAACGATTAAGAACCTAGTCTCTTGGCGCGATGCAATGGACGCACGTAATCGTCTAGTTTCGATTGAGAACGAGTTGGGCGTCGCTAAATCGATGCAACAGAGCATCCTTCCGAAGAGTTTCATCTCCACGCAGACGCATCGTTTGTATGCCAATATGCTAGCGGCGAGGGAAGTGGGTGGCGATTTCTACGATTTTTATGTTCTACCCGACGGGCGTATTGGATTAGCCATTGCTGACGTATCAGGTAAAGGGGTTCCTGCGGCGTTATTCATGATGGTCAGTCGCACGTTACTGAAGAGTGCGGCGGCCGAACGTTCAGACCCAGCAGAAGTTGTTCGTATCGTCAACGATATTTTGTGCGCAGATAACGATTCGATGATGTTTGTTACGTTGATTTACGCGATATACGATCCTGAATCGCACATGCTTAGCTACTGCAATGGGGGTCACAATCCGATGATGGTCGTGCACTCCGATGGCCGCTCAGTTTTATTCGACCCGCACGATGGTGTTGCGTTGGGGGTCGCTAGCGACTATCAATACACGAGCCACACAATGGAACTCCGCGACGGCGATACGTTAGTTTTCTATACGGACGGTGTCAACGAAGCCGAAAACAAAGATGAGGAACTTTTCGGGATGGATCGTTTTAGCGAGCTATTTACTCATGGGTATAGCGACGCTAAATTAGCGAATGAAACGGTTTTCGAAGGTGTTCATTCATTCGTTGATGGTCATCTGCAATCCGATGACATCACGTGCTTGACGCTCTGCGTTGGACAAGATAACGAATAGACCGATCCACAACTCGGCAACTGAATGTCTTTTGTGGATTCAAAGATAACTTGAAAGCCGTCCCCGCAGACGCTCGTGGCTCTTCGTCGGTTGCGGGTATCCCAGCACCTTCACGTGTCAATGTACTCCGCTCACCTTTATTCGTCAGAATCTATTCACTGACGCCCAAATTCATTTTTAATAGGACAACAGTCAAATGAAACCAGTATGTCTCGTGATCGGTGCGGGTGCAGGTATCGGGGGCACAGTCGGAAAGCGGTTCGCGCGCGAGGGATACCACGCTGTATTGTGTCGGCGGAGCAACGTGGACGGACTTGAGCGTCTCGTCAACGAGATCAGCGAACTAGGCGGTAGTGCTAGCGGATTCATCATGAATGCGATTGATGAGAACGCTATTGAATCGCGCGTGGCCTCGGTGGAGGCAGATATTGGCCCGATCGAAGTTGCGATTTACAACTTGGGAGCGCAAATTGGAAATCGATCCCTCGTGGAAACTGAAGACAGAGCTTTTGAAATGGGCTGGCGTCTCGGTACGTTTGGTTTGTTTCGACTAGCTCGCGCAGTCACACCACATATGGAAGCCCGAGGTCACGGTACGATCATCGCAACATCGGCAACTGCGGCAGTTCGAGGAAACGCGGGTCAGCATTCTCACGCTGCAGCAATGGGGGGACGTCGATTGTTGTGCCAATCGCTAAATGCTGAATTCTCGCCGAAGGGTATTCATGTAGCACATGTCGTCGTCGACGGTGCGGTAGAAGCGCCCGATACGCTCGGCAAGATGTTAGGACCCGAACGATTTCAGCAGTTAAAAGAGACACGAGGTGCAGCGGACGGGCTCATGCTGCCCGAGAAAATCGCAGATACGTATTGGTATTTAGCTAGCCAGCACCGATCGGTTTGGACACACGAAATGGACCTTCGCTCATGGTCTGACCTTCCATGGTGGAACCACTAAGCGAGAATCTGGCGATGACGCAACTTGCGGCTCGTAGGAATTCGTTAAGCGATATCGCGGGTCAAGGAACCAGTATTCGGCACGCATACACGTCAAGGCGCCAACATCGCGACGAGACAATGTCGGATTAACTGAACGCACTGCGCAAAGCGGCAGTTTTAAAAACCTAACTCTACGTCATGAAGACGCTAGCGTTTATGAGGCGGTAACTTTTGCCACAGCGTCGGTGCGATTCTCACAGACGTCCAGAATACGGTCGAATCCCGCTATCTGAAATATCTCGTTAATCGTCGGACGCAGGCTGCAAATTGCGAGGTTTGCCTTTCGCGACTGTAAACGCTTCGCAGTCATCAGAATGCTGCGAAGACCGGCACTACTCATGTACGCCAGTCCGGCTAAATCTAGAACGACAGCGCTGACGGATTCCTCGATAACTTCGTCAAGGGAGCTATCGAAGCTCTGCGCATTAGTTCCGTCCACGCGGCCGGACACTGACACAACCAGCGCATCACCGTCACGATCGCTCTCTAAGTCAAATCCTTGTGAAATGCGAAAGTACTCCGAGACTAAAGCAATAGGGGCGAATTTCTAGAAATCAAACGAACTGATCAAGAAATGCGGTGAGTTGTTTCTTCGGCAAAACGCCGATTTTGGCGGCTTCCATTTGTCCAGACTTAAATAGCATAAGTGTAGGAATACCGCGCACACCGTATTTCGGCGGCGTTTCCGTATTCTCGTCGATGTCCATCTTGTAGATTTTCAACCGATCACTATATTCGTCTGCGATTTCATCGAGAATAGGTGCGATCATTTTGCATGGACCACACCACTCCGCCCAATAATCGACTAATACAGGACTCTCCGACTTGAGGATATCATCGTCCCACGTTTCATCGGTGACGTGCCGTATTTTGTCATTCATTGAGGTTGGCTCCGCTCCTTGAAATTGAATTTTAGCATTAGCGTTTAGTTTTCCTGTCTCCCCACTTTAGACACAGCACTGGAATGGCTAGTTCGCGAAAGTCAATTCAACAGACGCAGGCTTTGGCAAGGCTTATATGGACTCGCCCTCTATTCCATCGAGAATTTTCATGCTTTGCGATTGAGACTTGATCGGGGACAGTCTTATATTCGGCTTTTCGATACGGTTTTGTCGAACGACGTAACCGTGAGCCCGTAAGGTACTTCGTCAACCGGACCCTTTCTCTTATGTGTGCTCGAAGGCACTTGCCTAATGATGGGTTCGCCAGTTGCGTCTGTGCGATCCTGACCCTTACGCGGTGCATGGTCCTTCTCAAGGAACTGGTGGTCGCGTCCGACGTTAGCCGGGCACGTTCGCCGTTTTCGGTGGGTGGATGGTCATGATGTTGGTTTCCTTTGCCTTAGGCATGTGCGTTTGCATGGCGAACAACGCCATGTGACGGATCGTAGGTTTCTTGATGATGGGTTAACGCCCACAGCACGCGAGCGTTCTTGTTCGCCCACGCAACCCCCAACACTTTCGTGGGTTTAGTGGCGAGCGCTTCCTGCACCGCAGGCGATTGTTCGTTGAAGCGGCGTCGCCGGTGTCGTACCAGCGCCATACCGCCCTGTACCAGCAGATACCGCAGATCCCGTTGCCCCATCCTCGTGATGCCGCCCAGGCGCTGCCGTCCGCCGGTGCTATGTTCCTTCGGCGTCAAGCCAACCCAAGCCGCGAACTCACGCCCATTCTTGAACTGCGACAAGTCCCCGACGAACGCCAGCAACGCGAACGCCGTGATCGGACCGACCCCTGGTACGGTCTGATAGCGCAAGGCATCCGGGTCCGTCGCGGTAATGGCCCGCATCTTCGCTTCGCACGCTGCGACCAAGTCGGTCAGCCGATCCAGTTGCTCGAACAGCACCTCCAACAAGGCCGGAACGCTGGTTGGCAGCGGTTCCGGCGTCTCGAGCGTGCCGTCCGCCAGGCCGGTACGAACCTTGCCTAACGCCGCGAAGCCGCGGGCGCAGACGATGCCGAATTCCTGCAGATGACCACGAATCGCATTCGCCGTCTGCGTACGTTGCTGTACGAACAAGGCACGGCTGCGATACAACGCCGCCCGCGCTTGGGTCTCCCGGGTCTTGACCGCGACAAAGCGCATCGAGGCGCGACTGGCGGCTTCCACGATCGCCGCGGCATCGTTGGCGTCGTTCTTCTGGCGCTTCACGTACGGCTTGACGTAGTTGGCCGGAATCAGTTTCACTTCGTGGCCAAGCGCGCGAATCGCGCGACCCCAGTAATGTGAGCCGCCGCTGCATTCCAGCGCCACCGTGCACGGGGCTTGCGCGCTTAGAAAGGGCAGGACTTTCGCACGCTTCAGGGTCTTTCTGAAGATGGTACCGCCGTTGATGTCGGCGCCATGCAAGGCAAAGCTGTGCTTCGCCGTGTCGATGCCTATTACCGTACAATGATTCATGGACTCGTTCTCCTTAACGACTTCTTTACGAAAACGTCATTATTGGCACATTGCGATGCCGCATCGAGAGCGAGTCCACACCTTCTCTTATGTACTTCTGTGTGTTTTCCACACTGATTACACGGTTCCGTGTCGATCAGGACTTTTGTCCTGATTCTGTCTTCCCGTTGCCGACACTGCGGGAATAGAGCCGCCCGCATCAAAGAGCGCAAGCCCCTTGAGCAACACATTGTTCGCGGCGTTCACGTCGCGGTCGTCACGATACCCGCAATGCGTGCATTCGTACCAACGATCGTTCAACGTCAACGCTTTGATTGGTAAGCCACCACAACTCGAGCACCGTTGCGTGGTGTGCTTGGGATCGAC
>JAJECH010000053.1 GCA_022822135.1 Pseudomonadales bacterium
GTCGAGTCGCGCGCCACCGGTCTCGCGTTCAACCCACTGCCGGATCGTCGCTTCGCACGGTTCATAGTCAATGGCAAGCGCACGAATCGACCGACCCTGTTGAAATTCCAGGACGATCTGTTCGCGCAGCGCTTGCGGATATCGGTTGGCCATGTAACACCTCTTCTTGCCAAAATGAATGGTAAAAGAGTGTGTACATTTTCGTTAATACCTCAATCCTTCCACTAGATCATCTCAAAAAATCATGAAATTTTGATAGTTTCTCTTAAATGTGTGTGACTATATCGTGATATACTGTTTCGATGTTTTAACACAACTAAGGAGAAAACGTTGAAATTAGTTATTGATTGGTCTAGGCATTTGCTTCACGGCGGGATACTCGCCGCCGTATTAATTTTCGCGTTGAATAGCCAAGCGTACTATCCATTCAGCGGTGATATCTCAGGTTATGCCTATAAGGTTTGCCATCAGCAAGAGTTGCCAGATTCACCATTTGGTGTTGCTGGTGACAGCAATAGGTTGGTCGAAATCTGCGCGTATTACAATGCAAACGGTGAATTGCTTGGTTATACGCAGGAGTATTTGAACTGACAGGAAATGGCACTTGTCGGGCGGCAGTCTCACGACTGCCGCATTCCATGTCACAATAAGATGCAGAGACATATATTAGCTTTTTTACTTGTATTCGGTATTCAAATTTCCAGCCTTGAGGCAAAGGAGGACTCTTGGGAGAATGATGATGGTTGGATCGTCTTTATTTCACAACATAAGGAGCTCTACGACAAGGTATACCCTATAGCCAAGCGAATGCGAAGGGATACCGTGTCTTCACTTGAGAAACGTAAGCTGCTTAAGATGATGAAGGGGCGTTCTGAAACAGAGCGTGTGAATATCGAACGAATATTGAACCATATTCGAAAGCGACATAGATTCGACGCCCCGATCTATAACGGATACAGGGGTATAAGAGGATTTCCAGGTGATGATTTGGAAGAAGTCGTCGTGATCGGGAGGATGTTTGACCAGTTCCCGATAGATCCGGGCGAATTCTCGTACAGAGATATTTTGGGAATGCGTGGGATACGCATGAACGCGAACGAGCTCTATCGGGATGGAAAGTATGACGACGCGTACCCACTCTTGCTCGAGTTAGCCAAACGTGGATTCAAGGACGCACAATCTAGGCTGGCATACATCCTGTTAACTGGAACCGAAAACGTCGAGAAGAGCAACCTCAGAGCGTTAGGTTGGTTGGGTACGGCCGCCCATGGTGAGTCAGAGCCTATGTTCCGTGTCTTATTCAAGAAATACATGGCTCAGGTTCCGGAAAGCGTTAGACCGACTGTCGATTCAGTGTTGGCAGGCTACAGAGAACAGTTTGATAGTTCAGCATATGTCGACTGCACATCAAACCATAGATTTAAGCCAGGTGTTGTGAAGCGAACTTACTGTCAGTTTGACCTCGAGGCAAAAGTGGAAGCGTGCCAAGCCGGACGATTTGGCGGCACGTGTTGGGCACACTCCGTAAACCCGCGGGTCGAATAGATGTGTCATTGCTCCGGTTTGCACCACAAACCTCAGACTTAAGCCAGCGATCGTGAAGCGTACTTACTGCTAATCCGATCTTGGTGCCCAAGCTGAAGCTTGTATGGGGTTTCTCTGCTCCGCTCACAAACTCAATAGTCGAGACGACGATCTTGCGCTATCAAAATGGAGGCGGCACGGTACGAAACCGGCAGCATCCTGCTGACGTCGAACCAGGGACTCGCCGACTGGGGTCGCGTCCTCGGCGACGACGTAGTCGCGACCGCGATTCTCGATCGGCTCCTACACCACAGCCAGGTGATCACGATCCAGGGTGATAGTTACCGGTTGCGCAAGAAGCGACGCGCCGGGATGGTCGGCGCACGTGAATCCAACACCACGGACGGAACATCATCATGAGCACACGATCGACCGACCGCGGTGAAGAAGCCCGTCGGGCTACGCCCTCCGTGCTTTTTCACCGCCTCACATGCGTTAAATCCCCCATACTGAGACCTGCAGTTTCAGTGTCGTTTGACCTGCAGTTTCGGTGTCGCGTGACACTATTTACAGCCTGGGCAGTTTCAGTGTCGTTTGGTGGGCAGTTTCGGTGTCGCGTGACAGATGGTGCGATCTGCTCGCTGCTGTTCATGGCGGGGATGCATCGATCGGAAGACGCTGCGCTTACCTGGTCATGCGTCCGCGAAGGCAACGACGATAACACGTTGCTCATCGAAGTGCGGGAGTCGAAAATGATTCAGGAAAGCGAATTGGATCTCCGGCTGGTCAAGAACGGCGCGGCGAAAGCGATGCATGAATTACGCGAGCTCCGCGAATTGCAAGGCAAAGCCAATGACGATGATCGCGTGATTTGTTTCACGAGCAAGTCGATCAACCTACGATTCAAGGCAGCTTGCCAGGCGGCAGGAGTCGAAGGTCGCTTGACGGCGCATAGTGGCAGGATCGGTCTCGCGTCCGAACTGGTGACACGTGGCGCGAACACAGGCGCGGTTGCGCTCGCGGGCGGTTGGCGTTCGGAGTCGATGGTGCTGCACTACTCGAAGAAAGCTGGGGTCGAGCAAGGGGCAGTCGCCAAGTATTTCTAAATGCGTGAGGTGGTATTCATGCAGCAATTAGTCGTTCTTTCACTAGCTCTTATCGCTCTTTCGTCAACTGCGGATATGGTGGAACTGGATGATTGGATCGAGCCGAATTACTTCGAAGAGGGTCGCCCTGTGGTCATGCACGGCTTCCGTGTCTATATCCATCATTACGATGGGAATTTCAGCGAGGAAAACAACGAATATTTGATCCGAGCGATGAACAAGGTCAAAGACGCATTACGCCTGGCGGTCGGGGTTTTGCCCGAACACGCTATCGGTCTGCTTCGAATTTCAACGCCGATCGTCATGCGGGATAAATGCGATCGACCTAGTTCACCCGCTTACGTTTCAAGTGGAAAATACGTTAGGTTGACTTGCTTCAAGAGCATCGCTTCATGGGCGGTTTCAACTCAAAATGAGCAGGTGATGATCCATGAACTTGCACACGCCTGGCATCACCAATATGTTCCCGAAGGCTACGACAACCAGGTAATCAAAGACACATTCGAACGCGCCAAGACGTGCGAGTATCCGCGTGACGGGTATTACTGGATGCGGAACGATCGAGAGTATTTCGCGGAAATGACAGTCGTAAATTTCTGGCAACACAGATCCCCGCCGTATATGCGAGGCTTCATGGACTTGCAGTCGAGAGCCGTTATCCAAGCCGCGTGGGGCGTGGGACGTTACGTAGGCGACGTTCGAGAGCGAACGCTATCTTGGGGATTTGCCGAGAGCAAATGTACCAGGAGCAGACCCGATGGGTTTCAGTCAGCAAAATAGTAAAGTCGATATAGAGATTTACTAGGACGGCTTCGTCCCGCGTCTCTGGAGCTCCGACGTCGATCGACGACCTGCAGCGCGTGTTTCGACGCAACAATCGCACAGTTGGATAGGATCGTCAATTCGGCTGCATTTACCTACGCAGTGCCGTGCGATATTCGAGCGGAATTTGTCGTTTGAATATATCCACTATGGAGTCGTCCAACCCGTTCCTACGCAGTGTCGTACTCCACGAGGTCAGAAAGGAACGGAGATCGCTGTTGCCATCTTCCCACTTGTGCAAGTAACCCACTTGCGCCCAAAGTTCTGGCATTGCCATGAAATACGGCAGTAACTCGCGTGCGAACGCCCAATTTAATGAACGTTCATATTCGTACCGTTGGAGTCGAT
>JAJECH010000021.1 GCA_022822135.1 Pseudomonadales bacterium
GTCGAGTCGCGCGCCACCGGTCTCGCGTTCAACCCACTGCCGGATCGTCGCTTCGCACGGTTCATAGTCAATGGCAAGCGCACGAATCGACCGACCCTGTTGAAATTCCAGGACGATCTGTTCGCGCAGCGCTTGCGGATAGCGGTTGGCCATGTAACACCTCTTCTTGCCAAAATGGATGGTAAAAGAGTGTGTACATTTTCGTTAATACCTCAGTTGTTCTAAGCTTATCCTCCGCTTCTTTCTTGCTGCATTTACGTTTTTTCTTATGGTAGAGATGGTAGATGGTATAGCAAGTAGCAATGGGATTCCTGGTGAGGTAAAGGTATTGCTTATATTCTTGATAGGGTTACTCTGCCTCATAGCAATTGCAGTTCTAGTCGATGGAGATTAAGATGATTTCTAAATGATTGAATCTACGTCTGCGGCTATTTTTGTAAGACTAATCATTAGGAATCTCTATCATTTCAAATCCTTCGTCAGCGAAGAAGGACTTTAGCCTTTCCGCGAAGCTAGGACGTTGCTCAATGTCAGTAATACGAAGCAATTCGTCGCCTCATGACGTGAACTTAGCTCCTTGTACTAGGTAACGTTCGTTACTTGGTGGATCAACCATCATTGTGTTTCGTACTAATGCCCAGCGTCTGCGTTGGTGGCTTAGCGGTACGTCTACGTACTGGTTTGTGTTTACGTCTATCGCGGATAAAGGACCGTAGCTAGCCCTTGACCCATAGCTAGAGTCAACTAACTCGTTTTCGGTTAAATCAATTAGAATAGCTGAGTCCTTCATTGATAAAAGAATCTTGACCTAAGTCTCCATGGAGGGCTGGTATTCGTGCATCCCAACCTTCTCCCCCAGATATAAAGCAGTGATGGCTGAATTTCACTTTGAATCGTACCATTCCGAGAATTTTCGAAATTGACATTAAAGCAACACTGACTGGGTGATTTTGCGATCGACGAATGATCATTTTTCGTCGATTTTAAATATGTTTTTACGACGATTTTTAACGTTCTGCATCGTCGTTTTGTGAGCTAGCCGTCCGTGGCATGTCTTGGCACCTGAGCGGGGGTTGCTGGTAGGGATTATTCGAGTTGGCGCGCGCGTTCGTGTTCGAAGCGCTCGGTTGCGTGGTCGTACACGAGGATTTTGCGATGCCGGAGGTTGATGACGTTCATGGCGTATGCCATGTCTGCGCGCGTGAGGTGGTCGAGGGGTTCACTTTTGGGATGGATGCGGCGCAGTTCGCCGTTGAGGTTCTCGTTGGTGCGGCGCTCCCATGAGTGATAGGGCTCGGCGAAGTAGACCTTGCACTTGAGGGCTTTGGCGATCCGCACATGATCGGCGAATTCGCCACCGTTATCGAACGTAATGGTCTTGACCGTATCCTTCATGGTTCGGATCATGGCGATGATGGCGTTGGCCACCGCGGTCTTGGTGTGTCGCAGCACGACATAACAGGCGAAAAACCGGGTCTTGCGCTCCACCAAGGTGACGACGGCGCCTTGATGACGCACCTACATTAGTAGGCCTCATTGACGGTGTCGCCTTCCCAGTGGCCAAAGGTCTCGCGGGTGCCCACCTCGGCTGGTCGTTGATCGATATCGATGCGATCTGGAATGAGATGGGCAGCGCCGTTGCCCTTGCGCGAACGACGTCGACGGCGGAACTTGCGGATCAGCAACGTCTCCCACTCGTCGTCGCCATTCGCCACTTCCCGCGCCAACAGTTCATAGATCCAGGTGGTAGACAGCCGTAGCGCAGGGTCTTCAGTACGGTGCGCGATGACGTCCGGACTCTGGTCGTCAAGGAGACGAAAGTAGATGTGATCAAGGTGTTGCGGGGTGTCGATGACGCGTGGCGCCGTCGCTTGACGGCCATGGCGTTAGCTGCGCGGACCTCGTAACTCCCGTCCGGCGCGCGATTGCGATCGACCTCACGGTCGATCGTGGTATGCGCGACGCCTAGTTCGCGACCAATGGTGCGGTAACTCAAACCCCATGACAAAAGCGCGTCAATCTTACATCGTTCTACAAGTGTCAGGAGATGGTTGCTGGCTTTGGCCATCGGGTATGCCGTTGTTTTGTACCAAAGACAAGCATGCCACACCCGCCTGGCATATTTCAACTACATTAAAAACGGGGCGGCCCATGGGCCGCCCCGTTTTTAAACCTTGATCAACGCGGGTGGTGCGTTTCGGAGTTGAATTTAGGTTGATCGTTCTTGGAGACTACGAGGACGAAAAGCAATCATCAGTGCAATTGGCGCTGCGACCTAAGATAGCCTGCGATGGTTCTTAAGGTCGAAAGACCGAGCACGTCGATACCGAATATAGCGATCGCGACGACGATACTGTAGGCGCAATTGCGACACACTCCTCCGGGTAAGTACGCCAGGGTTGGGGTGTACGACAAAATCGGTTGGCATTTAACTGTAAATATAGTCAGAACCGGGCGGAACTGCGCCACTTTCGACTCGCTTAAGGGTTTGTCGATGACGCCGCAACTCGCATCATGTGAGCTAACAGGGCGAACCTCATGGAACGACCGCGTCCACCGCTTGCGATAGCAGCCTGAGATCCTTATGGGGTAATGCGCCTACGAATTTTGTCATACAGCCATTTAGAATGCATATATAAGTCGCTCTTCTGCACATGCCGAAATTTAGTGATAGTGAGAAAGCTCTTACCAAACCTCATGGAAACCTATTCGTTTGTCACGTAGATGTTTGACGCAATCGCTCGCGAAACCACTGAACGATCCTTTATACGTAACAACATTACCCGGACGCAAATTCTGAAAAACACTTCGCAGAGCTTCTTGTACATAAGTTCGTGCTAAAGGATCAATGATAAAAAGAAACTTCCCACGACCATCTTCGCTTTCCTCGGAAAACTGACGTAGAATAAAACGAATCAGAGCATCATCTTCGGGAAAACTATAACCAACAACGAAAAGAACCTTTGTCTCCCGCAATAATGTGACAGCCTTAGGGAAAATGTGACGAAAATACTCATCCGAATAACTCTGTTCCCTAGAAGGCAACATTACGATTGGCGCTTCACGAACGTTTCTCATCGAAACGTCATTTTGATAGTCCAGCCTATATTCATGTCCGTGTCTATATATTTCGAATCCGCCATTGATCTTAAATAGATTTAATACTAACTCATGATTGTGAATTTTAATAGGTGAGTCAAAGCCACTTATCTCAATTGGGGTAAACCCTCGATACGTATATAAATAAAGAGAATCATCAGGCGAAAAAACGTGATCTAATATTGACTCAATGGCGAAGTCATAATTCGTAGTGATAAAGTGCGTTCTAATACCTTCCGCGTAGAGTTGCGAAATATCGAAACATTCCTCGATAAGGAATTTGAAGTATTTTACAATAGCAATTTGTTCCTCGGATAATTCGGAATTGTGATTGAACTTACCAATCTTGTCGTCAAAAATGTCGAGATCACAGATTTCCATGTACCGTTTCTGTACCGCCAATACGATTGCGGATTTGAACATTCGTATATTTAAATCATCTAAGTATCGCGTTCTAATTTCGGTGTACTGCTGATACATGTCGAGTTGATAAACAATTTGACGAAGTGTATCAGGTGAGAATCCTGTATCATCGCTTTCACCGAAAAGTCGACTTAGAGCACCTAAATGATCAAATCTACTAAGGTACTCTTTGTCAAGGGCGAAGAGATCTTTCGAAAGTGGGGCTTCTTCGCGCCAAGCTCTTGTGAAACCTGCTCCCGCCCAAAATGTAAAGTTAGACAATGGTCTTGGTTCTGGATCATCGCCTTCGTCATAGCGAAGTTTTTTAACGAGTTCTGTAAAGATATCGACAGCCTGTTTATTATTCATGTGCTCACCCCTATCAACCTCTGCAGGAACTCTAGTTCGAAGCTTACTTGAACAAGTTCTGCGTGCGTAGCCGAATAGTGCCGCAAATGGTTCTGTTTGATAGATATTCGTGGGAAAAAACGTATGCGGTTAGTATACGTATCCTGAGTTGGATTTGAAAGTGCGACAAAGTAGTAAATATTTAGGGTATCGTGTGTAGCTGCCATTGGCTCGTTTCGAATTCGGTGCTTTGTATCAGAAATTCCCCTCCTTGTTCACGTTCGACGCGGGGCGTTTTGACCTCGTCTTGGAGGGCAACTTGAAGTGTCTGTTCGGCGTGGCGAGCGTCCCGTTGGACACGACGATGCGACGGCGATTGGACGCGATCGATTCGACGCATGTGCAACTCGCCTTGCGCATGCTGTTCGGCTGGCTACTTCGCCATCGTCATCTTGAGCCGTTTCGGTTGACGGACGGCACGTTGCCGTTGGCGATCGACGGTACGGGTTACGTCACCTCCACGAAGGTGCATTGTGGCCGTTGCTTGACGCGGAAGACGCGCCGAGACCAGTTATCGGCATGCGATACTGGGCGCCGTGGTGGTGTGTCCCGACATGAACCATGTCGTGCTGGTCGCGGACGAACCGATCACCAACAAGGACGGCACGATCAAACGAGATGGCGGGCAGAACGCCTTCAAGCGGCCACTGCCGCAGTTGCTCAAAGAACGCCAAGGCGCCCAGTTCACTATGATCGCCGATGCCCTGAACGCGAATGCCCCGACGGTCCGACTGCTGCGCGAGCACGGCCAAGACTTCATCCTGACCGTTAAGGAAGAAAGCCATGCACACGCCTTGAGCCAACTGGTTGAGGTCGCCTATCAGGATGCTCCCAACGACACCTTGACCCGCTATCGCTGGCGTCACGACGTGCAACTCAACGCTTCGCACGGCGACGCCTGTCGGGACACGCTGGTCGAACAAGAAAGCTGGCACCGGCGGAACGGAAAGTCGTCGCGGTAGACTTGGGTCACCAACCGCGACGTGACCTCAGCCGCCGAGGCGCGTGTCATTGCCCGGTTAGGACGGGCGCGCTGGCATATCGAAAACAACGTCTATAAAACCCTGAAACGCGAAGACGGCTATCACTTCGAGCACAACTACGGCCACGGCCAGCACCATCTCAGCACCAACATTGTTGTTGCTTCGTTAATTTGTCCCATTTATGTCAAGAAAAAATGTCCCGTTTTTGGCAGAAATTCCCCACCCAGTACTGGGTGGGGAATTTCTGGATTTTCGCAGGATTTTCGCATTGGGACAAGTGTATCGAGTCGACGCGACGTAGTTGGGTGATGTTTCTTCGATGGATTCGACGGTTTTAACCCACTTGACGCACCGTTTTTCAATGGTGTGTTAGTTGCGTGCGTAAGCCACCATCGCCAGCATCACGGTGCGTTCAAAGCCTTCACGCCCATGCGTGCGGACGCGACCTAGACCATGACATTCCAGATGGTGGTTCGCCGACTCCACGCCGGCATGCCATTGGCGCATGGCCTTGAACGCCGGGGCGTTCTCTCGCACTTGGTCGGCCGCGTTGCGATAGCCTTTCTTGGGCAACGCATTGAGGGTCAAGCGGTCATCCAATTACACCCGATTATCAGGACTGTGAAACCCAAGGTCGAAACTACAGGCTTCGAGCGCAGGATAGGTGGCTTGACAGGCCTCGACCAACGGCACGGCCACCGTCACGTCACCACCGTCCCACTGCAACTGCACGCCAAGCACGAAGCCGTGTTCGTCCGCCAGGATCGGGGCGGGCACTCCTAATTCGACCGAGGCTTTCGCTTTGCCTTCGGCGATCCAGCGCGTGTGCGGTTCAAACACCGAATACAGTTTGTCCGCCGCAGGAATCGTCTCACCGTCGAGCAACCGCCGGGCGATCTGATCCACGAGGACGGTCGCTTGGGCGAGGCGCTCATCCAGCACCGCGGTAGCCGGGGTCGGCAAGGTGTCGCGTCTGGCTTGCATGCGCGCGAGCAACTCAGTGCAGAGCCGTAGGTACGGACGCACCAAGGCTTTCTGCGTCCAGCCACGCTTGCGCCGAACCGCATGAAAGCGACGTTGCAGCTTCATCCGCCAATGCCGATGTTGCCACCAACCGGTGAGTTCTTGGGTCCGGGCGAGTTGGACAGTGGCACCCAGGGCGGTGCGAACCGCATCCCACAGCAGACTCACATCCGTGGGATGTCGCACGTCCGTTTCCACCACGAACGAATCAACGCGCCCGTGCAAAGGCGCGCCAGGCTTTTTTCGCACCACCTCATGCCCGGTCGTGGCGCACCGAAGAACCGTCGGCGCCACCTTCTGTTCAAGCAACTCAAACAGTCGTTCGCGGGTGTCCTCCGCACCGTGGATGGCTTGCAGACCCAGCAACAGCGCGGGAATGTCGTCCCGCGACTTCAGGTTGAGCTGGTCATCCTCGATGCGAATCGAACCTAAGCCGAGTTCCGTCTCGCGTGTGCGCATGGCGTATCCTTTCACGTGTGAAGATCGACGAAAACAGGCGAAAATCGCGCTGAAATCCCGAAAAACGGTCAATCTTCAAACGTCATGTTGGCTGAAACGAATCCGTATGTCAATGATTTATAAAGCTTTTACAGAGAATTCTGGCTTTTCTGCCAGACACTAGCTACCTGCGACGAGTCGGTCGATGTCTCACAAGTGAGCCGCTATAGAAGCATTTGCTATCTACCGCCGAATGAGCAATCTCTTGTTAGAATTGCACTGCGAAAGAACACGGAGGTTCGTTTAATTGAGCAAGAATATCGAATTGGTAGAAAGAGTTGTTCGTTCCATCGTAGTAAGGCTTATTCGGATTGCCAAATATGTACGACTCTTGCAGCACCCATTCCGGTTTATGAGATTCTGTAAATCGGACGCAGAAGGTAGGGAGCGAATTTTGGATGGTTTTTCCGACCTCCATGGATTAGAGCCAGACACGAAGACGAAGAAGGAACGGCGTCAAGATTAACGAACCGTCTGGTCCAATGGTCGTGAGATTCAACTGCCAGCGCTCGAATCGACCGTAGATACGACGCTTCGTTTGGAAAGATCGACACCCCACGGGATCGACTCGGGTCTCCTCGTTGTACCGATCCAGTATGTTCGTCGATTTCATGAGCCGTGGATGGTTCTGCGTCAAGCGATAGACCGAGAACGTCTCCTCAATCCAAGAGATCAGCAGATTGAAACCAGGTTCATCGCTCCACCGCGCAATCCACGTCATTAGCGCCATCTGCGCTTGGTCGGCGTTCTTGTGATCCAAGATCCCTTTCGGGTCAGCCCGACCGTGAGAAGGCGTCTGGGCAGTGGCGCGGTTGCTTACATTTCGTTGAAAATGCACAGCACAACATTGATAGATCGCGGTTGTGAACACTTTTCGATCGATCGCGTCAAGCCTTCGTGACTGTCTGATACCACGTACTGAATCCCATATAGGACACGTTTCTTCATCTGCCTTAGAAACGCGGATTTGCTGTCCTCACACTCCGTGTCACTCGCCGTGACCGCAAGCATATGACGTTGCCCTTCGGCGTCGACACCGACCGTGGCCAAGAATCGTCGGGCTACGTCCTCCGCGCTTTTTCACCGCTTTCCATGCGTTAAATTTCCTATTGTGGGACCTGCAGTTTCAGTGTCGCAGATATCCACTTAACAAATACGCTTCGATCTTGCATCGTTGCCCAAGTGTCAGTTGTTGGCTTCGGCCATGAGGCATGTTTTCGTTTCATGGGAAAAACAAGCATGCCACAACCGCTCAGCACGTTTCAACCAAGTTAAATGGCAGGGCGGACTATAGGCGGCTCCATTTTCTATAGGTTGATCAGAATGAATGTTGCACTTAGGAGTTCACTTCGAGTGATTGACTTTCTTGGTTGTTTTAGTGAGTCAGTGGCAACGTCCCGGTGGCGATTCGCGCAGGTCATGCAAGGAACGGGTTGGGGTGATTGGTGCTGGGGGTCAAACCCGCGATTCCGATGATGCGATCGTTTGATGATTCTGGTCTTGCTAATGAAGTCTTCACCCTTTCACTCAATCCGAGCGAAGTCGTTGAGATCGATTCGAACGATTTGGGTAAATTGCGTAAGTTCCAGCCGGTATTCGCGTTCTTCGAGGAATTCAAGACGTCCCCTGAAACATATAGCCCTCAATCGTTACGCGATTCGAATCTACTCTTTACTTTTTTTCGCAATCCATAGAGCCTTACCGGTTATTTCAATGACGTGCGAATTCACCTTTCCACCTGTCTTCGCTGCTAAATTCTTGATCAGATCAAGGTACTCGACGACTTGACTTATGGTGACCGCCTCCTTGACATTTCCACGGTGGGCGATCGCTCCTCGGAGCTTTACAAACTCGTCGAGATGATTTGCGACTTCGCTAGCCACGGCGTTTCGATCTAACTTCCAACTACTAGAAATGTTCTTGATTCCTAGTGATTTCAAGAATAAATCATCGATCCGCTCGGTTTTTGGAGAGTTCAAATTTCTGTTGCGTTGCTCCTTCATTGTTTCCAATCGACTCTCTACATATCCCTTCCAACCTGAATCTGCGAGCTCCCAAACTGCTAACTCATGATTCTCTTTCTCCATATCCTTCGCAACTTGCTTTTTCAGTTCGTTTGGCAATTTCTTAGCTGATTTTGCGAATTTGACGATGTGATCGAGACCTTCGCTAGCGATATCCTCACAATACGACTCCCAATATGCAGTAATCAGCACGATTGCGGATTTGCAGAGGACTTCTAATTCGGACTCTCGACTACGTTTCGGCTGTTCTTTGTCATGGTATAGATCGATCAGATGTTCGATGTCTTTAATGTTCTGGCTAAAAGCCTTTCTTGCTTTGCTAGGCAATTTTTCTCAGATTTTATCGTGCAAGCTCACGTTTAGCATCAAGTTCCGTACAACCTACGCTACGTTATGCTTCCCTCGTTCTCCAGACAAAGTCTCTTTGACCTATTCGCTAAACAAATAGATTCGCACGACCAGTTACTGTTGATGCGTCCATGCTTAACACGGCCGTCCAGCTCGCGTTTTAGCCGTTGAATCCGGCTAGATTGCCTAAAGCTTACCGAGCTTAGTAAATTTTGGTGTAGATTAGTTTGGTGCACCTACGACGATCATTCATTCAAACTCTCCGCCTTTCGAATTGGCGCACGCGAAATCACACCAAATGATCGCTACATCGGGCGATCGATCGTGTAAGCAGTTGCCAGTGTAGCATATTGGTGAGATCTTTATAGAATCTCGTCTGAAGAAGGGACGCTCCCTTGAGCGAATGGCAGAAGGAGGTGATGTGGAGTGGACGAAACAGTTAAGGGCTACGTAGAACTTGGCTTAGCACAGCCTGTGAGGCCATGCCCGTTGCGTTAGCGTGACGGGCATGATCCTCCCCTGAACGGTCGCTGTGCCATTCGATGCGGCCGTTCGATCCTTAAAGTAACTCTATCGTGTACAAGACCATAATTAGTTGATATGGTTCGAATTTAGCTAGACGCAGCATGAGGATGCGACAGAGACCACACGCATTCACTCAGCTAACCAAGGCAGTAAAGGACATCAGCATGGCTCACCGTCCTTCGCTAACTGTTGGAAGTGATGAGCATACGCTCCAGTGCACGGATACCCAATGTCATGATCAACACGGTCGTCATGCTCCTGATAGACACGGGGAGCGTCTGTGACCAGTACCAGAGCAGAACTTTCTGAAACCTTTACATCAAGAGGCTCGAGCTGGTTCAGGTCTGGACATTCCGCTACGCGAAGAAGTGGAACGTCGCAAAATGCACCAACCCTATGCTCGGTGCTGGCGACCTATGGAAGTGGCTGGCCATAGACACCGTGAGCAAAGTTGAACCCAGCCCGTACGAGGGCGAGCAGACGTAGAGACCGCTATAGAGTTCCTCAGAGACTTGAAGTCGCGCCTGAAGACGAACGCACACGTCCAGGTCACGACAGACGTCATCAAGGCCTACATCGACGTAATCTACAAAAACTTCAGCCGGTTCGCCAGCTACGCCACGCTCGTCAAGCATACGGGCAACCCCAACCTGGACCTGGTGATGACCTCCCTCGTCGACCGGCAGAACCTCACCTTGAGGGTGCGCATGAGGCGGTAGACGCGGCTTACCAATGGGGTGTCGAAGAAGGTCGACGACCACCTGAGTGCGCTAACCTTGCACTCCATGAACTACAACTTATGTTGCGGCCACCGCTCGTTCAGGGTCACGCCGACGGTCTTGGCTGGAATGGTGGACGAGTTCTACGGCACGGAGATCATTTTGGACTTGGTCGCAGCCAAGGTGGCCACCAAGCCGAGGGTTCTTGGGTCTAACAAGAAGCGTCAAGCTGCATAGAATTATTCTCAAATCACTAACTGTCACTAATAGGAGAGACACTAAGTTGCCCGAAGATTCTGAAAAGTCCAAGACTCCTTATGTTCAGCCGCCAAAACCTATTGAACAAGAAAGGCCAAGTGTTCCCGAGCAAGAACCGATAATTCGAGACAAATCAATTCGTCATCAGACAGAGATTACAAGTGTCGTCGATCCCTTAGAAGGACCAGCAGATGCTTCTATCGATGTGCCGGTTAGTTCAGATGAAGGCAAGGGATCTAGCAGTGGATCAACGTCGAGCAATAATGACGAGAAGTGACGCAGAGCACCCTTGACGCAGAGCATGAGAGACTTTGGATAGCGGTCAGAATATCCGCAAAGTATCACGACCTCAGACAAGGTCACTTTGGCTGGCTTAGTGACTCGATCACATTCAGCTCGATTTTGCTCGGTCTTACCTCCGTCTACTTATTCGCGATCAACTCGGAGCTTGCCATCTGTTGGAAACTCGCCCCGGGGTTCATAGTTGCAACGATCAACGCCATTTCGTTGGTTTTCAAGTTTCGGGAGAAGTACCAGACTCATATCGAACTCCGACGACGCTTTCAGAATCTTGACGTGTGGCTGACTAACCTACAAATCAACGATGGCATAACTGCCGACGCCATAACGGAAGGCAACGTAAAACGGACGGAGATCGAAGTGAACGAACCTAAGACGCTTCGAGTCCTAGCGGTTATGTGTCACAATGAGACCGTTATATCCATGAACAAACGAGAACGAGTCCACAAAATCACGTTTCGACAGAAGATGTTCTCCCGATTCTTCGACTGCGGAAGCATGGAGTTTCCGCTAGTAGACCAAAACAAATAGTGTAAGCGAATCTCACGCAAATATGTGCGAGGGGTTCAAGACGGCAGCACAAGGACAAGCTCATGCCACCATCAGAATGGCTCGGTTGTCTAATTAAGCGTCTAGTTCACTGGCTCACGATTTGCAACATTTGATGGATCGAAAAGCAGCCTAAGTCCGCGAGAAAGTATCAAGAGTTTAGACTTCACAAATGGCGAGACCATATGCTGAAATCTGCACTGTACGCTCACTCTGGCGTTGACTCTGACAAGCAAGACTGACCGCCTCAACCCTCAAACTTCCGGTCGCTCTGGGGCTTCAGCTTGTTGATATGCTAGCTCGCGCTGACCGTGCTCATCAAGTCGATGTCGTCGGGTATCTTCTAGTCGGTGTTGACGCATAGAGACTGGATGTAGTCCTTCTGGGTTTCGAACTCAAAGACTTGCATCCGCGCGGGGGAGGGAGCCAGGTCTCGGTCGCTTACGGTTTCGAAGAAACCATCAAGACACGGATTTACGCGGGAGTTTTACGACGCTGGTGACAGCACACGAAACTCGTTGGCTCTCGACGAATACACTGCCACGAGCTACGGGTTGTGCCGCGAGTCGGTAAAGAAGGGGTTGGCTGAAGTTTCGCCGCATGCCACTCAAACCACCGCGCCGTGAAGGCGTGCGGTTCTCGTGGAAGTCGAGAGGGATTTGAAGTCGTTCGTTACCAATGTGGTTTGGTTAATTAAAAGCGTGACTTTTTGGTGGTTTAGCTGCGGACTCCATCCGTTTCAAGTCTACGGTGGCATTGATTGGTGAGATGATTGAACCGGGAAGTCACCCGCATCCAATCTTCGAGTGAGAGCGCTCGAGTGTCGATCGTGTGGCTTGCGTTGAGGCGGAAATGCAATTGACGTTATTTCAACGGCAGAACAAATGCGTGTTTTAGCGATACGCTAACAAGCAGCTTTTCGCACGAGATTTTCGCCGTGAGACCACTTGTTAGTGCGCGGTTGAAGAACGCGGTGTGTTGATGAAAGTTGGCATGAAGCGATTCAAACTTGAGGTCATTTCGGCATACGGTGGGTTGTCATCGTTACAAAAACGTGACGAACGAGGGCGGTTGGTTGAGACTAAAGATCGCGTTGAATCGGTCATGTTGGGTGTGAGCATGATGCGTTTTTACGTGCCTGATCAAGGTGTTCGTCTTTATGTAAAGGGTGAGGTTGGTTGGGTGTTTTGTGACGGCGGGAGATGCGTGTTGGGATGTGTATCTAGGTTTTTTTATTGTGTCACTGGCAACGTGACAGTGACGAATCGCGCAGGTTTTTAAGGGTACGCGTTGGCGTGTTCGCGGTGATGGGTGCGGGTTGAACAAACGCTTTGAGGCGCGGGATAAGCAGGGGGTATTGAGGATGTGGGTTGAGAGGGGAGACTGTGGTCTTGACCGTGCGGCGCGGTGTACGCAGGGGGTGGTGGTTTGGTATGCGCAGGACGTGGTGGATTGGTGTTGTTGTAGGGAATGGGAATGAAGGACTGGTTCGGACGGGTTAAGGATGACGGGTTGAAAAACGCCGGTTGATGCGGTTGTTGTTTGAGAGGTTATTGACGCTTTGATTGGGTCACGGTTGAGTGTTTGGTTGGGTGATCGTTGAGTGTTTGGTTGGGTGATCGTTGAGTGATTGATTGAGGCATCGTTGATTGTTTGGTTGAGACGCTGACGATCTTGCGCATCGCTAACAAAACGTCAAAACGTTGAATTTATCAGCGTGGACGCAGGGTAAGGTACGAAGGTGGATGCGTGATGACGCGGGCGAACGCAGGGTTGTGACGTTGAGTCGAGGACGCGTGCGTTGCGGGGATCGAAGGACCCAAGCACGCGGGCGGCGGCGGTTGCGGGTTGTCGGTTCATCCGCCAGTTCATCCAAGGTCGCGGGGTGCGGTGGTGGGTTTTGTGTGCGACGCGGACGCGCTGTTAGCAGGACGATGTCGCGCGATGAGCTGGACGGTTAAAGGTGGAGTTTGTGCGGTATGAGAGGGTGCGTTGCTGTGTTATTAAAGGGTGTGTTTGTGAGGTATTGAAGGGTTGAGTTTGTGTGATGTTAAAGGGTGAGATACGGCGTTATTAGAGGGTGCGGCGGTGGGGTGCGCGGGGCGGATCGGTGGTACGCAGGGGGTTGTGAAGGTAGGACTTTTATTCACAGTGTGAATTTTTATCTTGGGAATTGGACGGTATTGCGTATACTTCGCAACCGTTCGAGCGCGTGACTCGGCTACTGCATATTGTTAGCTGAATCGATGTGGTTGACACATGCGTGAGGGCACGGCAACGGCTTGTTTGGAGACTAGCTAACGTCGGAAAGTATGGAATACGAAGAAAACGTTGCGATAGTGACGAAGGTTTTTTATGCAGGGAGGGGAGTCAGATTGTTGTATGATGACCACCTTCAAGTAGCTGCGGGTTCGGCCAATGCAGGGAAGCGAAGGCGCAGTTGCGGAAGATTGGTAACTGGAGGAGAGGCCAATTGAAATTCTTCAAAGAACATATAGTTCGAGTGCGAGCGTGGAAGGCGCGTTTGTCTTCGCTCGGGAGCGGAAGTTCCTGGGTGGCGTCGACGCGAGTTCGACGAAAGCCCGGATGGGCGGTTGTCGAATCGCCTCGCGTCGAAACGACTCAACGAATCGGACCCGAAGCTTCTAGAGGAGATGGGATGATGATTCAAAACACGACATTCCTGCGCCGAGCGGTCGGTAGCCTGCTGGTCGCGTTGGTGACTCTAGT
>JAJECH010000063.1 GCA_022822135.1 Pseudomonadales bacterium
GACATCGGACGTCAGCGTGATCGTCGCCGACGACCGTTCGTCCAGCGTGAACACGTAATAACGGGCGAAGTGGTTGCTGCGCGAGACCGAGTAGCAGTCCGCATTCCAGGAGCCGGACACCTCGCCGTCGCTGGCCAGCCATTCGCCGCACTCGAACAGCGCCTGTGATTCATCGTCGTCCGCAGTCTCTGACGTGTCGACCGACGGCGACGGTGCGTCATGGGCGAGACCCGCGACCTCCAAGATGAAGCGTCCGCGCTGGCGCGCTAGGTAGGTCGTCGCCTCGACGACGTAACTGCCAGGCTGCAGCGTCGCTGTAATCCGCGAGTTGCGGTTGCCCGCGCCGTCGTCGTTCTCGTGGCGCGGCGCAGCGCCGGTGACGTTCGCGCCTTCGCGTACGTACAGGTAGGGGTCCGCGCCTGACGTCAATGTGAGCGTCACCTCTCGCGCTTCGTCGAGCGTGAAGGTGAAGTACCGTGCGTAACGGCCCACGCGGGCTGCGGATTTGCAGCTGACGCTCCAATCGCCCGCGATGCGACCGTTACCGGCGATCGCGTGGGTGCAACGCGAGTCCGGCGGACCCGTCGGCGTTGCAAAGAGCTTGCCTGACGGCCCGCTCAGCACGAGGGGGATGTCTGGCTCGTCCTGGCGTCGGTTGGCGGCGCGTACGCGGAAGGCGTACGTGATGCCGTTGGTCAGCCCTAGTGCGAAGAACTCGTTCCCGAGGTCGCGGGGGCCTGGTTGACCCAGCCACCCGAATCCGGTGGTGTTGAGCGCCTCGTCGCATTGGGCGTTTGTCAAGCCCGTACACTGTACCGCCTCGTACACGGTGTCCACTGTCTCCATCCGGCTCGACTGGCTGTTATCCCAACCCACTCTCAGCTTGACGAGCCTGTCGCCGCCCGTCGCGCCCCAGAGACCGGGCGTCGCCGGCGGTGCCAGTGGCTTGGCCGTGAATTCGACCGAGGCCGGTCCCCAGCCGAGGCTATTGCCGCCGCGAAGCTGGAAGACGTAAGTGGTGCCGTTGGTCAGGCCGCCGATGGTGCCGAAGGCGCGGACACCCGCCCGATGAACTCGGGTCGCGTGGTGGATGTTAGTCCAGCTACCGTAGGTTCCGCCGCTGACCTTCTGCCGGTATTGGTAGGCGGTTCCCTGAGGCACCGGACGCCAGGCAACCCCGACTTTGCGATCGAAGCCGTTCGCAGTTATGTCCCACGGCGCATACGTCGGCGCAGAGGTGCCGGTGCCTGGTGTGCCGCTGGTGGAAGGATTGATGGCGAACTGGAGCGCGCGACTAGTCTCCCAAGAACCCCAACCACTGGTCCGGGAAGTCGTCGAGCGGCGTATCTCGAAGCCGATGGACCAGCCTGCGGTGCCGGTTTCGTTGTTGCTGTTCGTAGTCTTGAAGGCGCAGCTACTTCCACCGGTGTTGCGGACCACCACGTAATACGTAGTACCGCCGGGGAGACTAACGCCAGATGTCGGGTTGAAGATCTCGGTCGAACCGGATCGTGTCAGAGTAAGGTTGTAGCTGCTGTTGGACGGATTGCCGCTTGAGCTCCCGAAGACCCACGCATTGGGGGTGCCGCTCGAGCAAGTGAGACCAATCTGTACGCTGCTCAGCGTCCATCGGTCAGTGGTCGTACCACCGGCCCGAAAGCTGGTGGCCATATGCTGGTTGCCCGTGGTGAAAACCGAGTGGGCACTAGTTTCCGCAAGGTTACTGACTGTCTGTGCGCCGACAAAGGGCGCGAACAGGGTGAGTACGAATGCCACAAGGCCCAGTGCTCGCGGCAATTTGAAACGTCCCATTACTGCAGAACCCCAGACCCAAACGCGCGGGGGGGGGGGGGACATGGGCGCTGGAGTTCTGCTGCCATCACCGGTGATGTCACACTAGAGAACAATGATGTCATACGAGTATCACGTTACCAATTCGTAATTCCGAAATATAGTCATATTTTTAAAGATAACAAGAACTTAAAAGCTTCTTTTAAAGCACTTATAAATGTCGTTGTCACACCTAAACCGTGAATTTTGAAGGCTTTAGCGATTTAAGATGTTGTTGCTGTAAATATCCAACGTCAGCCGCACGTTTGAAACTGCGTGCCAGTCTGATGACATCAACGCTATCAATACGTTCTGTACGCTCTTAACCCTAACGTCGCGTGCGCCCAAATCGACCATCGCGGCGAGTGGCCGACCATCGTGACCCACGGTCAATCGAGGATCAATCGTTACACCACCAACCAACTCACGCCTTTCGCTTCAGACTTGAACGCAACGAATCGACTCTCCATAACCGATTCAGTACATCCGGTGGCGCAGCTGTCAGCTCTCGATACGAGCTATGACGTCCCTATGCCACCATCTTTCAAAATAAAAGGCTCCACATAGCCACGCATCCTCCTTATCGAAACGAACCATTCATCTTGTCTTGACCAGCCTTCTCGACCACCCTTCTCGACCGTTTCGACGCCGCGTCAACTCAAGTCATGTCGCGCCTAAATTCAAACTGAACGCCAGTAACTTCAAACGCACTCGCGCCTATACCCGCAAAGTCACGATTAACACACGCACACGAACAATCCGCGCTTCAACTCGACATGCAAAAAAATCCCCATTCGAATGCCATAAAACGCGAAAATACGCAGCTTGCTTGATCACCCATCCGAGCCAAACATGGCAGAAGCATCTGAACGTACGCCTCTCGACCTGAGTCTGGTTGGCAATGTCTATCTTCGGTTCACCGTCATCGGGTTCATGTATTTTTCGCAAGGACTCCCGCTCGGTTTATTCGGCGTAGCGTTCCCCACCCACTTGGCCGAAATTGGTTTTACCAAGGCCGAGATCGCCCAGTTTCTTGCGGTCATCGGACTTCCGTGGGCATTCAAGTTTCTCGCCGGACCATTGATGGATCGCGTGGCGTTTCTCATCTACGGGCATCGTCGCCCTTGGGTAGTGATAGCGCAGATCGGCCTAATGCTCACGTTCGTGGCGAGCGCCGTGATCGCTGGCGCAGGCGAACCCAATCTATACGTACTGGCTGGATGCGGCTTCGTTCTCAACCTCTTCGCGTCCACTCAGGATGTCGCCGTCGACGGCTTGGCGATCGGGATCTTGAAAGAGAAGGAACGATCCCAAGCAACTGCGCTAATGTTCGGCAGTCAGAGTATCGGCAGGCTGACTGGGATGGTTGGCGGTGGATTTTTACTCGGCTTGTTCGGGGTAAGTGGTGCTTGTATCGCCGCGGCACTCACGGTGTTCCTCTTGTTGATGTTGCCTGTCATGCTCAAGGAACGCACCATGGAGAAACGGTTTCCATGGTCGGAAGGTGGTCAGATCGCGCCAGAGATCTTGGCATTGAAGGTAGACCAGTTCCTGCCCATGTTGCTAGATATTCTCAAGAAACTGGCTACCCCGATTAGTCTCTTTTTCATCATAGCTTTCTTCTGCGATAGCGTCGCCGGCGGATTGCTAGGCGCTTATTTACCAGCGTTTTCCGTGATCGACCTGCACTGGGATGATGGCGCTTACAACGCCTGGTATGGCACGATCGGGTTAATCGCAGCAGCGACTGGGTTGGCGTTGAGTCCGGTTTTTGACATTTATGGTCAACGCACCTGCATCGTGGTTCTAGGTGTGATAACCGCAGTCGGCATGGTTGCGTTCATTACCGTTCCAGCGTTGCAACAAGGATGGGGCTGGCACGCATTTATGCTTGGATTTTGGGTATCTCAGCACTTGTACGCAGTATTGATCATCTCCGCATGTATGGAACTCGTCGATCCGAAAGTCGCTGCGTCGCAATTCGCCATCTACATGTCGATCGCCAACCTTTCGACAACGATTGGTACGACTGTGATAGCGATGGTCGGTGACGTCTGGGCGTTCGAAGTGATCTTCTTACTTGCCGCGTTTTTTGTACTCACAGCCCCGGTCTTCTTCTGGCTCACCAATTTAGGGATCCGAAAGCGGAAGATGGTTGCGTTGGAAGCTGCTTAGCGCGTAGCCATGTAACAGTGCGCTCGGATCAGATCGATTCAGCGTATATCTTGAGCAGGCTCTTGAGTCGAGCGAACCGCATGACGAGATAGACGGTTCCAAAGCTCGAGACCAACGCGACACCTAGTGCCCAAATCGAATCCGAAACCAACAGCGCGAAAGCCAACGCGAGAACGGGTAGACCGAACACGATGATCGAAGCGAGCGAGAGTTGAAACGCCGAGGTTCGCACGCTGACACGTTCGCCGACCGCATGCCGGCCGATGGCGCTCACGGTCTTAGGGAAATGGAACCGCACGCATCCGGTGCAGTTGGCGCACCGTTCCTGTTCGATACGAACAATGACGCGATCTTGCTCGCGGTCAACAACGGTTCCGCAAGTTCGCAATGACAATCAATAACCCGCGTTCACGCAGTCAATCAGACAGAATAAAAATAGCTAAATAGAACGCACCTTAGTCCTTCAGATGTCAGTAACGTGTGATGGGTTGAGGTGCGACGTTTTAGTCTGACGCGAAGCGAACTAAGTCGTTGCTCGGAGCAGGCTGATCGGTTGGGTACGCGCGACTCTGACGTTCCGGCTCAGACGAGGGTAACGGCGATTGGCGTACTTCACCATCTGACGCCAAGTAAACATCCGGTTGATCAGTCGTCGTAGGAAGTCGTGATGGTTGTGCTGTCGATGGATTGGATGGTGCAGGTTCTGACGCCGCTAGCTGCGACGTTGATTCGCTTGCCCCGCTGTCTTCCACTGCAAGTGGAACTTGCAGATTCTGAACTGGGTTTTGCATCGCGACAAAAAGTGAAACACCTAATACGACCGATGCCGCCAGTGCCATACCACCCACAACCTTCGCGAGATACCTTTCTTTAAATAGGGCTAAATCAATGACGACACCAGCTCGCGTTGATGGTGCGTTCTCCGCACTGAATCGTGCGTGGATGTTCTCCCACGGAAGGTGGTTCTTCGCGGCAATCTGCTCACCACGCAATAGTGCGTTGATCGTGTGGTGCCGTTCCCATGCTTGCTGCATGTCCGGTTTTTCTGCTAAGTGTTCTAAGAGCTCATCACAGTCATCGGCATTCAATTCGTTATCGATCGCCGCCGAAAGGTGCTGGTCTAGAAACTCGTCTGAGTCGTGGCTAGTTTGATCCATGAGGACTACGAAAACCTCCTACTTCTTGCCTCTTGTCCGAAACAGCCTAAAAAAGTCATCCATGACGGATAGCAGTCGCACGCTAGATGGTGTTGGATTTGACGTACCTCGAGACCGATTCGATTCCGTCCATAGCTATGTTGGCTTTCTTGCCGCACCCAATGTATGTGAATGGCTGTGTCTTTACGTGGCACTTCGTTCCGTGCTCGCGATTTAACGGCTGACAAAGAGACACTCTCCACAAGCGGTCCAATCGGCATCAACCATTAAATATAACACTAACGAAGGTTCACGTAATTCTCTTTTCGACATGAAGTTTGCGCAAAAGTTCCGTGCGAAATTCGTGTTTTTTTAGGTTTATTTCGCGTTTTGCTGGTAACCCGGCAAGTTTTCGAGGAGAAATTTATCGATCCCCTGCCGTGCACGAAATACTCGCGACCGTACCGTTCCAACCGGCACGTTCGTAATTTCGGCGACCTGCTCGTAACTTAATCCCGAATTGACCACGAGCAGCAACGTCTGTTTAAGCTCGTCATTCAGCGAAGCGAGTGCTCGATCAAGCGACTCCTTCAGTTCTTCATGCTCGAAATCAGATTGAGGCGAACTCGTCGCGATCTCACTGAGATCCGTCGGGTCCGTTCCTGACGACTGTGGTCTGCGTTGCTCGTGCGCTTTGTAGTTCAGCGCGGTGTTCTTTGCGACCGTGTGGAGCCACGTCGAGAACTGGCTCTTCCCGCGAAACCCACGCAGGTTCTTATTGACCTTGATAAACGTCTCTTGTACGACGTTTTCCGCATCTTCTGGCGAGTTCACCACGCGCATTGCGACGTTAAACACCGTCGTGCGGTGGCGGGTATAGAGTGCCGCGAACGCTAGTTCGCGCCGTTTGCCTGAGTCATCCAGGATGCGGTTGACCAGCTCAAGATCCGTCGTTTCCACAGGAGAGGCATCCGTATTCCGGGCGATGGGTTCACTACGCGTGTTTACGTGTGAGCCGGTCAGAGTAATCGTTGGATTATAAAAAGCGACGCTCAATTGAAGACTCTAGCTGCTAGTTTTCCGCGGTTTGTATGCACACTTTGTCGCACCATTCCATTTTTTTAGACAAATCGTCCTATAGCTAGTTTCCTTCTAAGTTGCAGCGCTTAGTACGTCCCTTGGAAAGAGGCATCAATTCCCGCTAAATCTAGGTTTAGTAGGGCTCGCCCTCTATGCCATCGAGAAGTTCCATGCTTTGCCTTCGAGACTTGATGCTGAGGTCCCGAAGGCAGCTGCTTTCGCTCGATATCCGATCCAGTGGGCTCGACCTTTCCTGGGTTCGAAATCGGTTTACGACTTTCTTAAGTTGTGTATTAGATTTGTGTCGCAGGAAAGTAGGAACGAGATGGGAACATTCAAAAGAGCGCTGGTCAACAAGCTAGTCGCAGAACTCAACCAACCACCTTCACTAGTGCTTTTCGTGATAGGTCCGCGTCACTCAGGCAAGACAACGATCGTACACCAAGCACTGCAATCCATGGATCGTCCGTGTGATTACTACGACGTGCCAAGTGACGCGCGTTTGCAACGCAATCGTGCTTGGTATCCAGACCCATCAAGTCGGACACCCCCGCAATCCGACATAATTTGGCTAGCCGAAACTTGGGAAAATGCGAGAGCGCGAGCTAGCGCTCACCCAAATGGCTCTATCTTAGTGCTGGACGAAATCCAAGCGATCCCCGATTGGGCGTGGGTCGTTAAAGGACTGTGGGATTCGGATCGAAACGAGAACCGTCAACTGCACGTGATACTTGCTTGCTCTGCGCCAATGCGCATTCAATCCAGCCTAACGGGGATGCTGCCAGGACGCTTTCTGCCGCTGTACATCACGCACTGGTCCTTTAGCGAAATGCGAAGCGCTTTTGGATTCGATCTCGACGAATAACTCTATTTCGGTGGTTATCCTGGGGCTGCGAAATTCATTCGTGATATAGACCGCTGGCGAGACTACGTAATCAGCGCGCAACAGTCCACCATTGAAAAAGACATCCTTGCCATGGCGAACGTTGATAAGCCCCGCCTACCCGCGGAGTTGCTTGCGCTTGGTATCCGCTATTCCGGCGAGATTCTGCCGCTGCCCAAAATGCTTAAACTGCTGCCACAGGTTCAAGACGCACCAACGCTCGAAAGCTATCTTGAGCTGCTCTCGGAAGTTAAGTTGCTCACTAGTTTTCGGCAATTTGAAAGCGATCTAATGCGTCAACTCCATCGGGAGAAGTTCCCGAAACTCGGTGTTATGAACAACGCATCTTTGACTGCATCGTCCACATATACACTCAAGCAAGCGCGAGCCGACGACGACTTTTGGGGAAAGGTCGTAGTAAGCGCGGTCGGTGCTCACATGTTGAACTCTGCGTCTTGCCGTGTGAAACCGTTCTACTGGCGCGAGAGAACACGCCTTTCCAAACTAAATAGCTGGTTCGTATATCGCCGAGGTCCCAACGTTCTTGGTATTCGCGTGAAACGAGGTCCAGAACCAGTGCAAGAGAAAGATCTGACGGCATTCAACCGGTGCGCTAAACCAAACCGCACCATATTTGTCGGCGAAGGAGGCATTCCGCTGTCTGAGTTTCTCGCGACCCCCGTGGATCGATGGATCGATGGCTAGCCACAGTTCACCGCATAGTCGCTGTCGGAGATCACGTCGACGCGTTGATACGACGAGCAAATTCCTCAAACGTGCGTCCACGACGAATGCCTAGCAATCGGTACGCATCTCGATAGAGTGTTTGACCTTCTAACGTGCTTTGCACGAGCGATCGCGCGAACCGTAAGCCGACCCTAGAAAGAAGCGTGCGATAGAAGTCGCCACCTGACCCTTCTCGTGGTGTATACGGTGGCACTCGCTTCGCCTCGTCGCGCCATGATCTTTCAAACTCTGCGAATTCCAGCCAGTCGACCTCAAGCATACGTCGCAACACGACCAAACTGCTCACTTTAAAGATACGGGTAAGACGTCTAAGCACTTGAGCCAACGGTTCATCGTAGCGCAACTCGGCTTGCAATATGGAGGTCGGGACCAAGAACTCCGCGGCGACATCGCTGCACCAACGTTCTTCGACGCTGATGTTACGAGACTGAGCAGCACGACAAGTCGAGACCGCGGATAAACCAAGCCAGATATGAGCGATTTCGTAGACGAGCGTGAACATCTGCGCCGCTTTCGGGTCTGAACCGTTAACAAAGACGAGTGGTGCGAAAGGGTCGCTCAATGCGACGCCGCTAAACTCCGCCGGATCAAGTCGACGGTGGGTGTTACACCCTACGATCCCGCTAACCATAACGAGGAACCCGCTCCGGTCTGCCGCAGATATCAACAACCTCATGCTCTCACTCCAGGACCTAGTACCTTGACGAGCCGTAAGTCCAAACTTGAACATTTCACGCATTTCGCGGGCAGTTTCCGATGGTGATGTACGAAGCGTTGCGCTCGCAACGAACGGCAACGCGTTCCTTCCATCTTTGATTACGAAATCTTGAAACCAGGCTTGACGGGATTGACAGATACGAATAACGTCCAGCATTTCGACACTGGGACTCATTTGAAGCTTTCCTGCAACCGCGCGATTGTCTGCGATCGGCAAGGATTCATTCGGAGGTTCGGATAAGAACAGATAGCCCACTGGAACGTTCACGTACGCTGCAAAATCGTCGGCTTGTTTAAACGTCGGTTGTAGTGTCCCAGTCTCCCATTCGGCGAGTTTAGGGAATCTCTTCACGAGGTCATTGCTGGCAAGCCTACCCCGTTCACGCGCCCAAGTAACTAGTGTTGGATTTACGGGAGCTCGGATCATTTAACGATTTCGAAGACCTTCTTGGCTGTGGGTTCGAGTATCACGTCAAGTACGGTAACGATGGGAATCCGCAACAAAACGCTTTACTCCGTGTGCTTCAGCCATCTCTGCGAGTTGCAAACGAGTTTTACCTAAATCTACGGATTGCACGTACGCAATACGTTCCCCGAGGGTACGGTGGATTTCTTTGACCTAATAGGTCCTACCACCACGCTCATGTTTGACAGCAATATACGACTCGGCTTCGTGGCCCATGTGAACAGATTCGAAGACTAGCGCTCGAGACCGTTGTCGATACCACGTTCAAGCTCATCGATCCCCCGTTGCAAAACGGATGTAACTTTGATCAGTTCTGTTTTCCGCGACCAGATGTGAGGAAAGATCTCTCGGTAGTCCTTGCATATCGCAGTACGGGCAATTCGTGGCGGTTGAGAACTTCTAAGTACTCGATCGAGGCGAGATAGAAAACCAGTGATTCTGTGTGTTTCGGTTTCGTGGATCATCAATGCTTCTTGGTCTCCGTTTTCTTCAAATATGTCTCGGTGGGTACGAAGTTCATTATCGGCTGAAGCAAGGGCGAGGATGGTGCGGTCGAACGCGAGTTCGGCGTCGAGTAGCGACGGCTCTTCGAGAAATCGAACCTGGTTGTGGCGGCCGGAGTTTCCTTTGAGGCTCTTTACTAACGAAACAAAGCGATCGTCGGTCTCGTGACTGCGCAACTCATCGCCGAGGCTGTCCATCTCGTGAATAGGTAAATCGGGGTTAAGGTCGCGAGCGAGGCAACCCGACTTAGCAAGTCCTTCAACTAAATCAACCGATGTAGTGAGCAGCTCGGCATATGCCATATACCATTCGTTATAGAGTGATGGATCAGATAAATGCTGGAAAATCCGTCGAGTGCAAACTAAACCTCGCTCGAACTGCTCTAAATAATGCAGATATGTGCAATGATCCATTCGAAATACCTCGAACGGTTGATGTGTAGGTAGCAGCCAATTCCGTTGAGCCAAAGGAACCCCTTCGCCGGCGACCGCGAATGCAACATGTCCGCGACAGAGGCGCTTTTCCATGAACTGGTGTATCGGTATTTGGTGGCATTGAATCGGTCCAGCGACTCTCGCGAACGGCGGCGGCGACAGTAATTGGTAGTCCAGCACTTTTCCGTTCTTGTAACTAGAGGTGATAAGAGCGAGATCCCAATCGCTATCAGCCCGGGCGTCACAACGTGCGCGCGATCCAAACAGCCAGATCGACCAGATCCAATCATGTTCCTGGAGCATTCGTTCGGCGTATCGAGCAACTTTCGAAAAGTCACGATATGCCATCGATACGCGTGCCCGTCGATGTACGCAATCCGATTCGAAGACGGGGTATTTCTGATGAGTGGCGGTTTCCGCTAACGAACGATCCAAATCCAGCTTTCCAGTAATTTCTCAATATTGTGCAAATTCAATCAGGACCACCAGATCCCATCGAAGCATATCGTCTTTCGTACCGATTCCGTGAGAATCCTGAAGCAGAACGACCACTTGAGCGTATACGTGAGGCATGTGATTGGCATCAACGATTGGTGCGTCAGTTGCGTTCATTCATCAACCAAAACATGAACAGCGCATTTGGTTCAGGTTGGATACATCAGCAACTACCCAGCAAGACAGTCGATAAATGGATGAGATATCGAGTTCCCAGCAAGTAGACCGACACGTCTGCTCGACCACTCTTGGCGCGCAACGACATCTCTATCTACGACTTGATCCTACAAGGAGGGAACCGTTGAAACGAAGTATTCGAACCGCTGTTAATGATCCGCGAGAACGTTCGAGAGTCGTTGCAGCGACTCATAGGTGCGAGTGAAAGTTTGAGGTTGAAAGTTTCTCAGTATAGGAGCGACTCTATTCGTTCGCGATTGCATCTTCAATCTAAGTTCATTCCTTACTTCATTGGCTCACTATCTCCACAATCAGTACAGTGAACGACTCGTTAAGGAACGATTTGGGCTGTTATCGTTCCTTATGGTTTCGGTTCGGAACGCTCTTGTTCCTAACGTCAGATTGATTCACTGCCTCTCCAGTGCAGACGCACCGAATAGGAAGCACTGTTGTTATGGTGATTACCCGGATTTAACTGTTGAATTAACAGGGTCAATAGCGCCTCCGGTTTACCAAGATCGCACGAAACACGAGAGTCGGAAACGTTGCGACGCTAGGCCGGTACAAAGCCGAACATTCCCCGGCTATGAAAATCGCAATTAAACTCTCCGATCTTTGGCTATTCCCGTTGTTGAGACGGTGGCCAATCACGAAGCTACGTCCGGATACTCCAAGCATCCGTGCCGACTAGAGGCCATGGATCTCGATCAAATTCCCGCTTCAATCATGATCTGAGATACGATTGAGCGGTGGTGCATGTGCGGGTCGACGATCCTACGAGAGGAAATTACGTAAATATCGTTCGAGTCACCGCATTAGAATTGCTAATACTCTTTGACGTCTAGATGTTCTAACCATAGACGTCCGGGGTGGAGAGAGGTAATCATGTCACGTTCAACTGATCAAACCGAATCGGATCGAAAGCCGAATCACGAAGAAATGCTCCAAGAAGCTCTGAGTCGTCCAGGGATTCCAGAAATCATGAAGATATATCGTCAGTGGCAGAAACAAGATGAAGCACTTACCCGCTATCGCACGACTTCCACTGGAGTTGCGCGAATCACATCTACATATTCACTTAATTCCACATAACTCTTACTCTCTTAGCTAATCGTGCCAATATGGAGCGAAATCCTTCGGGAAATCAGATCAGACAGTCCACCAAACTATGACGGAGTTCGTCGTAAATATCTATTAGCGCTCCACGAGCATACGAACCGAAACGTGATTCTGTACGCATCAGGTTGGCTACAGAATAGGCTGAATTTCAGTCCGAAACGCAATGCCTTGGGAATTTTGGGGATTAACACTAACTAGACTTTGATCAGGTTAGTTTGCGTTCGACGAGAGGTTGTTAATCGTCGATTTCGGACATGTTTTTTCGTGGCGGTTATAGAGACTCTGCGACGCAACCTTGGTATCGCTTTCCAAGTTCGCTCGTTTACACCGGCGAAAAATTGAAGTTGAGAGCATTCTGAAATGCCATTTCGTCAAGCTTTTCGAGTTAAAGCGATCTCCACTATGTCCTCAGAAGAAATCGGTGCGAGATTTTCTGGCCAATCGAGCTGCTCAGAGTTGTAGACACGAACACCTTGAACTATGTCACCGTTTTCAAGCGCTACGTCTACTAACTGAAAACCCATGCCTTGTTCTGGATATTGCACTAGAGTTTCAATCCAGCGCTGATGCAATTGAACAATCACACGTCTTACCTCTCTATCCATGTAACACCTCTTCTTGCCAAAATGGATGGTAAAAAAGACTGTACATTTTCGTTAATAGCTCACACTCACGACGCTAGTTTGTGGGAAAACCCAACATGCACACTTGCTTTTCAGGTGTTACGATTACCGTAACACTTAATAGATGGAATGCTAGAGCGGATGATTCGCTCCTTTAAGGATAGAGACTCTGAGCGGTTCTTTCGTGGAGCTCGAGTACATCGGTACGAAGCGTTTGAAGATCAGGCTAGACGTCGCATGACGATGCTCGACGATGCCACATCGTTAGGCGACCTCGCACTTATTCAAGGCAATCGATTAGAGCGTTTGCGCGGCGACCGAGAAGGCGAGCATAGCATGCAAATTAACGCTCAATGGCGGATCTGTTTTCGCTAAACTGACTACGGTCCGACTACGGTCCTCAGAACGTCGAAATCGTTGACTATCACAAAGAGGCTTTGGACCAATGTACTTTAAAAACGGTATGGCGCCTGTCCATCCCGGGGAAATCCTTAGAGATGAACTCGCCGAGCTGGTATGTCAGCGCGAGCCCTCTCGAGATCTATTAAAGTGCCGGTCAACCGCATCACGGCCATCTTGAACGGCGAGCGCGGCGTCACGGCTGACACAGCACGTCGATTGAGTCGATATTTTGGTACATCAACGGAATTCTGGATGAATTTGCAGAAGTCCTACGAAATTCGGGCGGCTGAACTTGCGGACCCTCAGAATTCGGTAGACGAAATCGTTCCCTGCAAGACCGCACTTCTGCGAGATGGAGTTCGTGATCTGACCTTGGAAAAACTTCCTTCCCAGCTAGCAACTGAGACCTTAAAAACGATCGAGTGCAATCTAACACTGGGCACACAACTCCAGACATACGAACAAATGGCACGGATCGGAGATCTGAATCCTGCAATGGTGCATACATTCGAGGCACCCCATGAAGAAATACGAGACGCTGGTGTATTCGAGACAGGATTAGCCGATTTTTCCCTTACACGCTTGAGAGTCTCAACCGCTACCAGAACCAGTTTAAATCAGCTTCTGAACTTGATTGTCGACGACTGGAACACAGGTTTGCAGCAAATGCTGACTCTGGTTTCGATTCTCCCCTTCCGATGCTGAGGCGCTTAGATGGTGCTTGGTTGAATGAACGCGATGGGCTTGCATCAATGCAGTGCATTGTTATTTCACGGCACGTCGGGAACACTCTAGGTGAAAACGACGCGTTTTCGCAGGTCAACACAGCGATCTGCCGCTTTCCGGTTCACACCGAGAAGCGCTCGGGAAAGTCGTCTCAACGAACTGACCAGTACTAGCGACGCGGTGAAACCGTTGTCTGAAATTGAAGTCAATTTGACAATAGACTGTTCTGGACTCGTACGAGCACAGCTGGTCCTCCAGAGAACCCGCTCCCACTCGGTGAGCCTCCACTTGGTGAATTGGCGATTCCTCCAAAGTTACCAACGTTTCCAGCGATTCCCTTGAATAAAAACGTCTTACTGTCGCCTTTGTAATCCGGATGTGATATCGTCGCGGACTCGATTGTCGGTTCCACCTCAATGACAAGCTCGGAAGGTGGAAGTCCGTCTAGAGTTGCACGTAGTCCACGCACCTGGATTAAATCGTTGCTTTCGAACGTCTTAGCTCCTTGGAGACTTAAACAGCACGATTCCGCATCATCAAACCTTCCCAGTAGAACGCACGCAAGTGCTTTATTGTGCAACGTATGAGATAGATTCTGTTCTAAGTCACGTTCTAGCGCTTCGTCGTAGCGTTGAATCGCTTTTTCGAACTCGCGTTTCCTGAAGTGTACATTGCCTAGATTGAAGTAAACGGAACTGAATGCATTGAAATGACTTAAAGCTAGGGTATAGTCTCTTTCAGCTCTCTGAAGTTCGTTTAAACACACCCATACGTTGCCTCTATTAAAGTAAATAATGAAGTGAAACCATGGAACAAGCACGCGGTATTTCTCATCTCGTGATTCACCTAATGAGCTATGAGCGTCACTGTAGTCCCTTTCAGCTTCACGGTACATGTGTACTTCTGTATACGCATTACCCCTGAAAAAACGAAGTTCAACGGGGTCACCACCAAGTTCAATGCACCTCGTATATGCGTCGATTGCGGAAAAGTAGTCTCCGAGTTCGAATGCCGCATGGCCTCGCTGTAAGAGCTCCGAAATCGTGGCAGGTGCTTGATACGAAGCATCATAACGCTCTCGTCGACAGAAACCGATTAGATCTCTATAAAGTGAACTCTCGGAAACATCGAGTTGTGCCAGTTCTCGTCTAAGTGCTCTCTTGTCGGTCCTACCAATCACGATTGATTGCACATACCTAGGATTAATTGTGGGTCGGCCGATAACGAAAACACTACGTTGACCGAGAATTCGTAAGGACGCATCCCCTTCGACAACAGGTTCCCAAATCACATAATCAGGCCCATTGGGGTCGTCCCTCTTTGTCAAAACATAGCTTAAATCTGCGCTTTCGAGGTCGTCGTTCACATGACTGGTATGTGGAAGTTCACTTGTTAAGAAAAACACTCTTCCATCGTGAGATGTGTGTTCGCACGCGAACCATAGGGCAGCGAGCGGACTGTAGGTGAAATCGACCAAACCCGTAGCAGCACCAAAATGCTGAAGTTTTGCGAGAAGCTGCAAGGGACTTGACGACTGGTCTTTGTCGCCAAATGGCACGATTCGCTTCGCACGATACACCAAATCGTTGTGATACGCAAGATATTCTTCTACGAAGGACGGCTCTTCGTCCGAAGCGCTAATCCCGATCAGTCGCCTCGTGGCTGCAGAGCGAAGTAACCATTTTTCGTTCGCTTGTCCTCTGAAGACCAACGAATCCAGATTAGTGGTTAGTTTCTCGATTTGTTCTGTGTAATGCGGCAGTACTTTGAGCATGGATTCGTCTTTCCGCCATTGCAGATTTAAAAATAGGGAAGATCTGTAGCCGCTCTTAAAACGAACAGGTCTTATACTCTAGTGTGAGCAACACGCAATTTTCGGGTTGTGAAAATAATCTTCTGCAATTTCTAGCTATAAAAATGCGCCCGACCGCAAGCAGGCGATCGGACGCTGTTCATTTACTCTAAAAGAGGTGATACTCAATGAACAAAGAAGATTGTAACGACCGTGACGCGTTGCTGACAAGTTATCTTGCGGATGACCCTGACTTTGC
>JAJECH010000062.1 GCA_022822135.1 Pseudomonadales bacterium
GCAAAGTCAGGGTCATCCGCAAGATAACTTGTCAGCAACGCGTCACGGTCGTTACAATCTTCTTTGTTCATTGAGTATCACCTCTTTTAGAGTAAATGAACAGCGTCCGATCGCCTGCTTGCGGTCGGGCGCATTTTTATAACTTGAAATTGCAGAAGATTATTTTCACAACCATTTCTCGTGTTCGTTGGTTGGTACCGACGATCAAATCTCATGGTTAGAGAAATGCGAAGAGGCGATGAAGTAGCTTTAGCGATCGTTCAGTACCTTATAAGCAGTAGATTCGAAATGGTTAACGCAAAGCAGTTCATACACCTTATGAAGGCAGAAGACGTACTGCAATTCGGGGACTTCACACTGAGATCCGGGAAGAAAAGTCCTTACTTTTTCAATCTAGGTAATGTTTCGTCAGGGCAAGGCTTAGCGGAACTTGGTCGAGCATACGCGCAGTGCATCTTAGATCACGACCTACAACCTGAAATCCTGTACGGACCCGCCTACAAGGGGATTCCTTTTGCTGTTGCAACAGCGATCGCTCTAACGGTAGAAGGCGTAGAGGTGGGAGTCGCGTTCAATCGCAAAGAATCGAAGGCGTACGCAGAAGGTGGTTGGCTAATCGGGGAAGCGATGGACGAAAAACGCGTGGTATTGGTTGACGACGTCGTGGTTGACGGTGGTACCAAAATCGAAGCGGCAGAGATGATTCGAAACGAAGGTGGAATCCTATGCGGCATGGTGTTAGGGATTGATCGTCTGGAATATGTGAACGAACGCCAAACTGCAGCGGAAGCACTAGCGGAGAAACTGCATATTAGTGTGCATGCTGTTTCCGATCTTCATGACGTTCTTGATTACCTGGAAACAGACCCGAGTGATCGAGAATGGATCCGTTCCGTCCGAGATTACGCGTTGAAATACTGCAAGTTGGCGGATTAACTTGGAAAGATCTGTGCGCCTCCGTCCACACGGAGCACCTGACCCGATACGTAGCTCGAATCCGACGTCACGAAGAATTCCACAGTCTTTGCTACTTCCATAGGCCAGCCGTATCGAGTCAACGGTCCAACCTCAACTTTACGGTCATCGTTTGTCGGCCGACTCGCCACGAATCGAGGCGTAATGATCTCGCCTGGAGCGATCACATTTGCGTACACGCCGTAAGGACGCATCTGTGCGGCTAAACAGCGTGTGTATTCGTGCACAGCGGCTTTTGCAGTTCCGTACACGACCTCCGATCGATGACCCGACAAACCAGCAATACTCCCGATCGTGACGACCCAACCTGAATTTCGTTCCATCATCGAAGGGACGGCTGCTTTGCATGCGAGAATGCATGTCGTGAGATTACGATCGAGGATGGTCCTTACATCTTCGAGGGACACTTCGATCGCGTCATTGACCAGAGGTTTACCCGCATTAGGACCCGATGTGCCAGTAGAGCCGATGTCTCCACCAGCATTGTTAATGAGAATGTCAACGGGACCCAGTCGTTCTTTGATCGTCGCGTAGTTCTCAGTAACTGTATCAGGATTCGTAAGGTCTCCGTGAACGGCGATGACGTTTGCATCCGTTTGTTCTGCAATCTCGGTCGCAACCGCATCGAGCGATGTGGCTTCGTTGAATGCTTGAGTAGATGTTGGCGTTGTACCGTGTACTGCCACGCTCGCGCCTAGGTCAGCTAAATGTGTGGCGACCACGCGTCCAATCCCTCTAGATGAGCCTGTAACCCACGCAACCTTTCCTGAAAGTCGTTTTTCCACTGCGATTCGTACCGTTGATTTGCGTCGCTAAATATATGAGTCGCTATTGGTCGACAATTTAAACGACGTTCGTTAGAGGTACTTTTTACGACTAACAGAGATAGTAGATTTGATCAGGAACCAAGTCCATTGCGTATATCCTCTTCGCACGAATCAACTCGAGAACGACGCCACTGCCGATAATTTGCGTACGACGAGGTGGACTTGAGCTGCCTGAAACTCTGCCCAGATGTTGGAATTGGTAGACAAGCTGGCCTTAGAAGCCAGTGCCTTCGTGGCGTGAGGGTTCAAATCCCTCTCTGGGCACCATCCGGGAAATAGCAAGAGAGCGTAAATGAATCTGTTCTGTTTGGATGGGATCCCGGAAATTCATACAGACCCTGCCGAAGTACCTGGGATGTACATGGTGCTTGGTCGCGTCAGCGACCATACCAGCGACTTGACGCCGGAAGAGCATGATCTGATTCGTGATGCGAATCCCTCTAGGCAAAACTCCTTTGCTACGGGGCGACAACTCGCTAAAGCCGCATTAACCCATCTTGGCATCAGTCTTAAACCTATTCTCCGAAACGATCGAAGGCCAGTATGGCCGGAGTTTGTTGTTGGGAGCATCTCTCACACGGATCACCTCGCAGTAAGCGCTGTCGCGAGTGCGATGCGCTATCAAGGGATCGGTGTTGACGTTGAAGTCATCAGTGCAGTAGATGAACGCGTGGCGAATCGGGTACTCGACGAAGAAGAGCGTGAGTGGATAGACTCACTGCAGCTTCCTGAATGGCGCACCGCGCTGTTTTCTGCGAAGGAGGCGATCTACAAAGCGACGAATCCAATTACCGGTGAGTTTCTTGGTTTTCGCGACGTGACGCTGAAAATCGATGAGAGTGCGCTTTCGTTCACGGCGCATGCCCAAAAAGATCTGAAAGCGTCACGCTTGTTGGAGAACGCGCGTGGTTACTTCCATCGAATCGAAGGTCACTGGCTTACAACGTTCGTCATCGAAACTTGATTTCGATTCAGAATCGAGTCGAAGCTGTTTTTATGCGACTGTATAGAGCGGCTTAGCGATTCGGGCCGCGAAGCATCGGGACAGGTTGCCAGCGCTCAAGCGGCGTCTTTGGCAAGACCGTCGGATTGACACAGCTCATCGGCCACTTACCCCGTAACACGAGCGCGACCTCATGCCCAACGCGTCGGCGTGCTGTTGGACGCATTCGTGTACTTGCGGATGCAACGTGTGGCGTGACCGTAACCTGTGGCATGTTGAGTAGTGGGTTTTGCGGATCCGGCGGTTCCTGTTCTAGTACATCAAGTCCTGCTGCTTGTACTTTTCCACTGTTGATTGCGTCGATCAAATCTACTTCTTTCACGATCGGACCACGAGCCGTATTCACGAGAACGACGCCGTCCTTCATTTGAGCGAACGCATCCGCATTAACTGAGTGTTCCGTCTCCTCGTTGTGTGGCGAATGAATACTGATGTAGTCCGAACGCTCAAGTAACTCCCCCCACGAGACTGGCTCGACCCCAAATTCGCTCATCGTCAATTCACTGACGTATGGGTCGAACGCGATGACGTGCAACCCAAACGCTTGAGCTCGTTTCGCGGTGCAACGCGCTACATTGCCGAACGAGACAAGCCCGAGAGTCCGACCTAACAATCGAGGCACGTGGTTTAGCAGCGGTCGTCCCTTATGCCATTCGTTCTCCGCAGCAAATATGTTCATTTCCTTCGTGCGGCGAATCGCGTTCAGCAGTAAAGCCATTGCGTGATCCGCAACTTCCTCGATGAACACGTCGGGTGTGTTCGTCACGACGATCCCTGCCTCCGTCGCAGCGTCTACGTCGACCATGTCGACACCAACGCTACCGAGACCGATAACTGTCACGTTTTCTAATCTCTCGATGACTTCCTTGTTGATCCGAATACCCCATGACGTGATAATCGCATCGCACTCCTTCGCGCCTTCAGCGAAATCCAGTGCCGTGGGGGAGGCCACTTCCACGATGTCCGCGACAGGTCGTAGAGCTTCTAATTCAAGCGAGTATTTCTCGTCGAGGTTGGTGACTTCGGCGATGCGCGGCAACTGCATCGCAACTTTTTTCTTATCACTCATAAGTTAGTTTTCCAAATTAAGTTTCTTGAGAGTTTCATCGCGTATCTCACGCTTGAAGATTTTTTCGGATGCGGTTCGAGGTAATCTTTCATGTCCGATCCAAATACGTGACGGGACTTTGAACTGAGCCAATCGTTCGCTCGCGAAGTCTCTTAGTTCGTCTTCGCCGAGGTCGGTGTTCGGTTCAAGACAGACGACTGCGGCAACCGTTTCTCCGAGACGCTGGTCAGGAATTCCGAATACGCTGGCTTCTGCCACATGCGGATGCTCGTAGAGTGCGGCTTCGACTTCCTGACAACCGATGTTTTCTCCGCCTCGAATGACGATATCCTTCATACGATCAGTGATGAAAACATAACCTTCATCGTCAAGGTGGCCGACGTCGCCGGTATGCACCCACCCGTCAACCAATGTCTCACGGGTCGCATCGGGATTGTTCCAATAACCGCTGAAATTCTGTATCCCCCAGATACAGAGTTCCCCCGTTTCGAATGGAGCTAGTTCGTTCCCTGCCTCGTCGACTGCCTTCACCTTCACGAGCGGGGGGAGTGCGCGTCCACAACTTCGTGGCCGAAGCGCAAACGCAGGTCCTCCGATGCTTGTTGCGAGACCCTGGGTTTCGGTCATACCCCAACCCGTACCCGATGCACCCTTCGCGATCTTTTTGTCAATTTCTTTCGCTTGTTCTGGAGCCATCGCGGCGCCTCCGCCACCAGCGCTTTGGAGGCTGCTGACATCGTATTTACCAAGCGATGCAGACTTTACGAGCTCGTAGGACATCGTGGGGACGCCGTTAAACGATGTGATGCGCTCTGCCTCGATGATTTGTAAAGCTCGTTCAACATCCCACTTGTACATCCCGACCAATTTACGACCGTGACGAAAGGATGAGAGAAACTGAACGACCAATCCTGTCACATGAAACAATGGGACCGACAAGATTGTTGATGGCCTAAATGCAGGACTGGGACCGGAGCCTGAAGCGACTTGCTGCGCGATTTCCGGATTCTCATTAACCGTTAACTGATACCCAACCGCGCCGGCAGCTTCCCAACCGAGTAGTGCGTTACAAATGGAACGGTGTGTGGACAAGACACCTTTGGGGTGTGCGGTCGAACCCGATGTATAGAGCAACGTTGCGTTGTCTTCAGGTGTAATCTCACTTTCAGGCATCACATCGCTACGACCAGAGATGAAGGCTTCCCAAGTTGAGAAGGATTCGTCTTGGCATCGTACGGTGACGATCTCAATACCTAGCTTGCTCGCTAAAGGGCCAACCCGCTCAAGCCGTTCCTGATCGACAAATAGCAGCTTTAAGCCGCTGTCCTCAATGCCGTACTCCATTTCTTCAGCGGACCACCAGGCGTTCATGGCAACAGCAATACCGCCCATCGAGGTAATCCCCATGAACGCGAATATCCATTCCGGGTAGTTTCTTAGGGATACGCCAACCCGATCGCCAGGCTCAACGCCTATGGCGATTAGCTTATTTGCGACTTGCGCCGAGATTTTCCAGGCGTCGTCAAACGAGTAGCGCTCATCTTCGTAGATATAGAAGTCGACTTCGTGTCTCAATCCGGATCGGTAGAGCTCACGAAGATTGCTTGGCGCGTGTACAAACCCTAAGAAGTCGACGCCGTTCATTCGAACCGTCTCGGTTTCGAATGGCTTACCAGGAGCGGTGACCTCGTCTATTGCGCGTTTGAGTGATGCATTCGTCGTCATGATTTAGATGCTTCCCTTGGAACGCGCGAACATCTTCATACGGGTTTTGCTGATTTGCGAAGCGAGGAATGATATTGGAAGCGTGGCTAAAATCGCCGCGCAACCATTTTTAGGCACCCTATATATCGCAATGGTGGTGCTGTTTACCTGGAGTGGGTACGATCATGCGAGAGAACACTGCACTTACATCATGGCGAAAAGGCGGACAGTCGGTGGGCGGCTGGCTCAGCATTGGTAATGCCTATACTGCAGAAACGATGTCAAATCTGGGGTTTGACTATCTATGCGTCGACCTGCAGCACGGCATGCTGAGCTACGACGATCTCAAGTACATGCTGCCCGCAATCTCGAATTACGATTCTGTGCCTTTCGTGAGGGTGCCGTGGAACGAACCATATGAAATCATGAAAGCGCTGGATGCAGGCGCCTATGGTGTGATCGTGCCGATGGTCAACAACCGTGAGGAAGCAGCATTGGCCGTCGATTCGTGTAGATATCCGCCGGTTGGTCATCGCTCCTTCGGTCCGATTCGCGCGGCGATGTACGGCGGTCGTGGCTACGCTCACGAAGCAAACGACCAAATCGCGTGCATCGCGATGGTAGAAACAGCGGACGGTATAGCGAATTTAGACGAAATCGCTTCGACCCCAGGTCTTGATGGGATCTATATCGGCCCATCCGATTTAGGCTACGCATTGGGGTTGAGCCCGACAACCGGAAGCCAGGACCAGAAGCACATTGATACGGTCGAACTGATTCGTGAGACCTGTGGTAAGCACGGCATCGCCGCCGGAATTCATACCGGAAGTCTTGACGCGACGAAGCGATACCTTGAACAAGGATTCAATCTTGTAACGCTAGGTACCGATAGCGCATTTTTAGCGGGTTCGGCAAGTTCGCAATTGGCGCAAGCGAAGGAAGTCACTGAGACAAACCGCGAAGCCTCAGGTTATTAAGTGATTTGCCGAGTTTGATCGGTATCGAAGTCAGTGTATGTGAACGCGGGGGTTTCACAAATTGCGTAAGGGAATACGTGGAGCTCGTCGAGGTGCTGTCGGTATTTACGAATTGGTTCAAGTGTTTCCCGGTGAAGTTGCTCGCTTGACGGCAGCAGGACCAAGCTGTTGAGCTCTTCGAAGATTGGGTTCACTGGACGCAAGTGTTCGAACGAACATTGGGTTTCGTACGCTTGACCAGAATACGTGACGACATCAATCTCACGAACGATCGCCCAATCTTTTAGTTTTAGTTCAGCTTCGACAACGAACACAAGGGGGACGAGCTCCCTCTTCGAGTCGGCGAGTTGAAGTAGTTCCTGTGCGACCAGCCAGGGATGACGGTCCCGAAATGATCCGTTGCGTGATCCGGACTCATGCACCGCATCAAGCGCTTTTTGATCGGTGACCGTCACAAAACAGTATGGTGCAAGCTGGGACACGCGCGTAATAACGTGAGCTACTTAATCCGACGAATGGGTCGAGCTAACTCCCTCAGAATACAAGCCGGAGTTGAATATCGACACCTTTCTCAAATGCCTGTTGATCGAATCGAGAAAGCACAGAGGCGATCTCGAGATTGAACAATCGGTCGAGATTCGAATTGAGCGCGACTCGGACACCCATTCGCGTCTGGTCAAGGGTCGAAATAGCGATCTGCCCAAACGGCGTGATGACACCGGAGCCGCCGATGGGCATGCCGTAGCTCAGAGAGCCGCTCATCGCCCAAACGTATTCGCCTGAATTGCGTAAATCCTGATCTTTGTAATTTACAAAACCGATTGACGGATCAGGCGTGGTCAATAGGCGTGAAGGATTAACACCGTAGGTCGGGGCAACCGATAGGGCTAGTCCTTCCCCAGGCAGACCAGGGTCAAGGTGTGCTGCCACACTGAAGACCAGCTCAGAATCTTGAAATGCATCTTGAGCTGAGCGCGCGCGCCCTTCGGCTTCAAACGTCAATCCGCTGAGTGAGGTGTAGCGGACGCCACCTAGTGCTTCTAACGTAGCGTCACGCGTAAGAGGGTTGCTATTCACGCGGCCACTTAAACCAACGTAAGGCTGCACTTGCTCACCAGTGAACGACATCTCTAGACCAGCGCGGAGACTTCTCGAACTGATGTAGTCCAACAACTCGGCATCTGAGTCAGCAATGCTCGTGCGTAACGGAATAGTGAGACCTGCGTCGCCTACAGTAGACAGATGAACATTCCCAGAAGAGCCAATCAAATGCCGCCAACCTACGGCTCCCATGAAGAGATTGCGACCATTCAAATCTGCATTCTGAGCTGGTGCGCCTTCATATTGAGAGAAATCGCGCGCCACGCCGAGGATTCCCCAAACTTCGGCACCACTTCCATCATGCCAGCGTGCGTAAGGCATGACGCTAGAGAGGTTGGTTGAAGCGAAAGTGCGCGTGCGATTCGAATTTCGCAATGAAGTGTTGTTAAAACCTTGACTATCGAAACCGATGGTCACGCCGGTTGTAAGGTTCTCCTCCAACTGGGTATCAAAACCCACGTATATACCTGAGGGTTCAAATCCGGTTCGCGATGAGTCTGACGTAACGCGCGTGCTCGCGTAGTTCCACAGGGTAGATGCATTCGATTGGGGACTGTCTTGGCGTATGGACAGATCGCGAAATCGCGAGTGCATGGCGCTGGTCACGCCATGCAAGAGAGTCTGATGTATGGAATATTCACTCTCGCTTCGTGGTTGCTGCGGTCGCGATGCCGCAATTGTTCGTGCGGGTGTTCTGCGACTTGGACTTGCTGATTGCGAGTCGCCCGTGTCTGAAATTTCACCAACGCTTGGGGTTAAAGACCTATCAAAGGACAGAAGCGATTGGCTTGTGTTCATCACTCGACCGTTCTTTGAGGTGAGTTCAAATGAGAACTGTTGTATGGCGACGCCGTGGTCGGTAACACCGATCCAGTAATACGTCGAATTGGCTATTGCACCCTCAATACGACCATGGATTGATTTAGTGCCGTTGTCGTATATCAGACCAGCTGGCAGGTCAGGTACGACGCGGTATTTCGCTGGTTGAGCCGAGAGTTCAGGTAACTGGAGAACGTTTTCGCTCGTGAGGTCAATCTGCGCAGTGACGAATTCAGACTGAAATGCCACGTCCGCTTGATTCATTGCATGTTCGTCTGAGTTCTCCTCGACATGGACGATAAACCAGTCGATCATGGACCCAAATCCATTGCTAGCGGTTACTGCAACTTGAGCGGTGCCCGTCGACTTCGCCAACACGATGAGAAAGTTCTCAACAATCCATGCATCTGCGATCGACTTGTTGTAGGGATACGCAGAGAATCTTTGATTCGGTACATCTCCGAAGGAGAGGTGTAAGTCGCGTAGATAGACACGCTGGGATGCGACCGTACCGCCAGAGTCGACTAATCGAGGATTTAGGAATAGTGTTTGGTCTTCAATCGCCGCCAAGAGTTTCGGCGCACGTTGAGCAGATTCGAGCGACTCTTGTGCCGAAAGCGAAGTGAGAAAAACCATCGCACTGCATGCGATCAGAACTTTACGCAGGGTGTGCTCGCAAATCATCGTACTGGTAAGGTTAGCGCAGTTTGACGCAATATTCTTGATGCGTTCATGAAGTCGATAGACCAAGAAAATCAACGATTAAGTGCTTTGTTTTGCGCTCGCGTCGCGGTCTAAAAATTATAGGATTGGCTGGTTTTTTTCTATTTCAAATACGGTAGCGATTACGCTCTGGTATTCAGGTTCAACCATGAAAAAGCCGTGGATGCATGCACCCACGGCTCGACTATGTTCGATGGGTATTAGCTACAAGCCTAGTGCACGTAACTAATTCATTCGAAACTAGGCTTCTTCCTCTTCTTCCTCTTCTTCTTCGCCGCCGTCGTCTTCACCACATTGGCCTTCGCCACACTTGCCTTCTTCGTCTTTCTCACCGCATTCGCCTTCACCTTCGTGAGAGTCAGCAATCGTGAGAAGAGAATCATCTAATGCGGTCGTATCAAGCGCTGCGTCTAAATCCGCGGCAAGAACCGAGGAACCGGCAGTTGCTACTACAAAAGCACCCACTCCTAAAACGAGAGGATTTACTGAGAGTTTGGACATAGTTTTCCTCAATCATCCAACACCAAGTTGTAAGCGAGCAACTGAATCAGAAACCTCTGTACCAGGTCCCGCCACGCTGACGCGATTACGTCATCGTTTACAGTTTTGACCTTAAAGTTTCTTTCAAGTTCACAACTGTGTGGCAATCATTATGGCACATGAGTCGATAGTCGGCTGAAGTACGGTGAGAGAAAGTTGTGCTGAGGTATTTTGATTGCGATATTTGCTGACTCGTACAAACACATCTTGCCTCGACTAACCCCGAATCAGACGCCTCCGGATGGCTACTACGCGGAGAACCTAACTGCTGTCATCACTACGGTTTGTGACCAGTATGACGATCTCTTGACAGCCGAGGAATCGCAATTCGCAGTTTCGGCATTAGCGTTATCGGAATCGGGACTTCGATTACTTGCACGACTTCTGGCAAGAACGAAAAGCTATATCCGCTTAGACTCGTTGTCGTATGCGGACGTCGACAACATCTCAACAGCTCTGACTGAATTAAGTAACGCACGTTTGATTTCCACCGACGTGGACGGGGAATGTACAGAGATTCTCGGGTTATTGACGATCGCTGAGTTGAAGACGTTATTCGTACATCGGGAATTGGGCGGAAGAAAATCCGAATTGATCGAGGGAATACAGTCGTTGTTCGACGATGTAGCGATCCGCAATCGCGTGGTTGCACAGTACCCGTGGTTGCAAGTGACAGCGACTGAACTCTTCAAGCTTTTTTGCCTGCTCTTCTTTGGCAATTCGACACAAAAGATTGACGAGTTTGTTATTCGGGATCTCGGTGTGACGCGGTTCGAGGCTTACGAGATGGACCCAGCGTTTAGGTTCTTCGAGAATAGAAGAGCCGTTGATCGTTACCTCGAACTCAATGAGCTCTCGGAACGCGTCGAGACGCTTGGAAAAACCGTCTCTGAACAGGACGCTAAGGCGATCTATTCCGCAATTGAAACTCGGGAGAAAGACCGGGTATTAGAACTGCGGCGTAGTCGAATCTTGAATGAGCTCGGTCGAAACTTGGAACGGACGAAAAAACACGAAATGGCATTGATGTGTTATCGAAGCTCGACCGCACATCCGTCGCGTGAACGAACGATGCGCATTCAGAAAAAAGAAGGCAGGACCGACGAAGTAGAACACGTTCGGCAAGAAATACTGGAGACGCCACGATCATACGGAGAACGCTCATTCGCACTTCGTTTTGGGAAGTCGAAGTCCGTGCAATCTGAAATTAGAGTTCGAAAGGATTCTGCGCCAGTCGGGGATAGCCACAGAATCGAGTCATACGCGGTTCATCGATTGATGACCGAAGGGTGTCAGGCTTGGCACTTAGAGAACCTGCTCCCCAATGGCCTGTTCGCATTGGCATATTGGCAGTGGTTGTACGCCGCCGTGCGTGGCGCTTTCGTAAACCCGTTTCAAGCGACACCTTTAGACCTGTATTGGCCTGAGTTTTTCGATGTTCGCCGTGACTGTTGTGTTGATCCTCTCATCCAATCAAGTGAACTCAAAGACCGGGTTCTTTCTACGGCAGAGGAAAAGCGCGGTATTAGTAATCACCTTGTCGCGTGGTCAATTCTCACGCCTAAGTTGCTCACCACAGTTCTTAATGCCATGACGACGGAGGACCTAGTCGGTCTCTTGAGAATTGTGACCGAGGACCTTCGACAGTTCCGCGCGGGATTTCCAGACCTAACGGTTGTTGACGAAAACGGCCAGATCGCCTTTATTGAGATTAAAGGACCTGGCGATCAACTGCGTCCTAACCAACGTCTATGGATAGAGCGATTGATGCAGGCAAACTTCAACGTTTACGTTTGGAAATTTAGCTAACCAGTGGAAATCTCAATCGGCGTAACTGAGTTGGCAACGTTTGTCCATCGACGTGGCGACATAGACGACCGATCGGAGGATCCTACAAGTGCTCGAGAAGGGATCGATGCACAAAGCAAGTATCAGGCGAAAATCAAGCAGTCTCATGCGAAATATGAGGTCGAGGTCCGGGTTAAACGCGAGTTCCAGCACGAATCCATCACACTGCATGTCACTGGGCGTGCCGATGGTGTTGCGATCGAAGACGAGCTCCACGGTTCTCGGCTTCTCGTTGAGGAGATAAAAACGACGCGGAAGGACCCGAACGGAATACCTTCCTGTGATAAGACAGTTCACGAGGCTCAGGTACGTCTATATGCGGCGATGTTAGAAGCGCGAAGGCAAACGGCATCGATCGTTACCCGCCTAACATACATTCATCCCGACTCGGGTGAGACGCGATCCTTCGAACAATCTGAAGAGGCTTCTGACCTCGACGATTTTTTTGAAACGACAGCGCGAGACTATTGTGACTGGGTAAACGACGTGTTGGTGCGTGTTGCAGCGCGAAATGAGAATGCGACGTCCCAATCGTTTCCATTTTCGACCTACAACCAGAATCAGCTTCAGCTTGCGAGGCACGGTTTCGTGAGTTTGCGCGACGAGACGAATCTTCTGATGGAAGCACCAACTGGTACTGGGAAGACTATGGCGACTGCGTTCCCATCAGTTAAAGCGATGGGCGAACGGGAACTAGATCGGGTGATATATAGCACCGCGCGTACAACCGGTCAACAAGCAGCAATAGACGCCTTCTCGTCGCTTCGTGAGCAAAACGACAAGCTCGTCCAGGTAACAGTGTCCGCGAAAGAACGCGTGTGTTTGACGCCTGGTGCTGCCTGTCGACCTGAAGAATGCGATTACGCAAAAGGTCACTTTGACCGTGTGCGAGAAGCGGTCAGGCAACTATTGCAAAGAGGTGTCGTCGATCGCTCGGCGATAGACGCCGTTGCTCGGTCGCAAAAAGTTTGTCCGTTTGAATTGTCACTCGATGTAGCGGAGTGGTCTGACATCGTAATTTGCGACTACAACTACGTGTTCGATCCATTGGTGCAGCTCAAGCGGCTACGCTCTCGATTATTTGATCGAGTAGCGTTGCTGGTCGACGAAGCTCACCGATTAACCGAGCGTGTTCGAGACATGTTGAGCTGTGAATTTGATCTTGACTTGATCGAATCCGCCCTGACCGAAACCGAGAACTCATCGTTAGAAGCTCATTTCAATAGGATTCATCGTCTACTTGATGATTTCCTCGATAACACACTTCCTTCAATTGGGGAAGCGGTTCTAGACGAAATCGATCCTGGTTTGATCGACGCAGTTGATCGGTTGTTTGAGTCCGACGATCTGCGTCTTAGAAACACGACGGATCTCGATGCACTCGACGCATGTCTGTACGCGTTCTTACGTTTTCGAACTATCGCGAAGATCGGCGAGGAAGACCCTCAAAAGTTTGTGTGGTTGCTCAGTCGGACTCGAAACGAGCGCCACATTCAATTCCGCTGTTTGTTACCGGATGCATGGATCCAGCGCGTTGTAGACGATTTTCATGGATCCATTCGGTTTTCAGGAACCTTGTCACCTGGCGAACTTTTTAATGAAGAACATGGTCTCGAAGGACCGATAAAGAGTGCGTCCTTGGCACCAGATGTCACTCGACTGAGCGTCTACGTCGTCTCGGATCTCTCAACTTACTACGATGAGCGTGCACGTACCGCGCCTGAACTAGCGCGCTTGATTGAGACGATTGGAAGTGTCTCGACTGGCAATTGGCTCGTTGCGTTTCCTTCGTTTGCCTACATGGACTTAGTACTTGACCACATCTCCGTCGCTGAAACATCGCTTGTTCAACGACCTCGCATGAGTCTTGAAGAGCGTGACGATTTTCTGAATCGGCTGGCGTTTGATGACGATCAACTTGGATTCGTGGTCATGGGCGGCGTATTCACAGAATCAATTGACATTGAGCAGGCGTCGCTTGAAGGTGTCATCGTTGTGAGTCCTGGTATACCACCACGTTCAATGGAACGTGATCGCATTTCTGCTCTGTCCGACCATGGTTACGAAATCGCGTATCGCCGACCAGCGATGACTAGGGTGGTGCAAGCAGCTGGTCGAGTGGTTCGTGGCGAGGAGGATCGAGGTATCGTTGTCCTAATTGATCCGCGCTTTACACGTAGCGACTTTGCGCGTTATTTTCCTGCGCATTGGCAACCTGAAATCACTAAGGCTGCGAATTTAGCCGAGCATATTCGTACTTTTCAACAACACGATCCAAATCAAGGCACAGCTAACCTGTAATTAGCCGAGTTGCGTAGGGTTTCGCGCGTAAGGTGAGCTCCCCACGAGCACGGAAATTAGCTGACGCTTCGGGTGCCGGGGTCCGTGAGAGTTGCCATGAATTCAATCCGTCGTACCAAGTACATAGCAGCATTTTGCCAAATTCTTGCGTGCGGTCCTGCTCACAGAACAACGCCTGCGGAATTGCTTGATATTGATCTGACGTTTCAAATGTCTCCCATGCCGTTTTGGAGAGTTGTGCGATTTGGTCTACGTCTTTATTTCGAACATCAAAGAATCGAAACACATACAAACCTGCGCGCGAACGTGGTTCATAACTGTCCGGTCTAACGGTTGGTTCGAGATAGAGTGTCTCACTGCTTCGAACTGCGTCAATCGAACCGAGTCGGTCATCCATGTTCGCGACGTCACCGGTGGTGACCAGGACCAGTTCGTTTGAGGCGAGACCAAACAAGCCAAAGAAAGCGCCCCATGTTCCAGCTTCGCCTAATTTACTTCGTTCGGGACTTACGATCGCGTCGTAGATTGGCCGAAAGCTGGCTCCATCCGTTTGGATTCGACTGAATGCGAAATTAAGAGTCATTGAGGGGCTCAAGTCATTTCAGGAGTTCGGATTTTCCCATACTCAGAATCGCGCAACGCCGAGCTCCTCGTAAAAACCATATAGAAAATTCGGCTCCCAAAATCGCAATGAGGTAGGAATGAACGGCGCTGAGAGTCTCGTCCGAACATTAGTAAATCACGGGATTACCCAGTGTTTTGCCAATCCGGGAACGTCTGAGATGCATCTCGTGCAGGCGATCGATCGAGTAAGTGATTTCAATACGAGTCTCTGTCTGTTTGAGGGTGTATGCAGTGGTGCGGCCGACGGGTATGGCCGTATGAAAGGGCTACCGGCGACGACGTTACTCCATCTCGGTGCGGGACTTGGCAACGGGATTGCCAACCTTCATAACTGTCGACGGGCCGGAACGCCGCTTATTAACATCATTGGCGATCACGCCATACATCATGCCGCATATGACGCACCATTGACGTCGGATGTTGAAGCTGTTGCTAAACCGGTGTCTAGTTGGATTCGATCCTCACGCACATCAAATGGCGTTGGACTTGATGCTGCGGACGCGACGCACGCGGCCATGGGAAATCACCCAGACCCTAACGGCAACATCGCGACTCTGATCGTTCCGACCGATTGCGCATGGGATGAAGGCATTGAACGAACGCAATCGCGTCCATTCGCAGAACGTGCAATGGTGCAACCCCATGTGATCGATACCATCGCAAGCCAGATTGATTCGAAGACCGTACTTTTACTCGATGGCAATGCATTGACCGAAGAGGGCATTCGAGCAGCGGGTCGTATCGCAGCTAAAACACAATGCTCCTTGTTTACACCCACGTTTCCAGCGCGAGTAGAAGCAGGTCCGGACCTTCCCTCAGTCAATCGTCTGCCGTATTTTCCAGAGCACGTACTGGCGACGTTAGCGGGTTACTCGAAATTAATACTTGCTGGCGGGGACGTACCCGTGAGTTTCTTTGCTTATCGAGACCAACCTAGTTCGCTCGTTCCTGACGGTTGCGAGATTCTCCATTTAGCGCACCGACATGAAGATGTCGCGCACGCTCTGATACAGATCGCGGATGAAATCGCGGCAGACGACATGATTCCGATGAACGGTGATCGACCGGAATGCCCGCAGGGACGTCTCGGTGCACGTTCGATCGGACAAGCGTTAGCAGCACTTGCACCGCATGAGAGCATCGTTTCCGTGGATTCAGGGGGCGGCGGCGCGGCATACGATGTCATGCGAGGTTGCGTTCGGCATAGTTGGTTAAACCTGACTGGCGGATCGATCGGAGATGGTGGTCCAGTAGCGGTTGGAGCAGCGATTGCATGCCCGGAACGCACAGTATTTGCGTTATTAGGAGACGGTGGTGCAATGTACACCCTGCAGTATTTATGGACAGCTGCTCGGGAGAACCTAAACGTGAAGTCTGTCGTGTTTTCAAATCGTCAGTACAACATTCTTGAAGTTGAATACCTTCGTATGGGAGTAAATCAGATTGGCGACCGAGCAGCACAGCTGTTCAACTTGAATGATCCGCCGCTAGACTGGGTAGCACTCGCTCAGGGACAGGGAGTTCCAGGGAAAAAAGCTACGACGGGCGAAGAGTTTGCGGACGCACTTGAAACCGCGTTGGCGTCGGATGGTCCGTACTTAATCGAAGCTGAAATATAGTCTCAGCAAGCCCTTTCGCATGGGCTTATGCCATGCTTGAGCGCGGCCGGAATCCTCTTCCTTAAGGGAGGAGAGGATGTCAATTCGATTCGATGTCGGGTCGTTTTCCACAATGCAAATGTCTTCATTGTCAATCCCGCAGATCTAAGGAATCATGGTCGCTTGAGAACTTCAAGCGAAACGTTCGTCACGCGAAGTCCGACTTGATTCGCGCTCGTGGTCTTATGCTTGACGATTGACATTGGATTTCACGGACGCAAAGTGAATCAGGCTTACGCTGAACTTGAAGGCAAAATCGCCGAAATCAAAGCGCTCGACCACATGATGGATTTGTCCAACTGGGACGAATCTACGAATATGAAACCGGCAAGCGCACCCAATCGAGCGGAAATGGTCGCGACGACAGCGGCGTTGCGACAAAGGTTGATCGCGGATGAGGCGTTTGGCGACTTGCTTGAATCCGCGATCGAAGGTGAGCTATCCGATATGGAAGCGGCGAATGTGCGTGTAGCCGAACACGCGCGGAAACAAGCGATCGCGGTTCCGGAGGACTTGCTGAAAGAATCCAAGCGAGTCCATTCAGAGTGCCAGACGGCGTGGGAGCGCAATCGACCACTCAATGATTGGGCGAATACGCTACCGTATCTCGAAGCAGCGATTAACGTCTCGATTGAAACAAGCCAGTGTCTAGCCGAGGCGTTTCAGCTCACGCCTTACGACGCCCTGATGAATCAATATGAGACCGGGAGTCGACAGTCTGATATCGATCCTGTATTCGATGAAATTAAGACGTTTTTGTTACGCGAAGTCCCAGTCGTTGAGTCTACTCAGGTCTCGCCGATGCCGATTGACGAATCGTTTTCGGATGCGGATCAGCTCAAGCTCGCGGAATTTTCAATGCGGGAACTGGGGTTCGATTTCGATCGAGGCCGATTGGATCAAAGCGCTCATCCTTTCTCATGTGGGACTGCGAATGACGCACGTTTAACGACGCGATTGAGTGCGAACGACTTTACGCACTCGCTGTTTGCGGTATTTCATGAAACCGGGCACGCTCGTTACACCCAGAATCAACCTGCCGATTGGATCATGCAGTTCGTCGGCGAGCCGACGGGGATGGCGGTGCATGAGAGCCAGTCGCTATTCATGGAAATGCAGGTCTGTCGAAGCGATGCGTTCCTGGAGTACATCCATCCAATGATTAGATTGCTTCTGCGTCGCGTCGGGTCGGAGGAATCATGGTCGCTTGAGAACTTCAAGCGAAACGTTCGTCACGTGAAGCGCGATTTGATTCGTGTCTACTCGGATGAGATGACTTACCCGTTCCATATCTTCTTACGCTACGGAATTGAAAAGCAGTTGTGCAATGGCGAGCTTGAGATTAAGGACCTGCCCGATGCATGGAATGAAGGCATGATGGATCTACTGGGTATCGACACTCGTGACAACTACCAGAATGGTTGTATGCAAGACATTCACTGGTACGCAGGATTGTTTGGGTACTTTCCGTGCTATCTTCTAGGCGCGATTTTCGCGGCGCAGCTCTATCAAGCGTGTGTTCGTAAAATTGGCGATCAGTCAGAAAACGTCCGACAAGGCGACTTTAGCGCAATTTCCGCTTGGTTAGCAGAGAATATTCACTCTAAAGGAAGCCTGTTAGAAGGTCAGTCGTTGATTCGTACCGTGACGGGAGAAAAACTATCCGCCACGTCTTATTTATCCCACCTCAAACGACGCTACGTCAACCCATAATCGTTCTGCCATGGGCAGCTCCATAACTCATATCCGAAATTTCTCGATCATTGCCCATATTGATCACGGGAAATCTACGCTTGCAGACCGCTTGATTCAAAAATGTGGCGGCCTCCAAGAACGTGAGATGGCAGAGCAGGTTCTCGATTCGATGGATCTTGAACGTGAACGCGGGATCACGATTAAGTCGCAAAGCGTACGACTGAGTTACGAGGCGGCGAACGGTGAGACCTACCAACTCAATCTCATCGACACGCCTGGGCATGTGGACTTCAGTTACGAGGTGTCACGTTCACTGACGGCATGCGACGGCGCGTTATTAGTGGTGGATGCTGCCCAAGGCGTTGAAGCCCAATCCGTTGCGACATGCTACAGTGCGATTGACCTTGGGGTCGAAGTACTCCCAGTGCTCAATAAGATGGATTTGCCAATGGCGGAACCAGAGCGCGTAGCGACGGAAGTTGAAGAGATCATCGGACTTTCGACGGACGACGTAGTGCGGATTAGCGCAAAGACAGGCGACGGCATTGATGAACTGCTTGAACAGCTCGTTGAACGAATTCCTGCGCCACAACTTTCCGATGTTGAAGGTGCGCAAGCACTTATTGTTGACTCTTGGTTTGACAACTACCTCGGCGTGGTCTCGCTCGTACGCGTGTTTGCTGGTGAACTTCGTAAAGGCGACCGAATCGTTGCTTATTCAGTCGGACAGACTCACACGATTGACGAAGTTGGCGTCTTCACGCCACGTCGAGAAAAAGTAGACGTGCTGCAAAGTGGGGAAGTTGGTTACGTCGTTGCAGGTATCAAGGAAATCCACGGGGCACCCGTCGGAGATACGCTGGTTTTTGCCAATAGCGAAACACCCGCGCTACCAGGATTCGCGAAAGCGAAGCCACAGATTTTTGCAGGGTTGTACCCGTCTAACTCAGACGACTTTGAAGCGATGCGAATCGCGTTAGAAAAACTCTGCTTGAATGACGCAGCGTTGCACTTTGAGGTCGAAACATCGGATGCACTAGGTTTCGGTTTTCGCTGTGGTTTCCTCGGGATGCTCCACATGGAGATCGTGCAGGAACGGTTAGAGCGTGAATACGACCTTGACCTCATCACGTCCGCACCGTCGGTAGTCTACGAGGTAGTCGACCGAGACGGCGAAACCTTACGGATCGACAATCCCTCCCAGCTTGATGATTCCGGTCGTATTGTGGAGATCCGCGAACCGATTGCCGAGGTCAACATACTGGTGCCACCCGACTATCTCGGTAATGTCATCGAGCTTTGCATTGGTCGGCGAGGCGTGCAGAGAAGCATGCTCTTCACGGGTGGACAAGTGTCGCTGCGGTTCGATATACCTATGAGTGAGGTCGTGCTTGACTTCTTCGACAAGCTCAAATCGGTCAGTCGAGGCTATGCGTCGCTTGATTACTCATTTGATCGCTTCGAAACGGCACCACTAGTCAAAGTCGATATCTTGATCAACGGAACAAAAATCGACAGCCTAGCGATGATCGTACATCGTGAACGCGCGAATGCTCGGGGTCGCGAGATGGCTTCATCGATGAAAGCGCTGATCCCAAGACAAATGTTCGACGTTGCAATTCAGGCCGCGATCGGGCGACAAGTGATCGCTCGTACGACCGTCAAAGCGTACCGTAAAAACGTTACCGCGAAGTGCTACGGCGGCGACGTGACGAGGAAGAAAAAGCTACTCGAGAAGCAAAAAGAAGGTAAGAAACGTATGAAGCAGGTGGGGAAGGTGGATATTCCACAAGAGGCCTTTCTTGCTGCTTTGAGCGTAGATCGATGAAGCTCAATCTCTACGACGCGATATTCGGGATATTTCGACATTGGCGTCTTCAAACTCGCATAGGGTATCGCTTCAAAGACCTCACCCGTCTAGACGAAGCGTTGACGCATGCAAGTGTGGACCGTGTCAACAACGAGCGGCTTGAGTTCCTTGGTGATTCGGTTCTTGAATTGATCGTTTCAGAGTACCTATACCGCCAGTACTCCGATATCGATGAAGGTACGTTGACGCAGTTGAAGATCATGAGTGTTAACAACGTGCATTTGCAGTCCGTCGCGCTTAATCTCGGTTTGGATGAGCAGTTGTTTATTGGGAAAGGTATGTACAACGTTGAAAACCGTGGCGTCAAAATGTATGCGGACGTTGTTGAAGCGTTGATCGGCGCAATTTACATCGATGGAGGTCTTCGGCCCGCGCGTAAGTTCATTGACAAATTTGTGATACAGACCTTGCCGACGCTTGAAGAAACTCAAATGCACCCGAAGACGGCGCTTCAGAATTGGGTATCGAAGCAAGGTATGGAATATCCGGAATACGATGTTGTGCAAGATCCTAAACGGTCTGGCGGTTCCGATTGGCACGTTAAGTGCACAATCAAGCGACTTGCCATCACACGTACCGCTGCAGCTCGCTCTCGCAAGGCTGCAGAAACAGAAGCGGCTCGGCAGATTTTGGATTCGTTAGGCATCATGGCAAATGGTGCTTGAGAGCGCCTAATTTTTGGGCGCGATTGATTCTCGATGAATGAAAAGGACCTTGCTGACTTGCAAGACGCCATTGGCTACCAATTCAAGGACACGTCGATTCTTGAACGAGCGTTGGTGCACGCAAGCGCGGACGTCGAAAACAACGAGCGTCTCGAATTCCTTGGCGACGCAGCCTTGGGCTATGCGGTGAGTTCGGCGTTGTTCGAACGCATGTCAAAAAAGTCAGTGGGTGTGTTGGCGGAACGAAAATCCATCCTCGTCAGCAATAAACGTCTGACACAGGTTGCAGTTTCGTTAGGTATCGATAAGCGCATGCGGTTAGGTAACAGCATCGCAAACAATCGGACGGTTAATCGAAAGATCTATGCAGACGCACTTGAGGCTGTGATCGGTGCAATTTCGATGGACGGGGGACTTGACGCGGTTCAGGCATTTGTCGATCAGCACCTCTATCCGCTTGAAAGTAAACCCTTGGATTTAGAGCGGCATGCGAAGTCACGGTTACAGGAGTGGGCTGATTGGGCGGGTTTTGAGTCGCCAGTTTACGATGTCGTCAAGCATGAATCTCACCCGAACGGCGAACTTTGGCAGGTGCACTGTACGGTCAAAGACCTCAACCACGACGGTGAAGGCGTCGCACACTCGAAACGGGAAGCAGAACGCATCGCCGCGGAAGTCCTTCTGTACAAAATCGGTGGGAAATGAACACCGCAACCAAGTCAGGCTACATCACGATCATCGGACGACCCAACGTTGGTAAGTCCACGCTCCTGAATCATTGCCTCGACATGAAACTGAGCATCACGTCGCGGAAGCCCCAGACGACACGACATCAATTACTTGGTGTGCTAACCCGCGGTTCGTGTCAGTTTATGTTTCTGGACACACCGGGCATCAATGCTGGGCGTAAACGAACGGGAAGTTCCATAGAACGATACATGAACCGCCAAGCGCTGAGTACGCTCAACGATGTTGACGTGATCTTGTTCTTGGTTGAAGGTACGGGTTGGCGCGATGGCGATGCGACGGTGCTCAAGCACCTTGCGAAGACCGACTTACCGGTCATCTGCGTACTCACCAAAGTTGACCGTGTTCGAAACAAATCGCAGCTATTACCACTCATCGAAAAGGTAGCAAGTAAGAGTAAATTTCAGGCTATAGTCCCGGTCGCAGCATTGCGCAATGAAGGATTGGACATGTTGCTCGACGCTATCGAAAGCGAACTAGAGGAAGGACCTCACCTGTTTAACGCGGATGAGGTAACGGATCGCTCAACCTCGTTTCTGGTCGGTGAAATGATTCGTGAACAGGTCGTTAGACAATTAGGGGCTGAATTACCGCATCGAAGCACCGTACTCGTCGAACGATTCGAAGAGGCGCAAGACCAGACTACGATTTTTGCATCCATCTGCATCGAGCGTGACAGTCAAAAACGCATAGTCATCGGGAAAGGCGGTAGTCGACTCCGGTCGATCGGCGAAGCTGCACGTCACAACATCGCAGATTTTCTGGGCAAGAGCATCGATCTACGTTTGCACGTTCGGGTGCGATCAGGTTGGACTGAGAGCCACAAGCACCTAGCTGAATTCGGTTACAAGTAGTTCAACGATGCTTCACGAAACCTGTTACGTACTTCGCAGGCGCGCCTACAGCGAAACCAGCCTCCTTCTGGAAATGCTGACGAGCGAATCACGTTACGTTCACGCAATGTATCGCGGTGCGAAACGTAACGGGTCGACTCCGATCGATCTTTTTTCTGAGTACGCGATGAGCTGGCGTCCGCGGGATGGCTTGGTCACGCTTCGGTCGTGTGAGCTCAAGCACGTTTCTACGCTAGGTGGTAATGCGCTTTACGCCGGACTATATGTCAATGAACTCGTGCGACGCGGCATGCGTGAAAACCAAGTTGTCGATGACGTGCAACCAGCGTACCAGTCCGCGGTGACCTCCCTCGAACAAGCAGAGGCAGACTTGGATGTCGTGCTGCGATCGTTCGAGAAGCGGTTCCTTAAGGCATTGGGTTTTGAGCTGGAATTCCATCGCGAGCAAGCGACCGGCGACGTAATCTCGTCAAATTCCAACTATCTATTTGACCCGATCCTAGGGTTTACGAAGTCAGCGGATGCTGAAGAAACATCTTATCCTGGACACGTGCTTTTGAATATATCTGTTAATCGATTCGAACAACCCGAAACGCGCCAAGCAGCAAAATTAATACTTCGGGACGCACTTTATCACCATCTCGGTGAAAGAGCATTAAAAGCGAGATCGCTTTTGTCCGCTAAGCAATATCGTGAGGAAGTCTCCGGAGCGACCGCACATGACTGAGCTCGCGGACAAACCTGACCTGAACTCGCATTGGTTCATCAGCAAAACTCGGTCAAGGATTGAGTTAACCGAAACCAATCGCGAATTAATCGAACATATAGAGTGTGCTCTATCTACAGCTGATCTTCAAGAACAGGCTAACCTACTCGTTGACCAGCTACTGCACTTGCCGGTGGATTCGCCAACGCTTATCGCTGGTTTAGCGTTCTTTGCAGCGACCGATGGTGACTTAGATCCGAACACGCTCGGCACTGGTGATGCCGGCAATCTGCTTTCGACTTTGGTACGACTCTCAAGTGCTGACTCGGCTGCTACGACCAGTGCGCTACTCCAGGTTCGCCGTAATCGACGACAATCCGACAACGTGCGCCGCATGCTGGTGGCAATGATCGACGATCCACGCGTGGTCGTGTTGAAGATGGCAGAACGGTTGGTCCGATTACATCCAAGGCGCTTCGATGGATCTGAGGAAAGCAGACGTGCCGCCAGCGAGGTCCTTCACTTTTACGCGCCGCTCGCCAGTCGGCTCGGTATTTGGCAGCTAAAGTGGGTTCTCGAGGATTTCGCGTTTCGTTGCCTTCAACCAGATGATTACTTAGACATCGCGTCGCGGTTCAAAGAACGGCGATCACAGCGGGAAGAGCTGGTATCGAAGATTCAATCCGATCTACGCTGGCGATTGAATGAACTTGGCATCACTGCAGAAATCCTGGGTCGCGCCAAGAACATCTACGGTATCTATCGCAAGATGCGTGAGAAAGACATCGCCTTTAACGATGTTCACGACGTGCTTGCCATACGAGTGATTGTTGATTCCGTGCCTGAGTGTTATCAGGTCCTGGGCGTGGTGCACATGTCATGGCCATACATAGGTGCGGAATTCGACGATTACATCGCCAATCCCAAGTCAAACGGCTATCGGTCGCTGCACACTGCAGTCTATGGACCGCAGGGAAGGGTCTTAGAAGTTCAGATACGCACGCGCGAGATGCATGTCGATTCCGAGTTGGGTGTTTGCTCGCATTGGAGTTACAAGGGCGAAAACGACGCGAGTCTGGAAGATGAATCGATCGACTGGATGCGTGAAGTACTAAATTGGCATGAAGCGCTTGATCCGGTAGAAGACACTGACGCGACAAGTCGCGAAAACAGCGACGCCGAAAAGAAGACCTACGTTTCAACACCTCAACGACACATCGTTGATTTAGAAGCAGGATCGACAGCTCTCGACTTCGCGTTCAAAGTACATACGGACATCGGGCTACATTGCGTGGGGGCTCTGGTCGACGGCGAAGAAGCTGCTTTAAACACCGAATTGAAGACGGGACAGACCGTTGAGATATTGACGCAACCGCGTGCGACGCCGCAGCGCCGGTGGCTCGACCCAGACCTGATGTACTTCAAGACCTCGAAGACGCGTGAATTACTGCGGGGCTACTTTCAAGACTTCGATCGCACACACAATGCGAAAGCTGGTCGAGATTGGGTGCAGCAAGAGATCGATCGCTTAAACCTGAAACTAACTCCAGAAGAAGCGGCGCGGGCACTAGATTTCGGTTCGCCTGATGAACTGTTTATCGAGGTAGCCTTGGGTTCGATGAAAGCACGACAGATGCTGGTGGAGATCGCTCAACTTCAGTTCGAAGTGAGTGAAGTGCTGCAGACCGACGAAGACTCAAAAGTCACGATGCAAATCCACTTGTCAGCACTGGATCGCAAGAATCTGATACGTGATATCACACGCGAAATTGCGGAGTTGAATGTGAACATCGTCAATCTCAAACTTGGCGCGCCGGCACTAGATAAAGAAGCGACCGCAGATATTTGGGTGCAAGTTAGCGGATTGGGCGAAGCATCCTTGGTCATCGTGAGCTTGCGACGTCTACACCGTGTCACTGATGTTCGGTTAGTGGGCTCCGGTTAAAAAGTCATCGGCTAGGGACTCCCGGTCGAGTTAGTATGGCAAATGTTCAGCTGATACAGGTAGGTGAGCGCGCTGGTCAGCGACTGGACAACTTTCTACTTAGTTATTTAAAAGGAGTTCCGCGAAGCCGCGTATATCGAATGATTCGCTCCGGCGAAGTTCGTGTAAATGGGTCCAGACGACGCCCAAATTCCCGACTCGAATACGACGACCAAGTGCGAATTCCACCGGTTCGGATCGAGGAACGTAGCGAGTCGGCAGCACCTCCGCGTTCGTGGCTGAACGATGTAAGGAACTCAGTCATATATGAAAACGAGAACCTTTTGGTGCTCAACAAACCGGTAGGGACCGCGGTACATGGTGGTACTGGCGAGTCATTCGGCATCGCCGAAACGCTTGAGCAGGCATTTGGGACCGCGGACATGCAATTGGCTCACCGATTAGACAAGGCGACATCGGGGTGCTTAGTGATCGCGAAGAATCGTTCGACGCTAAATCGATATCACGACGCGTTTCGTAACAACGATATTAAGAAGACATACGACGTATTAGTCGAAGGTGGGTGGCCGAAAGAACTCGATTCAGTCGATGCTCGGCTTGAACGGTTCCACCTCGCGAATGGTGAGCGAAGGGTCCGAGTTAGCGAAGCTGGGCAGCGTTCACGAACGGCCTTTGACGTTGTCGCGCGATGTAACAGAGCTACTTGGCTCTTGGCTCGACCCGTCACGGGACGCACTCATCAGATTCGTGTACACGCGACCTTCGCGGGTTATCCGATCCTTGGTGATCGTAAGTACGGTAATCGCAAATTTCAACCACGCGCATCGCGAATGATGCTCCACGCGAGAGCGCTCGAATTGCCGGATATCGGCGAAGTAAACGCGCCCGTGCCTTCAGCGATCGTCAGCTACTGGGAGCGTCTGGCGCAAGCGGATTAATCCCAAAATCGCGTAACGTAGCTGCTAACCGTATTAGAGGAAGACCTATAAGTGCGCTCGGATCATCTGACGTAACTCGACTAAACATCAGTGAGCCACGTTGTTCCGACTTAATGGCACCCGCCGTATCTAGCGGCGAGTCCAACGCGACATAGTTCTCGATTTCGGCTAGCGTCAAGTCGCGCATCACGACTTCTGTCGGTTCGATGAATTGCCTTGAGTTATTCGCAGACAACACGGCAACAGCACTATGAAATGTCACCGTGCGGTTGGATAAGAGCTGGAGTTGCTTGATCGCGGCTTCCGTTGTTCCTGGCTTGCCTAACGCTTGACCGTCCAATGCACATACCTGGTCGCTGCCGATCACGATCGCACTAGGACAAACAGTCAAAACAGCGATTGCCTTTTGGTACGCGAGGCGTTTTGCGATTTCGGGTGGCGTCTCATCGGGAAGCGGCGTTTCGTCGATGTTCGAAGGCCTGGTTTCAAATTCGTAGCCAGCGGTTGACAGCTGTTCGCGACGGTAACTGGAGCCGGATGCGAGGATCAGACGTGATTGCGCCACAGTGAAAAGCCAGTTAAAGAGATGCTGGAAGCATTGAAAACTCAAATACGCACTTCGATCGAGAAGCTACGAGTCATCGAATTGCGTAGTATTTTGCAGGTCTTTTTCATCAGCTAACGTTTGCCGTGAAGGTATCACCTCGCGACTTTGCTCGAAAAAATCGTCGCTGGCGTGGCGAGGTACCGACGACGTCGTTTGATCGGCTCATGAACGAAATAACGACGGACAGCAAGTCTGTCGAGGTCGATCTCGCTTTTACGCATGACGAAAATAACCTGATAAGGATGCAAGGTCACGCCTCGGTGATCGCAGGGGTAGCGTGTCATCGTTGCGCAGAATCGGTCGAGACGACGATTCACGCGGATATCGACGCCCGAATCGTAGAGTCTGATGAAACTGCTAGGCAATTGGCGCAAGACTCAGATGTGATCGTGATCGAGGACAATCCAGTTGCGGTAAGTGAGCTGATTGAGGACGATCTGATACTGAGTATTCCTTGGCGAGTTTGCGAAAACGAAAAGAATTGCCGTAACCTGAAAAACGACGCTGCTGCAGAAACGCAAGACGAAAAACCAAGTGAATCTTCTCAGAAACCCTTTGCTAATCTGCGCGAACTTTTAAATCGATAGTTGATAATTACGCGCTTTCAATTGGATTCTCCACGGGACTGAACTATGGCGGTCCAACAGAACCGTAAGACGCGTTCGAAACGTGACAAGCGTCGTACGCACCAGAAAATCAAGAAACCGGCCATCTCGATGGATCCTCTGACGGGGGACATTCATCTGCGGCACCATGTAAGCCCGGACGGCATTTATCGTGGCGAGCAAGTTGCTGGCGTTGAACCTGAATTAGACGACGATTAACGTCTCCGCAGATTTGAGTCTGCAACCATGTCCCGCCCCTGCCGGATCGCGGTTGATTTATTAGGTGCAGAGCTCCCTGCAGCTGATTTGCTGAAAGGGGCGACTGACGCACTCGAGCACCATTCGAAATGCGAGTTGACGTTTATTTGTGACCGTCGCGAGCTTAAATCCAGGGTATGCGATGCTCAACGAATTGTTCATTGCACAGACTGGGTGCACGAGCAGGATTCGTTACGGGAAGTATTAGCGGAACGAAAACGGAGCTCGATGCACATCGGGATGCACATGCTCCAGGATGGCGACATCGAGGGCTTCGTGAGTGTTGGCAGTACGGGCGCGCTCATGGCACTCGGGCGGCATCTCTTGCACACGCCCGAAGGTATTGATCGACCTGCGGTGATCAAGGAATTCGATGGTCGACAGCGACCGTTTTGGATGCTTGATCTCGGCGCTAATATCGTGCGGAAACCATCAACGTTGCACCAGTTTGCGAAATTGGGCGTCGCGTACGCGAACCAAGTAGGTAAGGTAAAACAGCCACGAGTTGCGTTGTTGAATATTGGTATCGAAGAGCGAAAAGGTCCGGCCCTTTTAAGAGACGCGGCTCAAATGCTGGAGCAGACCCGCGATGTGGACTTCGTTGGATTTGTTGAACCGAGTCGAATATTCGATGGGACTGCGGATGTTGTCGTTACTGACGGATATGCTGGCAATATCGCGCTGAAATCGGTAGAAGGTACGGTCAACTTCATTCGAGATGTGTTTCTCAATGAACTAGCGGAAGATGCCAGCGACGATGCCGCAAAGCTCATACGTAAACCCGCGCGAAAGCGTTTTCGCCGTCTAATGAAGAAGCTTGACTCGCAACGACATAACGGCGCGAGTTTCGTTGGTTTAAATGGCGTTGTTGTGAAGAGCCACAACAGTACATCGAAAGCTGGCATGACCGCGGCGATCGACCAAGCAGTGCGAGAAGTCGAGTTGCAGGTGCCAGACAAGATCAGAGAATTTTTTTCAAAGGAGTAAGTTGGTTGCAAATTGGATACGTGTTTCCCGGACAAGGTGCGCAAGCCGTCGGAATGCTCGCGGACTTGAGAGATGCTTTCGCTCATTTGGACGAGCGTTTGCATCAAGCGTCTAAGATCATCAACGAAGATTTAGTAGCGCTCGTAACGAATGGACCCGAAGAGCGCCTTAACGACACTGAGATAACGCAGCCTGTAATGCTGGCGACATCTGTAGCGCTTTTCGAAATTTGGCGCGAAGCAGGTGGCGCGGCGCCGAGTGCAGTCGCGGGTCATAGTCTAGGTGAATACTCAGCGTTAACGGCTGCGGGTGTGTTTGAGTTTAGTGACGCCATCGCGCTCGTGCACGAACGTGGCAAGCTCATGCAGGCTGCGGTTCCACGTGGGGAAGGTGCCATGGCGGCGGTACTCGGGCTTGAACTCGACGAACTAAGCGCTATATGCGACGGAGTCGATGGTGTGGTAACGCCAGCGAACATCAATTCACCGGGACAGGTCGTGATCGCGGGTGCCGCGGGATCCGTGCAGGCGGTCGTTGATCGTGTGTTGTCGGAAGGCGATAAACGTAAACGTGTTGTACCGTTAGATGTGAGCGTTCCATCACATTGTGAACTAATGAGACCAGCGGCGGAAGGTGTTGAGAGATTGTTAACAGAAGTTACGATGAACGATCCGTCCTGCCCAGTTTTTCAAAACGTGGATGCGCAGGCAACGAATAGTGTGCCTGCTATCCGAGACCGTCTCATCCGGCAATTAACCGCACCGGTACGTTGGGCTGATTGCGCGACCGCGATGGTGGCAAGTGGTTGTGAAACATTGATAGAGTGTGGTCCGGGCAAGGTCCTTACTGGACTCGCCCGACGGATCGATCGTGCGATGAACTGTAAAGCCATCGGCAGTATTGATGACTTCAATACTGCGCTCGAGGCGGTGGCGTAATGGCTGATCGCGTCGCGCTTGTAACTGGCGCTAGTCGGGGGATCGGTGCTGCGATTGCTGCGCGATTGGCGTCCGAAGAAACGTTCGTCTTCGGTTCTGCCACATCGTCGGATGGTGTCGCTCGCATTAGCGACGCGCTTGGGAAGAACGGCACCGGTATTGAATTGAGAATAGAAGAACCGGATTCGGTCTCGGCAGCATTCGATCGAATAACGGAAGAACACACCGTATCGATCTTGGTGAACAACGCAGGTATCACGAACGACAACCTGTTTTTAAGAATGTCCGACGACGACTGGGCGGACGTGATCAATACGAACTTGGTCTCTCTACATCGGTTGTGCAAACCCTTCTTGCGAAGCATGATGCGAGAGCGGTGGGGTCGAATCATCAACGTTGGTTCGGTGGTCGGTCGAATGGGTAATCCCGGTCAGGCAAACTACGCGGCGGCCAAAGCGGGTATCGAGGGATTTACGCGCAGCTTGGCGCAAGAGCTAGGGAGCAGAGGCATCACTGTCAACTGCGTTGCGCCTGGGTTCATCGACACCGACATGACCGCCGAATTAGGCGAGAAAGTGACTGAGCAGTTGGTAACTCGCATTCCACTAGGTCGTGTTGGAACCCCGACCGAAGTTGCGGAGACGGTCGCGTTTCTAGCGGGTGAGGGCAGTTCATACATCACTGGGCAAACAATCGCCGTAAACGGTGGAATGTTGTCCTACTAGAGATCGACTTGAGGATTACGGCGAAGTGGCATAGCCTTTCACTGTCGAATAGCGAATCTCACCTATAAAATATGCGTCTTAACGGACTGCGCGCGTTGCTCAGTCTTTTGTTCGCACGACGTTTGCCGTTCTACTGGTGTTTCTTAAACGAGCGTCGTACAAGTCCTTGGCTATGGAGTGAATTCAACCCATGAGTTCATTAATGGAACGCATCAAGAGCATTGTGGCTAAGCAGCTGAAAGTCGAAATCGACGAGATCAAGGACGAGTCTTCGCTCGAGGAAGATCTTGGCGCTGACTCGCTGGACCGCGTCGAACTCGTGATGGCATTCGAAGAGGAATTCCAGATCGAAATCGTCGATGAGGACGCAGAAAATATCACGACGGTTGCTGAAGCGCATAACTACATTAAGAGTGTCGTCGGCGACGAGTAGAGCCATCTTCTACCCAACTCTTTACGCGTATTGATATATCGAATCCGGCTAGACGTTCAGTAAATGAGTAGACGTCGCGTTGTGGTAACCGGCATTGGCCTGATTACGCCAATCGGTCTGGATACGGTAACGTCTTGGCAAAGTGCGCTCGATGGTGTAAGCGGTGGCAATCGGCTTGAGTCTTTCGATGCCAGTGGCCATCGTGTGCAGATTGGCGCAAGTCTTAAAGGCTTCGATGCTAGTCAATACATGGATCCACGCGAAGCGCGTCGTCTTGATTTATTTCTGCAAATTGGAATGGCGGTCGTTGACCAAGCGGTAGCCGATGCGGGAATCGCTGACCCTCCGGACCCCGGTCGAATCGGTGTCGCAATGGGTTCTGGGATTGGCGGCATTACGACGATCGAAGATACACACTCCGTTCTTCTAGATCGTGGACCAAAACGTGTTTCACCATTCTTTGTACCTTCTAGTGTCATCAACATGATTGCGGGTAACGCATCCATCAAACATGGTTTTCAAGGTCCGAATATCGCAATCGTCACCGCATGTACTACCGGTACTCACAATATCGGCTACGGTGCGCGCATGATCCAGTATGGTGAGGCGGATGCCATGGTTGTTGGTGGATCCGAGTGGTCGACAACACCTTTGACCGTAGCTGGATTTGCGTCGATGCGTGCATTGTCAACGCGTAACGATGAACCAGAAAAGGCCAGCCGACCATGGGATGTTGAGCGTGATGGTTTCTTGCTCGGCGACGGTGCTGGTGCATTAGTTATCGAGGAGTACGAGCACGCGAAGAAGCGTGGCGCGAACATCATTTGTGAAGTAAAAGGGTTTGGTGTAAGCGCGGACGCCTTTCACATAACGAGTCCGCCAGACAGCGGGCATGGTGCTGTTGCGGCGATGCAGAACGCTTTAGCCGACGCTGAACTTGCAGCCGAAGACGTGCAATATGTGAACGCTCATGGAACGTCGACGCCTCAGGGTGACATTGCGGAAACGGTGGCTATAAAGGTAGTTTTCGGCGCGGATACGGAAGTTGCGGTGAGTTCTTCAAAGTCAATGATCGGACATCTCTTGGGTGCAGCTGGAGCAGTCGAAGCAGGATTTTGTGCACTCTCGATCCGTGACCAGCGAATTCACCCGACGATTAATCTCGATAATCCTGACCCCGCCTGCGATTTAGATTACGTGCCACATACTGCGCGAGACGCTCAACTTGATCATGTTCTCTCGAATTCATTTGGATTCGGTGGTACAAATGGCAGTCTAATCTTCAGTCGAGTTTAGTTTTTTCTAGTTATGCGGTGGTTAGTCCTAACCGCAGTGATATTAGTACTGATAGTAGCCGGTGCTGTTTTCTATAGCCACCGATACGTAAATGACGCGTCACGATCATTAGATCAGCCCATTGATATATTGATTCAGCATGGTGATTCTTTAGCGGTCGTAGCAGATAAGCTCGAACAATCTGGAGTCATCGAACACGCATTGCCGTTCAAATGGCTTGCACGCTATGAGGAGAAAGATGGGAAGCTGCGAGCAGGTGAATACCGATTTGAAGGCGATGTGTCGCTAGTGGGCGTACTTCAAAAGCTAGTCGACGGATCGGTGGTCACATATGAAGTGCAACTGCGCGAAGGGGCGAGACTCGAGGAATATCTCGTCTTACTTCGTAGCACCGAAAAGCTGGTGAACGATCTTTCCGGAGTCACCCCTGCAAACATCCTTGAACGATTACAGCTTAGGAGCAGTGCGACTCATGGAGAAGGGTTGTTCTACCCCGACACCTACCAATATCGTCGCGGAGAATCAGCGTCTTCTGTCTTGAAACAAGCGTTTGACCTGATGAATCATGAATTGAGTCTCGCCTGGTTTTCAAGATCGGACGACATTTATGTGGATACAAAATATGAGATGCTGATCGTTGCGTCCATGATCGAGCGAGAGTCACATATTGCTGATGATCGTTCTCGTGTTTCTGGTGTCATCCATCGAAGATTGAAGAAGGACATGTACTTGCAGATTGATCCCACCGTGATTTATGCAGTTGGTGAGGATTTTCGTGGACGTCTCCGTACGAAAGATCTTCGCATCGACAGCCCATATAACACCTACCGTGTAAAAGGGTTACCACCGTCGCCGATCTGTGCATCGAGTCGAGAGGCGATCCGAGCCGCTGCGAACCCTGCGCCTGGAAAGGAGTTGTTCTTCGTTTCCCGAGGCGATGGAACGAGCCAATTCAGCGAAACGCTGAGCGAACATAATCAAGCTGTTGCGCGTTATATCCTCAATCGTTAAGGCAGATTGATGCGCCCATAAGATGGTTGAATTGAAAGTTTGAGCAAAAAGGAAAACGGGCGTTTTATCACCTTTGAAGGGGTAGAGGGCAGCGGCAAGAGCACGAACATCGCATGGGTTGAGGAGTTTCTGAGGTCTAAACGTATCGACGTACTCTTGACACACGAGCCGGGGCGTACGAAGATCGGAGAAGAGTTGCGGGAGGTACTACTAAGGACTCGTGACGAACGCGTTATGCCGATGACCGAGTTGTTCTTAATGTTCGCATCACGCATGCAGCTCCTGCAGGAGGTCATCATCCCTGCGCTAGAACGAGGCACTTGGGTCTTGTGTGATCGATATGTCGACTCATCCATCGCTTATCAAGGTGGAGGAAGGAGACTCGGTGTAGAGCGTGTAAAAAAACTCGTTCAAGCTATGGGTGAACTCTACGTGCAACCAGACCTAACGGTTCTGCTCGACTTGCCGGCCGACATGATCCCAATGCGATTGGCAGATCGCACGCTCGATCGGTTTGAGAGCGAAGACAAATCGTTCTTTGAACGAATAAGAAAAACATATCTAGACCTTGCGGCGTCGGAATCGCACGTGAGTGTTATCGATGCCACTCAACCGATCGAAGACGTACGTAACGAGATCGCCGGACTTTTACGTCCACTGCTGAGTGAATTAGCTGGTAGGTGAACTCGATGCCATTACCCCCGTGGTTGCAGACGGTGCAGGACGCATTCGAACGCAACATGGAAACGGTACGTGTTCCACACGCCATTTTGCTTGATGCAGCACCAGGTTGGGGCGTGTTCGAACTCGCTGACCGGATGGCAGCGACCCTACTAGGGGTCGATTCAAACTTCGATTTGAGTCGACATCTCGACTATCTTCAGATTGAGCTCGAAGGGCGATCCAGCCTAATCTCGATCAATCAGATTCGGGATGCGATCGAGTTCCTGAGCACCACCTCACGAGCGGGCGACCGCAAACTCGTGCAAATTAAAGAAGCCGACAAGCTGAGCATTCCAGCGTCGCAAGCGCTGCTGAAGGTGCTGGAAGAACCTCCCGTAAATAAGCACCTGCTGTTGGTCACAACGAATAGTGCGGTTCTAATGTCGACAATCCGGAGCCGCTGCCAGAAACTCGTGGTTCAGAACGGAACCACCGAGCAGGTCGCCGAGTTTTTGGATACACGTGAGATTGGCTCGACGGACGTAGCCGATTTCCTTCAAGATTACGGTGGCGCGCCGTATGCTGCACTCGAAGCGTTCGACGAGAAGCGGGTGAACTTGACAGAATCACTGACTCGATTTGCACGTCGGCATACCTCGCTCATCGAGCTGGCACGTGAACTGAGAAAAGAGGAGGCGGATGACATATTGCTCCGTTGGCAATACATCACGCTGCGCCTCGCTCGAAACAGCGCGATCGTTCGACCCGTCGCGACGTTCTATGACGAATTGAGCGATGTACGTCGGCAGTTTCGTGAAGTACCGGGGCTCGACAAAGAACGCCAACTCATCCGGTTATTGATTAAGTGGCGCGAATTACTGATTAGGCATCAGCGCTTGCGGCGCTAAACGCATTCCGAGTTAGATTTATGGGACCGCTTGGGCCTACCAGGATGTTGTCTTCAACGCGCACGCCACCGTAACATATGAACCGATTGACCTTGCTCCAGTTTACGTCCTGGTGACCGTGCCATCCCGCTAACAGACTAGGAATAAAGTAGATACCGGGCTCTATCGTGAACACCATGTTTGGTTCAATCTCGCGCATTAGCCGGAGGCTTTCATATCGACTGTGCGGCGGAACTTGATGACCATCTTTTTCCAAAATTAGGCCTCCAACATCATGCGTTTGAAGTCCGAGTAAGTGCCCTAATCCATGAGGGAAAAAGGCGTCAACCAACCTCGATTCATAGGCAGTTGTCGGACTGCATGTCACGAACTCGTGTTCTGAAAGGATTGCGGCGATTCTCTCACTCATTTCGTCATGCAAATCCAGATACGACTTCCCGAGTGTGATTTGTTTGATGATTCCCTGTTGAGCTTGATCGACAGCATCTATCAGCTCCGCGAATTCGTCATTCGTGCTCGCCGCATAGGTTCGTGTTATGTCCGAGTGATAGCAATGGACCTTAGCTCCTGCGTCGATGAGAAGACTGTGAATTTCCGCAGCCGGTTCTCGATCGTACTTCTGGTAATGCAATGTCGCTGCGTGTGTGTTCATTGCAACGATGCTGGGATAGGGGAGTTCGGCTTCGTGTTGTGAACTTGCGCGAAGGTAGGCGAGATGAATCTCGTATTCGCTTCCGCCGTCGGCGAATGCTTGAGCCGCAGCATGGTGACCCAAGACGCCACGAGACGTTGCTTCCTTAATGCATAGCTGTTCGAATTCGGTCTTGAATGCTCGTTGGTAGTCGAGCTGTCGAAGTAATCTTTCGGCTGGACCGGGATCTGAATTCGTTTCGCTTGAAGTGGTTACGTTCCCAAGATGCGCAACGTTAGATTTGGATCGCGTTTGTTGATGCAACGCGTGCTGGAGATCGTCTAGCTCCGCGAATGTCTGGACGATAAATACTTCGTTACAGAATTCGGGTGCGTCGCTTGGTAAGTACCAGTAGTCGGAAGGGGCATACCACAGCAGCACCGGTTGTGAGTCCAACGAAATCAGGAGAGCGGCGTGTTCGCAATCGCTCTGCGGAACCCATCGCAGAAAATGACCAAACGCATGAAACGGCGGTTCTTGGTCGTCGGCGTAGTACGTTTGATTTGCGCCCGCGTAGACGACAACCGCATCAAATCCGTTCTCGCGCATCAACTGACGCCATTCCGCCTTGAGCTGATCAATGTGTGCGATATACGCTTCTAGGTGCATGGCATCTTAGATTGAGATGAGTTCGGTTGAGTCTCGATGAACAGCGATTGTTAATAACAAGTCTGCACCCGAATGGTATAAATTCCCGCACAAATTTCTAGCAAAAGGGGCATTTCATGGGCGACTATGCGTATGCTGCGCCCGCTACTGTGGACAGCACAGTTGAGTTGCTGTCGAGCAGCGCAAATAGCGGGACGCGTACTCAAGTCTTGGCCGGAGGTACGGACGTTCTTGTGCAGATGCGTTCGACCGATCGCGGAGCACGTCTGATTGTTGATATCAAACAGTTGGCAGAGACGAACGTGCTCTCAGTTGGTGAGGATGAAATATACATAGGGGCTGCAATCCCGTCGGCGATCTTGAATGAAAACGCCGAGTTGAAAGGCTTGTTACCAGGTCTTATTGAATCTGCGGATCTGATAGGCTCAACGCAGATACAGGGTCGAGCTTCGATCGGTGGCAACCTATGCAATTCTTCGCCAGCGGGCGATACGATTCCGGCACTCATTGCAAATAGTGCAGTGTGCCACATCGTTGGTGCTGACGGCGAGCGGGATGTCCCTGTAGAGGATTTCGTAACTGGCGTTGGAACCAATTGCATGGCGCCTCATGAGTTTCTGCTTGGTTTGCGCGTACCTACGCCGAAAGGTAATACAGGTGATGCGTACCTCCGTTTCATTCCGCGGACTGAAATGGACATTGCCGTTGCTGGCGCGGGCGTACGTTTGACGCTTGATGACAGTGGCGCGTGCACCGCTGCGAGAGTTGGGATCGGTGCGGTTGCCCCGACGGCATTGGTGGTCTCAGAAGCGGCAGATGCACTGATCGGCACGCAAGTGGATGACGATGCGCTCAATGCGGCGGCGGACGCGTGTTCAGCAGCTGCATCACCCATCTCGGACAAACGCGGAACAGTTGAGTACCGGATCAAAGTGGTTGGGGTACTGTGTAAACGGGCAGGCGCGATCGCGCGTGACCGGGCTAAGGCGTAATAGAGTAGGACCGGGGGAAACAGAAATGGCAAAAGTACATGTATCAACCACCGTCAATGGGCAACCCATGGACGTGTTGGTTGAACCGAATGATTCGTTGCTCGACACCTTGCGCGATGGCTTGGGATTAACGGGCACAAAAGAAGGCTGTGCGACAGGTGACTGTGGCGCGTGTTCTGTGATGCTGGACGGAAGGCTGGTATGCTCGTGCCTCGTGTTGGGCGCAGAAGCGGAAGGCAAGACAATTGACACAATCGAGGGCGTCGCAGACGGTGACGGCCTACATGTCATTCAGCAGAAATTCCTAGAGCATGCCGCATTGCAATGTGGCATTTGCACACCAGGATTCATCGTCGCGGCGAAAGCGCTTTTGGAAAAGAACCCAAATCCGGACGAAACGACGATTCGATATTGGCTAGCGGGTAATCTATGTCGATGCACGGGATATGACAAGATCGTGCGTGCAGTACAAGATGCCGCTGACGAATTAGCTTCACCTGCCTAGTCGAAGGAGATATACGATGGCGGAAGCAGTAGATTTAAAAGCAATCGGAACCAGACCCGTTCGACCTGATGGTGTCGAGAAAGTAACTGGAAGGGCTAACTTTGGCGCGGATTTGAACTTGCCTGGCATGCTCCATGGCAAGATTCTTCGAAGCCCCCATGCACACGCCCGCATCAAGAGTGTTGATCTCTCTGGAGCCTTGGCGATGGACGGCGTTCTGGCGGCGGTCTCTGGCAAGGATATTCCGGGTGGTGGGGATCTTGGCGACAACGTGCTCGCGAAGGACAAGGCTTTGTATCACGGTCATGCGGTAGCGGCGGTTGCTGCGAGATCAGCATACATCGCGGAACTAGCGCTCGACGAAATCAAGGTTGAGTACGAAGTGCTCAATCCCGTGATGTCCATTGACGATGCGATCGCCGATGGTGCGACACTCGTGAATGAGTCATTGCACACGAACGGCGATACCTCACAACCGGCTAGCAACATTGCGGCGATTACCAAATTCGAACGCGGCGACGTCGACCAAGGTTTCGCGGACGCTGATGTTGTCGTTGAAGGCGAGTATCGCGTACCAACTGCGCATCAGGGGTATATCGAACCTCACGCGTGTACGGCCACGATCAACGAAGAGGGCAAGGCGACCGTATGGTGTTGTACACAAGGTCAATTTGACGTACGCAGCATGACGGCGAACTGCTTGAATAAGCAGGTGAGTGACATTCGTGTTATTCCCTCCGAGATCGGCGGTGGCTTTGGTGGAAAGACAACGATCTATCTAGAACCCGTTGCGGTCAAGTTGTCGGAAATTAGCGGACGTCCTGTGAAGATGGTGATGTCACGCGAAGAAGTATTCCGTGCAACTGGACCGACTTCAGCCACGCTTTGTCGTGCGAAAGTTGGTGCGAAGAAAGACGGCACGATCACAGCCGCCACTGCATGGTTAGCTTATGAAGCGGGTGCGTTCGCGGGTGCACCTGTCGGACCTGGTTGTATGTCGGTGCTTGCACCTTATGACTTGGAGAACTTCAGAATCGAAGGTCATGACGTACTCGTCACTAAGCCGAAAGTCGCGGCATATCGCGCCCCGGGTGCTCCGCAATCCATGCACGCCATGGAATGCGCGATCGACGAACTCGCGCGAAAGCTGGACATGGATCCAATCGATCTACGGCTCAAGAATGCAGCCGATGAAGGTACCGTTGCTCCTTATGGACCGCAGTTCCCAGCAATCGGTTTACGTGCTTGCCTAGAGGCGGCAAAGGTTCATCCGAACTACACGACGCCTCCGGCTGAAGGCCAGGGACGCGGTGTTGCGGTTGGATTCTGGTTCAACATTGGTATGCAGTCAAGCGCAGAGATCCGAATCGCTGAAAATGGTGCGGTCACCATCATGGAAGGCAGTCCCGATATCGGCGGATCACGCGCCTCAATGTGCTTGATGGCTGCTGAAACACTCGGCATCCCGTATGAGAACATCAACGCGCACGTCGGCGATACTGAAGCAACGGGTTATTGCAACACCACCGGCGGCAGCCGGACCACGTTCGCAACCGGTATGGCAGTCATCGAAGCATGTGAAGACATCATTGCACAATGCAAGGAGCGTGCCGCACTGACGTGGGAACTTGATGTTGATCAAGTCGATTGGGAAGACGGTCAAGCGATACCGAAACCAGGTGTGAACGCAGACGTCAAACCATTGAGTTTGGCGGATATCGCACGTTCGGCAGGCCGAACCGGTGGTCCGTTGCTCGGTCGCGCTAGTTTGAACGCGCAAGGTCCTGGTGCTTCGTTCTCTGTCAACTGGACCGATGTCGAAGTCGATCGCGAGACAGGTAAGGTCGATGTGAAGGCGTTCACCGGTGTGCAAGATGCAGGTCGAGCGATTCACCCATCGTACGTCGAAGGTCAGATGCAAGGTGGCGCAGTTCAAGGACTGGGTTGGGCACTCAATGAGGAGTACATCTATGACGCGGATGGCGTCATGGAAAACGCTGGATTCCTCGACTATCGTGTGCCAGTGACTTCTGACATGCCAATGATCGATACACAGATTGTTGAAGTACCGAATCCATCGCACCCGTACGGTGTACGAGGGGTAGGTGAGACGCCGATTGTGGCGCCGCTCGCAGCTACTTCAAATGCTGTACGTGACGCGCTCGGTTTTCGAATCAACGATTTGCCGCTGTCCCCACCTCGTGTGTTAGCAGCGATCGACGAAAACGAATAGTCCTTCGACCTCTAAAACTGAAAAAGACCAGCCGATTGGCTGGTCTTTTTCATTGTGGCGCAGTAAAAAACCGCAAGGCGTACTTTCGTTTCCGTTTCGGTGAGATTGCTAATTTAGCCGAATACAGTAAGTTCTAGCGTGAGATCATCGAGGTCCCGGCGATTAACCATCGATCATCTTGCTTACCGACGACGACGATTCCGGATTCCACTACGCCATCACTGAATTCCGTTACCACTTCGACTATCGCACCGCTAGCACCGGTCTGGACAGCATTGGCACGCTTCAGTCGAATTCCCCGACCACTGTATCCGTCAAGAAGCTCGACTATCTCAGTCTCGCTTGTCGCAGTGATCACGTTACCGACGCGCACCACGGTCAGAGGCAATCGGCACAGTCTCGCACACGCGTGGAGATCAGAGTCTGCAACGTGCGCTACAAACTGCTTCGCGAGATTTTCAGTTTCCGTAGTCGTTTCCTCGACTTCATACTCGACAAACGAGTCGACGCCAAACCTCGCTTGAATTCCCCACGAATCTTCAATTCGCGTGAGGATGTACGTTACGCGATTTTCGAGGATCGGATTGTCTTCTGCATTGAATCGAGTCCATCCTCCGAGGAGATGAACCTTTTCAGGGGTTTCATGTAGGCGGCGGGGCGTGACGCCTTCCGATCGGACCCAACCTGTTGCTTCTCGGGAGGTCCAGTCTGCGGCATCCGCATACGCTTTAGGGGACTCATATCGAACCGTTCCGCCCGGAGCAGATACCCGTACGTGCGGGTAGCTCATCACAGCAGCCCAAGCTGGTGCATTCTTGGCATTATCAGCGCGAAAGAAGCCTCGATAAGCATCTTCTGGTCCGTCAAATCGATTGGGAAACTCGGTCATGGCATCAATCTCTAGTTGAAAACAGAATTTAACGAATCGTTGATTCAATTCGAGCTGTTCCATTGAGAAATGCATGGTATTGGATTTAGTAACGGGGACATCGAACGAACTGATTTCCCACGATTAGGAGACCAAGTTCCGAGCGATGCGACGATCGTGATCACGCGCAAAGACGGAGGAATCATCGGGTCCTGAGCACTCAACGAATTCGACTGAAGAGATCGAAGAGGCAACTTAGCTGCCGGTTTCTCGTGAAACCGGCACTTATTTGAAGAGGTCCATCGAGTCGAAGTATTCGGATTCTGGTGAATTGGTCGACTCCTCTTGCAGCGAAACTTCAATGCGAGTTGAAATATCTCCCCCAGTTCTTGAAAATAAACCTCAACGTAAGTGGATTCGGTTCTAGGCATCCTTGAACCGAAAGTGAATTCGACATGAAAAATCGCAACGCTGGGTTAGACAACGACATAGTGAACCCGACGGAGAATCGGACGATGCAAGATGTCGTTCGGGTAGCTGCAAGTCGACGCAAAATCCTTCAAGGCGGGATGTCGCTTGCTGCAGGATTCATGGCTTCAAATTCGATCGTGGGGCAGCGCGCTCCCATCATCCCGTTCAATCCTGGCCTGATGGATTTCACGCCTCTGAGTCGCGCAGATGCCACAGGACCATGGCCGACTATCTCAAGTGATTACGAGTTTCAGATCCTCATTCCTTGGGGTGACCCGGTATTACCTGATGGTCCGTCGTTCGCATACCCAACGAATGCCGATGATCAAGCTGCGCAAATAGGTATTGGTCACGATGGGATGTGGTTCTTTCCTGACGCTGACGATCCAGAAGCCGGAAATAGAAAGGGCATGCTAGCCATTAACCATGAATTTGGCGGTAATTCGCACGTCTTGGGTAAGGGTGATCCTGAATCATTAGAGGATGTTCGTTTATCACAGCACGCTCATGGTGTATCTATCGTCGGCATCCAGCGCGAGGAAGGAACCTGGAAGGTCTATGACGCTTGTGGTGCACGACGCATTCATGTAAATACTGCAGTCACGTTTAGCGGTCCAGCGGCAGAAAGTGAATTACTTCAAACGACATTTGGCAATTCGCCATTAGGCACCGTGAACAACTGCGGCTGCGGATTTACGCCGTGGGGCACCTATCTAACATGCGAAGAGAATTTCCAAGGCTATTTTGGCGCGCCCGCCAATGCCCGACCACCGTGGGCAGCGACAGAAGCTCAAACCCGTTATGGCTTCAGTGAGAACGGTTTCGGCTATGGGTGGCACTTATTCGATTTTCGATTTAATCTAGCTTATGGCGGATATCGCAACGAGGAAAATCGATTTGGTTGGGTAGTAGAAATCGATCCCTACAACGGCGGTCAAATACCTGTGAAGCGGACAGGATTAGGACGTTTCAAGCACGAAAGCGTTGCAGTTGCTGTCGGGAAAGACCGTCGGGTTGTCGCATATATGGGCGACGATCAACAGTTCGATTACATCTATAAATTCGTTAGTTCAGAAGATCACGTCAAACTGCGCTATGAGGGTGAATCGCCATTCGACCATGGCAGGCTTTACGTAGCGAAATTCAATGATGATTTCACTGGTGAGTGGCTTGAACTAACAATTGAAAACTCGGCATTGAGCGCGAGATTTTCGAGCCAAGCCGAGATATTGATTTTCGCCCGGTTGGCTGCCGATGAATTGGGTGCTACACGCATGGATCGTCCGGAGTGGACAACGGTGGGACCAGATGGTACGGTGTACTGCGCCTGTACGAACAACAGCTCACGGACCGTGGCTGACGCAGCAAACCCACAAGCGCCGAACGCAGATGGTCATATCATCAGTTGGGTAGACGACGATATGCACGTCGGGACACGTTTCGAGTGGGAGATATTCAAACTAGCTAGTGACACGCACGGAACCGAAGAGTCATTTAGTGACCCCGATTCGATCTACGTTGATCCGGACGGTCGATTGTTCTGCGGGACGGACGGAGGTCAACAGGACGGTATGAACAATCAGCTGCTAGTTGCAGACACAGTATCGGGTACCGTTAAGCGGCTGTTCGCAGGAGTTTTCGATGACGAAGTCACGGGAATCACGATGACGCCGAATCGGCGTACTATGTTCGTCAATCTTCAGCATGTTGGAAACGGAAACATTAGCCGGACCAATTTTCCAAGGATAGGAGACCATAGGGTTCCTCGGGATGCCACGATCGTGATTACACGTAAAGATGGTGGGATCGTCGGTTCATGAGAATTCGACGGGTAGTCAAAACAGAACGTTAAATTCAGTTTCGATGCGGACCAAGAGCTAATCTGCGTCGCAGAGTGATCAGAATAACGAAGAATCGTCAATTTCTTCGCGAAAATCGCTCGATTACTGCATCCAAATCGCTCACTCTACGGGAAATTTTGAGATATATCAGACTCAAATCTCGTTGATAGAATTCGATCTTACCGTGAATTGAGGCCTGACACATCGTGGCGCGTGTGGTATTTCCCGATCATCTTCGTCAGCACACCAATGGCACCGAAGAGCTGACCGTCACGTGTGACTCTTTTCGTTCCTTAGTCCGCAAACTCGATACTGAGTTCCCGGGGATCGAAGAGGTACTGATGAAGACTGCCGTTGCCATTGACGGTCAAATTTATCAGGATGCGTGGCTTGAACCTATTCAGCCGAACAGTGAAGTGTTTTTTATGCATCGAATTGAAGGTGGCTGACGTCACTATTCGATTAAGGAATAACGAACGTGCCTAAGCTGGTTAATTTAGGGTCGCTTGGAATTGACCACGTATATAGTGTTGATCATATCTCCGGTCCCGGAGAAACACTGGCTAGCGAAACCCACGATGTGTTCCCAGGCGGTAAAGGGTCAAATCAGTCGATCGCAGCTGCTAAAGCGGGTGCTGAAGTAATCCACGTCGGTTGTATTGGCCCTGATGGTGACATGCTAATCGATGTGCTTAAAGATTCGAATGTTGACGTCAACGACGTTCGCGTCGGGGATACAGCAACTCAACATGCGGTCATTCAAGTGGATCGTCAGGGTCAGAATTCGATCGTGATATTCGGCGGCGCAAATCGAACGATTAATCAGCATGATCGAGACGCGGCGCTTTCCAAGATCGAACCCGGAGATTGGTTGCTATTGCAGAATGAAATCAATGATCTAGAGCAGATTCTTGATCAGGCAGCGCAACGAAATGTCTCGGTCGCGTTCAATGTAGCGCCTGTCGATGGGCGAGAGAAACACTATGACTATTCTCGTGTGGGTCTACTGATCGTAAACGAAGTTGAAGCTGCATCGCTTTCAGGGGAAAGTAATCCAGAGCGTGCGTACGAAGCTCTTACCACACGATATCCAGACACGATTGTGCTGTTGACGCTCGGGAGAGATGGGGGAATTTATGGTGGCAGCTCACATCCCCGTGTGGTCTATCAAGCACATTCTGTAGATGCGGTCGACGAGACCGCAGCCGGTGATACGTTTATCGGCTACTTCATGGCAGAATGGTTAAATAGCCAAGACCTTGCAAAAGCCGTTGCGGATGCGAGTGCGGCAGGAGCGATTGCAGTCACCAAACCTGGCGCTGCGTCTTCGATTCCTACTCGGGCTGAAGTCGACGCATTTAAACAGCAGCTCACAAGTTAGTCGAACTTCAGACCGGTCGCTTCCTCAAGTTCGCGAATCGCGTCGTCTGGATCAACGACCTTAATCGTTGTCATGCCCATCGCTCGAGCTGGCTTGAGATTGATACCTAGATCGTCGAGAAAAACACAACGGTCTGCAGCAACGCCGAGTCGCTTACACGCTATTTCATAAATTTTCGGACTTGGTTTCCGAACACCTTCGATCGAAGATTCGATGATCACGTCGAACATCTCCATGATGGGTCCGGTTTCGGTAAACTGGCGCGTAGCGGGTGTATTCTGTTCTGGATTGTCGGGTTTTATGTTGTTCGTGATGCAACCGACCTTGAAGTGTTCTTTGCATGTTGCCAAGACGCGAACCATCCTCGGTCGGAGTTTCCCCGATAGTAGGGTTAGCACGTCGCGACCACGCACCGCGTGACCCATCGCACGACTTTCGTCTTCAAACAATCCATCGAATTCCTCGCGGCTTACTGCATTTGCCTCGAGCTTTGCCCAGGCATTCGAGTCAGGATTTGTCGAGTTCACCGTTCGAATGAAGTCCTTGGGCAAACCGTGCTCTTCCTCGAAGTGATTGAATGCCTCAAAAGGACTGCTGGTAAATACGCCGCCGAAATCCCACAACACGGCTTCTACGGTTGGCTGCGAGTGTTCCAATTTCGTTACTACTCAGCGGTGCTATCGATGGAAAGTGTGCAATTATCAAGGTCGGAGTGCGATGGGTCGAAAGTAACATATTCGATTCTTGAGACGGCGCTTTTCTAGTCGTTTCAACCCCAGCGCATCCGTAATTGCGAAAGCAGGAATCGACCGTTATGAGCTATAACAACATTGAATACGAGGAAGATGATCGCCTTGCGTTCGTCACCCTAAACCGACCAGAAAAACTGAACGCACTGAGCCATGCGCTACGTGGCGAGGTCTATGACGCCATGAAGGAGGCGGAAGCCAATCCGGACGTTGGCATCATCATTCTTCGTGGTAACGGCAGGGCATTTAGTGCCGGCTACGACTTGGCGCCTGACCCCACGGAGGAGAGTGATTTCACGTCCGATCGTTCGAGTATGCCCGATACAGGTACCACCCATCCGCAGCACTACGATTGGTCACGCCATGCGTTGATGGGACATTGGGTGATATGGGAACTGGCGAAACCGGTAATTTGCCAAATCCATGGGTATTGCTTGGCTGGTGGCACCGAACTTGCGTCAATGTGCGATCTGCGAATCGTAGCTGAAGATGCACTAGTCGGCTATCCGCCCGTTCGAGCAATGGGAACCATGGACATGATGTGGGCGCCGTGGTTTATGCCACCCGTGAAAGCGCGTGAGTTCGCTTATACCGGCGACACGTTCACAGGTGTGGAGATGGCACAGTATGGCTGGGCGAACTATGCGTTGCCGAAAGAAGATCTTGACGATTTTGTTGAGACGTTCGCACGCCGACTTGGATTCATTGATAACGACCAGCTCAACTACAACAAGCGTGCGGTGAACCGACAGTACGAGATCATGGGTATGCGAACCGGCTTGATGGTCGGTACCGACGTTGAGGCAATGTCGAAGCATCGTCCAGCGGCTCCGGAATTTGGTCGCCGCGTTCGTGAAGAAGGACTGAAAGCTGCACTTGAATGGCGCGATGGTCCGTTCCGTGATTTTCGTGGTGCATATTCGGAGAAATATGCCAATCGGGCACTTGCAGGAAGCGAGAAGCGTGGCGGCGATCAATCTGACGCCGATTACAGTAAAAACGACTAGAAAAACCCAGAGCTGCCGCGACATCGTGGCAGCTCAAGCTCTATCTGAATTGGAGTAGTTTGATCATGGACATGCAGAACGGCGTCGCTATCGTCACGGGTTCTTCATCAGGAGTCGGCGCCGCTTGTGCACGTCAGCTCGCAGAACTCGGTGCACATGTCGTGATCAACTACTCACGAAACGAAGAAGGAGCTCGAGAGACAGAAGCGGCGTGTAAGGAACTCGGGGCCGAAACACTGGTCGTTCAGGCGGACGTCTCTGATGACCAACAATGCCGAGCGCTCGCGCAAGCAGCGGAAGATCGCTGGGGACGTATTGACGCCCTGATAAACAACGCAGGTACGACCAAGTTTGTCCCTCATACTGACCTTGAAGGGTTGTCGAGCGAAGATTTTTTACGGATTTATGCGGTTAACACCCTTGGACCGTTCATGATGTCACGCGCTGTTGTACCCGCGATGCAACGCGGACAGCGAGGTAGTATCGTAAATGTCTCTTCGATCGCGGGCGTGATGGGAGTTGGGTCGTCTATCGCGTACGCTGCGTCGAAAGGCGCACTAAACACGATGACACTTTCATTGGCTAGGACATTGGGTCCGTTCATCCGCGTAAACACCATTTGTCCAGGATTTATTCAAGGCGACTGGTTGCGTGGTGGTTTGGGTGACGATGCGTACGAGGCATCAAAACGACGGGTAGAGGAGACATCGCCCTTAAACGTCGCATCGACACCGGACGACATTGCGGCCGGTGTTCTCTACTTTATCGTTGGTGCGGATGTCGTGACGGGTGAGACCTTGATCATGGACGGCGGTAGCCATCTATCAACAGCTGGCTTGACCAAGCGATAGCAGCAGCTTATTGAGGGATGTTGTGGTGACGGACATCCGTGCCACGCACCGAGTAGACGGTGTTTTCCGCAATGTTCTTTGCGTGGTCACCGATGCGTTCCAGTGAACGCGCCACCCAAATGACAGCCATGTATTCGTCAACGTGCGATGGGTTTTGTGCCATACCTTCACTGCACGAATCGATTACGGCGTTGTACACCTGATCGACTTCCGCGTCGGCTTCGATCGTAGCACTTGCACCGGATTCGTCCTTCCGTGCAAATTGATTGAGCGACTCGCGTAGCATTTGACTTGCCAAGCTATCTAGTGTTGACACGTCATCGAGTATTGCGCGCAAATCGTCAAGAGGTGGACTTGACGGTTCTGTGTTGATCGTGACTTTTGCAATTCGGTCTGCTTCGTCGCCAATTCGCTCAAGGTCAGTACTGCTCTTGAGGAAGCCAACTAGAAGGCGTAGATCGCTTGCGGTCGGCTGCCGACGAGCGATGATCGTCGTGGTCTCCTGATCGATCTCCATCTCGAATTGATTCACTTGAGTTTCTCGCGTACACACCGACTGAGCGAGAGAGAGGTCGATGGACTTGAATGCGTTCATCGCAGAGCGTACTTGCTCTTCGACCAGTCCACCCATCGCCGCGAATTTGCCTTCAAGCGTTCGTAATTCAGCTTCGAATTGCGCTGAAATGTGTCGATGTTCTTTCATGGTTGATGTCCGTTATACAGCTAGGAGGAGAGGCATCGTCAGCCGTACCTGCCAGTGATGTAGTCTTCGGTTTGCTTCTCTGTAGGATTCGTGAAAATGATGTTGGTGGTGTCGTACTCTACCAACTTGCCGAGATATAGAAACCCCGTGTAATCTGAAACGCGTGCTGCTTGTTGCATGTTGTGGGTGACGATCAAGATCGTGTAGTCTTGTTTCAGTTGATGAATGAGCTCTTCGATTTTCAATGTCGATATCGGATCAAGCGCCGATGCTGGTTCGTCCAACAATAGAACATCAGGCTGTACAGCGATCGCTCTTGCGATCACGAGTCGTTGTTGTTGCCCGCCCGACATATCAAGTGCTGATTCGTTCAATCGGTCGCTGACTTCCTCCCATAGCGCTGCGTTCTTCAGTGCCCATTCAACTCGGTCGTCTACCTCGCTCTTCGGTAAACGGCCTTGAAGTCGTAATCCGTAAGCAACGTTTTCGTAAATTGACTTGGGGAACGGATTGGGTCGTTGAAACACCATCCCGACGCGGCGTCTGAGTTGAGCGATATCAACCGAAGTGCTATGGATCTCCATGCCATTGAGTTCGATCTCGCCAGTGATTCGCACGTCGTCGATTAAGTCGTTCATGCGGTTGAAGCAGCGTAACAGAGTTGACTTTCCACACCCAGATGGACCGATTAGCGCCGTAACACGCTGTCGTGCAACACGCATGGATATGTCTGCTAGTGCTTCGTTATCACCGTAGTAGAGGCACAGGTTAGATACCGTGAGGCAAATATCGTCGTCTCGCCACTCGCTCGGCGAAGGCGCTTCCTCGACCGCGGACACGGGAGTAGGAATTTCAGGCATTGAAGTCGAATCGTAGCCGTCGCCTGCTCGTTCTTCGATCATCAATTGATACTCACTCTAAATCTTGCCTCAAGTCGATTGCGTAACGTGATGGCAGTTAAGTTCAGCACGATGATGATTAAGACCAAAAGTAGTGCGGTTGCGAACACTAGCGGTCGCGCGGCATCAACGTTCGGACTCTGAAAACCGACATCGTAAATATGAAAGCCTAGATGCATGAATTTGCGTTCTAGGTGAAGGTAAGGAAAGTTCCCATCGATCGGTAGGGTCGGCGCAAGTTTGACAACGCCGACAAGCATCAACGGTGCGACTTCGCCAGCCGCTCTGGCCACAGCCAAGATCATGCCGGTCAGGATCGAGGGGCTCGCCATGGGGAGAACCACTTTGAAGATCGTTTCTGCTTTTGTCGCACCGAGTGCCAAACTACCTTCGCGTACTGCGCGAGGGATTCTGGTCAAGCCTTCCTCCGTGGATACGATCACCACGGGCACCGTTAACAGCGCCAAAGTAAGAGATGCCCAAATTAGACCCGGTGTACCAAATGTCGGAGCCGGTTTCGCTTCAGGGAAAAATAGGTCGTCGATCGAGCCGCCAATGGCATAAACGAAGAATCCAAGACCGAAAACTCCGTATACGATCGAAGGCACGCCCGCCAGGTTATTTACGGCGATACGAATCAGCTGTACGAACGGTCCTTGTTTCGCATACTCACGTAGATATAGCGCTGCGATAACGCCGAACGGTGTGACTAACGCCGACATTAATAAAACCATCAGTACGGTTCCGAAGAGCGCTGGGTAGACGCCCCCTTCGGTGTTGGCTTCACGTGGGTCGTCTGTCAGGAAGTTCCAGAGGTTCTTGCAATAGAGACCTAGCTTCCGCCATACGGACATGCTGTTTGGCATCCACGCCTGAATAACGGTACTGATCGGAATATCGGTGATGCGACCATCCGCAAGAGCTAGACTCGCCGTATCCCGCTCAAGCTGTGTGGTCAAATCGAAAACTTGGCGTTCGATCACTGCATAGTCAGCTCTTAGCCTCTCTTCCTTAGCTTCAAGATCACTGAATTCGTGGATGTCATCGAGTTGTCGACGGCGCTTTTCGAGTCGGATCGATTCAAGTTCATAGTTGATGCCGTTAATAGATCCTTCTTGGAGCGCGTCAATCTCTTCGCGAATCGATGCCGTTCGTTCGATACGAGCTTGGAACTCTTCCCACAAATCTTCTGACTCAACGATCTCGCCTTTTTGCTTGATACCGACAAGAAGACCGAACGCGTCGCCCCACTCGGTTCGCTCAATCACGACCACGTCCTGCGGGACACTACTTGCAATTACGTCGTGTGCGAACAACCAGCGAAAGTCAGGAGGATTTGCTTGTCGATTACCCGTCTTGATGAGCCACCGTTCTACCGTTGCTGGGACCGGTTTGTCGTAACTTGGATTCGCCTCCATGAACTGGCGTCGACCGATCGACTCACGTTCGCTGAGTTCGCCAAAGATATGGGTCTTCGCCCCGAAACGCTCGTATTCGATAGACATCACCTGTGACGGCCAGAAATGCGCGAGACCGTTGATCGCGAGCAAACTGATTAGACCTAGTACAGCCGCAACACTCGCGGCTACTGCCGCCGAGGTAAGCCATATCCAAGGATCGCCAGAACGCCACCATCCGAGCAAGGATTGACGCTGAAGGCTTAGATCTTGCGAGACGGCGTCAGAGGTTGCCATAACGCGTCCTTAGGCGATTCCGCACGATTTCTGCAACGGTGTTGAACATGAATGTGATGAAGAACAGCACGAGCGCCATTAAGAAGAGGATTCGGAAGTGCGTCGAATTAGCTTCAGATTCCGGCATTTCCACCGCGATGTTAGCGGCGAATGTTCGCATGCCTTGAAATAGATTTAAGTCCATGATGGGAGTATTACCAGTCGCCATCAAGACGATCATGGTTTCGCCGACCGCGCGACCGAATCCGATCATGATTGCGGAGAAAATCCCAGGGCTTGCCGTGAGTAGTACGACTCTCACTAGCGTTTGCCAACGGGTAGCCCCGAGTGCAAGCGAACCATGCACTAGGTGTTGTGGTACACCGTAAATTGCGTCTTCTGCGATAGAGAAAATCGTTGGGATAACTGCCAATCCCATCGCGATACCGATGATGAGCGCGTTTCGTTGGTCGTACTCCAGACCCAGCTTCTCATACATCCAGGTCTTTGCGTCACCACTAAAAAACAGATTTGCGAGTGGCTGATCGAATTCGAGCGTGATCCACGTGAAAAAGACAAGCACAGGAACGGCGATCGCCGCGAACCAACCGTCACATGCGCTGAGTACCTTACTCGGCATTCGCGACCAAAGTGTTGCGAATAGCAGCATCCCAATCGGTAGAACGATCACGCACAACAAAACAGATGTGAGATGGTCCTCAACGATGGGCGCCAACCATAAACCTGCAAGGAATCCCAGGATGACAGTAGGTAATGCTGCCATGATCTCGATACCCGGCTTCACCCAAGCACGCATGCCAGGCGACATGAAATTAGCCGTATAGACGGCACCAGCTACCGCGATTGGGATCGCGAAGATCATGGCGTAAAACGCCGCTTTAAGCGTGCCAAAGAGAAGAGGCGTTAGCGAGAATTTCGCTTCAAAATCCGTATCAGCAGAAGAACTCTGCCAACTAAACACGGGTTCCTCATATCCTTCGTACCAAACCTTGCCCCAAAGCGAATTCCATGAAATCTCCGGATGCGCGTTTTGGATCGCATACGTCTGGATTTGATCGGCTTGATACGTAACGAGTCGATCAGCCCGTGGTGAAAACACGAGCAACTTCGGCATCGCGTCAAAGTCGATCGACGTGAGTACCCGATTCGAAGTCGTGTAAGCCAAATGGGCAGTGTTATTCGCATCGACGGCTACAAATCCCTTACGACGCTGCTCGCTTGCCAACGTTAAGATCGGGGCGTCGAAATCCATGGATCGGATCGGTTTAAAAACCGTGCCGATTTCCGACGGCGATAGTGACCACTGTCGAACGACACCAGAGTCGTGCCCAACGAGAATCGAGTATCTACCAAGAAGTGGTTCGAACGCAGTCGGTGCTTTCCCATCTTCCGCAAATGACGAGGACTGTACGACGCGAGGTCGCAGAACGGATGGCACGAGAATTAGTTGGAAATCCCCTGTTTGCTCGTTGACGTTGAATAGAAAGCGACCACGCGGTCCGAAGAGTGTGCGATATCTGCCGGGCGGCGCCTCGATCGTATTCTCGATTGGGAATTCCAGTTCAAAGTCGTCGTCCACTTCCTCAAATTCGGCGAGCAACAAGGAACCGTCTTGGCGACGCGCGACGATGCGAAGATCTTCATCGCTACGGTACACATCGAAGTCCGCCGTATCTTGTGGTAGTTGATACGTCGTATTAACAAACACTGGCTCTACCCGCTGTTCTAGAGTGCGAGTGTTGTCGATGTATCGGACCTGATGGGAGATGCGAAAGAATCGAACTTCATTCGAGGTGTCACGGACCGCATAGGTATCCGTGGTCGGAAAGACAAGGATCGCGTCACGCCAAGGCATGGCGCTCATTTCAGCGACGTTCTCCAGCTCGAACGTCGACGGGTTTCGAAACTCAACATGACCGTTACCTCGGACCAACGTCACGATTTCAAAACTGTCGTCCGACCCAATCGCGAGCACATCTTCTGGCTGGTACGACACGTTATCTAAAACGTCGATCGATGTGGGTGCGAAAATCGGCAAGATGACCCAGAAGAGATACCCCATGATTAGCACGATAGCGGCAATGACAGCGACGCCACCTGCGCCAATCACTTTCGCGGTAATCGTGTTAGTTAGTCTTCGCCGGTTCGAGATTTTCGGCAGGTTGTAGGCGGTCATGGATCGTTAGTTCTCGAGCCGTTTCAGCTCCCGGTTTACCATGCGTGCCGAAAGAGGTACGTATCCGTCTTTTTCTACTACTTCCTGTCCGGTTTCCGACAAGACCATACGTAAGAACTCAAACTCGAGCGGATTAAGCGGTGTGTCAGGTTTCTTGTTAACGTAGATATACAAGTAACGACGAAGTGGATAGCTGCCATCAAGTGCAGTTTCTGTCGTCACTATCACCGGAGGCATGGTGGCGTCTTCTGCGATCGGTACAGCACGTACTCCCGAAGTAACGTAACCTACACCTGAGTATCCGATCCCGTTCAACGACGCGGTCACTGACTGTACGACGGACGCAGAGCCCGGTTGTTCATTTACGGTGTTCTTGAAATCGCCGGAGCACAATCCGACTTGCTTGAAATACCCATAGGTCCCGGACACCGAGTTTCTACCGTATAGCTGAAGTGGTCTATTCATCCAGGAACCATCCAACCCGAGATCTCCCCACGTACGCACGTTGGATGTTCCTCCGCATCGTCGAGTCGTCGAAAAAGCCGCATCGACTTGCTGGATTGTGAGTGCTTCAAGCGGGTTGTCCTTATGTACGTAAATCGCTAATGCGTCAATGGCGACCCTTATACCTAAAGGCTTATAGCCGTAGTGCTTCTCAAACGCTTCGATTTCTTTGTCCTTCATCTTGCGACTCATAGGACCAAAATTCGATACGCCTTCCGTTAAGGCAGGTGGCGCAGTGGACGAACCGGCAGCTTGCACTTGAATGTTGACGTTGGGGTATTCCTTTTCGAATGCTTCCGCCCATAGCGTCATCAGATTGGCAAGCGTGTCTGATCCAACACTCGATAGATTTCCGGAAACACCACTAACTCGTTCGTACGTGGGAAGTTCGTCCGCAAAAACGAGGAATGCACTCGCCATGCACACGACAGCGAACTGGTATCGAAGTCGAAACGTATTCATTGAACGACTCTACTGACCTCTTGATGCGAAAAAGTCATTGGCAAATCGAAATAGAACTTGCTCCCCATCCCAACCGTACTTGATACCTTCAACTCGGATTGATGCCTTCTTAGTACGTGTTTGACGATGGCTAGACCGAGTCCGGTGCCACCTCGAGCTCTACTTCCTTTCATGTCGACACGATAAAAACGTTCGGTTAATCGGGAGATCGAGTCTGGCGGAATGCCTACTCCTTGGTCCTCAACTTCGAAGCGAGCAAATTCACCCAAGTCACGCCAACGAATCGTGATCTCGCCGCCATCGGGACTATAGCGAATCGCATTTGTAACAAGATTCATGAATGCACTATGAATCTCAGAAGGTACACATTCAACATGTACGTTTTCCGTCGCCTCGACCTTGAAGCAATGTGAAGAGGACGTAAGTGGACGTGCTTCATCGATGACCAAGTGGAGTTCCGCTCGTCCATCGATCGATTGAATCTCATCGACGGTAGGAAGAGGAGCAGATTCGAGTTGAGTCAATGTGAGTAAATCATCGACCATGAATCGCATACGATCCACAGGTGTAACCAAGCGATCCGCAAGCTCTCGAAGTGTCTCCTCGCTCAATTCGTCGCTCGTCATGGATTCAACATAGCCAAGCAAGACGGTCAACGGGGTTCGTAACTCATGAGACACATTAGCAATGAAGTCTTGTCGCATCGTTAGTAGACGATTAAGTTCTGAGATGTCTCTTGCGATGACTAGCTGACGATTTTCATCGAGCGCAACGATCCGAACTTCAAGCCGTTTTGAATCGTCGATCGGTGAAGCGATCTCGACGATTTCAGTTTCGTCGTGAGTGAGCAAACGAGAGAGGCTTGGATGACGGATTAAGGTTTTCAGATCCGAACCGATATCCGCTGACTTGATACCCAGAAGATTCTGTGCAGATCGGTTGAACGTTTCGATTTGTTGATGTTGCTGCAAGGTAATCCAAGCATCCGGCAAATAATCCGAAGTTGATCGAATCCGCTTTAGAGCCTGAAGCAATGTCCGACTGCGCCCGCGTGAGTGGTCGATCGAACCCGTGATGCGTTTCGCGGCTTTCTGCCAGCCTTCAGTCTGAATCGGTACTGGTTGGAGAGGATGTTCCAGCCACTTTCTTACCTTTTGTTCACGGACGAGAACGTAGATAAGAATCCCTCCAAGCAAACAAACGACAGCCCATCCGGTAAGTCCGGTCGTAAACTCTAAGGCGAGTGCTGCCAGTCCGAGCGCAACGGCAAGAAGGCTCTTTATCCAGCGAGATTTCACGCACTTGCGAACGCAGGATTCAATCGATACCCCACGCCGCGTACCGTTTGTACGAGAGAATCCATTTCATATTTCTGTAATGCTTTCCGAAGTCGCAATACGTGCACGTCAACGGTACGCTCATCGACATAGACGCTCCGGCCCCAAACCAAATCTAGCAACTGACTTCGTTGAAACGCTCGCTTTGGATGACGTAGCAGCAATTCGAGAAGGCGATACTCAGTGGGTCTCAAATGGACGTAGTCGCCATTGACACACACGCTATGCGCGACGGTATCAAGTTTCAGACCGTCAACCGACAACTGACTGCCTTCGGCATCACCGGCACGGCGGAGTAGCGCTTTGATCCTCGCATTTAACTCGCGCGGCGAGAATGGTTTCGTAATGTAGTCGTCGACACCCGCGTCGAAACTCTTGAGTTTGTCAACTTCTTCCCCACGAGCGGTCAACATGATCAAAGGGATGTCTTTTGTGTACTGGTCGTGTCGAATCCGACGCGCCAGTTCGATCCCTGACATATGCGGCAGCATCCAGTCGATGATGACCAAATCGGGTGTTTCGCTCTTGAGCTGGTCGAGGGCAGACTCCGCGTCGGGAACCACGGATACGGTGTAGCCGGAACGACCAATCGAGTAATGAAGCAGTTCACGTATTTCCCGCTCGTCTTCAACTACCAGGATGTGATGCGAGGTCATGGAACCTTGTTAGTAGAAACTCAATGGGAAAGCATGGAATTAGATATGACAACTTTATGAAATTCGTATCAAAATAAAACGACGCGGTGTCGACCATGAGTTGCAATTTGGGAAGCTTACAATCCCGAGTCGCCGATATTTGCGACAGCATGCATCCTGGACGAGTGATGTTTGCCACTTCACGAAGGCGTCGTGTTCGCGTATATCGGAATGCGATAACGTGACGAATAAAAGAAAGGTTAGAACGCATGGGCATGCAGCGTCAATTACATGCAGAAGATGGATTCACTTTAGGTGCGTACGAAGCGATGCCTGAAGGCACGCCGCGAGCTGGCATCGTCATCATCCAAGAAATTTTCGGAGTCAACTCTCATATCCGAGCAGTGGTTGACGGATACGCGGCGGAAGGTTATGCCGTGGTTGCGCCGCAGATTTTCGATCGCGTCAAACGTGACGTTGAATTGGGTTATGAAGGCGACGATATGACCGAAGGCATGAAGTTCGCTTTTCAAGAATCCGACCGTGCAAAAACCTTGGTGGATATTCAGGCAGCGGTTGAAGAAATCGGCAAGTGGGGTAATGTCGCGGTTATTGGTTACTGCTACGGTGGTCTATTAACGTGGTTGTCCGCATGTCAACTTCGTGGTGTTGCATGCGCGGTACCGTTTTATGGCGGTGGGATCGCTGCGGAGAAAGACCAAGCTGCACGGTGTCCGGTCATGATGCACTTCGGTGAACTGGATCAGATGATCCCGATGTCAGATGTTGACGATATAAGAACAGCACAACCCGATGCGGACGTGTTCACGTATCCTGCAGACCATGGGTTTAATTGCGATCATCGTGCGTCTCACAATGCTGAGGCCGCGAAACTCGCGAAAGAACGAACACTTGGATTCCTCGCGGAACACCTGTGTTGAAGCGATTTGATACATCCGTCAATCTCGTTGGCATATAAATGACGTGGTAGAACTATCTGCATCGTCACTTAGTTTGTGTATCTGAATGTCGGAGCCGTTGTGCTCAGCGCTTCAGATTCGCACCACATGTAGCGACGAAGTATGAAACTGGTTCGACAACGAAACAGAGCAAAAACGGTCGCAGATCGTTTTCAAGGGTATAAGGAATCGACCCTAACGGGTCGTTTGACAAATTGAGAAAGGGGGTACTCGCACTCACATGAGTATTTTTCTTAGGAAATCCAGTAAACGGCTCGGCGCCGGTTTGTTGGTGACTATCGCCGGCCTGCTTGTCGGACCAGTCGCTGGCGAGACGACATTGAACGACGTCTACACGGTCGCCGAAGCGATCAACGAAGACGCGCGTGCATCGCAAGCGAAGATCAACGACGTCGCGGAAGAAACCAACGATCTGCTCAATCAATACAAGGCGGTTCTTAAAGTCAATGACGGCTTGAGGGTATACAACCGTCAACTTGAACGTCAGATTGCGAATCAGGAACGTCAGATTGCGACGTTGAACAAGTCCATCGACGATGTCACGGTGATTCAACGCCAAATCGTGCCGCTCATGTGGCGCATGATCGAGGGCTTGGAACAATTCGTGCAACTTGATCTTCCGTTTCTCATGGAAGAGCGACGCGATCGCGTCGATCGACTCAAGGACTTAATGGAACGAGCAGACGTTGCAGTTTCTGAACAGTTCAGCCAAGTATTGCGAGCGTACCAAATCGAGAACGAATACGGCCGTACGTTAACCCCCTATACGGGCGAAATCGAAGTCGAAGGTCAGACACGAATCGTGGACATCCTTCAAGTCGGACGTGTCGCGCTTCTCTATCAAACGACCGACGCGTCCGAAACAGGGTTTTGGAACAAGAAGTCGCGGCAGTGGGAAGTACTTGACGATTCATTCACAACGCCGACTCGAAACGGCTTAAAAATGGCGCGTAAGCAGCTGACAAGCGGCTTGTTTATCGTCCCTGTTCACGCTCCGGAGGGCTCGTAGATGAAACCGAATTGGTTACGAATTAGTGCGGCGAGTCTTCTGTGTGTCGTAGGTTCCTTGCTTTTCGCCCAAGAGGAGAGCATCCTCGAGGCGGAAGCGCTGGAAGTCGTCAAAGCGAACACGCTTGATGAGCTACTCCAGAACATTCAAGACCGGCGAATTGTTGAGAATCGAGAACATGCTCAACGAGAAGCTGAGTTTCTCGCCAGCAAGGCTAATCAAGAACGTCTCTTAAGCGAAGCTCGAGCGGAACAAGCACGTCTTGAACGACGGAGCAATCAACTTGACACTCAGTATGAGTCGAACGAAGTCCGTATTGGTGATTTGCAGGAGTTGCTCGACGACAGGCTAGGATCGCTGCGGGAGCTCTTTGGTGTGCTTCAGCAAGTTGCTGGCGATGCACGTGGGAACTTTGAAGGTTCCATCATCAGTTTGGAAATACAAGGACGTGAAGAGTTCTTAGGTGATTTTGCCGCTCGTATGGGAACTGCCAGCGAGCTCGCCTCTATCTATGAGATGGAGGAGATTTGGTCAATGCTCCAGCAGCAGATGATCGAGTCGTCAAACGTCTCGAAATTCCCGGCTACGGTCAACATGCTATCTGGTAGCCAAGTCGCCACTGACGCCATTCGAGTTGGCGAGTTTAACTTGATTGGACCAGAGGGCTACGTGAATTTTGACGTTGATCTCAAAGCGATCACGGAACTCTCAAGACAGCCTTCGGCTGAGTTCGCCGGTTCCGCACGACGACTATACGACGCGGACCCAGGGGAATTAGTCGGTTTCGCACTTGACCCGACACGCGGTTCATTGCTGAGCTTAGAAATTCAGAAAGCGACGTTAGGCGAAATGGTGGGAACGCCGTTTGGTGGCATTGCCACAGGGAAGTGCTACTTGCCATTCTGTGACGGTCAAGGCGGCATCATGGGCTCGATCATCATCTTGGTGGGTATTGCTGGTGTCATCTTGGCACTGGAACGATTAATCGGACTCTTCTTTACGGCGCGCAAAGTCAATGCGCAACGACAAAATCCTGGCGAGCCTGACCCAGGTAATCCACTCGGTCGGGTCATCGGCGTTTATCACAATAATCGTGAGGTCGACGTCGAAACGCTCCAGTTGAAAATGGGTGAGGCGGTGTTACAAGAAACACCGAAGATATCGAGAAACATTGCGATCGTGCAGGTGATCTCGGTTGTTGCTCCACTAATGGGTCTTTTAGGTACCGTGATCGGGATGATTCAAACATTCCAGGCGATCACGCTCTATGGTACTGGCGATCCCAAGATCATGGCAAGTGGTATCTCGACAGCGTTGATGACCACGGTCCTTGGTCTTTGCGTGGCGATTCCAACGGTACTGCTGCATGCGCTCGCGCACCAACGCAGTCGTTCGCTGATCCACGTGCTCGATGAACAATCTGAAGGTATCATCGCGCAACACGCGGAAGATACTGGCCAAAAACTCGGGTAGAACGCAATGGATATCTACGTATCTATTGTTCGATTTTTCGAGCAGGGCGGTGATGTCATCTACTTCATCGCCCTCACGATGTTCCTGATGTGGATGTTAATGTTCGAACGGGCGTGGTACTTCCTACGAGAACATCGCAATGTGATCCGTGACGCAATCGAGGCGTGGGAAGCGCGTGACGAGCGTAACTCGTGGAGTGCGCATGCCATACGCGAGCAATTGATCTCGGAAACAACCGCTCAAATTCGCGGTTCGATGCCCATCATTCTGACGTGCATTACGCTTTGTCCGTTATTAGGATTGTTGGGTACCGTGACCGGAATGATTCAGGTATTTGACGCGATGGCAACTCAAGGTGGCAACGCGCGATCAATGGCAGCGGGTGTATCTGCTGCGACTATTCCTACGATGTCTGGGATGATTGCATCTTTGTCCGGCATCATGGGTTCGACGTTCTTGCGACGACGTATCGACAATGAAAGCGAACTCCTTGAAGACCACTTGACCTTGGATCACTGATGGCTACTGGAAAACGCCGCACAAGCGACGACGAATCTGATATCAACATAACACCTATGCTTGATGTCGTGTTCATCATGTTGATCTTCTTCATCGTCACAGCCACGTTCATAAAACAGGCTGGTATTGACGTAACGCGACCGGATGCTGACACGGACAGTCCAAAACCCTTGGTCAGTGTGCTGATCGCGATAGGTCCGAGTGGCGACATTTGGATCGACAAGAACCGCGTTGATGAAAACACGATTCGAGCGCATATCGAACGCTTGATGGCTGAGAATCCGAAAGGCGGAATCGTGATTCAGGCGGACAAATTGGCATCGTATAAAAAATTGAAAGCTACGTTAGACGCCGCGAGAGGCGCTGGCGTACAAGAGGTGGCGATAGCGACCACAGACTGAGGGAGGACATTCCCATGCCCATCACGTTGACTTTACGGTATGCGATCGGTCTTGTCGGTGGCATATTCGTCACAATCGTCCTACTGTATCTGATGCAGGCGATCATTACGTCGGACGAAAATCCGCTAAACGAAGCACCTTCGATTACGCTTCTCGAGTTCCACCGTGTGCTAGAGGACGAGGTGCCGGAACTCAAGGATCTCAAGCCGAAGCCACCGCCACCACCGGACGAAGCTCCGCCGGATATGCCGACGCCAGATTTTGACGCTTCTACAAATATGGGTATCGATATCGGTTCGATTAACCCTGAAGTGGATATCGACATGAGCGGTGGCGGATTTTCATCGGATGGCGAGTATCTGCCGATTGTGAAGGTGCTTCCAATCTATCCACGACGCGCACTGTCACGTGGTATCGAAGGTTATGTGATCGTCGAGTTTTGCGTCACAGCGCAAGGAACCGTACGTGATCCTGTCGTTGTCGAAGCAGATCCATCATCTATTTTTGATCGGGCGGCGGTCAACGCGGCTTTGAAATTCAAGTACAAGCCCAAGGTTGTCAATGAACAGCCAGTCGAAGTGTGTGGTGTACCTAACAAAATTACGTTTGAGATGGAGGACGGCTGATCTAGGCGTTTAAGCCTTGAGATTGGAGAGATGTATGCGTAAGCCAAGAAAAACGTCAATGTCGATGCTGCCTAGACTCGCGTTGTTAACAGTAGCGGTCGGGTTCGGATGGTCCGCGTTGTTTACTTCGATCGAACCTACTGCGAATGGTTTGTCGATTTCGATTAGCGGAGACGTGCATGCACAGACCTGCTTTCGGGATCCCGAAGATGACCAGGTAGATCGGCGCGTGCCGAACATGAACCTCTCGACTGCAGATAAGCTCGGTGAAATTCAGGAAATCATCGATACCGAAAACAATCCGCAAGCTGGTATTGAGGAACTCGATCGGATGATCGCTCGAGGTACGCGTCGGTACAACGGCAACGAACTTGCGAACATCTACAAGATGCTGGCCTATGCATATTTCATCCTGGATGATATGCCGAACACCATCACTTACAACGAGAAGATCTTGGAGTATTGTGACGATGTTCGTATGGGGATGCTATCAACGACGATGTTCACGCTCTCGCAGTTGTATTACTCACAAGAGCGGTATGGCGAAGCACTGGGAATGATTGAAGATTGGCTCTTAATTGCCAGCGATCCAGGACCGAACCCTTATTACTTCGTTGCAACCATCTACTATCAACAGGATGATTTCGATCGAGCCATTGAGTACGTGGAGCTCGCGATCGACATGGCGACTGAACGAGGGATGCTACCGATCAAGAAATCTTGGTGGGGGATGTTGCGCTTCCTCTATTACGAGAAAGAGAACTTTCCCAAAGTGATCGAAATTCTTGAAATCATGGTTAAGGAGTACCCGGAACGTAGCTCGTGGGTACAACTCGCCGGAATGTACGGTGAAGAGGGTTTCGAGAAGAAGCAGCTGTACGCGATGGAGTCAGCGAACGTGCTTGGTTTCTTCGATCGCGAATCGGATTACCTTCAGTATCAAGGGATTCTGATGAACGCAGACGCCGCGATTCGTGGTGCGTGGTACTTGCAAGAAGGTTTCGACAAAGAAATCGTTGAAGAGAGCTATCGCAGTTTGAATGCGTTAGGTCAGTCATATCAAGCATCGCTGGAAGACGATGAGGCTATTGAACAGTTTGAAAAAGCGACTGAATTTACTGAAGATGGTCGAATCTTCAAGCGCCTCGCACAGCTTTACCTCGGGAAGGAACAATTCGAAAAGTGCACAGAACGAGCCGAGGAGGCGATCAATCGTGGTGGGATCGATCGTGTTTGGGACTTAAAGATCTTACAAGGTATGTGCGAGTACAACCGGGGACGATTGACTCGTGCACTGGAGATTTTCCAAGATGCTCGTCGCGATGCTCGTGACGCAAAAGCTGAAAGCGCGGAAAGGTCTGCACGCGACTGGATACGTTACATTGAAAATGAGCGGAATCGTCTACGTGCGCTAGAGGCTGCCGAAGCCACGTAAACGCTAAAGTAATGCGAGTCGCATCTACTGCGACTCGCGTTTTTCATATATTCGTCTGACGTTTGCCGAGACTCTCGAACAACTCGTGCTTCATAGAAACGTCCGACTTTCTAATTTGGCATACTAGAACCGCGAGAGGTCGAATTCTTGTTTACTGGGATCGCGCACGGGAAGTACCGTGCCAAAATTAGTAAACAGTCGGACGGAATCCTCAAGCTGACAATCGACCTTGACTCGTATGGCGAAGACTTAACGATAGGCGCATCTGTCGCGATCAATGGTGTGTGTTTAACCGTGGTATCAATTTCAGCTGGTGTGGCGAGCTTCGACGTCGGAACCGAAACGGCTCGAATAAGCAATTTGGGTGAGCTATCTGACGGTTCGTATGTGAACGTTGAACGTTCTTTTCGTGTGGGGGACGAAGTTGGCGGTCACATCTTGTCCGGGCATGTCGCTGATGTCGTGATGGTCGAGAGCAACACGCGAAATGGCTCAGAGTCGTTGCTTGAGTTTCGAGTTCCGGAAGCTTGGCGCCAGTACGTTATGTCGAAAGGCTTTATCGCGCTCAATGGATGTAGCCTTACGGTAGCAGAATTCGATCGTGAATCGGGTATCGGTTCAATCAATCTCATACCTGAGACTTTGCGTAGAACTACCTTTGATGAGGTCACGAAAGGCGATCGCTTGAACTTAGAGGTGGACTCGCAGACACAAGCAGTAGTCGACACGGTTCGTTCGATGATGTCTGACAAAAACTGGTTGCAGTCGATTCAATGACAGCTCGAAACAGCTTCCATACTCAGGTTGAAATAGCGTGGGATCAAACGAGGTCGCTGCTTTGCGTGGGTCTGGACCCAAGGCTTGACTTGCTTCCCGCTCCATTTGAGAAGGATCGTGATAGCGTATTAGAGTTTTGTAAGACGATCGTTGATGCAACGAGTGGTTCAGCATGTGCATATAAACCGAACCATGCTTTCTATGCTGCACTAGGTCTGGAAGACGAACTCGCCGACCTTGTCGAGTACATCCACAACCGGTATCAAGACATTCCGGTGATTCTGGATGCAAAGCGCGGTGACATCGATTCGACTGCCGAGCATTACGCGATCGAAGCATTTGATCGCTACGACGTTGACGCCGTTACGGTTAATCCTTTCCTGGGTTGGGACACTGTAGAGCCATTCCTTGCGTGGGAGGATCGAGGGATCTTCGTGCTGTGTCGGACAAGTAACAAAGGCAGTGCGTGGCTACAAACCCAACCCGATATTGATCCGATATACGAACAAATCGCGGAACGCGTGGATGCACTGAATAATCCGAACGTTGGTTTAGTGGTAGGCGCGACGAACTTAGAGGAACTTCGCGAGATTCGTGACTATGCGCCGGATACTCTGTTGCTGATTCCCGGCGTTGGTATTCAAGGTGCGAAAGCTGAAGACGTCCTCGAGACTGGATGCGCTGATGATGGGCGCGAAGTACTAATCAACGTATCGCGCGGCATCATCCACCAGGACGAGTCGGCCGAATACCTTGACTCCGTCACAGCAAAAGCTCAAGAATATGCATCACAGATGATGATCGATGCAGAGTGATGGGCGTTGCCATCTGTAGTTCGTACGAAGATCGACACATAGAGTCATGACGCGACCTTCGGTCGTTCTCGCGATCGGCGGGTTTGACGGATCTGGAGGGGCAGGAACTCTCGCGGATGCGCGCGCAATCCAGCTAAATGGAGGTTATCCGTGTACGATCGTCACGGCGATTACAGCCCAGAATACCTTGCGTGTCGACCAAATAGAACCTGTCTCCAGTGATTCGATTCGTACACAACTCAAGTGTCTCACAGACGATTTTCGGATTGACGCGATCAAAATCGGATTGTTGCCAAGTGTCGATTGCGTCGAGACGTTGATTGAGTGCTTGAGAACCGAGGAATTCAATTGCCCCATCGTGCTCGACCCTGTAATGCGAGCAACCAGCGGTGGTCAATTGGCGGATCACGGGGCGATCGACCGACTGTTACATGGATTAGTGCCACTCGCGACGCTCATTACGCCGAATATAGACGAAGCGAGCAAGCTGGCGAGTAGGACGATCAACAACCTCACGGACGCGATTGCAGCGGGCAATCAGCTTGTGCGTAAGGGCTGTCAAAACGTTCTAGTGAAGGGAGGTCATCTGGAGATCGACAAAGGCACTGATGTATGGTGCTGTCAGGCGGGATACGAGGTATTCGAAGCGGTTAAACGGGAGGACGGTACCGTTCGTGGGACGGGTTGCATGCTATCGTCAGCGATCGCGTGCTATCTAGGTCATGGACTGTCGATGCGTGACGCCATTCTGTCATCGAAAACGTTCGTGAGTCACGTGATCTCTGTTCGTCACAGCTTAGGGAGCGGTACGCCGCTTACGACTGCCGGTATTCGGATTTTCGATCCATGAAATCGTCGGTTCCGCGTTTGCATGTGATCACGGACGAGACATTGCAAACCCGTTATACGCACGCCGAACTTGCTCAATTGTGCGTCGATGCTGGTGCGGACGGGATTCAATACCGAGAAAAACGAGAGAGGTCAGTAAGCGAACACGCACAAACCGTAACGAGGATGAATGAGATCTGCGCAAATCGGGGTGCGACCTTAATTGTCAACGACTTCGTCGATGTTGCTATTCGAGCTCAAGCGTCCGCAATTCACTTAGGGAGAACAGATCAATCGATACCTTCAGCTCGAGCGTTGCTCCCTCAACGTACGATGATCGGAGGTACCGCCAATTCCTTAACAGAAGCACTACAGGTTGCGAAGCTCGACGTGGATTACCTAGGCGTAGGACCTGTGTTCGGGACATCGTCAAAAGCTTCGCCGGCGCCGCCACTAGGAATCGCGATGTTGCGGGAAATATGCAATCGCACGGACAAACCGGTGATTGCTATCGGAAACATCCAATTAGAGAATGTCGAAGCAGTTATATCATCAGGTGCGCACGGTGTTGCGGTTCTATCTGCGATCTGTTGTGCACAGGATGTTGCGCAGACTACAAGTGACTTTTGCGAGCGACTCGGTCTGTGAAGCCAGCTGCCAATCCATGCCCAGAGGTAGTCGCTATCGTGGATCGCAGCTACGCGAGAGATCTGGATCATTGGCTTGACACCATTCGTCGTTTGAGCGATCTTCCGGAAGATCCGAAGGTGTGTGTCCAGATTCGCGTCAAGTCGTTACGTAACCGCGAACTGGAGCAAGCTGCAAAACTTGCGCGTGAGGCATTCGCTAATCGATCAGTATCGTTGAGTTGGAATGGAGATATTCACATTGCAACTTCTTGTGGATTCGATGCTTGTCATCAACCGCAAGAAGATATAAGTGGGTTTCCAGTAGAAGCGTCACATCTGGTCCATAGTGCCTCGGTACATGACGAAGCGTCGCTACGGCAAGCTCAATCCTGTGATGTTGATTTCGTACTCTATGGTCCGATTTTTCAACCCCATTGGAAGAAGGTCCAAGCACAAGGAATCCATGAACTTGCAAAACTCGCAGCTTTGGCGAACGTTCCTGTGGTAGCAATAGGTGGTATCAATTTGGATACGGTAACGAGGATTTCGCAGACTGGTGCCTCAGGCGTTGCATGTCTATCGAGCTTAATGGATGCCGCCGATCCGGTGGCCACGGTCACTAAACTACAAGCGAAATGGAGAACGGGCGTCCAGCTAGCATAAATACGCGAACCAAATGCCGACATTTCGTCAAGACCCCCTCGGCTTCCACTTCGGAAACGTACTGAGGGCTTAATCACGTTTGGCTGAACCTATAATCGTTGCGTCGGGGTACCTCCTTCGGTTGAGACGCAACAGCGAACCCGTTGAACCTGATCCGGCTAATACCGGCGTAGGAAACTAACCCCGATATCGACAGCACCGGTAATCGGGGTTTTTTTATGTCCGAACAATACGACCTCAGCGCTTCTGCAGGTATCGACGCAAACCTTCTCGAACCTCTCACTGGTTCGCGCAAGATTCACGTTGAAGGCGACCATGGGATACGCGTTGGAATGCGCGAGATATCCCTTTCGCCAACTCCAAGCCACGACGAGGAAAACAAGAGCAAGCTGGAAGTCAATCCCTCGTTAAGGGTATATGACACATCGGGTCCCTACACAGATCCCGCGATTGAAGTAGATGTGCGACAAGGTATTCCGCGTACGCGCGAAGCATGGATCGAAGCGCGCGATGACACCGAGCTTCTAGATGCATTTACATCGTCGTTCACACGGGTCCGTAACAGCGATATCCGACTTGACTCGTTGCGTTTCTCACACGTGCGTACGCCTCGTCGGGCAAAACCAGGTCGCAACGTAACGCAACTGCATTACGCTCGTCAAGGCATTGTTACCCCGGAGATGGAGTACATTGCGATCCGCGAAAATCTGGCTCGCGCAAATCCGGAGTATCGTGACGACATAGCTCATCCAGGAAACGACTTCGGAGCGAGCATCCCTCGCGAAATCACACCGGAATTCGTACGTGATGAAGTTGCACTAGGTCGCGCGATTATTCCAAGCAATATCAATCATCCTGAGTCCGAACCCATGATTATTGGGCGGAACTTCCTAGTGAAGATCAACGGGAATATCGGCAACAGTGCGGTGACTTCAAGTATTGAAGAGGAAGTCGTCAAGATGGTATGGGCGACTCGCTGGGGTTCTGACACAGTAATGGATCTATCCACGGGTAAGAACATTCATGAAACGCGTGAATGGATCATCCGCAATTCCCCCGTCCCGATTGGTACGGTACCGATCTATCAAGCATTGGAGAAGACGCGAGGCGTCGCGGAAGACTTGACGTGGGAGCTGTTTCGTGACACGTTAATCGAGCAAGCAGAGCAAGGCGTCGATTACTTCACCATTCATGCGGGTGTTCGTTTACCGTTCGTGCCTTTGACCGCGAAACGAACAACTGGGATCGTGAGTCGAGGTGGCTCGATCATGGCCAAGTGGTGTTTGGCGCACCACAAAGAGAGCTTTTTGTACGAACATTTCGAAGACATTTGCGACATCATGAAGCAATATGACGTTGCATTCTCGCTTGGTGACGGCCTCAGACCTGGTTCAATCGCTGATGCTAACGACGAAGCTCAGTTCGCGGAACTCGAAACGCTAGGAGAGCTCACGCGTATCGCTTGGAAACATGACGTCCAAACCATGATTGAAGGACCGGGTCATGTCCCGATGCAAATAATCAAGGAGAACATGGACAAGCAGCTTGAGTGTTGCGATGAAGCCCCGTTCTATACGCTCGGCCCGCTAACGACCGACATTGCACCTGGATATGACCATATCACCTCCGCAATAGGAGCCGCGATGATCGGTTGGTTTGGGTGCGCGATGTTGTGTTATGTGACGCCGAAGGAGCATCTTGGACTACCTGATCGAGAAGATGTACGCGATGGCATCATCACGTACAAGATTGCCGCACATGCGGCAGACTTGGCGAAAGGTCATCCAGGCGCTCAAACGCGGGATAACGTACTCTCGAAAGCTCGATTCGAATTTCGCTGGGAAGATCAGTTCAACCTTGGCTTGGACCCCGACAAGGCTAAAGAATTTCATGATGAAACTTTGCCAAAAGATTCCGCTAAGGTCGCTCACTTCTGCTCCATGTGTGGACCAAAGTTCTGCTCGATGAAGATCACGCAAGAGATTCGTGACGCGGCGGGGAAGCTTCAGGATGAAGTGCGCATGGTCGACGTTGAAGCGGAGATGGCTGAGAAGGCACGCGAGTTCCGCGAGAGCGGAAGCGAGATCTACCAGCGGGTTTAGTCTCATTGGACGTCGCCATCGCCGGGGCTGGTTTGATCGGGCGCATGCTCGGTCGGCAACTGACCCGTGAAGGGTATCGCGTCACTGTGTACGAACGCGAACCTCGAGAGCGATCAACCAGCAGTTCGTATGTTGCGGCCGCGATGTTAGCGCCTTTGAGCGAATACCCTGATTGTGAACCTGCAATTTGGGAGATGGCAACGACGAGTCTTGACGCTTGGCCTGCGATCCTGGATGAACTGGATGTTCCCTATGGTATAGACGGATCCCTCGTTGTCGCACACACTCAGGATGCTTCGTTGCTGGTTAAGTTTCGGCGTACTTTGCACCGGGCTGAATTGAGTGGTGTCGTTGATCTGACGGCTAACGAATTGGCGACGCTCGAACCTGAACTTGCAGATCGATTTTCGTCGGGTCTTCATCTCCTAGGTGAAGGTTGGTTAGACAATCGTGTCTTACTACACGCGTTGGAACGGGAGTGTGGGGAGATTCGTTTCGAATGTCCGGTCGATCCTGACAGGATGCACGGCGATATCAATGTCGACTGCCGAGGAAGCGACGCCGCGGACCCAGAACTTCGAGGCGTTCGCGGTGAGGTTGTTAGGGTGTTCGCACCGGATGTGCGTTTAAATCGTCCTATTAGGTTGATGCATCCGAAATACCAGCTTTATGTCTCGCCGAGACCGGACAACGTGTACGTCATCGGTGCTACGCAAATCGAGAGCGGGTCTACATCGCCGATGACGGTGCGAAGCGCGCTTGAGTTGCTGTCAGCGGCATATACATTGCACGCTGGATTTGCTGAAGCCGAAATACTCGAGTTAAACGTAGGTGTGCGACCAGCGTTCCCTGACAACCTCCCACGAGTGCAATGGCGCGATGGCGTACTGTGTGTCAATGGTTTGTATCGACACGGATATCTCATCGCACCGGCCGTTGTGCAAGCTGCAATGGATGAAATACGAGCGGTATGCAAGTATTCGTTAACGGCGAGCCAGTAATCGTCAAGCCGATTCGGCTTAGTGAAGTGCTAGTGTCCCTTGGCTACGAGTGCGAGAAAGTTGCGGTTGCCGTGAACGAGACGTTTGTGCCTCGCCGGACTTGGGAATCTTGCGAATTAGAAACCGATGATCGTGTGGACGTGCTTGCTGCGATTCAAGGTGGTTAGATGACGGACTCGGGTTGGTCGGTTTATGGCACCGAATTGTCCAGCCGCCTGTTCTTAGGCACAGCGCGATATCCATCGCCAGCGATCGTCGAACAAGCGATTGTCGTGTCCAACGCCGATGTCATTACGACAGGATTACGCCGTCAAGCACCTCGCGAAGGCGGAGGTGATGCGTTCTGGGAATTCTTGAAGCGGCAGGACTGCCACCTTCTTCCTAATACAGCGGGGTGTGCCACCGCGAAAGAAGCCGTCACACTTGCACAGATGAGTCGTGAGATTTTTGAAACAGATTGGATCAAACTCGAAGTAACAGGCGACGAATACAACCTTCAACCTGACCCTTACGAGCTCTTGACGGCGACACAGGAACTCATGAGTCTGGGATTTAAAGTGTTTCCTTATACCACGGATGACTTGGTCGTATGTACGCGTTTAGCGGAATTAGGTTGCGAAGTCATCATGCCATGGGGAGCGCCAATCGGGACCGGGAAAGGCTTAATCAATCCGTACGCACTCGCCACCTTGCGGAACCGCCTACCGACAACCACGTTGATTGTCGACGCAGGTATCGGTATGCCGTCTCACGCCGCTCAAGCGATGGAGTTGGGATTTGACGGTGTTTTGCTCAATACGGCAGTGGCAAAAGCCGATGATCCTGTTCAGATGGCAGGTGCGATGGCGCAGGCTATCGAGGCGGGGCGTTCTGCGTATGAGGCAGGCGCAATGCCTGTGAGCGAGACAGCACAGGCCTCTACGCCAATCGTCGGACGACCTTTCTGGCACGCGAAATAACCTAGTCACCAAAATCGATTAGAACCACAACAAGGAGAGTCAATGCCGACGCCGCCTTTCAATTGGGCCGACCCTTTCAATCTCGATGAACAGCTTTCCGAAGAAGAGCGCACGGTGCGTGATTCTGTGCATGAATTCGCTCAAGATCGCTTAATGACGCGTGTTATCGAAGCTAATCGGAAGGAGTACTTCGATCGCGAGATCATGAATGAGATGGGGGAGATCGGGATTCTTGGATCGACACTGTCAGAGAAATACGGTTGCGCTAATCTGAGTTACGTCTGTTACGGACTAGCCGCACGCGAGGTAGAGCGTGTGGATTCCGGTTATCGCTCAGCAATGAGCGTGCAGTCGTCGCTGGTAATGCATCCGATAAATGAATACGGAACGGAAGAGCAACGACAGCGTTATCTACCTAAATTGGCGAGCGGTGAATGGGTAGGTTGTTTTGGCTTAACGGAACCGGATCACGGTTCCGATCCCGGAGGCATGAAAACGGTCGCGATTGACGCCGGCGACAACTACGTGCTCAATGGCTCGAAGACTTGGATTACAAATGCGCCGATCGCCGATGTCGCCGTTATTTGGGCGAAACTGGACGGTGATATTCGGGGTTTTGTCGTCGAACGCGGCACGGATGGATTCTCAACGCCGCGAATCGAAGGCAAAATGAGTCTACGGAGTTCCGTCACGGGACAGATCGTTCTCGAAGACGTTCACGTGCCAAAAGACGCGATATTCCCAACGGTTCGCGGATTAGCGGGACCTTTTGGTTGCTTGAACCGTGCACGGTACGGCATTGCGTGGGGATCGATGGGTGCGGCAGAGTTTTGCTTGCAAGCAGCTCGCCAATACACGCTCGATCGTACGCAGTTCGGTCGTCCGCTCGCAGCCAATCAACTCATCCAGAAAAAACTTGCTGATATGCAAACTGATATTGCGCTTGGACTACAGGGAGCGTTACGAATCGGGCGCCTCATGGACGAGGGAAACTGTCCAGTAGAAGCAATTTCCATTATGAAACGCAATAATTGCGGAAAAGCGTTAGATGCAGCGCGCGTCGCTCGCGATATGCATGGTGGTAACGGAATTTCGGATGAATATCACGTGATTCGGCATGTAATGAATCTTGAGACCGTAAACACCTATGAAGGTACTCATGACATTCATGCACTGATTTTGGGGCGGGCGATCACGGGCATTCAAGCCTTTCAATAGGCATCCCGATGGTCGCGGAATCATCTGATCAGAGCTTCGACCATGAAGCTATGCTTCGGTCGCTGCCGACCAAATGTGGGGTATACCGGATGCTCGATGCAAACGGTAAAGTACTCTACGTCGGTAAAGCACGAAATTTAAAAGCGCGCGTTTCCAGCTACTTCCGCTCGGGTGGCTTGGCTTCAAAGACCATCGCATTAATGAATAAGACGTGCGATGTCCAGGTCACGGCGTTACAGAGCGAAGTAGAGGCGCTGATTCTCGAACAGACGTTCATCAAGAGCGAGCGGCCGCCTTACAACGTCATTCTGCGCGACGATAAGTCCTATCCATTTATTCTGTTTAGTGACCACGACTATCCACGCATCAGTCTGCATCGGGGTGCGAAGCGTCACAAAGGGAAGTACTTTGGACCGTATCCCAGTGCAAAAGCGACTCGCGACACCATTCAGATTCTTCAGAAACTGTTTAGGCTGCGTACTTGCGATGACACGTTCTTTAAAAATCGAACCCGACCGTGTCTGCAGTACCAGATCGGACGTTGTAGTGGTTCTTGCGTCATGGACGTGGATAAGAAGGAATACGACGCCGATCTGCGTCTTGCGGAAATGTTCTTACGCGGCAAGAGTGAGGATCTTCTCAACGAATTCAAGCATGAGATGAACGAAGCGTCGGCTCTTCTCGAGTTTGAAAAGGCCGCTAAGTTGCGCGATCAGATCACGGACCTGGTTCGTGTGCAGCAATCCCAATACGTGGAGACGAGTACGGGAAGCGCGGATGTCTTTGGGATTGCAAGCAGTGGTCGATATGTTTGTGTTCAGGGGATCTTCATCCGAGACGGTCGGATGCTTGGTCACCGTACTTGGTACCCACGTAATGAGCTCGGTCAGGACGACCACGAAATGCTTGCCGCGTTTCTTGCACAGTATTACTTTGGCGGCGTGACGCGAGATCTACCACGAGAAGTGCTGACTTCGATTCCGATCAGTGACGAAGAAACTTTGGAAGAAGCGCTTACAGACCTGGCGCAGCATCGCGTGGTAGTAAGTTCGCACGGTATCACACAACGCGCCCGATGGCTAAAGCTCATTCGCGAGAACAGCGAGCTTGCGCTAAGTTCGTATATGGCGAAGCGAAAGAACGTTTTTGAACGATATGCAGAACTACAGGACGTGTTGGAGTTGGATGAAGTCCCACAACGAATGGAGTGCTTTGACATAAGCCACTCGCAAGGTGAAGCGACGGTTGCTTCTTGTGTGGTATTCGACAGTGAAGGTCCGGTGTCCTCCGACTATCGGCGTTTTAACATCAAATCTTCTGTCGGCGGAGACGACTATGCAGCGATGGCTGAAGCGGTTGAACGGCATTACACTCGACTGAAATCGAATGAGGCGAATCTACCGGATATCTTGTTAATCGACGGTGGCCGTGGTCAACTCAATCGTGTACTCGAGGTCTTGTCGGAGTTACAGATTGATTCGATCCTGGTCTTGGGAATATCGAAGGGTGAAGGGCGCCGCCCAGAGTACGATACAGTGTGGGTGGACGGCAAAACCCGCCTAGAACTAGCGCCAAACAGCGCGGCACTACATCTTCTGCAGCAATTACGGGACGAGGCTCACCGTTTTGCAATCACTGGTCACCGAAATCGGCGACAGAAGCAAAGGCGTCGATCGGAGATCGACGAGATTGAAGGCGTGGGTCCAAAACGGAAGCGTGAACTGCTGACCCATTTTGGATCGGTTGCAGCGATAAAAGGAGCCTCTGCCGAAGAACTGGAGAAGGTTCCGGGAATTAGTACGAAGTTAGCTCAAGAGATTTACGGCGTCTTCCACGACGGCTAGTGGTACCGCAAATTCTTTTGACGGTAGGGACCCGTTAGTCGCAAAACTCCACTGCACTTAGTCGAATCTTGGATTTGTCGGCGCTTTAGACCCACTCACAAGCAATTAATGCTGGTGTAGAACCCCTTTTCTTCAGCACTGCGTTTTGCTTTCTCGCATTTTGCAACATTTCCGGTTGTTTTCACACCGTCCAGAATTCGTTTCTCACTACCGCTTGCAACGCCACGTGCGATAAATATCCCCGAACTAAACCCGCCCGTTCCGCCGACATAACCCTGATTGTTCTCCATTGGCTCGTGTGAGAAATCAATGAATCCATCCAGTACCGTAAAGCCACCTAGGACATGTTTCTTTGGACGAGTCGATGAATCTAAATTCAAGACTGCGATGCGTAACTTACGACCTGCTTTCGATCCTTCTTTGAATGCCACAGCATCTTCGTTGATACAGACTCTCGCAGATTCAATGCCACTTAGAGCGAGATCAAACCCGTTTTGCCCAGTGCAGTATTCGGCGTTTCCTTCCTTATGACCGATTAAATAAGCCTGACGGTCAAAGACGATAGATTGCTGATTACATGTTCGTTCGTATTCGTTGGCGGCTCTTGGCGATATACCTCTTAACCCGTCTCTTACGCCCTTCCCGTGCCAGCTATGTGGATCGCAGTTTACGCTCGTGAGTTGGGAACAAGAAACAACCGCGAAAAGTACTGGTACGATCGCAATGAAGCGGATTAGGATGTTGATTTTCGACAGATTTTTACTCATCGTTGTGGCTATTGCCGCGATACTCACATTTCACGATTCTAAGCAGGACAACATAAACTCCAACGAATTCTCACCCACTTAAAGAAGAAATGTTGATCACCAATTCTCGTCCTAGCAATTCGCGTTGTATCGACGTAGGATTTCGCAAGTGCCGACGCTCTAAGAAACGAAAACAGTTTTGAACTCAATATTCCGAATGAGCGGAAAGGGTTCATTTGCCATAGTATTGACTACTAGCGTCAGTACAAATAAACGTGACGGCGAGCGTTCCGATTGACAGCGGAACACGTCAATGTGCGCGGTTAGATGGATTGACATCGAAATTCAGCTCGGAGTGTTCACAGTGAGTGCGAAGCGAGGCGAATCGTTTTGGTAGTCCAGGTTGTCTTATTCGGTGACGAAATTGGCGAATTCATATGGAGTCGGACGGAATCGAAGAATTCGAACTCGAGAGTAACGACGAACCGATGTCTCAATACGACGTCGTAGGCTTACTAGGGGAGGTTCAGTGAAAAGACAGGTGGAAATTACCGGCGACGAGACTGCACTTGCTCTAAGGAATGACAAGGACTGCTACGATGGCTAACTCCATCGCCAGTCACATTCCGAATGCGCTTACGCTCTTACGGATCGCTTGTATTCCCTTATTCGTACTCATCTATGTCTTAACTGAGGAGTGGCACTGGGTAGCGGGATTGTTGTTCGGATTCGCGGCAGCGACCGACTGGCTTGATGGTTTCATCGCGCGTCGGTGGAACTTACACTCACGATTCGGCGCGTTTTTGGATCCTGTCGCTGACAAGCTAATCGTTATTACGGCACTTGTGCTACTTGTGGGTACGTACGCATCCATATGGATCACCCTTCCCGCCATTGTTATTTGTGCTCGAGAGCTGTTCGTATCCGCATTACGGGAGTGGATGGCGGAGATGAATCGGCGCTCGGTGGTTAACGTGACGTTGGTCGGCAAAGTTAAAACCGCGATTCAGATGTCCGCGATTTTCGTTTTGTTGTGTAACCCAGTCGATTTGGGGTTACCTCTTGTAATCGCAGGAGTTGCTCTGCTGTATGCGGCAACGTTCATGACGATTTGGTCGATGATCGTGTTGTTGAAGGCTGCGTGGCCCGATCTCACCCCTACGCGAGAAAAAGCGTAGAAAGCACGTGTTTGCTATGATTGGCGCGCTTCAATTTTGCGGCAAGCGGGCTGGGTGGCAGAGTGGCCATGCTGCAGACTGCAACTCTGTTTACGCCGGTTCGATTCCGACCCCAGCCTCCATCTTTATTACCCGAGTAACCCTTCCTATCTACAGCTCGGTTGCATGACGCAGCATGTCACTAGGTTGTTTGGGGTCACTGTTCATGGCGTACAGATTGATCAAAGGACCGGATGCGCACACTATCGATCGCCACTTGACGTTATTGCAATTCGTCACCATTGTTGTGGCGAGTGGTACGCATGCATTGCGTGTCACAAAGAACTTGCAGGCCACGACGCATCGGTTTGGCCGCATACGGAGTTTGACTCATTAGCGATCATGTGCGGCGTATGCGGACACCAATCCACGATTCGAGCGTACTTAGGGTATCCCGATCAGTGCATTGCGTGTGGCGCGCAATTCAACCCAGGTTGTAGAAATCACCACCACTTCTACTTTGACAAATAGACTCGCGATCGACATCGGTGGCACCTTCACCGATGTCGTACTTGAATGCGGCGACGATCAGTTCACGCGGAAAGTACTGACCTCCCACGATCATCCAGCCGATGCGGTACTGCGAGGAATCCAAGAACTCTTCAATGAGCACGAGGTCACGCCGGATTCGATCTCGTTAGTTCTGCACGGTACGACACTTGCGACCAACGCGATTATCGAACGGCGCGGCGCGAGAACTGCACTACTCACAACCGAAGGTCATCGCGACGTCCTGGCAATGGCGTTCGAAAATAGATTTGAACAGTACGACGTCAACATCGAACGTCCGGAACCTCTAATCCCGCGCTACTTGCGTATTCCAGTTTATGAACGCATGAGCGCAGAAGGTGTCTCGTTACGGGCATTGGATATGGGTTCCGTAGATGTCGCGATTAAGACACTGCGACGTGAAAACGTTGAGAGCGTCGCAATCGGCTTTCTGCACTCGTATACCAATAGTGCGCACGAAGACGCTGTCGCGGAACAGGTGGCTGACGCACTACCTGATGTGGCGCTTAGTTTGTCTTCGCAAGTCTGTCCCGAAATCCGTGAATACGAACGTTTCTCCACAACGTGCGCCAACGCATATGTGTTGCCACTAATGTCTACCTACCTGCACGATCTTTCTGAGCGAATGGCTGCGATGGGAATTCGTTGTCCATTTCTCGTTATGACATCGAATGGCGGATTGACGACATTAGATACTGCCGTCAAGTTTCCGATTCGGTTGGTTGAATCCGGTCCAGCTGGGGGTGCTGTACTTGCAGCGTGGAAAGCGCGGGAGCTTGGCGTTACCAAAGCGCTTTCATTTGACATGGGAGGCACCACGGCGAAGATCTGCATGATCGACGAGGGTACTCCGTTACGCTCACGTTCGTTTGAGGTCGATCGAAGGTACCGCTTCAAGAAAGGCAGTGGTTTGCCGGTGCGCATACCCGTCATCGAAATGGTTGAGATCGGTGCTGGGGGTGGGTCAATCGCCCAAGTCGATCAGTTAAAACGTATCCGAGTGGGACCCGAGAGCGCGGGATCCGATCCTGGCCCTGCCTGCTATGGTTTAGGTGGCGAACTACCTACGGTCACTGATGCGGACGCAATCATGGGTCGACTAGAAGCCGCGAATTTCGCTGGTGGACAAATGGTGCTTGATCTCGAGGCGAGCAATCTCGCGATTACGACCAACATTGTCGGTAACGAACATCAGAATCCACATGACGCGGCGCGTGCGATCGCTGAGGTGGTCGATGAAAACATGGCTTCGGCTGCGCGAGGACACGCAAGCGAATGGGGTAAAACTGTTGCCGAGCGTGTACTGATTGCGTACGGAGGCGCGGCGCCGATTCACGCGGCGAGGTTGCTAACTAAACTCAACTGCGACTACGCGCTGATTCCGGTCGGCGCGGGTGTGGGATCAGCACTTGGATTTCTGCGATCACCCATTGCATATGAGGTTGTTCACAGCAAATACATGCGCTTGTCGACCTACGATCGAAGTGTCGTTGAAGACGTGGTCGACACCATGCGCGCCGAAGCCGAAGCGGTGTTGACGGAAACCACTAGTGAGCTTGAAGTGCAGGTGGCTGCAACAGCGTACATGCGGTACGTAGGTCAAGGCTACGAAATCAGTGTACCGCTGGATTTAGAAGATTTGTCGATTGAAAAGTTGCGAACGAACTTTGAATTTTCGTACGAAGCACTTTATGGTCGACTCTTGCCAAAGTCAGATATTGAGGTTATGAGTTGGACACTGACGTTAGCGACGATCGCAAAGGAGCCAACCTTATTGGACGCAATCTCGGAGCTCACGTCGTACGACGCGATCAATAGGGAACAAGAACTGACCGAGTTCGATGAAGAAACGGTAGCTCAGTGCATCGACCGAGTGAATCTGAAACCAGGTCACCACGTGATAGGTCCTGCGTTAATCAGTGAACGACACACCTCAACATTGATTCCGTCTGGATTCGAGATGATTGTCAATCGTGCGCATGACTTGATCCTGCGGCGTCACGCGTCATGAGCACACTTACAGATCTTCAGCGTCAACTCGTCTGGGACAGGTTGCTGGCAGTTGTCGAAGAACAAGCTCAAACGCTCATGCGCACCGCGTTTTCGACGGTTGTACGTGAAGCGGGTGATCTCTCCGCAGGGGTGTTCGACACGCACGGTCGGATGATTGCGCAGGCCGTGACTGGAACACCGGGTCACGTAAACGCCATGGCGGCGTCTGTAGGTCACTTTCTTGAACGATTTCCAGTAGAGCGTATGCATCCCGATGACGTTCTGATGACGAACGATCCGTGGATGGCGACGGGGCACTTGAACGACTTCACCGTCGTATCGCCTGTTTATTTCAAGGAAGAACCAGTGGCCTTATTCGCGTCAACCAGTCATATCGCGGATGTGGGTGGACGCGGTTTCGGACCGGATGCTAACGACGTCTTCGAAGAAGGTATCCGTTTCCCGGTAATGCATCTATTTAAAGCAGGGGAACGAAACGACGCATTGATGGAAATTCTTGCAGCGAATGTTCGAGATCCGGTCGTTGCAGAAGGAGACCTCTATTCGCTGGCGGCTTGTAACCATCATGGCAGCCTTCAGCTCGTAGACATGATGGATGAATTTGACCTGGAATCGCTGGACGCGGTGGGTGAGGAGCTACTTCGCTTGTCGCAAGCAGCGGTCGAGAATGAGATCGAAGCTCTTGCTGACGGAGTTTACCGTCAAAGTATGCGAGTAGACGGATACGATGAACCAATCGATATCCAATGCGCTCTGACGATCGATGGTAAGTTGATCGATATTGATTTTGACGGGTCTTCGCCTATCTCGAGATACGGTATCAATGTGCCGCTTACGTATGCTCAAGCCTATGCTTCGTTTGGTGTGCGATGCTTGATCGGGAACGAAGTGCCGAACAACGCGGGTTCATTGAAACCGATTTCAGTACGTGCGCCTGAAGGCTCAATTCTCAATGCCCAGCCTCCAGCGGCCGTGTCAGCTCGTCACGCGCTGGGTCAAATGCTGCCCGATGTCGTAATCGGCGCGCTTGCACAGGTTCTCGACAATGGCGTACCCGCTGAAGGTGCCTCATGCATTTGGAATCCGGTGCTGATGAATAGCAATTTGCGTGACGGAAACGTGCCGGACGCAAATTTCGTCATCAATCCTATTTTCAATGGCGGTACGGGTGCACGTGCCGCAAAGGACGGACTGTCGACGACTGCTTTTCCGTCAGGCGTCCGCACCACGCCTACGGAGATCAATGAAGTCACGTCGCCATTGATATTCTGGAAGCGCGAGTTCAAACCAGACTCTGGTGGCGCCGGACGACTACGTGGCGGGTTAGGTCAGATCATTGAAATCGAGCATGCGCACGGTGCGGGCTTTTCGATTTCAAAGATGTTCGAGAGGGTCGTACACCCAGCTCAGGGTCGTGACGGCGGTCATGACGGCGCGCGTGGTCGTGTAGGGATTAAGGATGCGCAAGATTTTCGGGGCAAAGGAAAGGAAACGCTTCCGGCTGGCGCAACGTTGATTATGGAAACGCCTGGTGGCGCCGGTATTGGATCTCCACACGACCGGGATCCAGATCGCATTGAGGAAGACTTACGTGAAGGCGTGATCTCGGCAAAGGCTGCCGAATCGATTTACCGAAGCGATCAAACGTGATGGCTGGTGCCCGGCGCCTAAACTGACAATTTCTTTAACTATTTGACAAACATTTTTTTAGGTGTCCAATTTCAGAAGACAACAGTTTGTACAACAAATATCCAAGGAAAAAGTTGGCAGGCACCAAATTCGTTCTCCGGTTAATCGGTTTCTGTTCGACCGTGCCGTGTATGCTGATACTCACGGAGTGTACCGCACGGCACATCCGAAATCTCACAATAAGGCGGTCAGCTGCAGGACCGGGATCGCCCCGTGGCGGTTTGTACCGATGAAACCAGTTCGCGAACCGAAATGATCCCGGTCAGTTCGACTTCGCCGAGTTCTATCGCGAAGCAGTCCTCTATTTCAAAGACAACCTCCAACAACGCGTTGCCTCTCCGACGAGCAAGCCCATCCCGCGCCGAGTAGTTACGCAGTGCGAATTCATTGCCGCGATGTGTCGCACTCCGATACAATTTCGGCGTGAGAATCCGCCACAAGGCGTTACGGCGATTCTGGACGACGGAAGGCAGAATCAGAACCGGGCTGGATGCCGCCATGCTGCCCCGAATCAGGCTTGTCCTCACCGTACTGTCGCAGTCGCCTGGACCGGAGGGCATGCGCGGCAATCCGGGATGGAGACTGCATCAGTTGAAGGGCGATCTGGCTGGATTCTGGAGCGTACGCATTACCAGTAACTGGCGGATCGTGTTTCGCTTCGAGAATGGCGAGGCTATAGATGTCGACCTCGTCGATTATCATTGAGGCAACGACCATGAGCAATCCAAACTTGCAACTTCCGGCGCATCCCGGCGAGGTCTTGCGCGAATGGATCAAGGGCAACGACAAGACCATCGCTGAAACCGCGGCGCTGCTCGGTGCGTCCACGTCTCAACTTAATAGGGTGCTTGCAGGAAAGGTGCGACTGTCGGCTACCCTTGCGGTGCGGCTGGAAAACCTGGGCTGGAGCACCGCAGAGGTATGGTCCCGTATGCAGGCCGCCTGGGAGGTCTCCGAAGCGCGCCGGGCCGAGGACGCAGCCTGAGTTCGTGTGCCAGAAGTTCAATTTGTTTCGGCGCAAGAAGCAGCTCGTACCGGCCCGGGAACCGCAACCGATGGCGGTGGCCACCCGCGCGGTACCGCCAAGATGCGGTACGATCGGTCGAGGTGTTTAAACCCTTTAAGCTGTTATTTCATCGGCTTTATTTACAAAGCGCGGGAGGGTATGGTGCCCGAGGCCGGAGTCGAACCGGCACGGATTAACTCCGAGGGATTTTCATACCACTACGGCTTTCGCCGCCGACAAATTTCGTTTGTGGTCTGGACTTTCTCTTCACCATAGCTACAAACCGTAGGTGGAGGCCGTCAAGTCTCTACACTTCTCGCTCGGGTGAGCGATTTAGCTCGGGATTGCCAGTCAAGCGACGCAGGTTTCCCCGAATTTGACCTCATTCACGACGACGGTTTCCCGTCGAGTGCTCAAGCTTATTAAGTCCCTTGCGTCTACCAATTTCGCCACTCGGGCACGCAGCGTAATTATCGCAAAGCGCAAGGCTGATAAACGTAATGGCTATGTCGGCGTGGCTAGGCTCATGTCGCAGTAGTAGTATCTTCGATAACTCGCCGGCGATTTACGACGTATAAACCGAGAAAAATCATGGCGATCCCGATGAACGCGGTGAAGTGGATCGATTCACCAAGTATCGTGATGATCAAGACGAGCGAGATGATCGGTGATAGAAAGATCAGCTGGCTTAACCTCGCAACACTTGATGTTCTCGACATAGCTCGCTGCCAAAGTAGGAAAGCGAATCCCATTTCGAGGAGTCCAATCCACGCGCCATAACCGAAGTTTGACGGAGTCAGCGGTGGAAATCCTTCTGTAAAGTAACAGAGAACGGTCAATATCGGAACAGCGACACTAAACCCATACCACATGAACCACCATGGTTCGAGTCGTATCGCCACGCTCCAGATCCAATAGATTGCCCAGACCAAGGTACTGGCTATCGCAAGCGCAACGCCCAATCCGTCGAACCCGAGCGTCCCGGTTAACTGCCCTTTCGTAACGAGTAGGAGTACCCCCATGTATCCAATACATATGCCGACGAATGTGCTTCGGTGTAGTTTTTGGCGCAACATGGGTATCGCGAGTAGCGCAGTCACGATTGCCCATGTGTAGTTCAACGGTTGCGCAACGTGCGCTGGCAGCAAGTCGTATGCGGTAAGCAACACAATGTAGTAAAGCAGCGGGTTTAGAAGCCCGAGCAGGCACGCTTTGAATACATGAGTTATCTCGCGCGGTTGCGAGGGTAAAACTGCACAACAAATAGAAAACAAGACCCAAGAGAAGCAACTGCCGATCCATAGCAGTTGAATAGGCTCCATGTTGCGCAACCCGAGCTTGAATCCCACTGCAACGGTCGACCACATCATCACAGCGGTAAGTCCCATCAGCATGGGTCTACTCAAGACCGGTGGCATAGGTGTCGTGGGCAAAGGTAGCTTCTATCTCGAAAGTAGAATCTTAGCTGCACGAATGTCCTGCGTGAGCGCACCTTGTTGGGTGTGATCCGCGATGCGGCATTTCTATTCTGATTCAATTCTCGAGAGGACTCCATGAGTATTTCGCAAGGCGACGCAGTGCCCGATGTAACGGTGCAAGTGATGAAAGATGGCCGACCAGGTCCCGTATCGTTACGTGACTTGACATCTGGTAAGAAGGTCGTTCTATTCGCCGTTCCCGGGGCATTTACGCCAACGTGCTCATTGCAACACCTTCCGGGCTTCGTAAACAAAGCCGACGAAATAAAAGCGAAAGGCGTCGACGAGATCATTTGTACGGCCGTGAACGACGCCTTTGTGATGGATGCCTGGGGTCAGTCGCAGTCCGCTGATGCGATTAGCATGGTAGCGGATGGCAACGGTGCGCTTGCGAGTGCGCTCGGGTTGGAAATGGATGGTTCTGGGTTTGGTTTAGGTACTCGATCGCAAAGGTACGCCATGGTGATTGACGATGGTGTCGTCACAAAGCTCGCGGTTGAAGCACCTGGAGCATTCGAGGTCAGTAGCGCCGAAGCGATTTTGGCCGACCTCTGATTCCACATTCTTAGGGATTACGCGGGTCGACGACGAAATCCCTTTTGTTGACAGCGCGTGAATTGTCGATGGGCTTCGACAGGACTGACTGTTCGAGTCTTCGTTCGCGCGAGAAACACAACCAAAACGAAGGATTAACGCGATGGGTTTAGAGATATTTGGATATAGCCAAAGTAGGGCGTTCCGCACGCTCTGGATGGCTGAAGAAATTAAAGCGGCTAGGGGAATAGATTTCGAACATAGCAATTCGAGTCCAATGCCCGGACCTGAACTTGACCAGTTACTTAAGCTGAATCCGATGGGTCAAGTACCCGTTATTCGCAACGATGGATTTCTGTTGCGCGAATCGATGGCGATCAATCTCTATCTCGCGAAGAAATATGAGGTGCTCGCACTCAATTCACTTGAGGACGAAGCCTTGGCGTCGCAGTGGTCTTTTTGGGTTATGACCGCCGTCGAATCGCACACCCTCGAAGCGCTCAAGTACAAACTTGGGATGATGGGAGTTGAGCAGAGTGACGCGAAAGTAGACGCTGAGATGGAGGCGTTGAGTCGTCCGCTTGAGGTACTCGAAAACCATCTAAGCTCTCACACGCAGCTGATTGGTGAATTCTTCAGTGTTGCGGATCTAAATGTCGCGTCCGTCCTCATGTGGCTTCGTATGGGCGGCATTGATACTTCGAAGTACGAAGTATTAAGTGCGTGGTTAGATCGCTGCCTGGGGCGTGAAGCGGTCACGGCTGCCCGACAACATTGAGCGAACAGCCGTTTCGTGTTCGGTTCTAGTTGATCTGAACGTTTCGGATCGACTTGACGGTGCGAATGTAGGGTTCAGCCATACCGTAAGTACTGGTGAGCATTTGGCTCTGCGCGGAAGCAAGCTGTTTACTTTCGAACGTACCAGCAATCACGATGTAGAAGGTCTTGCCCTTTGATTGCGTTTTGACGCGCATCAGATCAAGCGACGGATACGAACTGAGAAAGTCAGAAGACAATCCATAGTTCGTGAATGCTGCTAGCTGAACCGCATAGTCGTAGTCGCCGCCTAGACCATCAATTGGTATATCGGGATTCGTTCGTGATGCAGCTCGTCGTGCGGTTGTCGTTCCTCGTGTGTCAGAACGGGGTACTTGCATAACAACCACTGGTTGCCGAGGTGTCGCTACGGGAACCGGTGCAGTCGGAGTCGAAGTTTGGCGTATCGTTTGTCGAGACGCTGTATCCGTTGGTTTCGCGCTCAACCGCTCAGATGGACGCGCGCCGATAGCGACGAGCGGTTGTGAGCTAGTGGTTGTGCGGTTCGTGGTAGGTGTAGGGTTCGACTCGACGACTTGAGCTGGTTTTGTCGCAACATTTTCTGATGCTTCAGCCGTTGAAGTCGCGGTGTCCTTACCGCGCACGCGGATTCCGAAAAACCCTCGTCGTTCTCGCTTTGGCGTGTCTGCTTTAGCGACCGTACGTGGTTCTCGTTTCGGGGTGGTCGCAACAGCAGGTTTGGCGCGACGTGTGTTATCCGTACTTTCGCCGCCACGTGTACGAATCCGCCACCAGGAGTTATTCGCGGGTCTCGAATCGTTGACTTCAGCTGGCGTGTTTTCGACCGTGGTAGGAACCGATGTCTCGATCTCAGTACCCTGAGCACGGCATTCCCAAGAGGTATCTCCGGCTTCGCACTCGTATGTGGTACCGGATGATTTCGCAGTTACGGGTTCAGACGAGGAAGCGGCACAGCCCCCAATCAACAACAAAAGTCCCGCAAGACACACGTACTGTGTGTAAGTGTTTTTTAGTAACTTCATGTCACCACCGACAGCAATCCGTTGCTTTTCGATGTTACATTCTAGTCAGTTTTAACCATGGTGAAAGGGTTCAAGCTTCGCAAATTACATTGCAGAACGTAAGACTTCTTCAGTATGACGCTTTGTGTTAAGGGTGAAAACCACGTCAATTACGACCCGCGCTAATTGTTAGAAGGCTCGTATCAGCGCGAACAAAGAGATGGTTTTCCAAACAAATGTCTTTATGATTGGCGCGCTAGAACATTGTTCGAAGATGAACTAAGGAACTTTTCGTGCTCGCGACGCTTGACCAATTTGTGCGAATCCCTCGGATTCTCCGATTGGATATCGCAGGACAGCCACTGAACTGGATTACTTGGCAGGAAGCGGTCTGTCTCTACGCACGCGAACTAGTTGTATGGAGTTTAGGGGACTTAGCGTTGCGCATCTACGGTGGTATCTGCGCTGCGAGTGGTCAACGAAGCATGATCGATGTTCATAGCATCATTGCGTGTAGTGGTCGCATTCATGCGGATTCCTATTCGGCAATTCCTCCTTTAAGCAACAGAGCACTGTTTGCGCGCGACAGGAATTTCTGCATGTATTGCGGAATGAAGTACAGCGATAGTCAGCTGACGCGTGACCATGTGGTACCGATGTCTCGTGGCGGGACAGACGAATGGACCAACGTTGCAGCGGCGTGTCGACGCTGCAATATCCACAAAGGGGATCGGCTACTTCACGAATGCAAGTTAGAACTGCTCGCACTGCCCTATGCGCCGAACGTGGCGGAATACTTGGCGTTAACCAACAGTGGGCGCATACTGGGTGATCAGCTCAATTTCCTCGAGTCGCGTTTCAACACGATGTTGACGGAACGCAAAGCCTTTGGAGACGAGTTCGTCAATCCTCTGCCGAGATGAACTCCCCAGCGTCACCAAGCACGGTTGCCATGCACGCTGTGACGTTCTTACCGGTTGAAATGTGCAGAAACTCATTGGGTCCGTGTGCATTGGAGTGCGGACCCAATACGCCAGTCACGACAAACTGACAATCAGGGAACTTCTGCTCTAACATGCCAAGAAACGGGATGGTGCCACCGCAACCTATCTGACGCAGTGGCTTGCCGAAGAACTGATTAGATGCGCTATCGAGTGATTTTGTCAGCGAAGAAGTAAGAGGTTTCGCGAACCAACCGGTTTCTGCAGCATCGACTTCAAACGTCACCGAAGCATTGCTTGGGGGATTCGATTCCAAAGCGTCTACGACCGCATTGGCAGCCCGCGATGCATCAACGTTCGGCGGTAGGCGGAATACCAATTTAGCGCTTGTGCTAGGACGAAGCGTATTTCCTGCGTTGGCAGGATCCGGGGCTCCGCCTAAGCCGACAGTTGCTAGTGAAGGTTCCCAAGTGTTACGTACGATGAGTTCAGCAATATCGCTGGAGTTTGGACGGGTTTGGTCATGCCATGGGTAGCGATGAATGACCGATGTACCTAACGTTTCAGCTGCTGACTCCGCTTCAGTTGTAACGCGATCAGGAATGGGGCCGCGAAGCGCGTCAATGAGTTGCCCAGTTTGCGCATCTTCGATTCGGTCGAGTTGCGCTCGAAGAATTCGGAAACTGGATGGGACGACCCCTCCCGCGGCTCCTGAGTGAATACCCTCGGTGAGTACGTTGGCTTGGAGCGTTCCGCTGACTAAACCACGCAGGGACGTCGTCAGCCAGAGTTGATCGTAGTTGCCGCACTCCGCATCGAGACAAATCAGTAGATCCGGTTTGCCGATGAATTCACGTAATTCATCAATGTATAAAGGTAAGTCGAAGCTACCGCTTTCTTCGCAACCTTCTATGAGCACACAGCACCTAGGGTGACCAATACCCTGATCGTCGAGCGCGCTAATCGCAGCAAGTGTCGCGAAAATCGCATAACCGTCGTCCGCGCCGCCACGTCCATAGAGCCGACCGTCGCGTATGACGGGTGTCCAAGGTCCTAACCCGTCTTCCCAGCCAGTGAATTCCGGTTGTTTGTCGTAATGTCCGTAGCAGAGGACGTTACCGACACAGCCTTGTGTAGCAGGTATGTCGATAAGGATTACAGGTGTCCGCCCCGGGAGTTTGAAGATCTTTGATTCAGCGTTTTTGACGGGTATACGGGGAATTGCATCTAGCAACAGTTCCGCGGCAGCTTGCATATACCCGTTACTTTCCCATTCGTCGTCGAACGCGGGCGATTTATTCGGGATTTCGATGTACCTAACGAGTGTAGGTACGATCTCACTATCCCATATAGCGTCTACATACTGACGAATCTTTTCGGCGTTCAAAATGCAGCTCGCACGCCGATATTGAAGGTTCGGCCAGGGGTTCGTAATCCGTAAACATGCTCATACTGGGTATTCAATATGTTCTCGACCATACCGTTGAGTGTTAGTTTTGGGGTAACGTCATATTCAAACGAAAGACTGCCGAGAATATGACCGTCTAGCGTCACGATCGTTGCGGGAAAAGTGGAAAAGTCTCGGTCCAATTGGTCGCCAACGTAGTGCACGGAGCTAGTCGATCTTATACGGTCATTGAAAGCGTAACGAACGTCGATGTTCGCGAGGTGCTTTGGCCGACGAATCTCGAGTTCTTTTCCTTCTTCGCTTTTCACATAGGCGTAGTTCGTTTCGAACGTTAAGTTCTCGATGGTGCGTGTGTAACGAATTTCCCCGCCTCGTCGTCGACTCTTCGACTCAAGGTTCGCCGCGGTAAATTGGTTGGCTTCTGAGTTATACGAGAATCCATTGATCTCGTCTTCCAAAGTGCTCGAATACAGCACGATCTTCATTGACTGAGCGATGCGTTCGAACTGAAGAGCAATTTGGTGCTGAAGTGAATGTTCCGGTTTTAGATCTGGATTACCAAGAAAGGTATCCGGTGTGAACCCAAACCGCTCAATAAACGTTGGGTTCTTGATACCCACACCGACAGAATAAGACCAAGAGATTGAATCCCGCCGCAACAGTACACTGGTTTGCCAGGCTGTCGAATCACCAAATTCACTGTTTTGTTCGCTGCGGAGCGACGAATGCCACTGGAATCGATCGGATGCGACTACATACTCGCCGACCAAGCCGGTGGTTGCCATCGTTTCGTCATAGTTTGGGTCGCCAAAGAAACTTGACGAACCACGTTGCTCAAACTCCTCCATCGCGTGGTCAAGGAGAAAACCGACGTCATGCGAAGGCGCCAGAGAATAACGTCCTTCGACGGAAAGACGTCTCAAATCTCCGCTTGATGAGTTCGTTTCATTGCCTTCATTGAAGTTACGGAGCGTCGAACGCGTAAGACTCCCGTTCGCAGAAAGTTGCAATTCATCGCTTGGTTGCCACGTGAATCGCTGGGCGAAAATTTGGTCATCGACGTCAACGCGTCGGTCACCATCGAGTGGAATCGGGTCGTAGTCGGAAGAGCTGTTCGTACCGCGCACGAAACCTTCAGCTTGAAAGTTCGCGCCTATTTTTTGGTAACCCGCGTGTAGAGCGTCTTGGCTGAACCCGTCAGGTTCAGTGCCTTCGTACGAGACGTTTGACCCTTCACTTTCGCGTTTAGCGATGTGAAGGGAAACTGGCACGTCAGCGATCTCTGTGCCAAGGTCGGTCCCTAAAGACCAGGCTTGATTCGAACCAGTATTAGCATAAACACGATTCACTGGATTGATTGGCGACGTTGAGAGATTTATGACGCCGGCCAGCGCGTCGTGTCCCCATATTGCGCTACGAGGTCCGTTAAGTGCGTCAATTCGAGAAATCGCGATCGGTGAGATAGTGGAGAGGTTCAGACTCCCTGAAGCGAGGTTGACTGGATTGCCATTCAGCAGTATCTTCACATGATCCGCTTCAGCACCACGTACACGTACCTGAGTTAATGAACCAACGTTTCCGGACTGGGAAATTGACGTGCTACTAAGTGAACGCAGGACCTGTGCTAATGTGAACGGAGGTGTTGATTTACTTAGATCGATCGACTCTATACCGATGACGTCCGCGTCCAACCGACTGGCAATGATCATCACTTCTTCAAGTTCGGCGTCCTGTTCTTCGGTGCTAGCGACGTCAGAATGCACGTACGAGGTCGTGAGAATAGCGCTCGCTAATCCAATCGCGCGCACAGCGATTTTTGCGATTTGAGGTCTTAGCATGGGTCTGCGTTGCTCTATCTGGTCAGCTACGCTTGAACGTTCTGTGTCGGTCGCCGAATCTAGTCTCATTGCTTCACTACTTTCCAGATTGTCCCGTCCGTAGTGTCTTCGATCGCGATTCCATTTGCCAATAACTCAGCTCGAATTTGATCCGCACGGTCGTATTGCTTCGCTGCCTTCGCCGCAGTCCGTTGTTCGATTAAGCGGTCTATTTCAGCTTCAGCCATGTTTGCGTCTTGAGTAAAGAAATCGGCTACGCTCCGTGTGAGAAGGCCGAGTAGCCAACCTGCGCCAAGCAATTGGTCGCGGAGAGCCGTTGCCTCTTCTACGTCGGTGCTTAGATTCAACCTCGATGCAAGCTCGTGCATCCCGGCTAAGGCGCGAGGCGTATTGAGATCGTCGCATAGCGGCACGAGCACTTCTTCAGGTAGTTCGACTGACTTGGTAGCAGCGTACGCTTCGCTAGTTGCTGAATCACCAACTAAGGGTTGCGAGTTCCGCAACGCCTGGTAAAGCGAAGTCAGACTACGTTCCGACTGAGCGATCAACTCATCGTCCCATTTCAGACTTTGCCGGTAGTGTCCTGAAAGAATCGCGTAGCGCAACGTTTCGCCGGAGTGCTCGCGTAGCAATGCTTGTACGGTTTGAATGTTGCCGAGGCTCTTCGACATTTTTTCTGCGCCAAGATTGAGCATCCCATTGTGGATCCAATACTTGACGTAGTCTGGGTTATTGGTAAAGCAACCACTTTGCGCCATTTCGTTTTCATGGTGCGGAAAAGCCAGGTCGTTTCCACCGCCATGAATGTCGATCTCATTACCGAGATGTTCTCGAATCATCGCTGAGCACTCAATATGCCAGCCCGGTCGCCCACGTCCCCATGGACTCTCCCAACCCGGTAGTTCCGATGATGAAGGTTTCCAGAGTACAAAATCCTTCGGATCTCTCTTGTAAGGTGCGACTTCCACACGCGCTCCATCGATTAGGTCTTCGAGAGACTTATTGGTCAACGAACCGTAGTTCGGGTCGCTGGGAACGTGGAACAACACGTGCCCTTCCGCTTCATAAGCGTGACCTTGCTGAATGAGTGACGAAATCATGGTAGTGATTTCCTCGATATGACCAGTCGCACGGGGTTCGACGTCTGGCAGCAAGACACCTAAAGCATCAAAATCCTCATGTAGAGCGACTGTGCACTCATGCGTCAGATCGTGAATAGGTATGCCGAGCTCAAGTGCGCGAGCATTGATCTTATCGTCAACATCCGTTATGTTGCGCACGTAAGTCACGTTCGGGAATACCGAGCGCAGGACACGAACCAATACGTCAAAAACTACGGCGGACAGTCCGTTACCGATATGTATACGGTCATATACCGTTGGACCACAGACATAGATCTTGACATGATCCGGTGTGATCGGCTCAAAGCGACGTTTCCTACGTTGCTTCGTGTCGTAGATATGGATATCCATCACAGCTTGCAGGCTAATTCGTGTAGGTTCTTAGAACGGCTAACGGTTGAAAGACTGGTCGATATAGCGATAGGTTGCACGCATCCCCATGGCTTCCCCGCCGATTGGGTGAGCGGGTCTAGATTTCGTATTGAATGCGTTAATGTCGTAATGCACCCATCGAGTCGCGTCAACAAATGCTTCAAGGAATAACGCTGCCGTAATCGCTCCGCCTTCCGAGAAACTTGCAATGTTGCAAAGGTCGGCGACAGGACTGCGTAGTCCAGGTCGGTAGCCGTTGTAGAGAGGAAGGCGACAAACCGGGTCATCGAGTTCCCTCGCGGCTTCTTCAATCCCGCTTGCGACCTCATCGCTATTCGAGAACATCGCGGATATTTCAGTACCGACTGCACTACGGGCCGCGCCGGTGAGAGTTGCGAAGTCCACCATGAGTTCTGGCTTTTCCTCGCTCGCTAAAGCGAGAGCGTCGCACAGAATCAGACGGCCTTCCGCATCCGTGTTTCCAATTTCGACAGTTAATCCTTTGTACGTACGGATTACGTCTCCAGGTCGATATGCATTGCCCGCTACCGCATTTTCGACGGCTGGAATGAGTAATCGAAGTCTTACCGGAAGCTGACGTCGCATGACGAGGTCGGCCAAACCCAATGCCGTCGCGGCGCCTCCCATGTCCTTCTTCATACTGCGCATGCCAGTAGCAGTCTTCAGATCAAGTCCACCTGAATCAAAGCACACACCCTTACCGAGAATGGTGAGTTTCGGGTCGTCCGGATTTCCCCAAGTAAGGTCCATCAAACGCGGTTCGGAAGCGCTAGCTTGACCGACGGTATAGATCGTGCGAAACCCCTGTTTGAGAAGCGCCTTGTCGAGAACGACGTTTAAATCCGCGTCGTGCCGAGTTGCTACCCTTCTCACTTCTGCCTCAAGATGGTGCGGAAGCATGTCCGAAGCCGGTGTATTTATGAGGTCACGAACTAGCCCGATGGTGTCGACCTCGTCTTGCACTTGCTGATATGCCGGATCCAGATGTAGTACGCGTGGTTGATGTTCGTCATTCGGTCGGTATGAAGTAAACCGGTACGATCCCAGTCCCCAACCAAGCGCCATTTCATAGAAATCTTCTTTTGGCGGGTTGCCAATCGCATAGGCACCATGTGGAAGAGCGCTGGGTAGTGCGCCGAGGCTTTTATGGTTTGGCGCATTACCTATACCAGCAATAACCCGTTCTAATTGACCGGCTTCATCGGTTATTTCGACGTATCGATTGGCAGCCGCTTTAAATTCTGCGCGGGAAACGAGGTTTTGAACTTTCTCGGATTGTTCCGCCAGCCATGGCTCGAAATCGGATTTTCTTACCAACTCAATGGGTATTGCGTCAGTGTTTGTCTCAAAACTCAGCACGGCGTGGCTCCTACTTCTGCGCTTCGTATGTGCTTCACCATCTGATCAGCGCGGTAACTTGAGCGTACGAGTGGTCCTGATGACACTTCGCTGAATCCATACGCTAAACCCCATTCGCGATATTCGTCAAATTCTTCTGGCGTGACCCACCGTTCGACAGCTAGATGGTTCTTCGTTGGGCGAAGATATTGTCCAAGTGTCAGAAGGTCAACGTCTCGTTCTCTTAAATCGATCATCGTTTGTCGCAATTCGTTCTCTGTTTCTCCTAAACCAAGCATGAGTCCGCTCTTCGTGAGGGTAGCTCCAACCTGCTTTGCGGTTGAGAGTACGTCCAGCGACTGTTCGTAATTCGCGCGTGGATCACGGACACTTGGCGATAAGCGTCTAACCGTTTCAATATTGTGGGCGAATACGTCAAGATTGCTTGCGACCACAACCTTAATCGACTCTTCATCGCCCTGAAAATCTGGCGTTAGTGCTTCGACCATGGTGTCCTTATTCATCTTTCGAATGGCGTGGACACATTCGGCATAGTGCTTTGCACCCCCGAGCGGCAGATCGTCACGGTCAACTGACGTAAGAACCACGTATTGCAGATTCATTAATCGGACTGCATTCGCCGCCGCCGCGGGTTCATCTTCGTCTAGCCATCCTTGCGGATTACCTGTATCGACAGCACAGAAACGGCACGCACGAGTGCAGACATCACCCATCAGCATCAACGTTGCTGTACCGTGGGTCCAGCACTCACCGATATTGGGGCAGTGAGACTCCTCACACACGGTGGCAAGTTGATTCGTCCGTACGATCTTCTGTACTTGTTTGAAGCGTTGTCCTGCCGGAAGGCGTACACGAATCCACTCAGGTTTACGGTCGCGTGTCATGTCGACGACCGGAAGCAGCTTCGAAGATCGTTTGATACCGTCCTTGATAGCCGTGTGGCCGCGACGGTGCTGGTATTTCGTACCACTCCGCGCGGACTTTGCAGCGTCTCGGTCAGTTTCGGAACCGACGACTGTATTCCCGGGCATTCTTAACAAGCTTATTCTGGTTGGATCTACGGCTTACGGCAACGTGACTTCAGTGATAGCGACATCGTCGAGCACGCCCCTCAGCGTTTCCTCGGAATGAGGATTCCGACGACTCGGTTTGAGGCCGTGATACGCTGCGTCGCCGGGAAATCTCTCAAGGTAAGTCCTGAAGATCCGCAATTTGGATTCTTCATCTGTTTCCAAAACGGTCGCCTGGCAATCAATTACCTTCCCTTTTATCGTAACCGAAACCGCCACGCCACCACGTAGATTTTTCCACCAGTTGGCTTGAGGCGAACTAAACAAACGGACGATGGATCCTTCCCGCACGTAGCGAACAGGGGTCGTAAAGCTACGTCCCGTTCGTCGTCCTCTGAACGTGATTAGCAGGATATGCGAACTCACGAAGAAATGTAGCGGCGAACGCAAGAGCATTTTCATCGCGAAGTTGATTAATGGAAAGAAAGCGTCTGGAATCCGCATGGTTCTGTGTTAATTCATCCGGATCAAACAATTTTCAGATTTGCGACCGGGTTGATCCGTCGTCGGGTCGGTTCAATCATAGATTCGTGACTACCAAGTTGAAGCCACATCGACGTGCTTCGGTCAATTAGATATTTGATCTTTATCGGTCGATGTCGTGCTAAAACGGTTAGTGCATCAAGGACTGCGCATGTTCCGAAGGACTGTTCATTTATGAATTCAAGAGCGGAGCAAGCGAATAACTAAACGACGAACGAAATGTCGCTAATGCCGTCACTACAGTCAAGAATTCAGGCGTGGAACGATGCTGCTGTTCCTTATCAGTCGGAAAGTGTTGCCGCAAATCGCTTCTGCAGTTCAAGTTCGATCTTACCCGCCTCCAATTGCAGTTTGTGGTCGTTTGAGCTGGTGACCATTGCCGACCATTTATCCTCATCCTCCAACAACGACAATGCGTCACGGAGTGAGTAGAAAGGTTGCGTGACGATGTTTTCTGGATCCTTGAGAGATTCGATATGCTCACCATCCAAGTCGTAGTGATTCACGAGTGCTTCTAACGCGATCCAGCCGTGAGCTACAGAAAGAACCTCCAATGGGCATGTAGGTCGGCCTGTTCCGTCCTTGAATCCGAGCATTGCTGGATGGATCGCTAGGCTTTTTGGATCAAGAATGTTCAACCCGATTTCCAAGGTCACTACACCGCGATCATTGGAGACGTGCAACCTCAGGTCCTCAAAGTCCAAGGTGACGTGAGCGTCTCCGAAATGTTCCATATCCTGAGACTCACTAATCACTTCCGGCACCCCTCTCCCGATTCGGGTAATTTCATTTAAGACACTTTTGGTGAATGAGGTCGTCATATTGACCGCTCCTAAAACGAAGCGTTGTTCGGCACCCGCGGGAAGGGGATCACATCACGAATGTTCTCCATCCCTGACATATACATGAGCAAGCGTTCGAATCCCGCGCCGAATCCCGTATGAGGTACGGTGCCGTATCTTCGCAAATCACGGTACCACCACAGTTCTTCGCGCTGTTCCTCACTCATTCGACTTTCCAGCTGCTCAAGTCGTTCTTCACGTTGACTACCACCAACGATTTCTCCGACACCAGGAACCAGCACGTCCATCGCGGCCACCGTCCTCTCGTCGTCGTTTAGACGCATGTAAAACGGTTTGATGGTTCGCGGGTAGTTCATCACGACAACGGGTGCTTTGAAGACAGACTCTGTAAGAAAGCGCTCGTGTTCAGATTGAAGATCGGCTCCCCATTCGACCGGGAAATCGAATTTGTGCGATGTGTTTTGGAGCTCGTTCACTGCCTCTGTGTATTCCAACCGGACAAACTTGCTCTCAACAACGTTTTCAAGTCTTTCGATGGCTTGCGAATCAATACGCTGAGCAAAAAACGCCATGTCCTCAGCACATTGTGCGAGGGTTTCACGAAAGATCACCTTGAGAAAGTCCTCGGCGAGTGAGGCGTTGTCACTTAAATCCGCGAACGCGATTTCAGGCTCGATCATCCAGAACTCTGCTAAATGTCTGCTCGTGTTCGAGTTCTCGGCGCGGAAGGTCGGACCGAAGGTGTAGACGTTCTTGAGCGCGAGGCAGAACGCTTCGACGTTCAATTGCCCCGACACGGCTAGATAGGTTTCCTCGCCGAAGAAATCTTCACTATAGTCCTTGCGCGACTGGTTCACCTGATCTAACGTACTAACGCGGAATAACTCGCCGGCGCCTTCGCAATCGCTAGCCGTAATGATCGGCGTGTTGACCCAGACGAACCCGCGGTCGTTGAAGTATCGGTGCACTGACTGGGCGACTTGGTGTCGTAACCGAGAGATAGCCCCAAACGTATTCGTTCTAGGTCGCAAATGAGCGACGCTTCGCAAATACTCGAAGGTATGGCGCTTCTTTGCAATAGGGTAGGCTTCAGCATCTTCGATATCACCGATGCAGACTACCGCGGACGCCTGAATCTCCACGTCCTGGCCTTTCCCTTGAGATTCAACGACCGTGCCTGTGACACTAACAGCAGCGCCAGTCGTCAATTTCGTCACGGTGTCGTAGTTGGAAAGGTCTTGATTTGCGACGACCTGAATCGGGTCGAAACAGGAACCGTCATGCACGGAGAGAAAGGCGAACCCGCCTTTGGATACCCGTACGGAACGGAGCCACCCTTCGATTCTCGTAACGCTGTTGATGGCTTCCGATCCGGCTAGGAGCGCTTTCACGGATGTGACTTGATGGGTAGAGTCTTTCGTCACGGTTGGTCTCGGTACGTCAAGAGAGAGGCGATGGGTTTCTACGTGCTTTCAAGCACAGTTTTGAAAGGCGAGTGAGTACGCACGTACTCGATATCGCTCTTCACATAGCGTTGTTCTCGGCGGAGAAAGTCCGCGACGGCTTCTTTGAAACTCTCATTCGCGAGCCAATGTGCCGAGTAGGTTTCGCGTGCCAAATAGCCACGCGCGATTTTGTGCGAACCTTGCGCACCGGCCTCGACACATTGCAGGTTGTTGGCGATCGCATAGTCGATTGCCTGGTAGTAACAGATCTCAAAATGCAGAAATGGGTGGTGTTCGATGCATCCCCAATTCCGCCCGAACAAGGTATCTTCGCCAATGAAATTAATCGCACCAGCGACATAGCGGTTGTCGCGTTTAGCGAGAATCAACAGAATCTGTTCAGGCATCGTTTCATTGATCAGGCTGAAGAACTCGCGCGTTAGGTAGTTTGAACCCCACTTCCTATAGGTGGTATCCATATAGAACTCGAAAAAAGCATCCCAATGGTGCTCCTTCAGGTCACTACCTGTGACCCATTCCACTTCGATCCCGTTTTGACACGCTTCGCGTCGTTCACGTCGAATGTTCTTTCGTTTCTTTGACGATAGTTCGTTCTGGAATTGATCGAAATCCTGATAGTCTTTGTTGTACCAATGAAACTGGGTGTCCAGTCGCTGCAGTAGCCCACACGATCCCGCCAATTTCCACTCTTCCTCTGGCATAAATGTGATGTGCAGTGAACTGATATTCGTTTTTTGAGCTAGTTGGGTTGCGACCTCAAGCAACTGTCGTTGCCAATCCGATTGATACGTTCCCTCTTTTGCAAGCAACCGCGGACCGGTCGCTGGAGTAAACGGCACGCTTGATTGCAGTTTCGGGTAATACCGACCACCCGCTTGATGCCAAGCATTTGCCCAGCTGCCATCAAAAACGTACTCGCCACGTGAATGGGACTTGAGATACAACGGCATAAGTGCCAAGGTCTCGTCATCCGATTCGAGACTGATGTGAAATGGCGCCCAGCCTGTATCGGCGCAAGCGCTCTTGCTTTCCTCCAACGCGCGTAGAAATCGATAATCGACGAACGGGTTGTAGAGTTGCGACTGACTACAAGCCTCCCACGTCGTTTGCTCAATCTCACGGATATCGTAATGAACGCGACCTACCAGCGTTTTCGATTCTTGAGTTGCCGAATTAGGCACAGTTAGCCGCGTTACGAGAGTGGTCAAAGCATATTCAACGGTATATTCGAGTTGAACAGAAACTGCACCTACTCCCTCAAAAGACTTCAATCCCTTAACATTGCCAACGCACATGACTGTGTGAGTGCCGTGACGTGCGAAACGCGGCATGTCCCATTCACTGATCGTCGTATCTCGTAATCAAAGCTCTAACTTTTATCCATGTCTGACGATCGAACTGCCGATCTCCAAAACCTCAGCATCGATCGCTCACAACGTCCACGTTCGAAGTGGCGCATACTGATTTGGATGATCGTGATCGCTGTGATCGGTGGTGCTTCGTATATCGGGTATTTCGTTTACTTCGTTGACGAGACGCTGCAAGTAGATTCCGTGTTAGCCGTATCGGCTGCTCGCGATTCGCAAACGGAAAGTGTTCTTGACGCAACGGGTTTCGTGGTTGCACGTCGGCAGGCGTCCGTAAGTTCAAAAGTACCCGGGAAAGTCACGTCCGTACTCATTGAAGAGGGGATGGAAGTAGAAGAAGGTCAGCTACTTGCAACGTTGGATGATTCGATCAACCGCGCACAGCTCGCGCTTTCCATCTCGCAGTTGGAAGCTACGCGTTCGCAGCTATCGGAGTTAAGGCTTCGTTACGAACAAGCCAAGCTTGATAACGAGCGTAATGAACGCTTAGCTGAGGATGGCTTAATCAGCGCGAATGAACTCGAGCAGAGTCAGCTGAATCGGCAGACGCTTTCTAGCGCGATCAATGTGTCAGCCGAAAACGTCGTTGTAGGCGAACGCTCGGTGGAATTGCAGGAAAAGTACTTAGCTGACATGGAAATTCGAGCACCATTTACAGGAATCGTGATCTCAAAGACTGCGCAACCTGGCGAAATGATCGCGCCTGTTGCTGGCGGCGGTGGTTTTACCCGCACAGGCATCTGCACGATCGTGGATATGGATTCCCTCGAAGTTCAGATTGACGTCAACGAGTCGTACATCAATCGTGTTCAACCCGGACAGCAAGTCACGGTGCAACTGACAGCCTATCCCGACGTCAGGATGCCAGCAGAAGTGATTGCCATCATTCCAACTGCAGACCGGGCACGCTCTACGGTAAAGGTACGGGTTGGATTCAAACAGCGAGACGATCGGGTGCTCCCCGATATGGCAGTGAAAGTTTCATTCCTGGAAGAAGGTGAGATTGCGGAACTGCAGGAGGTACCGACGGGTGTCGTTGTACCCATGTCCGCGATCGATAGCGTCGGCGGCGTCGACCAAGTGTGGGTCATTAAAGAAAACGTTCTTGGGAGTCGGCGTGTACGACTCGGCGACGAGGTCGATAACGGCAGCGTTCAGATCATTGATGGACTTCGTAGTGGGGAACGAGTCGTAACAGGACTCACTCTGGAACTCAAACGCTCACTTGCGGACGGAAGAACTGTCACAACTAATTAACGAACGGTAAGGCACGACAATGGCATTTATTGAGTTGAACAACGTAGTCAAAAACTACGCGAAAGGTAGTGAGGTTGTTCATGTTTTGCAGGACTTGAATTTGTCGTTGGAGGCTGGCGATTTTCTTGCATTGATGGGTCCGAGCGGCAGCGGCAAAAGCACGTTGTTAAATCTAATCGGCGGCATTGACCAACCGACAGCGGGGCGTGTGGTCGTTGCTGGTTCTGAGCTCGGCAGTATGTCCAGTTCTCAGTTAGCGAAGTGGCGCTCCGAGTCCATTGGGTTTGTATTTCAGTTCTACAACCTTCTACCGTTTTTGACAGCGCAACGCAACGTTGAACTACCTCTGCTGCTGACGAACCTCAATGGTTCTCAACGCAAAGAGAACGCAATGACCGCTTTGCGTACGGTGTCGCTTGACGACCGTGCGAAGCACAAACCTGGAGAGTTGAGCGGCGGTCAGCAGCAACGCGTCGCGATTGCACGTGCCATCGTCGCGGATCCTCAGATCCTAGTTTGTGACGAACCGACCGGTGATCTCGATCGGCAGAGCGCTCAGGAAATTCTTGCGCTACTTGAGATCCTTAACGAACAATTCAAGAAAACGATCATCATGGTGACGCACGATCCACTGGCGGCTGAGCATGCAAAGAACATCTTGCATCTGGATAAGGGTGTATTGGTTGAGAGCGGACAAACGGAGGTTGCGACATGACAGGCGTCGGATTTGTATGGAAGAATCTCTATCGCAAGAAGACGCGGACTTTTCTTACTTTCTTTTGCCTTTTCATCGCGTTCTTGCTATACGTCGCGTTAGGATCCATTGCGGTCGTGTTCTCATTAGACACCGTGAGCGGTGAGCTTGGTGCAAATCGCCTTCAAACCAGCGCCAAGTATTCAATGATCGACGACATTCCGAAGCGATACGTGGACGAAATATCGCAATTAGATGGCGTTGAGCTCGTGACTCACATGTCGTGGTTTGGGGGCTACTACCAGGAACCGAGCAACATGCTGGTTACGTTTCCGGTCGATCCGAGCACCTTTTTCCGGGTATATCCTGAGTATGAAATAAGCGACGAACACCTTACCGCGTTTTTAGAGACGCGACGCGGCATGGTTGCCCCGATTGAGACAGTCGAACGGTACCAATGGAAGGTTGGGGACATCATTCCAATCGGCTCGGATATCTATGCACAAAAAGACGGAAACTACACTTGGGAATTCGAGCTCGTTGGGTATTACACGCCCAGTCAAGAGGGGATGAGCGCTGTCTTACTGCAGTTTGACTATTTTGAAGAAGCCAATGCGTTTGGTCCAGGTAGTGTGGGTTGGTTAGCGATTCAGATCGCGGATCCCGAACTGGCGCCGGAACTCGCGCAGAAGATCGACAGCATGTATATCAATTCCTCGGATCCGGTACGGACCGCCACTGAGAGCGAATCGAATCGACAGTTTCTCGCCCAATACGGCAACATCACGTTGATGATGAGCGGCATCCTCCTTGCAGTGTTTTTTACGATCCTGTTGGTATGTGCCAATACGATGGCTCAGGCATTTCGAGAAAGAATTGCTGAACTCGGCGTGTTAAAGACCATTGGCTTCAATGACTTTAGACTTGGGTTTTGGATGCTTAGCGAAGCTATCTTGTTGAGCGTCTTACCTGCGATTTTCGGCGTTGTCTTTGGGATGGGTCTGCTGATGGCGGTCGGTTCATCCGGAGCTGCAGCCATGTTCGTGCCAACACCACCGATGCCCGTTTTACTATCGACTGCGGCTTCCTCACTGGCTCTTGCGGCTGGTCTAGGCGTCCTTGTCGGTGCGATTCCTGCGTTGTCAACCACCCGCATGACCATCGTCGATGCGATGCACGCGTAACGCTGAGGGTTCACGATGATTAAACAGATCTTCAAGATATCGCTGATGAACTTGCGCAACCTGCCATCAAGGTTTGGCATCTCTTCGGTTGTTGTCGTCGGCATCGGCGGGGTTGTGGGCGTGTTGGTGGCGATATTGGCAATGGCATCTGGCTTTGAGTCAGCGCTTTCGAGTGGTGCGTCGAACGACCGCGTGATTTTGTTGCGTGACGGTTCGACGGATGAAATGGCGAGTTCGATCAGTCAAGCCGAAGTTGCTCTCATTGAGACGCTACCTGGAGTCGCAGCGTTGAGTCCTGAGCTGTATACGGTGGTCGACGTTCCAAAAATGGATACGGGGACGTACGCCAATCTGATCGCGCGAGGCGTCGGTACCGGCGCGTTCGAGGTGCGTCCGGAAGTTGAGATTGTCGCGGGTAGGAACTTTGAGCCTGGGCGAACCGAGATCATCGCCGGTGCAAAGGCAGCGACTGAGTTCAGAGGATTAGACGTTGGTGCAGAAGTGCCCTTGCGGGATTCGATGTGGCGAGTAGTTGGTCATTTTGAGGCGGCGGGATCGGCGTATGAATCGGAGATCTGGCTTGATTTCCCAGCTGCGCTGAACGCATTCAGACGAAATTCGGCGACTTCGCTTAGGGTCCGCTTGGACTCACCCGCATCCTTCGAAGAATTGACGCAAGCGATCGAGTCCGATCCGCGATTGCAAGTGCAAGTTATCTCCGAACCTTCGTTCATGGAACGTCAATCAGCAACGTTAAGGCAAACGATTAAGTCATTTGGTTATGCCGTTGCCGTGATCATGGCGATTGGGGCGTTGTTCGCCGCGCTGAATACGATGTATACCGCCGTATCCACACGAACCATAGAAATCGCTACGCTTCGAGCCATTGGCTTCTCGAGCGTTCCGATCGTGGTATCGGTGATGATCGAAGCCGTGATTCTTGCGATTCTCGGCGGTGCATTAGGCGCGTTGTTTTCCTACGTCATCTTCAATGGGTTCACCGTCGCGACATTGAATCCGGCCGCTTTTTCACAAGTGGCTTTCGACTTCAATGTTTCAACCGAGATCGTGTATCTCGGTATGACATGGGCGATCGTGATCGGATTCTTCGGTGGCTTGCTGCCTGCGATCAGTGCTGCGTATATCCCCATCACAACCGCACTGCGAGGGGAATAGCGCGGTACATCAAATTCGATTTCGTCGTATGAGACGAAATGGCTGAATCAGAAGCTCAATCAGCCGAACAACAGCGCGTGCAGCAACGCCTCGGTGGTGCTAGCGCTAGTTTGCTTGACGGCTCGATACCGCGCCAGCTCTTCAGATTGACGGTGCCTATGCTCCTCGGCATCTCGTCGATGATGATCGCGTCGCTGATCGACGCCTATTACGTAGGGCAGATCGGCACAACCGAGCTCGCCGCCTTAACTCTGACATTCCCCCTGGTCATGGGATTCTCGAGCCTCTCAATGGGATTCGGTATAGGGGCGACATCCATCATTTCACGGACCGTTGGGTCAGGAGATTGGGCAACAGCGCAACGTATTGCGACCCATACGTTGATCCTCGTGATTGGTTTTGTGTCGGTGCTCTCGATTCTTGGATTCGTCTTCGCTGAGTCGATATTCGTGGCGCTCAATGCAAGTAAGGACCTATTCCCGATCGCGGTGAAGTACACCTACATCATGCTGATCGGCGTTCCGATTCTTGCCGTTCCAATGGTTGGTGGCATGATGCTTCGGTCGTTCAATGACGTACGCTCGCCAGCCATTATCATGGTCGCCGGGGCTGTCGTTCAAGTACTGATCGCGCCAGCGCTTATCTGGGGCATCGGGTCGTGGGAGGGATTCGGCGTGTACGGCTCTGCGTGGTCGTTCGTGCTCTCAAGATTGGTCGTCGCGATTTACGCGATCGGTTTGTTCCGCCGACGTGGTTTCATTCAGCATCCGGGTTCGTTCGAGCAATTCCGACGATCTGTATATGAAGTGATGCGCTTGGCATTGCCGTCGATGGCGAGTCAAGTCTTGATGCCGGTGTCCATGTACTTGATCATGATGTTAATCGCACTCTACGACAATCATGTGGTTGCCGCTTACGGCGTCGCGACGCGGATTGAAGCCATGACCATGATCGTGATCATGGCGATGAGTTCGAGCATGGGACCTTTTGTAGGTCAGAACTTCGGTGCACGTCGATTCGATCGTATTCAAAGCGCACTCAAGATGTGCTACACGTTCTGTTTCATTTACGGTCTCATTGTCACCGTGATTCTGGTATTACTCGGTGGCGCTATTTCAGGTGTCTTTCGAGACGACCCGGCCGTTGTAGCCGTAGCGACGGAATTCTTCTACATCGTTCCAATCACACTTGGGATCATGAGCGTAGCGATGATCGCGGGAAGTACGTTTGTCGCGTATGGCGAACCAATACCTTCGTTCGTGTTGTCAATGTTTCGTATGTTCGTTGTACTGTTACCGCTTTGCTATTTACTTAACTGGTTATTCGGTTACATCGGCATTTTCATAGCGCTTTCAATTACGAATGGTCTGGTCGGATTAATCGCGATCTTTTGGCTTCGAACCATGACGAATCGATTTAGACGACAGTTGGCACCACAGCCAGCGAGCTAAACTCGACCGTGCGTGCAATTCGTCTGAATCAGTAGATTCCGGCTTCTAAACCCGCAGCCATCGCCAGTCCCAGTTCGCGGCACGCTTCAATTTGCTCGTCTGTTGCTTTGCCTTTCACGATGATCGGCTCCTGCACTTCGATGAATGGATAGCCCTTTGCGATTCGTCGAATCGCGGTCAATGCGCCGGACCCGTCGTTACCCGCGCTAATGAAAATCCCGCAAGGTAGAGGTTTGATTTTTCCTTCGACCTCGTAGAACGTGCGATCCAGAAAGTCCTTCATACCACCAGACATATATCCGAAATTTTCGGGTGTACCTAGTATCAATCCGTCAGCAGCGAGTAGGTCCGTTGCGTCCGCTTCGAGAGCTTGCTTCATCACGACTTCGATGGATGCAATTTCTTCGTCCGTAGCACCCGCATGAACCGCATCGGCCATGCGCTGAGTCTGACCTGATTTAGAGTGATAGACAATCAGCAGTTGTGGCAAGGATTGCGATTCCTCAGCTCGTAAGACGCACCATTATTGTGCTATTCGGGGACGCGAACCGTCACGCATAGACAGCTTGATAGTGCGGAATCTATCGACAACGTAGACGATACTCAAGTCCGTCTTGCAATGTGCAAAATCGCCTATACGGAGGCTCGTGCATGGAACTGAATAACGAAACGCTGTTAGATATCCATCACCGCATGGTGCGAATTCGGACGTTTGAGACAGAAGCTGGGAAGTTAGCGGAGGCAGGAAAGATTCCGGGTGCGTTGCACCTTTATGTCGGGCAGGAAGCTGTCGCCTCTGGCATCATGGCTCATTTGTCTAACGACGACTGGATTACGAGCACCCACCGTGGTCATGGTCATCTGATTGCGAAAGGCGGCGAATTTGGCAAGATGTTTGCTGAACTGTTCGGTCGTGCAACCGGCTACTGCAAAGGGAAAGGCGGCAGCATGCACATATCCAATATGGACCTTGGCATGCTCGGTGCAAACGGCATCGTCGGCGCGGGTCCGCCGATCGCTGTCGGTGCCGCGTTTTCGATCAAATATCGAAAGACGCCAAACGTTGCGGTGACGTTCTTCGGCGATGGCGCTAGCAATGAAGGTTCGTTTCACGAAGCGGCGAATATGGCAGCGCTCTACAAGCTACCGATGTTGTTCGTCTGTGAAAACAACGGGTATGGCGAATATACCGCTCAGGCGAACCATCAAGCCATCGTAGACGTTGCGGACCGTGCAGCCGGATACGGTATGCCAGGTGTTGTCGTAGACGGGATGGACGCGGTTGCTGTATATGAGGCTGCAGACGAGGCGATCGAACGCGCGAAGGCTGGCGACGGTCCATCGTTACTTGAGTGTAAGACGTATCGCTTCTTCGACCATGTCGGCGTGCGTGGTATGGGATTGAGCTATCGAACAGATGAAGAGCTCGCTGAATGGCAGAAACGGGATCCTATTCACATGTTCGAGTCGCGCTTGGCTGAACTCGAGGTGTTATCGAACGAGGACGCTGTGAAGATACACGAGACTGTGTTATCAGAAGTGCAAGAAGGTATCGAGTTTGCTGAGAGCAGCCCGATGCCTGACCCGGCAACATTACTAGAGGATGTATACGCCTAGCGGTGAAAAAGCCAGCGAACGCGAAGGAAGATCATGGCTGAAGAGCGTGAATTAACTTACATAGGTGCTGTTGCCGAAGCGGCGCGTACGGTACTACTTGAGCAGGAAAACGCCTTCATTGCCGGTGAGGATGTCGCTGGCGCAGGGGGTGTTTTCGGTTCATATCGTGGCATCCTCGACGAATTCGGCGATGAACGTATCGTGGATACGCCGATTTCCGAAGAAGGCATCATCGGATTAGGCGTCGGTGCCGCTGCAACCGGTCTGCGACCAATCGTGGACATCATGTTCATGGACTTCATGGGCGAGTGCATGGACGAAATTGCGAATCAGATGGCGAAGATGCGCTATATGTTCGGTGGTTCTGCTTCGTTACCAATTACGGTCATCACAATGTCAGGCGGCGGTATGAATATGGCCGCTCAACATTCACAAAGTCTCGAGGCGTGGATTTGTCATTTACCGGGATTGAAAGTCGTTGCGCCGTCGACGCCTTACGACGTGAAAGGCTTGATCGCCAGCGCATCGCGGGACGATAACCCAGTTTTCGTTGTACTAAACAAGCTTTCGTTAGGAAACCGGGGACACGTCCCTGAAGAGAGTTACACCGTTCCGCTCGGCGAAGCGAGTGTCGTTCGTGAAGGATCAGATGTGTCGATCGTGACCTATAGTCGTATGGTCGGCGAATCGCTTAGTGCCGCTGATACATTGAGCGAGAACGGCATTGAAGCTGAAGTGTTGGATTTGCGCTCACTGCAACCGATGGATACGGACGCGATCGTGGCTTCGGTCGAGAAGACTCAGCGCGTCGTCGTAGTTCATGAAGCCGTTCGCTTTGGAGGGCTTGGCGGCGAGATCGCAGCGCAGATTCAGGAAGATGCATTCGACTATCTTGACGCACCGATCGTACGAGTTGGTGCACCGTTTAGCCCGGTGCCGTTCAGTCCCGTACTGGAACAGGCTTATATTCCAAATGCTGCTCGCATCGTAGCTGAAGTGAACAAGCTTCTTAACGACACCTAGCGCACGAACATGGATATTGGCATCATTGCCAATCCTGCGTCAGGGAAGGACATCAGGCGGCTAACAGCGCGAGCGTCCGTATTCGATAACCAAGAGAAGTCGGCGATCGTTCGTCGCTGTATTGCGGGAATCGAGGGTTTGTGCCAAGATGCCGTCATTCGATACTACCCTGATTCTCACCACATAGCGGAAGCTGCGCTAGTTCAATCGAACTTACGAAGCGAAGCCATCGATGGCGTGTTCACAGGAATGGCGGAAGACTCGACGATAGCGGCACATCAGCTACGGGATGCGGACGTGGTGATTTCACTCGGTGGCGACGGAACAAATCGGGCCATTGGTAAGTCACTGGGTGAAGTGCCGTTGATCGCCCTCTCGACCGGCACGAATAACGCATTCCCAGTGTTCTGTGAGGCGACCACGGCTGGTATGGCGGCTGCGCTTATCACGATGGGAGTAGTGCCAATCGAGGAAGTTGCCCCATTGACTAAAGCACTTCATGTGACTTATGAAAACGACGAGTCTGATTTTGCGTTGATAGATGTCGTAGGCACGCATGACGTGTTTCATGGCACCCGTGCAATATTGGACCCGACCAAGTTCGTGTTTGCTGTACTAAGCGTCGCGGATCCGAGTAAAGTAGGAATGACCGCAATTGGCGGAATGTCGCAGGTTGTTAGTGATGAACAAGATTTCGGTCTTGCGCTGTCATTTTCACAATCCGAAGCGACGAATTCGGCGTACGAAGTTCATGCACCTGTCGCACCCGGAATGGTGCGACGGGTTCGACTTACTGATGTCGTAAAAATGCGCATTGGTGAATCGCGCGAGTTCAGTGGTGGAACCATGCTCGCATTTGATGGTGAACGCGAACGCATCCTGAAACCAGGGGAGAGCGTGTCGATTTGCGTACGACGGGACGGACCGAGACGTGTAGACGTTAAGGCGTGTTTGGAATATGCGGCACGGTCGAATCTTGCGAGCTGCCTTGGCAATGAACGAGTGAAGAAATATGCCAACTGAAATCTACCTCGTAAAAGTCGGCATGACCATGACCGAAGGCATCGTTGACGAGTGGTATGTCGCCGACGGCGATCCAGTCACACAAGGTGAACCGGTCTATCGCCTTGAGACTGAGAAGGTGAATATGGATGTCGAGGCTGACGTTAGCGGCATCGTAAAACACATCGCACAAGTAGGAGAAACGCTTGCTCCAGGCGATGTTGTGGGTTGGATATTTGCACCAGACGAGACAATACCTGACGAGCTACCGACGCCTAAAGCCAATCCAAATATCGTAGCGTTAGACGAAGGTGATGCTCCAACAGAGGCTACCGAAGAACGCGTGGTACAGGAAGCGAGCTCTCCGAGCTCGCGAATCAAAGCATCGCCTGCGGCGCGCCGGTTGGCTGAGGAGTTAAACGTCGATCTTTCGCAAATAGAAGGCACTGGACCGCGTGGTCGAATCACAAAGGACGACGTGACGCAAGCGGCGGAAGCTCCAGCTGTGGTATCTGCGCATATCAGTAGCGAAGCTGAACCTTTGCGAGGGATGCGAAAGATCATCGCGGAGCGAATGTTCCAAAGCCTGCAGACGACTGCGCAGTTAACCATTGAAATGGAAGTGTGCATGGATGATGCTGTTAAGCTCCGTGAGGCGTTAATCGCTGAGTGGGAGGCGAGCGGGATTCGCGTCACATACACTGATTTGGTCGTATCCGCATGCGTTAAAGCGCTTCAGACCCATCCAGCAATGAATGCGACGTTCGTCGACGGCATGATTCAGCCGAACGCGTCAGTACATATCGGAATAGCGGTTGCGCTTGAAGAAGGGTTGATCGTTCCGGTCATACATGACGCTGACGGAAAAACGCTCAAGGAATGTGCCGCGGAAGCGGCGAGTCTGGCTGAACGGGCACGATCGGACAAGCTCGCGTTAGACGACGTGAATGGTGGAACGTTTACAGTGACTTCATTAGGCATGTATGGGGTCGATACATTTACTCCGATCCTCAATTCACCGCAAACTGGCATTCTTGGCGTTGGTCGAATCTATGACGGTGTTCGTTGGGTTGAGAATCAAGCAGTTCGAACTCAAAATCTGCGTTTGTCGCTGACGTGGGACCATCGGGTGCTAGACGGTGCGCCTGCTGCTGAGTTTTTGCGTGAAGTTAAAGAACATCTTGAATCACCGTATCGATTAATTCTCTGAACCACACCAATGCGAGTCTCGAAGTCGAGAACTCACAATCCATCTAAGATTGATTTGCCGATACGTCATGTCATTAATCGCCGTTGAGTTCTGATGTCCAGTAGTGATCAGTCAGTTGATCTGAACTTAATCAAGCAAGTGCGCGAGCACATAAGGCCGCACATTGTTCAAACGCCACTTTACCGTTCAACGACGTTGTCGGAGATGTTGAACGGGGATATTTATCTCAAGCTGGAGAACTTTCAATTCACTAGCTCTTTCAAAGAACGCGGTGCTCGAGCAAGACTGAATTCGCTAACGAATGAACAGCGTGCGAAAGGCGTTATCGCCATGTCGGCAGGTAACCACGCGCAAGCGCTCGCGTACCACGCTCGTCAGATGGGCGTTCACGCGACGATCGTGATGCCGCGGACAACACCTGTCGCAAAGATTGATCAAACACGTTACTTTCAACCCGAAGTCGTCCTCCACGGCGCGTCGTTTGACGAGACGATCGAGTATGTCGAGGAGCGACGGGTCAAGGACGACCTCACGCTCATTCATCCTTTTGACGACTCGACTGTTGTCGCGGGGCAAGGTTCGGCTGGACTCGAGATTCTTGAGCAACTACCGGATGTCGATACGGTAGTCGTACCGGTTGGTGGCGGCGGGTTGATATCGGGCATCGGCTTAGCCATCAAATCACTAAAACCCTCGGTTCGCGTCGTAGGTGTCCAGTCAGCACACTATTGTCCTGTTTACTCTAAATTCAAGCAGGAACCATGGACGTCGGAACGAAACCAACTCTCTATCGCTGAAGGGATCGCCGTGAAGCGCCCGGGCAAACTTACGATGCCTATCCTCGAAAGAGTGGTGGACGACATGGTGGTCGTGTCCGAATCCTCGATTGAGACTGCGATGTTCCGTTTTTTGGACATCGAAAAATTCTTGGTCGAAGGCGCCGGAGCGGCGTCATTGGCAGCCGTCGATACAAATCCGGACATTGCCAAGGGTAATACTGTTTGTGTTGTCAGCGGTGGCAACGTAGATCCTGCGGTGGTCGCAGACATCATTCAGCGAACGATGGTTCGTACTCAGCGCATCGTGCGATTGCACTCAACCGTTCAGGATATTCCAGGATCGCTCTCGAAGCTCACGAATGACATCAGTAACACCGATAGCAACATCGTGGATATTTACCACCGACGGTCATTTGGCAGTTCAACGCTCGACGCGACGGTCGTGGAAGTGATCGTACAGTTACGTGGCGAGGATGACAAAGCGTCGTTGATTAAAAAGCTTCGTGAACTTGGACACACCGTTTCCGATCCCGATCAACCCGCAACTTAAATTAAGGGCTGCGCACCAAAAGATAGCATCTAGCAGGCTAGGTGTCTTCTGACCCGATATTGACTTGTCAACCGACAAAGGAAGATTGATGGATAAACCGGTATTGATCACTGGCATGAGCGGCTTAATCGGCTCAGCTGTGCAAAACGCGATGGCTTCCGAATATGAGCTGCGTGCCTTGAATCGGCGAGAAGTAGAAGGCGTGCCGACCACGCGCGCAGACTTAGTCGATTTGGACGCGATTCGCCCAGCGTTTGAAGGAGTCGACACAGTCATTCACCTCGCGGCAAAAGCAGGTGAGCATTTCACTTGGCAAGAACTGCTTGATACGAACGTTACTGGTACCCGAAACATCTATCAAGCGGCCGTTGACGCTGGTTGCCGTCGTGTCATATTCGCGAGTAGCGGGGCGACCGTGTCAGGGTACGAGCAGATCGAACCCTACAAGTCGCTGGTCGAAGCGCGCTATGACGATGCCCCCAATACGTGGCGACTGATAACCGCGGATATGCCGACTCGACCGACGGGTGTCTATGGGAGCACCAAGGTTTGGGGTGAAGCGTTAGGGCGGCATTACGCTGACACGACGGACCTATCAGTCATTTGTCTCCGAATCGGTTTCGTTAACCGTCAAGATCGACCGTCGCGTCCTCGCGATTACGCGATTTGGTGCAGTCAGCGAGATATCGTTGATCTGATCGTCAAGAGTGTCCGAATTGACGAATCCGTCGCGTTCGACGTGCTATTTGGTACGTCCGTTAATCGTTACGGATATCGTGACCTGGCACGAGCACGCAATATCGCCGGGTTTGATCCCCAGGATAGCGCCGACGATTTCCGTTGAGTTCTTGCTGAATCCGTGAACTAGCTTTTAAGAAAGAACTTAGCTCCGCTATTTACGCAGTTCGTTGACCAAGGCTGCGTAACGATCCAGGAGAGGCAGCACAGTATCTCGTCCTTCCGACGGTACGTTGAAAATAAACTCGTCGAAACCTTGCTCCGCGCGTCCTTGTACCTGTTCGGCATCGGGGAACATTCCAAACAAGGCTAACGTCAAGTCCTTCAGATCACGCCCTTGTGCATCCATCGCTGCCTTGAGACGTTCCATGTTGCCTGATCCTAGACCGCCGATCGGCATCCAACCGTCAGCGTACTCCGCAACCCTATCGAACACCCACTTGGAATTAGCACCGATCCAGATCGGCGGTCCGCCTTCCTGCACCGGCTTGGGATACGACCAAATCGGGTCGAAATCCACGTATTCGCCGTGGTACTCGGCTTCGTCTTCAGACCATATCGCACGCATCGCAGCAACCTTTTCTCGAACGATTGCCCATCGATTTTTGTAGTTAGCGCCATGGTTTTCCATCTCCTCGCGATTCCAACCGGCGCCGATGCCGACAACGGCTCGACCATTAGAAATCATGTCGAGTGACGCGATGACTTTTGCTGTCGTGATTGGATCTCGTTCGATGATGAGGCAGATTCCCGTGCCGAGTCGAATGCGCTCGGTAACGGCTGCACATGCTGATAACGCAACAAATGGGTCATGTGCATGCCAATACTGCTTGGGTAATTCACCGCCGCCTGGGAATGGCGTTGCGCGACCAGCAGGAATATGTGTGTGCTCCGGAAAGAACAGGCTATCGAATCCCCGTTCTTCAACTGCTTGTGCAAGCGACGCCGGTTGGATCGAGTAGTCCGTTGGAAACGTAGAGATCCCAAATTTAGCGTTCTCCAATCCTGCGAAAGCCATCGCGCACTCCTTCTGTGTAGTTTCTATTCGATACGAGTCTTGTTTTTATGATACAGGCAAGAGATACGGATTTGAGTACCGTTCATGGCGATGCCTACATCGACAGGCGTCATCGCGCCCGACACAAAAGGTCAGAGTTTCTTCTCGAACGATCACACGTTGCAGAGCCTCGCTCGACTATATCTTGACGACCGTCTTTGCGAGGCGATCTGGCCTCAACTAGAGGATTTAGGGTATCGCGCTGCGAACGATCTCGACGAGCACGCGATGCAGGCGAACCGTCATCCGCCCATCCTCCATCAGCGTGATAAGTACGGTCGAGATCACCAGTGGATCGAGTACCACGCTAGCTATCGGGCACTAGAGCAAGCGGCGTTTGGCGACTTCGGACTCCACGCGATGTCGCATCGTCCAACCGTAGCAAACTGGAATCAACCACTACCGGTTTTTGCGAAGCATCTCTACACGTTTCTGTTCAATCAAGCAGAGTTCGGATTAGGTTGCCCCATCAATGTGACCGATTCAGCTGCGCACGTAATCCGGCTGTTTGGAAGTGACGAGTTGAAGAAGAAACTCTTACCGCGCATGCTGTCGACGGATGTAAACGAACTTTGGCAAGGTGCGCAATTCATAACCGAACAAGCGGGTGGTTCGGACGTGGGGCAGGTCACGACGCGTGCAAAACGAGATAAAGACGACTGGCGTTTATTCGGCGATAAGTGGTTCTGTTCTAACGCTGATGCGGATGTAGCGATGATCTTGGCGAGACCAGAAGGAGCGGAAACAGGAACTCGTGGGTTGGCGCTATTCGCGATGCCGCGTACGTTCGAGAACGGTGAGCAGAATCAGATCAGAATCGTGCGACTTAAAGATAAATTCGGGACGCGCTCGATGGCGAGTGGCGAATTGCGCATGGAAGGAGCATTGGCGTACCTTGTCGGAGATGAAAACGCAGGGCTGAAGCAAATGCTCGAGATGATCAATTGGTCACGTCTAAGCAATGGCGTGAAGTCATCTGCGCTTATGCGTCGAGCAGTTCATGATGCGACGACCGTGTCGGAACATCGCGTCGTATTTGGCAAGACGCTCATGGAACTGCCGCTTGCACGACGTCAGTTGTTGAAGTTGCGTCTGGCTTCAGAACAGTCGATGTCGATGTGGGCGTTTGTTGCAGATCAGTTGGATGTCGTCGAGCGTGGCGGGGTCGGATCGAATCAAGCGAATGCGATTGCTCGTCTCGCAACGCCGATATTGAAGATGCGTGCGACCCGCGATGCGCGCCAAGTGTGCGGGGACGCAATGGAGATCCGAGGAGGATGTGGATACGTAGAGGACTTTGTGAACCCGCGGTTGGTACGCGATGCACACCTTGGCTCGATCTGGGAAGGGACGTCGAACATCATTGCGATTGATGCCATTCACCGAGCGATCAATCGAAACAGTTGCCTTCCCCCGTTCATAGCAGAGTTTGAGGAGCGACTCGACGTGGTTTCGAGTGCTGTACCGACTTTCGCAGCGGAGTTGCGACAGTGGTTACAGAAAACGGAGCAGGTAGCTACTGAAATAGCTGAACGTGACGACGAAAGTCGATTTCGAAGTATCTCGACAGCACTGTATCACATATCTACAGCGATTCTCATGGCATGGGAAGGTGTAATGATTGAAAGGGAGTCTGGAGACGCATCTAGATTGCTTTGGTCTCGTCTCGCCTTCGATCACAAGGTCAACGATCTGGGACCATTGAATCCGCCACCAGAACGACCTGACTTGTGTGACTGTCTATTGAACGAAAGGTCCATCCCGTTAGCGGAAGCTCAAGCATTAGTCGCATGATCGATATAGGAGCTTCGCCAAGAGCAAACGAGCGAATGCTCTTTCAATCGAAACACGGATTTATGTCATCGGGTAGGGACTTAGCTTCTCAAATACCGAGTATTTGTCGTACGCTGGCGCTTGCACTCGTACTATGGATCGTCAGCGGTTGCTCAGCGGTTCCCGATGAGATAACGCTCGTGGTTGCGTCCACACCAAGTGGTGCGAAAGTGGTTTCAAGCGATGGTTGGGAATGTCGTACGCCGTGTACTCGTAGTGTGCCAAGAGATTCTGAGTTTGACCTGAAGTTGGTACACCAGGGATATGAATCAGCTGAACAGACAATCGAAATTCCCGAATTAAAACCATCCCGTGTGGGCACCTATATCGGCGCGGGCGTTGGCGTGCTATCGGGACTCTCAGCGATCGAAATCGGAGAGGCGCTTGGATCGGCTATTCTCACACTTTTTTCTTTTGGGCAGGCTGAATCGGTCGAGTTCTCCACCGGTGAGAAATTAATGGGACTTATAACCCTGACTAAATTATTGCTATACTTTTAAACAGGGTGCGAGATTTAGTGATGAACACCATACATTCTGACAAACCAGGCAATTCTCACATGCAACGTGTCCATCGCAACGTCACGTATCGACTGCTCCCGGTGACGCGCGCCCGCGCAAAGCAACTGGAGCGACTTGCCG
>JAJECH010000003.1 GCA_022822135.1 Pseudomonadales bacterium
ATAAGAAACTTCGACCGCGGCGAAAAAGCCTTTCGGGCTACGCCCTCAAGGCTTTTTCCCCGCTATCAATACGTTAAATGCCTGCTACTAGGACCGGCAGTTTCAGTGTCGTTTGACCGGCAGTTTCGGTGTCGCGTGACATTCGCGAATGAAGGCCGGAAGATCTCGAATGGCGCGGATACTGCCGAGGACATTCCCGAGTACGAGCTGCAAGCCAAACTTGCCGACGTGCGTGCGCGCGTCAACGTTGGCAAACTTAATCATCCGTGGGTTGCGTTCGAAGGCATCGAGGACTTCGGCGATTTCGCTCACGAGATCAGGGAACTCACCTTTGAGGTTGCGGTCCGTTCGAGCCAGTTCACCCAGGTGGCGGAAATGCCGGTCGGTGTTCGCGGGTAGTTTGTGAGTGTCGTCGAGTCCCTCAACGATGCACAGGATCGCCCGCTCGACGTGCTCGCCGTACTGCTTGAGGACAGTCAAACCAAGGTGAGACCCGTAGCTTGCGCCGTGCAGATTGATTTTGGGTACATCTAGCGCCCGTCTCAGGTCGTTGACGTCGTGAGCGCTCTCTATGGTGTTGTAGTCGTTTGGATCGACGCCTCGTTCGCGCCAATACGTCGCCAATTGGTGCACACTCGCTCGTTGCGCATCAAGGAACGTATCGCGGGTGAGCACGTCATCCAGTTCATAGTGTGGGGGTGCCGGGTTAGAGAGATTCGGCAGTGCACTATTAGCACCACGCTGGTCGTAGGTAACCACGTCACAGATCTCGGAGAACCGTTCGACGTGCTCGAAGAAACCCGTCTCGAATGCACCGATGGCGGATGCGCCCGGACCACCGGCTAAAACTACAAGCGGCGCTAAGCCATGGTCATGTCGCGCGGGCACGCGAACGAACGTCAATGCGATAGCCGCACTTTCGTCATGCGTGCGGCATGACGGCACCATGATCAATCCACGTTCCGCATCGAGACTGCGCCCGTTCGCATGCGAGAGCCGCACGGGCCAGCGACCAATGAGGCGAAACTCCGAGTTACGTAGGCGCATGCGTGTCCCGAGTGGCGTGGAGCGTCGATTGTATGTTCCTTAGATCGATACGTGACAACGTTCCAAACAACGTCGACGAGCTCATCCGTCAGCAGTATGCGCATACTATTTAAAGCTCTAAACGATCAACATAACCGCAAGTAGTAACTCCACTCGGACTCAGTACGAAGAAGCCATGGCGTCGACCAAGCAGAAACGATATCCGGTGCGCACGGTACGGTTTCTACTTAGGCTTTTTGCTTGCTTTCCTTTACGGGCATCTCGTGCCTTCGCGCGTTTGATCGCGTTTCTTGCGTGGCATCTCAAGATTCGAGCTGCGAGAACTACGATCCAGAATATTGAGCACTGTTACGACGAATTAACGGCCATTGAACAAGAGCAATTGGCGAGGCGAAGTTTGTGGCACACAGCGTGTACCGTTCTTGAGTTACCTGCAGTGTGGACGAGCTCATTCCGTCGTTTAAATCGATGGATCAGAACCGTTCACGGTGAGGATTTGCTCACGGATAGGATTAAGGAAGGTTCAGTCTTATTGATTCTGCCGCACTTCAGTAACTGGGAAGTGCTTGCAGCGTACCTGAAGCGGATCACAACGTATTCCTGCATGTATAGTCCGAGACGTTTGTACGAACTCGACGAACTAATCAATCAATGTCGAAGCAGATTCGGGAGTGAATTCCTACCACTGACGCGACCTGGTTTCCGCACGTTACTGACGCGCATCAAAGCAGGTGGAGTCGTCATCATATTGCCGGATCAAGTTCCAGAAGCAGGTCACTCAGTCACATCGACGTTCCTCGGCCAGCCAATCCAGACAGGAACATTTCCTCACGCATTAATAAAGCGCGGTAATCTAAAGGTCGTTACGATGGTTACCGTTCGAAACAAGGCCGGGTTTGACGTCCATATTCAAGACGTTGGCGAAGATATCTACTCGGAGGACGCAAACGTGTCGATTCAAGCGCTAGATCATGCGATCGAGCGCGTTGTCGAATTAGACCCGGCGCAGTATCAATGGGAGTACAAGCGCTTTCGCGGTAGCGCGGAGATCTACCACTAGTAGCCAGCGGTACCTTCTTGGATCTCGTTCAGAAACGCTTCGTCGAGGGGCACGTAGTGCTCGGTGCGAGGTTTCATGACGTACACTGGATCACTAATCTTCGAGAGGTCGTAGGCTTCTTCCCGAAGATCAGTTTTAACCAACTTCATCGTACCTGTTACAGCCGCTTCGCCTTGTACTCGGACAAACACCGGCCTCCCGTAGTGCGGGAGGTTTGCACACACGTATTCGCTCAATTGGTCTAGGTCAAGCGCATCGTTCGGGTTTGTAAGCACGACGGTCGCCATGCCGGCCCGTCCTTCGGTCGCAGGTACTGATACACCATAGACATTGCTGATATCAATTTGCTCGAATCCATTGAGAATCTCGGCAACTTCGTTCGTTGAAACGTTTTCGGAACGCCATCGAAACGTATCGCCGACGCGATCAACAAACTGATAGTGGGCATATCCGAGGGAGAATCCGACGGGTACAGTACGCAGCAAGTCACCCGTGTTGAAATAGGCGTCCCCTTCTTCGAACACGTTGCGGAGGATTTTCTTTTCCGTCGCTTCTTTGTTGGTATAGCCTTCAAACTGAGCATTCGGATTGATGTGACCGATACACAGACCTGGTTCTCCGTCTGGGACTTCAATGCAGAAACCGTCCGCGTTCTTAACGATTTCGTCGTTGAGTACGTCGTATTGCACTAACGCGATCTGTGCAGTTGTCATGCCGATCGTGTGCTCTTTGTTGAAGATGTTCGCGAACGACACATTGCCTTCGCTGGCCGCATAGAGTTCCGTGATGCGTTTTAGCCCGTAGCGCTGCTTGAATTCATCCCAAATGTCCGGTCGCAAGCCGTTGCCGATTGCAGTATGAAGTGGTGTGTCAGCCTCTTTACCAGTGGGTTCTAAGTTCACAAGGTATCGACACAGTTCACCGACGTAAACCATGCAGGTGACATTGTTCTCCTTAAGGTCTGAAACCAAATTCGAAGCTGAAAAACGTCGACGGAGTAGCACACTCGCGCCGGATGAGAGAGCGGAACCAAGGCCAATGATGAGACCTGTGCCGTGATAGAGTGGTAGCGATAGGTAAATGCGATCCTCTTCGGTACAACGCAATCCAGCGGTGTGGCACAACGTTGCTGCTTGTTGAATGCGTTTGTGCGATTGGACTGCCGCTTTCGGTAACCCAGTCGTACCGGACGTAAAGATGTACATCGCCGTCGAGCCGATCGTGATGTCTTTAGTCTCAGGCGGGTTCGTGTCGTCTTGGTTGTGACTGAGAACACTGAGGTCGCGTGCCCATTCGGGAATAGGATCGTCGCCGTCTTGAATAGCAAGGAAGCCTGATCCTGCGTCGAGGTCGAGTTGATTTCGGACACCGTCAATCGCATCCGCTACTTCCGTACCGAACACACAGATCTTCGAGTTGATCAGCGTAATACAGTGCCGAAGTGGCTCCTCGCGTAAATTCGTGTTGATTAGCGCTACAGTAGCGCCAATCTTCATGATGCCTAGAACAGCACTGACAAACTCGGGTCGGTTTTCGACAATCAAACTGACGACATCGCCAGGCTCGATTCCTTCCGCTTTGAGCGTGTTGCCGATGCGGTTAGCGCTCTTACCTAGTTCGCGCCAACTGATCTCTTCACCTTCGAAAACCACCGCAGTGCGATCGGCAAATCGCTCGCAGTTCTCCTCAACCGTCAGGAGCAGACTGTCTTTCTCTCCTGGAGGCCGATAAGCGAAGCCTTTCTTTAACTTGAGCAGCATGGGGACGCTGGCTAGGATCTCGAGCGTATTTGCAATTCCCACAACCTAATTCCTCAAATGGTTCAGACTCGGCGAACTTCTGTCGCCATCAAAAATCATAAGAACGACTCACACTCTTTTTTAATGCAGACACACCGCAGAGTGTGATCGTTGATGCGACGAAAACTATTGAATCGTAAATTCGATCGTGCCGAGCGGACCGTAGTCTGCAACGTAGCTGCCAGGCTCGCCGTCATGGATACCACCGCAAGCCCCGGTAATGAGCAACATGTCGTCCGCGGGTTTCATACCTCGGACACCTGCTTCTTCTAGCATCCACTGCAAAGCCTGTTTTGGACCACCTAGCGCATCTGAAAGAGACGCTTCACAAACTGTTTCGCCGTCTCGAGTTAACGTGACGGCAAGTTGCTCGTAGTCATCGCGAATCGCCTGTTGCTCACCGACAATATAGTGATACGCAGCGATATTCGTTGCGGTTAGGTTAGATCCTTTCGCGTCGTCCGGGGAGTTCCACATCATGCGCGGTACTTCGATCACGGGACCAGCGCTCTTCGCATTGCCGTTCGCATCAATCGTGATGCCAATTTCGCATTCAAGCTTGACACCAGGAACCATCTCGACGGTGGCTCCGTTCTCTAGGCGACCCCAGCCATACAACGAACCGATCAGGGGATGTTTCAGGCCGAAGGCGGCTTGTCCGGCAGGAGCCGTCATGCCTGCCTTCCAACCGGCGATAGCACCATCCGCTACCGCCTCGACGACCAATTTTTGGATCTCGTAGCCATCATCAAGGCTAAGGTCCGATGGCATCGCTGGGAACGAATCCCGATTGCGAATAGCGCTCGCTAATCCGCTCACAAAGTTTGCATCTGCCATATCTAGTTCCCGAAGTCCCAGGTTTCGCCAGCACGGTAACGACGCAATACGTTCTTGGCGATCAAAATCTTGTGAACTTCGTCTGGACCATCGGCGATTCTCAGTGTACGCGCGCCCGTGTACATACCAGCGAACGGGAAGTCTCCTGATACACCTGCCGCGCCATATACCTGGATTGCTCGGTCTACAACTCGATGGTATGCGGCTGGAACATAGACCTTGATGGAAGAAATGTCCGTACGCGAATCAGCGCCTGCTTCCATCTTTTGGGCACAGTCAACAACCATGAGCCGAGAGGATTGGATATCCATGTAGGAATCTGCGATGAATCCTTGCATGAACTGTTTGTGTTCAAGGGTTTCGCCACCGTGCACTTTGCGCGTCATGATGCGATCGACCATAAGATCGAAACATCGCCACATGGACCCAACCGAGTTCATGCAGTGGTAAATTCTTCCTGCACCTAAGCGGTCCTGTGCGGCCGCGTGACCGGTGCCGGTTCTGCCGAGCTGGTTTTCTTTCGGTACACGGACGTTTTCGTACTTGATCTCGCAATGGCTTGATGCCTTACCCCATACTGGCACGCCACGGATGATGTTCACGCCGGGTGTGTTTTTCGGTACGATGATTTGCGTCATTTTTTCATTAGCGCCACCCGGGTCATTAGGATCTGACGTTCGACACATGACGATGTAGAAGTCCGCGGCGTGGCCATTAGAGGTGAACCACTTGTGGCCATTGATTACCCATTCGTCTCCATCTAACTCCGCTCGAGTCGTTAGCGAGCGGGGGTCGGAACCTGGATTCATGGGTTCTGTCATCGAGAATCCCGATTGCATACGGCCTTCAGTCAGAGGAATCAGCCACTTCTGGTGCTGTTCCGGAGTGCCGTACTTTACGAGGATTTTTTGATTACCGGAGTTCGGCGCGACGACGCCGAACAACGAGGCTGCACCTGGACTGTAGGCGAGAACTTCATTCATGTAGGCGTGCTGCATGAAACTCAGACCCATTCCGCCAAATTCAGGAGGAAGATGTGGTGCCCAGAGTTTTGCTTTCTTTACTCTTTCCTGTACGCCGTGTCGAAGTTCCGATGCTTCCTGTTGGGCTTCGCGTGAAGGACCACGGCCATCAGATGTAGATGCCCAGAGCTTGTCCTCTACAGGTAGGATGTCTTCATTAATGATTTCTGCCGTAGCAATGCGCACCTCATTGACTTCGTCATCGAGGGTTGGAATTGGCTTGACGTTCATTTGCATGGCGCGTACCGTGATTTCAGATTTTGAAGGTCGCATGATACTAGCGGCAAGATTTCTGAACCATTACCATGCGGACTTGGTCTTAATTAGCCGATCGTTATTAGTCGTTGATTTACTCGCTAAAAGAGACTGTCGAAAAACTCAAACAATCGTGAAATATCTATCAACAAGGAACTATTTATCGTAATAAATCAATGAGTTATGGACCTTAGAGTTGGTCAAGAAAACTGAAATTCAACCACCTGGTTCCCTTTTTATTGTTATGATTGTGGTCGCGCTAATTCGCCTCAGTTCATCTACGAGAAGGTCGTTTGCATTGAATCTGAACATAGTACGGAACACTTCTTCAAACCCTGAAGCAAAAAAGATCATCAAGAATCTCCAAGAATTTACCAAGTCAGCTGAATTCGTCTCTAGCAATCACTCGCGTCTACTTGAAGAATACCCGTCGCAGTGGATTGGTGTATATCGACAAAAAGTCGAAGCGCACGCTGAAGATCTGGATCAGCTGCTCGATCTGTTAGATAAGAAAGGTATTCCATTGGGTGATACTGTCATACGGTTTCTCAACGAAGAAAGAGAAACTCTAATTCTGTAGTATGGTATACGGAAGATTTGACGAAACAACAGGTAGACCGTATATAGATGCCCGGGTCTCCATAGAGAGCTTAGCGTGCGACGGTCACGTTTCTTTTCTTCTCGACACCGGTGCTGATTCAACGACGCTCATGCCACAAGATGGTACGCAACTTCGAATCGATTACGAACGCCTTAATTTCGTTACACCTATGACTGGCGCAGGAGGGACTGTAAACTGTGCGATTGAAGATGCAACTCTCCTCTTTTCATCAGATGAAGTGATTTACGGTTACCGAATTCATCTGAACATTTGCGAGCGATCAGAAAAATTCATGAGTTTACCATCGCTGCTAGGGAGGGACGTGATAGATAACTGGCGAGTCGTGTACGACAAGCCAAATTCAATTCTTGAAGTCAATGACTACAAATTCGACTCCGATTTTTAACGTGCACAAACGGAGTGGTTTCGTTCAAAATTGCATATCAACCTCTAAATAATCCGAAGATGCAACGGTAGTTTGCCTATACAACAGGGTGTACGACAAAATTAGTTGGTGTTTCTAACGTACAGATTTGCAGAGTCGATTGGAATTGATTCACCGTTCGCCAACCATTTGTGTATGTCGACCTGATCACCGTGGTCCGCGTAACGTTGTTCGTGGAAAGGCAAAAAGACAACGTTAACGAAGAGGCTGCGAACGCAGAAGTTGGGTTATCGTCCGACGATGTGCGGTGGAGGTTAGATTGGCAGCCAAGCAAACGCTAGCGTCGAAATCTCGGTCGCTTCGGAACTGGCCAAGCAATGCGTGCAGTCTGCCGATTTACGTCGTGAATTGGCTTGACGTTCATTTGCATGGCGCGTACCGTGATTTCAGATTTTGAAGGTCGCATGATACTAGCGGCAAGATTTCTGAACCATTACTGCGCGGACTTGGTCTTAATAAACCGATCGTTTCTAGTATCTGATCCATTCGTCAAGAGAGTGCTTTAGGAAACGCCTTCTATAATCAATTTCGCGATTTTCGGCAGCGTACTTCCCCGTTGCTCGCACTCTATCTAACTTTCTGTATTTAAAACATGCCTACGAACGGCTTGACGTATCCCCATGACAAACACCCGTCCCATGGTACGACGGTAGAAGTAGCGGACGGTGTTTTGTGGTTGACCATGCCCATGGGCGGGTCACTCACACACATCAATCTCTATCTGCTTGAAGATGATGATGGATGGTTTGTCGTCGATACCGGACTAGCAACAAAGGACACACGCGATCTTTGGCTCGAAATATTCGAGACTTCATTGCGTGGGAAGCCGGTAAAAGGCGTGATCTGTACGCATATGCACCCGGATCACATCGGGCAGGCCGGGATGATCACGGATCGATTCCACATCCCGCTCTACATGACGCGAGCAGAGTACTACCAGGCGCGCTCGATGTTCGCTGGGTTTTCGTCTTATGGTGGTAATTGGTTAAGCCAAGAGTTCTATCAACGCTCCGGTATGGATACGTCTTATCTCGAACGGGCAGGGCGCGAGTGGCGTCGTCGCGCACCGGAAATGCAAGAACGAATTCGTGCTCGGGCCGAACAACGGGAAGACGATCACGCAGCTTTTCCTGTTGGTTTTCGGCGACTGCAGGAAGGCGACGTACTCACGATTGGAGGCCATGACTGGTTAGTCATGGTGGGTTCAGGTCACTCGCCCGAGCATGCGTGCCTCTTCTGTAAGAGCCTTCGTGTGCTTCTTTCTGGCGATCAGATACTACCCGTAATCACGAGCAACGTAAGTGTTCATCCTTCGGAACCTGAAGCGAATCCATTGAAAGTGTGGATGGAATCGCACGATCGATTTCTCGATCTACCGGAGAATACCTTTGTGCTACCTGCACATAACTTACCGTTTTATGGCGTACGGCCTCGATTGCGCGCATTGATCAACCATCATGAAGATCGAATGCTGGCGATTGAGGAGCACTGCACGACGCCCCAAACCGCTAAAGCACTGCTACCGGTTCTGTTCAAACGGGAGTTGGACGCACGTCAAATGATGATGGCGTTAGGCGAAGCGATTGCACATTGTCATTTGCTCTTACATAGAAACAGAATCGAGAGAATTCTTGATGACGATGGGATCTACCGATACCTTTCGATTGATCCTGATCTTGAACGGCGCAAGCATCCTGATCACCACGATGCGCCTGACGATTCACCCATGATGGTGTAAACCGTGACGACGCGTATGTCACGATTTTGGCGGTTTTGTCGACACCTAGTTTGGCGTGGGCTGAAGTGGGGGTTTAAGTTCCCTTTCTACATCCGCTTGGTCATGGGCGCGATCTTCATCGTGCTAGGATTTTTTGGCATCTTGCCAATTCTGGGTTTCTGGATGGTTCCACTCGGTATCCTGCTGATTGGAACCGCGTTGCCTTGGACCAATACCCGGATTCGAGCGTGGATGGCTAAGGTGGAACCTGAGATTCCCACTGGGGAGAATTAAGCGGAAGCGGCTTTTACGTTCGTATCTAGCCAGTAGTTACCATCGACGTGCGGTCGGATGTATCCGGCCGTCGGCGTCGCAAAGTGGGTGCCGATCACCAATGTGTCGGTGTCCGATAGATCTGCTAATAGTCTCTCTCGCGTCTTGAGACCTTGTCCCGCATCAGAGTCTGCAGAACTACACCAATCGACCCGAGTCATTTGACAAGGATGGTGAATACAGTCGCCCGTGATGATCGCACGCTCTCCATTCGACTGGATTTCAACACTTACGTGGCCGGGCGTACCGGGTGTCGGTTTCAATGAGATGCCAGGCACAATTTCAGGTTCGCTCTCGACGTCAACTAGACTCATGAGAGGTTCGATAGGCTTGACGCTATCTGCATAGACTTCGTCGAAGCGGCCGCTTTCCGGTTCGCTGGTCCAATAGCCCCACTCGTCGGTAGCGACGAGGTATTTTGCGTTCGGAAAGGTTGGAACCCATTCACCATCCACCAAGCGTGTATTCCAACCCACGTGATCAACGTGCAGATGAGTACATAGCACGATATCGATCGAATCAGGATCGTAACCAGTCGTTTTCAGATCTTGGAGGAAGCTTGTTTGCAGGTTCGACCATGCAGGAATGCTGCGTTCTTTGTCGTTGCCGATACACGTGTCGACCACGATACGGGTATCTCCCGTGTCAACGACCAAAGCATGGACGCTCATGATCAGATTCCCCGCTTCGTCCATGAAATGCGGGTGCATCCAAGTTAACGGCAGGCACTGATCACGCGTTGCGTCTGGCAAGATGAAGCGAGAACCACCCGTGACCTCTAACTCAACGACACGAGAAATCTTGACGTCGCCAATTCGCCAAACCTCATTCATGGCAATGCAGATTCGTAAATCGTTAGATTAATGGAATTGAGGTTGTGAGGAGACTGCGATAGAAGCTTCGATGTCCCAAATGGCCTTCGCAATAGCTTGGCCAATCAGGTCCAAGCGTCTGACCTGATCAACACGGTCTTCAACTTGCCGTAACTGGGCTCGCGAGAAAATGGAATCTAAGATCCCGGTCGCGTGTGCAAGACAGATCAACACGATATCTCGAGGGTCCGGAATCGTGTCAGTAAACAAGACTTCTGCGATTCGCAATTTCACTTCCTTGTCCGCGGCACCATCGGTGATCGGGTAACGACGCGACTTGAAGACCCAAAGAAATCTGTGTTCCTCGCGATGGAGAATCCCACGATCTACTAGTCGATCGAGTGCGACGTCCCGGATTGACTCGGCGTGAACCGCAGTTCGCTCGATCCAAAACCGCGTCGATTGTGGTTCAGATTCGCGCGTAATGAAGTTAAGAAGACCGTCAAGCAGATTGTCGCCGGTAGGTTCCGTATTCACGACCGTAAGTGACTCCAAATCAGTGTCGATACGATCACGTAATGCCAGATCCATGAGGACGGCGCCACTCAGTGCGTAGCGAATCGTCCAGTCCGGGACTTTAATGAAGGAGCCGTCGCTATCGTGCAGCGTTAGTAGCAGCACTTCCTCGGCAATGCTAAGCGTGTTTTCCATGGCCAGACCAACGAGTGTCTAAAGATTTTAACCGTGCTTTGGTCCGGGCGATGACTTCGGTCAATGTAACGGTAGTTCGCATGTCAATCGTGGTCGGTTCGCCAGCTATCGGCGTAATGTGTGAGCTCGATCCCTTCAGCTTCCAATGAGTTCACCGGTTCAAGTTGCTCTCTTGAGTCGATCATGACTGCGTACTCATTGGTGTGTTCTGCTTCCTGTTCGAACATGCGTTTTAAGGCTTTAGGGTGAGGTCCGTGAGTCAATCCACTTGGATGATAAGTTAGGCAGCCTTCTCCGATGGAGTCTCGACTGAAAAAATCGCCTGCGTGATAAAAAATCACTTCATCAATGTCGTCGTTACTGTGAAAGAACGGTACCTTGAGTGCGGTAGAGTCCGTTTCGAACGGGCGAGGTACGAACGTGCTGACGATCGCCGCATCACACTCGAACGTAGCGTGAGCACTTGGTGGCAAGTGATATCGATGGCTGTTAACCGGCAGAATGTCCTTCACATCAAGCAATACAGGTACTGCGTCGCCTTTCCAGCCGACTGCATCGAGCGGATTGTGAGGGTAGTGAATAAGCGACGTTTGACTACGACGATTTACCTTGACGGACCATTTACGCTCCACCTGTTCGTTGAATCGTTCATCGAGCTTCGGATACGCCAAAACCGCAGGATCATATAGTGCGTGACGTCCCAAGAGTCCTCGGTCTGGCACACTGAAACGCATCGCACGAGTTTGAAGCATGAGAACGCTCGATTCGGTGGACGTCTCGAAGCGCCACATGGTTCCACGCGGGATTACCAAATATTCCCCTGCGGTTACTTCAATGTGGCCGAAGTCACAGAAAAAGTGCAATTCACCGGAATGAACGAAAATCAAGACGTCCCCATCGGCATCGCGGGCGAGTTCGTCCATGGACTCGTTGGTTTGCCAGTACGCGAGCCTCAACGACTCACTCTCAAGTATCGTAGGCGCAGAAAACGGATGTGAGACTTTCTCGATGCCGTTCAAGTCGAAAGCTCGCGGACGCAGTGGCCCTTCGATCGATTCCCAGGAAGTTGGTGGTCGAGGGTGATAGATGTGAGACGCAGGGCCGTCGAAACCGTCTCGACCTACTTCGCGCTCGTACGTGCCTTCAGGTAAGTCGCGATGCGCTTGTCGAGAGTAGCGTCCCTGTGTCCAGTATCGCTCAAACGAGCTCATTGAAATGACCTCGCTCTTCTTGCTCGCGCTCGATTGACTCGAACAGCGCTTGGAAATTACCTTCTCCGAACCCAGTATTTCCTTTTCGCTGGATCAATTCAAAAAACACGGGACCGATCATGTCCTGTGTGAAAATCTGAAGTAGAACACCTTTGTCAGCACTACCGTCGACCAGTATGTTGAGTCTCTCAAGCTCTTCAACTGTTTCTTGATGCCCGATATTACGTTGTTGAAGGTTCTCGTAATACGTTGAAGGCGTGGGTTGAAAAACTGTACCCCGTTTGGTGCATGTTTGCACGGCGCGAAAGATGTCGTCTGTGTGCAGCGCAATATGTTGAACACCGCCGCCGTGGTGAATGTCGATGAACTCGGCAATTTGTGATTTAGGGTCGGTGGGTTCGTTGACGGGGATTTTGATATTGCCGCACGCGCTGATCAGTGCGACGCTTGCCAAACCAGAGTGCTTACCGTGAATATCAAATGTCTGGAGTTCGCGAAAACCAAACACACGCTTGTAAAAGTCGACCGCGGAATTGAGTTGACCTTCTCGTACATTCTGCGTGATGTGGTCAACCTGTGTAAGCGATCCACCTGGCTTACTGGCAACTTGATAGCGGTAGGAGAAATCGACGTCATAAATCGAATCGGATCCGAAGCGATCTACGAGATAGATCAACGAGCCACCAACCCCTTGAATCGCAGGAATATTCAGTTCCATTGGACCTGCCGTACTCTGCACGATGTCGAGTTTTTGTCGATGCGCGCACTCGAGCGCCTGCTCGATATCGGGTACTCGAAATGCCATCGCGTTTGAAGAAGGACCATGCTTGCTTGCGTATGAGCTTGCGAAACTCTGGGATTCGGCGTTTACGATGAAATTGATGTCGTTTTGGCGGTACAGACGAACATCCTTGTGACGATGGTCTGCAACACATACAAAGCCCAGACACGTTAACGCGTCTTCTAGGTCGCGCGATTTTGAGCCAGTGAACTCGATGAATTCCAATCCTTCGGTTTGAATCGTATCGCAGTGCATCGGCGCTATGTCCATATTGACAGAAGCTTGCGGATAACCACTCATAATTTCACCAATCCTTGCAATGGATTTACTGTTAGTGTTATTTTAATAGATGAAATATCAAATTGAACCCTACAGATTGTTAATTTCTATTACTAATTGGCGAATTCATGAATATTCATTTCAAATTAGGTATAAATTTACGCTTTCCGTTTTGTCACATGCGCTCAACCTGGCTTGAACCATCGCCTCTTGCGGGTCGGCGTCGACTCAACGACCTAAGAACGAGTAAGCTAGCTCAGCATCCCACCGAACCTCACCGATGTCACGCGTCAAAGACTTGAACAAGCTGCGTAAAGCATTTCCGTCTCTGTTGCATTTCTTTGATGCAGTCTCGGATGCCAGTTATCCGCCAGTGCAGGATATGCCGTTGTTGAACGCGATGGTGCGTGTCGTTAACTCTCAGATGTTGTCAACCGCATCCGCGTCTGCGATTTTCAAACGGATCGAGTCGCAAGCACGTAAGAGACGTCTGAAATATCTGTCTAATCTGACGATGGAGGAATTCAGCGCGTGCGGGATGAGCAAAGGGAAGATTCGATCAATCCATGAATTTAGAGATTGTTATCAGAAAGACCGAAATCGTTACGAACGGTGGCGGGAGTTGTCCTTCGATGACCTTAAGGTAGAGGTCGACTTAATCTGGGGTATTTCGACGTGGACGGCTGAGATGCTCGCGATGTTCTATTTCGGTCATAAAGACGTGTTTCCGAGTAAAGATCTCGCGATCAATCGCGGCGTAGACCTGATTCGACATCACATTGATAACGAATTTGACCCGAACAACGGAGCGCCTTACCGGACATTGCTGGCTCGCTGTATCTGGCAGTCCTTTGCGATTGATTATTGGCGCGCATTCGATTGAGCTACTGAAACTGAGCGTTAGATAGGGCGGGAGTAGACCAAAGTCCCGTTGAAATCGGTGACTTTAACAAGTAAAAGTAAAATTACCCGCTTCTCGTTCGCTTCCCGTGCTTTGTGATACGCCAATCCGCGCGTTCATCCGTTCTATTCGCAGCTTGTCTGCTCCTTTATAACCTTCCGTCTTCTGGAAATAGCCCGACCCCTGAAGTCCCAAATGAAATTGACTTTGGGTTGCAGACGGTTCACATTACAGGCCATGATGGTGAGACTCAGCACGCCATCGTTGTGCCGCGCCAAGCGAGCGATGTCGCAATCGTTGTCGACGGTGTAATTGAAGAAGACGTGTGGCAGGACCTCCCGACTCACGAGGAGTTCTACGTCACAGATCCGGACACACTTGAGAAGGCTTCGCTCGGAAGTCAGTGGCGTTTTTTCTACACGGACCGCGGTTTTTACATCGCAGCGCATTGTGAGCAAGAGTCGGAGTCGCTCGTCGAGCGTTTGTCTGCGAGAGACCTCGGATTTTTAAATCGCGACTACGTTAGCTTCACGTTAGATACGTCTGGGGAAGCTCGTTACGGCTACTGGTTCCAGCTAAATCTCGGCGGTAGTCGATCGGACGGCACGATTCAACCTGAGCGCCAGTTCAGCGATAGTTGGGATGGTGCGTGGTACGGTGAAACGGCTAGAACCGACTCTGGCTGGTCGGCGGAATTCTTCATTCCATGGTCCATCATGAGCATGCCTCAAATCGACGGTGAGCGCCAGATGGGCATCGTGATGCAACGCAAGATCGCTTATCGGAACGAACGGCACGGTTACCCGCCTTTGCCCTTTACCAAGCCGAAATTCCTGTCAGGATTTCAGAAATTGGTGTTGGGCGACGTAAATCCAAGCCAGCAACTGAGCTTCTTCCCTCAAATCTCGTCAACGTACAACGCGATGGCGGATGACACATCGGGACAAGCCGGTCTAGACGTATTCTGGCGTCCTTCGACAAACCTCCAGGTAACCGCGACGGCTAATCCAGACTTCGGTACGGTCGAAGCAGACTCGGTCATCATCAACCTAACCGCGATCGAGACGTTTTTTCCTGAGAAACGACTGTTTTTCCTAGAAGGCCAGGAGATCTTTAAGCCGTCAGGCGGCGGAGGTGGCTATAACAGTGGAACGTCTGCGCGACTCTTGCACACACGACGAATCGGTCAGCGTCCTATTCGACCGGCATTGCCTGACGACACAGATTTTGATTACGACCAGTTTAGACAGCCTTCGGATTTGCTAGGTGCGGCCAAAGCCACGGGGCAAGTAGGCAATCTGCGATACGGTGTTCTTAGTGCGTTCGAGGACGATACGACTTTTTATGGGAATCGCGACGACGAGCAAGTAGCGGTCACACAACAAGGTCGTGACTTCGGTGTTGTGCGCGCTCTATGGGAAAAGAGCAACGGCGACTACAAAGCGTTCGGATTCATGTCGACACGATTAGAACATCCATCGATTCAGGCGAACGCCCATTCGTTCGACGGTTCTTATTTCAGTGATAGCGGAAAGTTAAGGTTGCAGTCCTTACTTTTCATTTCGGATATTGAGGGCGCCGAGGACGGATATGGTGGTTCGTTTGAGCTCGACTACGCACCTCGACAAGGGGTAACCCATCAACTTCAGTTTGAGTCATTCGACGATGAACTCAATTTGAATTTCATGGGGTATCTACCTCGTAACGACTTCGACAAAATCGAGTACGAGTACCAGATAAGAAAGACGTTGGATAGGATCAAAGAGAGCGACACCGAGTTCAAAATCGAGCGGGCTTTCAACGGTGCTGGTCAGGTAATTGATGCCTCATTACAGCTTGAGCAAGATTTCACGTTCAACAACAACACGAGGTTTCGGATACGCACGCGCTACTACCCTGGAAACTACGACGATCGCAACAGTTTCGGTAATGGCACCTATTACGAGGACTCCAACGGGCGATTAGAGCTACGATATTCGTCCGACTCGTCCCGACGTTTCTACTATAGCTTGTCATCTGAATACCGCACCGAACCTTTTGGCGGTGCAAGTGTGAACGGTGGTACGTTTGTGATTTGGCGGACATCGGACCGGATGACGATGCACGGTAGTCTTTTCTACAACAATCGAGACAGTTGGTTACTTTCGCAAGGTAATCGTAGCTTTACTGCGTTCGCCGCTGAAACTTGGTCGCCGAGGATTGGAACAGATCTATTCATAACGTCGAAACAGCATCTACGGATGGATCTTGAATGGCGGGCGATCAAAGCGCACGAAAACGCGTTCTACTCACTGCCTGTGGACGATACAAGACTGACGCGGGTTGATGATCCGTATCCAGACAGTGTCGACGACTTTGCAATATCACGATTGAATATGCAGATAAGGTATCGGTGGGAATTAGCGCCAATGTCTGATCTCTTCGTGGTTTATTCAAAGAACGCTGATCTACCTGGCGCGATCGGGTATGGGTTCACCGAACAGTTTTCTCGCACGTTTGATCACCCGTTTTCCGAAGGGTTCGTTGTCAAACTACGTCACCATTTAGGCACGTAAGAGCTCGATACAATCCTTTGCTCCGCAACGCTAAATCTGTAGCGTAGCGGTTCTAATTTACCGGTGTAAATAGCAAAGGTCACGAACCGATTTGATTCTCTCTCCTGATACTTGGATTGGCCGTGGCTCCTGGCGAGTAACGACCGATTCCACCGGCGTAAAGTTTGAGTGTGTTGTTCAGATTGAGGACGAAGGGAACGGAACGTCGATTCACGTGAACGTGATTACGGAAACCGATTCGCGTATCAAGTACGACGTTTGGATCGTGCCGGATGAAACTGGGCTCTACACGATTACCGTGAATAACTCTGGGATAGCGTTAGAAGGCATCGGAAAGCTCGAATCGTTACCGCATCTGGCTACGTTGCGTTCCGAAGACGGTGAGACCAACCTCGTCTTAACAGTATTCGAAATGCCCGAGGTTTTCGGTACTCGCGGTTTCTACACGCACGGACAACACACGTACACGTTTGAATTAGCTCTTCGCATGAGGGTTAAAGTCGTACAAGAAAACAACGAGAACGTGACGATCATCCCGTTCAATCCACGAGGTCGATCGAGCTAGTTCTCGATTAGCACTTTACCGATCACTTTTCGGTCGGTGATCATGCGGAGACCTTCTGCGATTTGATCCATCGGGAATCGGTGGGAGACATAAGGTCGAATTCGACCAGAACCAAGCCATTCGAGTAGCTGCTGTTGATTGCGCGCAGACCAATCGGGTGCGTGACGCATTAGTCCACCGATCGTGAAACCAATGAGCTCCGCGTCTTTGATGAGAAGGTGGTTGGTTTTCGCAAGAGCTGCGCGACCACCGGTGAAGCCAACAATCAGAATGCGACCAAATGGCGCGATGCAGCGCATCGACTCATCAAAAACATCGCCACCGACCGGATCGTAAATCACATCGGCACCTTTGCCTTCTGTGAGGTCTTTGACTCTTTCACGAAAGCCGTCGGTGTAGTTAATGACTTCATCGGCACCCATGTCGCTTACGACTTTGAGTTTTTCGCCGGTACTTGCTGTTGCAAGGACCCTGGCTCCCATTAGTTTGCCTACATCCACTGCTGCAAGGCCTACGCCTCCCGCCGCACCATGAATCAACAGATTCTCTCCAGGTTGGAGTCGACCTCTCTGTAGCGCATAAAGTGCGGTTGAATAGTTGCTTCGATACGACGCTGCCGCAGCGAGATCGGCTTTGCCCGGAATTCGAGTCGCGCGATCTGCGTCAATCACGACCTGCTCTATACAGCCTGATCCCACCATCACTTTATCGCCAACACGAATGCCATCAACGTCAGTGCCGACCTCAAGCACTTCACCGGCGCCTTCGCCGCCTACGATGAAAGGTAAGGGTGGTTTGACTTGGTACTCGCCTTTCGACATCAAAACGTCGGTGAAGGAAATGCTCCGCGCCTGGACATGCACACGAATCTGATTGGCCGAAGGCGCATCCGGTTCGGGTATGTCCCGCAGGACTAAGGCTTCTGGACCGTCCAATTGCTCGCAGAATACTGCTTTCATCTAGAATTCCGTGGAAGATAGGTATTACGTTATCGCGCTGTATGAACCTAGCGTGACATGTCGTTCATCCTGATTTTATCAACGCCCCGATGGCACAGTTGGATAGCGCGGCTCCCTCCTAAGGAGCAGGTCGAGGGTTCGAATCCTTCTCGGGGCGCCATCTGAAATAGGGTCCGTACCGGTTAGATGGTTTACAGTTGATACCGGAGACATGGTTTACACTTTTTTCGGTGTAATGATGAAGGGATTCGAGATTTGATTTACGTGCCTCGCTGAGATGTACGAGTTAAGTTGAGAAATCGTCTTTCCCCATGAAGTATGCGCCACAGAAATAACTAGCAAGCGAAACGGCGTAGAGGATCAAGTAGGTTGTTGGCCACGAATCTTCGACGAACCAATGAATGATTGGATAAATAAATACACCTGGTGCTAGGAATACGCCCGCAAGGAATCCAGCGAAGGCTCCAATCCAATTCATGAGCGACGCGATCCATATACCCCACATCACGAACCCAAGCACGATCGTAACGCTGTATAGAACCATACCTAATTTAGTCGCCAAACGAAGTCAACCGTTATCGATCAAGTAAGTTACCCCCATAAAGAGTAATCGTGATGTCAATGGCACTCGTAGGTTCGATCGAGCCAGCTAGGCAAAATCTTTAGCCTATTGATGAAGCGAAACGATTGACAGATGGCGCTATACCTCACGCACGCGGACTGTGAAGCACACGCCACACCGGCAGGTCATCCGGAGTCGCCAGCAAGGCTCTCAGTACTAAATCAACATCTCGACCGCTGTGGATTGTTGAACGATGTCGAGTGCCGGTCATCGAGTTTGGCGTCATTTGAGGATATTGCAAGGGTTCATGACCAAGGTCTCATCGATCTTCTGATCGCAGTTGCCCCGAAGACCGGACTGGTGCGTATTGATGCAGATACTGCGTTTAGTCCAAGGTCACTCGATGCTGTACGTCGATGCGTCGGCGCAGTGTGTGACGGTGTCCATGCTTCTCTAGCTGGAGAAGAGACGAAGGTGTTCTGTGGTGTACGCCCTCCGGGTCATCACGCCGAGAGTAATGGCTCGATGGGATTCTGCATCTTCAATAGCATTGCAGTCGGAGCCGCGTTGGCGTTAGAACAGGTTGAGCGAGTCGCAATTCTTGATTTCGACGCGCATCACGGGAATGGAACGGTAGAGATCTTTCAAGACGATCCGCGCGTATTGGTCTGTTCTTCATTTCAGTATCCGTTCTACCCTTATCGATTTCAAGATGTTGACCGTCCTAACATCGTCAATGTACCGATGAGCGCCGGAAGCGGCAGCGAGACGTTTCGGAATGCCGTGACGGCATCGTGGCAACCTGCCATCGAAGCCCATCAACCGGAGTTGTTCTTGGTGTCAGCAGGTTTCGATGCCCACGAAGATGATCCCCTAACGCAACTGTCGCTCGTTGACGAGGACTATCGATGGATCACGCAGAACATCGTGGTTTGGGCTGATCATTTCGCCCAGGGGCGAGTCGTTTCGGTGCTTGAAGGTGGGTACGACCTTGATGCGCTATGTCGGTGCGGAGAAATTCATCTTGGTGCGCTCGTTTAGCGTTCCAACATAATCGCGACGTTACATGCGAGCAACATTCGGCCTGTCAGGTAACTGACTCGAACGAATCGACTTGACGAGAGTGTGCGGCAGCAAATAGATAAAGGCTTCTTTTCTTAATGGTGTTAAGTGACCGATTTAGTCGATAGCGAAACAATTCTTTGGCCGCAATGTCGAAGCGCATTAGATGCTGATGCTCCGAAAATGAAAGCAGTGAGCGATCTCGTCGATGCACGCTTGAGAGGTTTATCCACGGAACAGAAAGTCGGTCAATTGATTCAAGCTGAACTAGCGTCTGTTGAACCGGACGACATCCGAAGATTCGGTCTTGGTTCGATCCTTAATGGCGGGGGTGTATTTCCGAGTGCGAATAAACACGCGAGAATCGAGGATTGGCGGCATTTAGTGAGAGCATTTCAAAAAGCTGCTCGCGAAAGTGCAGCTGGTATTCCTATCTTGTGGGGCACTGATGCGGTACACGGTCACAACAATGTCTATCGTGCAACGATTTTTCCGCACAACATCGGATTAGGAGCGGCGAACGACACGGAGCTGATGGGATTAATCGGCTTTGCGACCGCATCGGACGTAGCGGATACTGGCATCGATTGGGTATTTGCGCCTACGCTCGCGGTGCCCCACGACTATCGTTGGGGGCGTACGTACGAAGGATTCTCCCAGAACCCAGAAATTGTCAATCGTTTAGGCGGCGCAATGATTCGTGGACTACAGGGTGATCCAGCATCATCTGAATTCCTGTCCGATATACGGGTCCTTGCCACCTCGAAGCATTTCGTGGGTGAAGGTTCGACAGCCGACGGCATCGATCAAGGCGACGCGGATTGCAGCGAACGAGACTTGCGTGACGTCCATGCTCTAGGACATTTCGCCGCTCTAAGAGCCGGTGCGCAAATCGTCATGGCTGCTTTCAATAGTTGGCGCGGTGAGAAAGTACATGGATCTTCATATCTTCTGCAGGATGTGTTGAAACGACAGATGGGATTTCAAGGGTTTGTAGTGTCAGATTGGGATGGATTCGCGCAACTCGATGATGATCTGGAGACTGCGTGTATCGCGAGCGTGAATGCAGGCGTGGATATGCTGATGGTGAGCTCTGAATGGGAACGCGTGTACGAGCTGCTTCTTAGCGCCGCTGCATCAGGGCGAATTAGTATGACAAGATTGGACGATGCCGTGCGGCGGATTTTGCGGGTGAAGGCGCTGAATGGCATGCTAAATCCGCGTTGGCGAGGACCAATCGCACAACGGACCCGGTCACTAGGTTCGAACCGGAGTCGACTGGTGGCATGCGATGCTGTCCGAAAATCGTTGGTTTTGCTAAAGAACGCGAATCAAATACTCCCGTTGTCGCCTCATCAGAGGGTCGTTGTTGTCGGTGAGGATGCTGCCGATGTTGCTAAGCAATGTGGTGGCTGGACGCTAACTTGGCAAGGTACCGATAACACGAATGACGATTTCCCGCGTGCAAGTTCGATCGCAGACGGGTTTCGTGCTGTGATCAAAGAAGGGAACGGAAAGGTGACCTTCGTTAATGAAGTTGATGACGAGACTACTGCAGACGTTGCGATCGTCGTGTTTGGTGAACAACCATACGCAGAAGGCGAAGGCGACCTGAACCACTTGAGTTTCTCTCGAGACCATCCAGAACCTTTAGCGCAGATGCAGTTACTTCGTACCCGTGGGATTCCGGTGGTTGCGATGTTCTTAACGGGTCGCCCGCGCTGGGTCAACCCGGAGCTGAATACCGCGGACGCTTTTGTCGTTTGTTGGTTACCCGGTACCCAAGCTGGCGCTGTTGCTGATGTCTTGTTTACGGATGCGGCAGATGAAGTACGCCATGACTTCGTGGGACGATTACCGTTCTCCTGGCCGCTCGATCCCGAGTTGACGAGTATCGATCGAGATTCGAATCGACCAGACCAATACTTGCCGGTGGGATTCGGGCTTACCTACGAGGATGAAGCAACATTTGAACCATTGAATGAATTCGATAGTACGAGCGGATCGGCGCAGCGAGGACCGAGCTACCAAGGTAGCTACAACTACCCAAATCCGTGAGGAATTCTTGAACCAACCCTGTATGTCGTGAATGGGGAACCAATGTCATCGTTGTATGAGATATGGAGTGCACTTTTGCGCATCCAACTTCCTGATTACTCGCGAGAAGAAGATTGCTGGGTCAGCTGTCGTGGTAACAACAGTACGGTGAACTGACGTTGGGTACGATGGTGTGCGCGCTCAATATTGCTTCGAGTTATTGCTACTAAGAACCTCCTTCAAATGAATCCAGAATATGTCAAAGAAAAATAAAAAAGAGTGGATCCACTACCCAAAGGCGAGAGAAGTGTTGGGTTGCGATTTCCGCGGACTCATAACACCAGAAATGAATAAACGAAGACCAGTAGTTATTTTGTCATATTCGCATGCCAGACCGGGTCTGGCGGTGGTTGTGCCACTGAGCACAACTGCCCCTATCCCACCAGAGGCTTGGCATTATGAGCTGACGCAAGGATCTCAATGGGACCGTCAACGAAGATGGGTCAAAGCCGACATGATTTACGCCGTATCGTTACGTCGGCTCTTCTATTGGCGTGTAGGACGTTTCGAAAGCGGTGGTCCGATCCTACTTCAGGATTTCCGTATTTCTAGGAATGATTTCACCGCAGTTCAAGAAGCGGTTCTGTCGGCTTTGAAAATCACCCGCTCATAAATAACGAGCCCCGCCGAAGCGGGGCACCCGAAGTACTAGACAAACCTACAACGGTCATCTGTTTTCGGATTGCTGTGAGGATGGTTACCCACAGACTTACACTCTTGGGTTTAACCAAGTATCTCGGAAATCATACTACAACTTCGGTACGTTGGGTGGAGAGTTGTGTCCGCACTTGCCGATTGGTTTGTTTCTTTGCATTTTTGAGCGAGGCGATTTAGCCTGAAGCATGTCATGAATCTTCAAGCTATGCCGAGGTGCGTTTTTCTCTTCGAGTGCTTTGTATTCCCCTTGTGTAGATGCCGATCATTTAGATCAAACGGAGATTACGGAGCAATACCATGAAAAACAACCCGAGACACGAATAGAACGTCGTCACGGTTGGTCATGGCTTGTGAGTCACGGCACGAGACAACTTAGAATCCGCATCAGTGCTATCTCCAAGCCTGATCTCCGAAGTCAACGCGGTTTTTTTGTTATGAGCGATAACCATCATGAAACCGCTCCGGCAGATCGGATTCGCTTTGACCACAAGCTCGCCTATGGATTGGGGTCGCTGACGAACAACATCCTTGCCGCGGCGAGCGGCAACATGATGATCGTTCTCAATCTAGCATACGGAATGAATCCGGCTCTCGTCAGTTTGCTTGGCAGCATCCCAAGACTAACTGACGCGTTGACTGATCCGCTGATGGGTTACATCTCTGATAACGCGCGGACGAGGTGGGGTAGACGCCGCCCATTCATGTTCGTCGGCGTTATCGCAGCGAGTTTGATTTTCGTCGTTCTGTGGCATATCCCGTCGGGTATGAGTCACGGATCGTTATTCGTGTACTTCCTAGTCATTTCTCTGTTTTTCTTTCTCGCATATACGGTATTCGCCACACCGTGGGTTGCGCTCGGGTACGAACTAACTGCGGACTATCACGAAAGGGTCCGACTGATGGGCGTACAGAACTTCATCGGCCAGTTAGCTTTCACTATCGCACCGTGGTTTCTCGCGTTCATGACGCTACCTATGTTCGATGACATGGCAGATGGGGCGTCTTGGCTTGCGATCGTGGTCGCGGTTGGGTGCATTCTCACAGGCGTTGTCCCTGCTCTGGTATTGCGTGAACGATTTGCGGAATTCGTCGCGACCACTCATGACAAGACGTCTCTCTTAGAACGCGCCTGGTATGAGATCTCACATTTCGCACGTGGATTCGTGACCACCGTCGTGAATAGGGATTTCTTATGCCTTGCAGGCGCCACGTTTCTCGTATTCAACGGATTCCAATTGATCGCGTCGTTTCAAACGTACGTGATGATCTTTTACTTATACGGTGGCGATAGCGAAGCTGCGGGACCATTGATTGGCTGGTTTGGCACGTTATCGTCAATTGCAACGTTCGCGGTGATTGTTCTAGTCACCTATCTCTCGCCAAGGATTGGGAAGCGATCTACGTTTTTCGTGTGTATCGCCATTTCTACTGTTGGTTATGCGTCGAAGTGGTTTCTGTATTCCGTTGAGTATCCGTATCTTGTTCTAATAGCGGCGCCGTTGATCGCATTCGGCCTAGGCTCGTTATTCACGCTGATGGGGTCAATGATCGCGGACGTCTGCGATGTAGATGAACTACAGACCGGGGAACGGCGTGAGGGAATGTACGGTTCCGTGTTCTGGTGGGTTGTGAAACTAGGCATGGCGCTAGCCATAGCGCTCGGTGGATTCCTCCTAGTCGCAACAGGGTTTAACGTTGAGCTTGGAGGAGACCAACCGGAACGAGCTTTATTCTTAATGCGCCTCTTTGACGTCTTGATTCCGACTGCGTCGTCGATATGCGCGATCTATCTGATCAAGGCTTACGGTATCACGGAAACTAAAGCGTACGAAGTCCGAGCTCAACTTGAAGCACGTCGCGGTGAACTTTAGTGCACAGACAGGTGTGCGCTTAAGAGTTCAAATCTGAGTGCAATTTGGCGCGTTACCGTGGTCATTTGCTATCGCTTCGTTCGCCTCCCACACTCGCATCGCGTTTTCACCAAGGATCTTCCGTAGTGCTTCATCGTCGTAGTCGCGATCCCGGAGTTCGTCGATGAGGTTCGGGAACATTGACGCATCTTTAAGTCCGATCGGTAGCGTGTCACCCACACCGTCGAAGTCAGATCCTAGTCCGACGAAATCAACGCCAGCTATTTCGACAACATGATCGATGTGATCTGCAACCGTAGCAACGGTAGCGAACGGGTAGGGATTCGCTTCGAGATAGTCATCGTAGAAAGCCCGTCGTTGCTCCGAGGTTAGTTCGGACGCTTCGTTAACTTCAGCTAGAGCCGCATCATATTTGGTGCGCCATTTGCGGGACTCGTTCGACACGAAGCTACTGCCGAAGTTAATGTGGACCACACCACCGTTTTCTTTCACGGCGACAACCAAATCGTCTGGTATGTTTCGATGGAATCCTGGAATGAAGTGTCGTAACGACGAGTGAGTGGCGAGAACTGGACTCTCGCTGATTTCGAGTACCTGCCACGCGGCTTTGTCGGTGAGATGAGAGATGTCGATCATGATGCCTTGTCGGTTCATTTCGCGAACGAGTTCACGGCCTGCTTCCGACAAACCCTGCAAAGGTTCGTTTTCGTCGTAACTTGAATCCGAGAATTCGTTCGAACGAGAGTGTGCGAGCGTGACGTAGCGAATGCCGAGGTCGGCAAACGCTTTCATGTTTGCTGGATCGCCTTCGAGTGGACTACCGTTCTCGAGACCGAATGCAAATGCAAGCACACCATCGTCGTGGAGTCGTCGAACGTCAGCCACACATGTGGCGATCTCAATTTCATCCGAAGACTCGGCGGTCTCATGCACCCATTTGATTTGATCCAGTGCGATGGATTTGCTTGTTCCTTCTTCTGCGGCGGAAGCAGGGGTATAGATTGACATGAACGCAACTGACAAGCCACCTTGTTGGGCACGAGGCACGTCGAATTGACCAGTGTTCGTACCGTCAAAAATGTTCAACGCGTTACGCCAGTTGCGATACGGTGTGTCGATATGTGTATCAACGATCAAGAATTCATCATCAGCTGCTGTCGATTCATCTGCGCCAGCGCTGAATACGAGCGCTGCAAAGAGATGCATGGACAAGAGGATTCGTAAAACGGATTTAATCAAGAGTGTTCCTTTTTCAGTTCTAGCCACCGCTTGTAATCTACGCCGGTGTCGACATCCCAGACTAAGTCGAGGCACTTAACTCTCAAGTCTAGCGAGCTAGCGATGTTCAACGTCTCACATAGGACATTCGCCGTACTCCAGTGGATGTTGTTGAACACGCGAGGTTCTGGTTTATTCATGCCGATAAGCACATAACCACCATCCTCAGTTGGTCCTAGTACGACGTCATGTGATCGCAGTGCGCTGAAAGCGCTGTTTAAGTACTCGATCGATACGAGAGGAGAATCGCCGCCAACGAGGACACGTACGCCGTCCTCAAAACACGCAAGCATTCTTTGTCCAAGGTCACCTTCCGACTGAGGTTTGGTTCGTAAGCCAAGTAACCAGGCTTCGTCAATGATTGGTCCTTCCACATACACGGTCGTGTCGAAGTTTTTCGCACATCGAAGCGTCTCAGTGAGCAGTTCGCAATAGCAATGACGCGCCTTCTCGGATCCGATCTCCGCACTCAGTCGGCTTTTCAAATTAGAAGAATCAAGGCTACGCGTAAAAACCGCGAGATGGCCTTGAGGCGTAGTGTCTTCGAATTCGGATTTCTTCAATTCTGCGTCTTCGTCCAGACTCGGTGTGTTGGACTAGCGATAGTAACGATTAGCGAGACTATCAGGAGCAGCGCCAAAGAAATAGAGAAGCCGATACCACCACATTCTGAGGATGGTTCGGATGACACCTTCGTGATCCCATTTCCGCGCAGAGACAGTTAGTCGAACGGGAAGTTGAGGACCACGTTTGACGTGACGCAGTCGACGACTGCACTCGACATCTTCCATCAGCGCGATCGGAGGATAGCCACCGACTCGATCCAACAATACGCGTCGGACGTACATTCCCTGATCGCCGGTATAGATGGATGTCATTCGCGAACGCCAATTCATCAAGAAACTGATCGTACTCAGGAGCTTGGAGGATCCCGCGAGTGAAATCCTGAACGCTCCCCAATCGGTTTGGTCAAGTGCGTCGCGGAGAGCTTCCATCGCGCTTTTTGGCACCCTCACGTCGGCGTGCAGTATCCAAATCCACTCAGTGTTCGTATTCGCGATAGCTTGTTCAATCTGACAACCGCGACCACGCGGTGTGCGCAGGAACACGACGTCTGTTGATTCGACAAATTCGGATTCGTCCGCGTAACTTACGATGATCTTGCCGAATGAGCCGGACGACAAGTCGAGGAGTAGGTTTTTTAGTAGCTCAGCGTCCCGAAAAACAGGTATCACTACGGAAACATTCTCGAGCTCAATTCGGGGAGGCGCTGTGACCGTGGTCAATCAACTGCCTGCTCGAAATATCGATTCTCAAGTGTTCGTTGGTTTTCGTAGATGGATCCTTGATAAGGTGCGCGTGGCAGCGGAACCTTAACCGGTACGTCAACCAGTCGCGGTCGTAGAGTTGGTTCGCCACTCACGATTCGTGAGTTGAATCCCTCAACGTCATCTAGGTGTTCAACGCCGGCGAGCGGCCACGCATCTGCAGCGGTAAATTCGTAGAAGAGGATGCGACGAGATTTTGAAGACTTATTGATCATCGAGCCGTGTACCAGTCGGGCATGATGGATCGTCATGTCCCCGGCCTTTCCGAAAATTGGAATCGCGCCCGTGGTATCCAGACCCGCTGTGGTCGTGTCGATCGCCCCACAGAACGCGCCATCTGCGTGGTGGTCGTAGACTGGACCTTTATGTGATCTGGGTAAGAACATAACCGGACCATTCGTCTCGTCCATATCGTCAAGCAAGATTCCGGTCGCGAGTACGTCATCATTGGTGTGCGGATAGAACGCCCAGTCCTGATGCCACTCGACGGGTGCGCCATATCCAGCCGACTTCATGTTGATCTTGCAACCTGCGCGCAGCCTGATGTCATTGCCGATGAGGGGTCTCAATGCTGCCATCAAGCACTCGTGCCCTGCAAGTTCGCGATAGAAAGGATGTGCGAGTTGCGGCGTTTTGATCCTACGGACACGTGGATTTTCAGGCGTATGAGAAGGTTCTAGGTCAAGTACAGGCGTGTGATCAGTAAGACCCTTGGCAGATGCGACGATCTCGTCCGTGATCCTGCGTAAGTCATCGAGTAGTTCGGGCGGAAGCGCGCCACGGACGACGGTGTAACCGTCAGTGTGGTATTGCTCGATTTGTTGCTTCGTCAGCATGGTATATGGTGGTGCCGATTGGGTTTGGCGATCTAGTACTAGCACCGAGCGAACCTAGGAAGTTTAACCGCCGTCGTAAATCTCGAATATACTCGCACACAGTATCCAGCTGACCTTCATTGGTGATTTAAGGAGAACGAAGTGGAACTCTTGCTAGACCTGAATTGGTGGGCGATCATCGTCGCATCGCTGGTTTCATTCGCGATCGGTTGGCCTTGGTACGGTCCACTATTCGGTACTGCTTGGCTCGACGCGCTGGGCAAAACACCGGACGAGATCCAGCCGAGTCCGAAACCTTTCATCATTAGTCTAGTAACGACGTTAATAACCGCGTTCGTGATGGCCGTGATCATTGCGTGTCTCGGTATTTCGACGTGGTTTGATGGTGCGGTATTAGGACTCGCGGTAGGGATTGGTTTTATCGCAGCGTCCAATATTTCCGATGCGGCGTTTTGCGGCTGGAGTTGGAAACTGGTTGCGATTCAGAGCGGATATCGAGTGGTGTACTCGATCATCATGGGGATCGTTCTCGCTATTTGGCAGTAGACGTAGCTTGCGCCGCGTCGTAACGCTTCATTGCGTTGTCGATCACGAGTTCACGATCTTCGGCTAGGACGTATCGCGCGTCGACTAAGTCGTCAGTTACCTGAGATACGAGTTCGTAACAAGCGTCGCGGGATTCGGGTACGCAATTCAAACCGTCAAATACCGAGAATCCCGCGAACGCCGCCGTTTGATCGGGAGCACCATGCAGAGGATGCCTTGGATTCCAACCCGAGTGGATTCCTATTGGGACCGCGATTTCGGGAAGTCGGACGCCTGCGACTTCATTGAGGCTCTCATCGACGTCTGATACCAAGCGAGGGTATCTCGAAAGCAATTTCGCTGGGTGATCACATACGCCGTTTTTGACGTCGGCACCGAGGTCCGTGTGCCACAATCCGGGCAGATTTTCCGCGTTAGGCAAGTACTGAAAGCGCGGCGACTGAGCGAATCTGTCGACTACCGCTTCTCTTCCAACCAGTGAGTGATCACGAAGCTGGGGATAACGAGAATCAGGCGGTTCTATTCCATCGCGTACCCAGGCTAGCGCATTGTGGAGCACTGCGCGTAGTAATGGGGTGTATGAGATGGTATTTAGAGGGTAGGGCAGCTGTTCCCCTGTCAACGCGAGCCGGTCTGTTAACGGTAGTATGCCGTTGATGTGGTGCGTACCGGCGAACATGTAAATGCGCTCGTTGTCTTGAGGAGGTATGTCTTGTGTTCCGTCGGACGACACGTGAATGAGCGCTGCATCTCCTCGCCAATACTCCCATGAAGTATTGGTGCTCAGCAACTTGGGTGGGTGGTTGTACTGATCCAGTAATCCTGCGTGTTGCTGGGTTAGTTCATCGGTCGTCGAGCGCGCAGCGAAAGGGAACCGCTGTCCAGCAGCGGGAATTCCCATACTGCCAGGTTGTGCAAATCGGTGATTGAAGTCTCCGCGCTGTCCGCCTGCAATATGTGGAATTACCGCATCGAATACTTTGCGCCCGTTTTCATCGTCGTTTAGCCCTTCGTATAAGAAATGTCGAAGGATCCGACCGGTTTGTGAAGCACCGTACCCAATCGCGAATGAAGGCTTGTCTTGTGGCCATTCGAACTCAAATTTAAAGAAAGCAGCTGCATCTCGCAATGCGAGTAGACCCAGTCCGACGACTGGAGCGCCGACGGTTTCGTATACGAGCGTGTACACGACACCTTTCGAGAAGCCCCCTTCTTTCGATATGTATCTGGTACTGGGATCGAATTCGCCATCCCGAAGTCGGCCAAATCGCCATGCACCGCTGTCGACCGGTTCATACGGTGCTTGCGTACTTGCACGTTGATACAGCCGACCTTTGCCTGTGGGTTCGTACGTGAAAACGCCACCTTGTCCTACAAGCAGGGAGGTCGTGTCGCGAGTCGGTTGCATCTGGCAAATCGCCTCGCCGACGATTCGATGGTTATTTTCGAGCGCCTCGGGAACCTGCAGACTCATCCCTTCGGCGTCGAATTGCCATCCGACACTTAACACTGCAAATCCATGTCGGCAGAGAAACCCATCGCCACTCGGCATATTGGTCGTCTGCAGTTCAGAAGGCGACGGTCGATTGAAACTGAATGCTGTGGGTCTTCCTCGGTTGGGTACATCTACGAAGAGACAAGACGGTGTCTTATTTCGTGGGTACACCAAGCGCGCATTGCCTCGGAATCGCACCTTGCCATCGCTTGTAGTTGGTGCTTTGTCGAGATCGACGATACGTGAATTAGCAGCGTCCTGGGGGTCGACGTCGTATGTGATTTGGAATTCGGCGACCTCAAACTCGCCATAGTCCCCGAATGCTCTTCGGTCGGAATATGCTGCTTGCGAGTCGAGGTGTGCTATTTGGACACTCAATATGAAACCCTCACCGTTGCATGTCTAGCCAAAGTGGATTGTTGCGGTCCTAACTGAAGTGACTAAGTACGTCGGTACTCTATATAGTATGAGCACAAGAAGGTGGTTCCTTCACTAAAATTTGAATCCCCCCGAGACAGTGCTTTATGTCGGAACAATCACCCTCAGCCGCTCACGATTTCATCGGTAAAGAGTACGCAGCAGGATTCGTCACCGACATCGAACAGGAGACCATTCCACCGGGTCTCGACGAAGCGGTCATCACTGAGATTTCCAAGCGCAAGAATGAGCCAGCTTGGCTGTTAGATTGGCGCTTAGATGCCTATCGGCGTTGGCTCGACATGCCTGAACCGACTTGGGCAAGAGTCGATTATGAACCGATCGACTATCAAGCGATCTCGTATTTCGCGGCACCCTCCGGGGACAAACCGAAGAGCCTCGACGAAGTTGACCCGGAACTGCTGCGGACCTACGAAAAATTAGGTATTCCGCTACATGAACAAGAGCTACTTGCCGGTGTAGAGCGAGATCCTGATGCGCCGCGGGTTGCTGTAGATGCGGTGTTTGACAGCGTTTCGGTGGCAACTACCTTCCAGGAAGAACTGCGCGAACACGGCGTGATCTTCTGCTCGTTTAGTGAGGCGGTTGAGAACCACCCTGAATTAGTGCGTGCGTACTTAGGTTCGGTGGTCCCTCAATCAGACAATTACTTCGCGGCTCTAAATTCGGCGGTCTTTAGTGATGGTTCGTTCGTGTACGTTCCGAAGGGTGTTCGCTGTCCAATGGAACTATCCACCTATTTCCGAATTAATGCTCAGAATACGGGCCAGTTTGAACGTACGTTAATCATTGCCGACGAGGGATCCTACGTTAGTTACCTCGAAGGTTGTACGGCGCCGATGCGAGACGAAAACCAACTGCATGCCGCAGTCGTCGAATTGGTAGCGCTCGAGGATGCGTCTATCAAATACTCGACGGTTCAAAACTGGTACCCCGGTGATGCCGACGGAAACGGTGGTATCTACAACTTCGTCACCAAGCGTGGTGTTTGCCGAGGCGCAAATTCACATATCAGCTGGACGCAAGTCGAGACCGGATCTGCAATCACGTGGAAGTACCCGAGTGTCATCTTGCGTGGCGACAACTCGGTCGGCGAGTTCTATTCTGTAGCGATCACGAACAATCATCAGCAAGCCGATACCGGGTCAAAAATGACCCACATCGGTCGTAATACCTCCAGTACCATCATTTCGAAGGGGATCAGTGCTGGGAACAGCTCGAACGCTTACCGTGGACGCGTACGCATGAATCCGGGCGCAAAGAAAGCGAGGAATTTCACTCAGTGTGACTCGCTTCTTATTGGTAGCGATTGTGCGGCGCACACGTTTCCGACGATAGAGTCTCAGCGTGATGATGCCATCGTGGAACACGAAGCAACGACATCAAAAGTCAGTGAGGATCAACTGTTTCTCTGTCGCCAACGCGGGATCGACGCCGAGAAGGCCGTCGCGATGATCGTGAATGGATTCTGTAAGGAAGTGCTGAGAGAATTACCAATGGAGTTCGCCGTCGAAGCGTCTAAACTCCTTGAAGTTAGCTTAGAAGGTGCCGTTGGTTGAAATTGCTCGAGCTGCGGGGGCTAGTTGCGAGCGTTGACGAAAAACAGATCTTAAATGGAATTGATCTGACCGTTAATGCGGGCGAAGTTCACGCCATCATGGGGCCGAATGGGTCAGGAAAAAGTACCTTGTCGAACGTCTTAGCGGGACGCGATGGGTACAGTGTCACGACTGGTGACATGGAATTGATGGGTGCGCCGGTGAACGGTATGTCGGTGGAAGACAGGGCACTTAGTGGTTTGTTTCTCGGTTTTCAGCACCCGATCGAGATTCCTGGCGTTACGAATATGGAATTCTTGAAAGTTGCGATCGATAGTCATCGCATCTCCGTGGGCGAAGAAGAGATGAATACCCGTGACTTCATGGTGCAAGTACGGGAGATCTCAAAACGTCTAGAACTGAGTACCGAGTTTCTTAAGCGATTCGTCAACGTCGGGTTTTCTGGTGGCGAGAAAAAGCGGAACGAGATTCTTCAGCTGATGCTCCTGCAACCCAAGCTAGCTTTTCTTGATGAGACGGATTCTGGCTTAGACGTTGACGCTTTGCAGGTTGTCGCTCGCGGTATCAACGAATTTCGGTCAGACGACAATGGTGTCGTATTGGTCACGCACTATCAACGGCTCTTGAATTACGTGAACGTCGACTTTGTCCACATCATGGTTAACGGAGCCATCGTGAAGTCCGGCGACGCGCAACTAGCACATGAGGTTGAAACCCAAGGCTACGCTGGCTTAGGCGAAGCGTAATGACGGTCGCGCAAGCCGTCGGCTCAACACACGGCGATCTGCTGAACCGTGTGCTTGCACAGGAAGTGCGCGAAACACCTTGGTTGGATCGCACCGCATCGCGCACGGCGCTGAATAGCAACGGATTCCCGCTTCCTTGGAAGGGACGCTGGCAGTACTCCGATTTTCTAACGCTCGTCGAAGGCGCACTGGAGTTGTCGGAGACAAGTGATTCGCTTGAGTCTAGTCACGATGTTGAAGTTCGTCGGCTCGACCAACCAGAGAATGGCGGTCAAATGGTTGAGTTAGGCTCTAGTGAGAGCTTAGGTGACTTTCCGTTGCTCGACATCAATGGTCTACTGTTTCGCTCAGGTACGAAACTGCTCGCAACGACGAAGACAGCACACGCGACGGTCTCCGACGCCGCGGGTTCGGTCGACCGACATCTAATGTCCGTCGCCCAAAACGCCTGTTTGAACGTAGAAGAGAGATTTGAGAGCGGTAACCGTATTTCGCTTTGCCACTTGCGCGACGACGCAACTTTGAACTACGAACTAACGATGCCGAAAAACGACGGCGTCGGATATCACTGTTTAGTCGTGTGGCTAGCCGAAGGTTCGACGTTGAATTTGCATCTTGCGTCCAAAGGTTCAAAGATTCGTAGAAATGATGTGATCGTGAACGTGATGGGAGAACGTGCTAGAGCCACTTTAAGCGGCGGTTGGCTGGTCGACGGCAACGACCATTTGGATACCCAGGTGTACATGAACCATCGGGTCGGGAATAGTCACAGTGAACAGTCATTTCATGGTGTTGTCGACAATCGTGCGAGGAGTGTGTTTAGTGGCTTTATCCGTATCGACCGAGGCGCGAGTGCGTCTGAAGCGCACCTGACGAACCGCAACATTGCGTTGAGTCCGCAGTCACGGGCTCATGCGCAACCGGAACTCGAAATCTACACGGACGACGTTATCTGCTCGCACGGGGCGACCACTGGACAGCTAGATGACGATTCGCTCTTCCTCATGCGTTCACGAGGTATCGACGAGGAATCGGCTCGTGCGATGCTGACGAAGGGATTCCTGCGTCAAGTCGTTCATTCCGAAGGCGGCACTTCACTGCTCGATCTATGAGTCCATTTCGCGACGCGTTTCCGTTGTTTAGAAAGCGACCAAACGACGTCTACCTCGACAACGCGGCTACAACGCAAAAACCGGAGTCCGTGTTAGACGCCTTGCGCACGTACTACACAGAACACAACGCGAACGTGCATCGTGGTGTTCACGCGCTTAGCACGCTGGCGACCGAAGAGTTCGAGCGTAGCCGGCAGGTCGTGGCCGAATTCGTCAACGCGCCGAAACCCGAAGAAGTGATTTGGACTCGAGGTACCACTGAAGGCATCAATCTAGCTGCGTGGACCTATGCATCGGATGTACTAGGCCCAGATGACGAGGTCGTTATCTCGGAGCTGGAACACCACTCGAACATTGTCCCATGGCAAATGGTCTGCGATCGAGCCGGTGCACGATTAAGAGCCATCCGAGTACTTCCGAACGGTGAGCTAGATCAAGATCACTATGAATCGCTTCTCTCGCCACGTACCAGGATTGTTGCGATTGCGCATGTATCCAATGCGCTTGGTACCGTTAATCCGATTAAGGAGATGGTTGCCAAGGCCCGGGATGTCGATGCGGTAACCATCATCGATGGCGCTCAAGCTGCACCACATATGTCAATCGATGTGCGTGATCTAGATTGCGATTTCTATGCCTTTTCTGCTCACAAGATGTACGGACCGACGGGTATCGGAGCGCTTTATGCACGCGAGAGCTTGATGGCAGAAGCGTCGCCTTGGCAAAGCGGCGGCGAAATGATCGAAGAGGTTCGACTCGAGCGTACGACGTATCAAAAGATGCCTTACCGGTTCGAGGCGGGTACGCCGAACATCGCAGGTGCGATTGGAATGCGAGCTGCGATTGAATACATGGATTCTCTAGACACCGAACAGGTCTATGCGCATGAAATGGGATTGCTGCGCGATGCAACGTCCGGTTTACTTCAGATCGAGGGTGTCGAGATCGTAGGCGAAGCGGCAGAAAAGGCACCGGTGGTGTCATTCAACATCAAAGGTTCTCACCACAGTGACGTTGGCGTATTGATGGATAACCAAGGAGTTGCTGTACGGACGGGTCACCATTGCGCGATGCCTCTGATGGCAAAACTCGGAATTCCGGGTACCGTGCGAGCCTCTTTCGCAATCTATAATTCAAGCGAAGACATTGAAAAACTCATAGCTTCGGTCGAAAAAGCCCGAGAAATCCTTACTTCCTAGCGTTCTATCTGTGCAAACCGCAACATTTGATCCGTCCACTATCTCCTTGAGTGATTCGGCACAACAGCATGTTCGAAAACAGCTCAATCAGGAAAGAGCGACGGGTTTACAACTACACGTTACCGAAAGTGGTTGTAACGGCTATATGTATGCGCTCAAGTTTCTTGACGCGATCCCGGACGATTCACGCGTGTTCGAATTCGATGACAACGTAAAGGTTGTCGTTGACAACCAACATTGGGATTTGCTCCGGGGAACTCACATTGATCTTGTTACTGAAGGTTTAAACTCTTCTCTTAAGTTCGAGAACCCAAACGCCGATACTCATTGCGGGTGCGGCGAGAGTTTTTCACTCCGTGGAACGTAGGGTCATACCAGTCCAGCGTACTGTTACGGCTCGACTCGTCCCAACCGGCACCGAACTTACTATCCCACAAGGTGTATTTGTCACGCTGACGCAAGCGCTCGGCGGTACGTATACGGTCGTTCACAACGGTAATATGGCGCGAATCGAGAGCGAAGATGCAGACGCGCTAGGTTTCGAGCCTGAAATATTGACGTTCGACACTCCAGACGACGGTAAGATTTCTGAAGAACAGGTGTGGCAGGCACTTCGGACCGTACATGATCCGGAGATTCCGGTAAATATCGTCGATCTCGGATTGGTCTACGATGTAGCTGTGAATGACAGCCGGGTCGACATCGAGATGACGCTAACAGCGCCGGGTTGCGGTATGGGACCAGTTCTGGTGGAAGACGTAAAGCGACGCCTTCAACGTGTTCCGTTGGTGGCGGATACAAATGTCTCGCTTGTGTTTGACCCACCCTGGTCACGCGACATGATGTCGGAAGAAGCGCAACTAGATCTAGGTTTGTTCTAGCCAAGTGCTTACGCTAGAGGAAGTTAAAGAGACTTTCGAGTTTCTTGATGACTGGGAAGATCGTTACCGCTACATCATCGATCTTGGAAAGACGCTCCCTAATATGCCGTCTGAACTCCGCGTCGAGGGGAATCTTGTCAAAGGCTGCCAGAGCCTAGTCTGGATTGTCATAGGTTATGACAAGAACGCCGACCAAGTGACGATTCAATTGGACAGCGACGCATTCATTGTCCGAGGTCTCATTGCCATCTTAATGACGGTGTTTCAGCAACAGTCCCCAGATCGAATCGTTGACGAAGACGTGGATGAGTTGTTTGCCGAACTGGATCTTTTGTCACATTTGAGTCCGACTCGGGGCAATGGACTTCGCTCCATGGTTTCTCGAATCAAGCAGGAAGCACAAGACTTGCGTGGTCAGCGCGCAATCGTTTAAAGTCTTCGCCGTAGGTCGCGCCGCCGACCATATATCGAATCTAATCCATACGAGTTGCAATGTGCCATCTTGTGCACGGCGTGGTTCCGGGTGACTAAATCGACGAAGACGGACTCGGTGATTCAAAACGATTAGTCGCTAACCGAGTTTCGTTGAAACACCTTGGCTATTCTTCATAGTCCGCTTAATACATCGTCTGGTAATCGCCGTGTTCAAGGAAATTGCGCGCACAGCCCCCTCGGGCTTGTTGGTGTTCTTCGTTCTATTGGTTCTTCTGCTTGGTGACATCGCGTTGTTCATTGTTAGCGTGATTTTCGGGCTGATTCCCACCATCATCATTTCAGTCGTTGTTTTCCCGGTTTTGCTGTTCTTGATGTTTGGTCTGTTTGTCGTTCACCCGAATGAAGCTCGAGTTATGCAATTCTTCGGTCGATATGTCGGGACAGTACGTGAAGCGGGATTGCGATGGATGAATCCGTTTTTCACAAAACGTCGTATCTCGGTTCGGGTACGTAATTTCGAGACTGAGCGTTCGAAAGTAAACGATGCAAATGGAAACCCGGTAGAGATCGCCGCGGTGGTTGTTTGGCGAGTGGTTGATACGGCGGAAGCTTGCTTTCAGGTTGATGACTACGTGAATTTCATGCGTGTACAAAGCGAAGCAGCAGTACGCAGCATGGCGACACAATACCCCTATGACTCAACGGATGACGATGTTGTGTCGTTACGTGGCGATACCAAAGTGGTAACCGATCAACTTGAGAGTGAGATTCAGGGACGGTTGAATCAAGCTGGACTCGAGGTACTGGAAGCGCGCATTACTCATCTTGCGTACGCGCCTGAAATTGCCTCGGCGATGCTGCAACGACAGCAGGCTGGAGCTATCGTCGAAGCAAGAGAGAAGATCGTTGAGGGTGCGGTGAGTATGGTTCAGATGGCGCTTAACGACCTTTCGGCGCGAGGAGTCGTTGAGCTCGATGAGGAACGAAAAGCCTCAATGGTGAGTAATCTCCTCGTTGTACTTTGCGCCGATAAAAGCACGCAACCGATTGTGAACACTAGCGCGGAGTACTAACCGCTGCAAACCAATTAATAAGCGGCGCTAATCAGTTCGTGTCCGTACCGTACGCCCGCATGTAGAGGCGAGAGCGTTCATTCAGATTTCCGTAGAACGATCGCGTTTCCGCATCGGTCGGATGATCACTAAGTCGAGTTGGAATTCCAGAGTCGTTCGCTAAAGGTGCGCGGTCCTGATGCCCGTAGTAAATTTGGACTGTCTTCCGGTCCGACTGGGTCGGTCTCGTTGTAGCGGTATGAAACAGCGCAACGTTAAACAAAGCACATGTTCCTGCAGGTCCGTGAAGATGTGTAGCTCCGCCTCGTTGAAGCTGTTCATCTGCGGATTTGAGCGGCTTATTTGATACGTCTTCCGGCGAAATGCTGAAACAGTGGGTTGAATCGTCGACATCCGTAAGGTAAACGATGAGTTGCATGTAGTCGAGGCGGAGTGGGTGTTCGTGCCAATAACCTCTATCTCGATGCCACGATTGATGGACTTCGCCCTCGTATGCTCCCATCCGTCTGAGACCTATCTCTCCGAAACAAACGGGTCCGCCCATTAATGCCTCGATCTTTGGGAGGATGTCGGGATGCCTTATGAGTTCGTCAAAACGAGGACTACTGATTAAGGCTTCGTAGTTTGCCTCCTGACGGTAGCCATAGGGATGCCACATGTACGGATAGTTCGTCCGATCGTCGTCAAACATAGTGAGAAACTTGGAAACGTCATCCGTCGAGATAGCTTTCCCTAGATTGAGGAATCCATTGGTCCTGAACTCCTCTAGCTCCTCCGTGGATAAGTGAGTGCTAGATTCAATAGTCTTGTTCATAGCAGTTTGGCTCGACTGAGATGCAGACTCAAGACGAAATTGGAAGGAAAAGGCTTTTGTGATTGCAGACGATTATGCTTCGTGGCATAGTCATTAAGCTGTCACTCAGTAGATTTTCGTGTTGTTACTAGAGATGGCCGTGATAAGCGTTGGTTTGACAAATCGTTTGAGAGCAAGAGTCAAATCAATCACGATCCTACCAGTGCTTCTACCCGTCACGCTAGGTCTCAAGGTCCAATGGAACTGATAGGCACAACCGTAACACCATCTTGACGTTGATAGGCGTAACCGGCACTAGTCACAACTAGAAGGTTCGACGGCTCACCCATCCGATCGATGTCAACCTTGTCGACAAACTTACGCAGATTAGTGGCAGCTTTATCGATGGTCGACTCTTCATTTCCGAGTTTTACCTCAATTGGAATCCAACTGCCTGAAGCGGTCTGTATCACGATGTCGACTTCTAATCCTGAGCTGTCTCGGTAGTGGCTTAAATTCGCATCTAGCACTGAGGCATAGACACGTAATTCATGAACGACGAAGGATTCGAAGAGGAGGCCGAGATAGCTTACGTCTTTGAGCAGTTGATCTGGGTTTGACCTTAAGACTGCGACCGCGATCGAGGGATCGGTGAAGTGTCGTTTGGCAGCCTTGCGGAGGCGCGCACGCGAACGAAGATGAGGCGAGAACGGCGGTAAATCTTCTATCACAAAGAGCCTCGCCAAAGTTGACAGGTAATTGGCTACCGTTCTGCTTTGTAAGCCATTGTTTGAATGTTCGATATCACTTGCAAGAGTAGCTAGTGAGACATCCGTTGAGATGTTCCGTGCGAGAGACTGTATAACGCGCATTAATCGATCCGGATCGTGACGTACGCCGATCATGTTCTCAACATCCGTTCGGCTTATTTCCTCAACGTAGTCTCGTACGAAACTCATAGCAGTGTTGAGATTCTCGTCAATCGTTCCAGGCCATCCGCCACGACACATGTATTCAACTAGGTCCGGCAATGTTGTGGTGGCGCTCAGCTCGGAAATCGTTTTTCTTTTAAGTAAATCGCGTAGCGAGACTTTTCCTGTAGAGATTCCCAGTTCGAGCATTGACATTGTGCGCATTTGTAGTCTGGATATCCGACCCGCACCAGAATGTCGAGTTAAGTCATCGGTAGGTACAGCGGACCCAGTTAGTATGAAGTTCCCCTTCCGTCTTCGATTGTCTGATGCGCGCCTTACGTGATTCCAGAGATTTGGCACGATTTGCCATTCATCGAAGAGTCGCGGAGCTTCGCCCTCAAGTACCAAGGTAGGGTCTATAGCACACGCTTCTCTGGCATTGATATCAGTGTCAAAGAACACCTTGCTATTCGCAATCTGACTTGCTGTGGCGGTTTTCCCGCAGGCTCTCGGTCCTTCGATCAATACGGTCGAGGCGGATGCTAATTTGTTCGTTAGCTCTGTATCCGCAAGTCTAGGTCGATAGGAGACGACGTGAGGATTTCCCAATCTATCTATTCATAGCCGCTTTTGCAGGAATTTTAGCGCATGTTTTGCAGTAATTACAACGCACTATTTGCAATAATTTAAACGCACATTTTACAGATCTGTCAGAAATCTCCTCAGTGTAACTGTGTGAGGTCGGTTGATTGCTGGTGATCCACTGCGAGCTGGACCCTCTGTACATACGAGAAGCCGATACGACACGTTCGCAAAGCATGAATCCGCTCTCAGACCAAGCGTTCAATCCCGGTTTTAGAGAGCGGAGGGTGTGATCAGTTCCTTTCCACATCACCATGTCGGGAGTCGAATACCTAAATAAAATGAATTAAAAATAAGAAAACATGAATTAAAAAGTATGAATAATTAAAAATATGAATATTAGACTTGATTTTATTAAGTACGTAGGTTTAATGTAAGCATGGATATTTCAAAAGCTAAGTGTCCGAACTGTGATCAAGGTATGTCGGTCTCACGATTGGTGTGTTCTGACTGCGATGTCGCGATGGAAGGTCGATTTGACATTTCACCGCTTGCGGGATTGTCGACCGCAAACCAACTGTTTGTCACTGTTTTCTTGCAGGTCAACGGGTCATTGAAAGCGATGGAGAAGGTTTTCGGTATCAGTTACCCGACGGTGAAGAATCGATTGGCGTCGATTGCGGCGGAACTTCCTCGCGTACAAGGTCTGAATGCACAAGTCTCGCGAAGTCAGACCCTGAATTGCTCGACAAACTCCAGGCAGGCGAACTAAGTGTGTCTGAAGTCTTAGCGCGACTACGTGATTGATGACATCGATCGCAGTGGTACGTTGGAGACACGACCAAAAAATCCCACTCATTCTTCCGGTCTTCATTTTCTGGCCGATCATGATCGTGCTATTGATTGTTGGATGGACGATGCGACTAGGTTCGATGCGTTGGGAAATACGGGGCAAACAAATCGTGCTAATGACACGACTCATCAATTCTCTACGTGGATTACGCATTTCTCTTCGAGATGACGAGTCGCTTTTGGCGATCACCGTCTTCTGAGGTTTGCGAACAGTCGATCGTACTCCCAAAGGCTATCAACAGGTTTCTTAGAGGTACACCTACAAAATGAATGAGCAAGCAAACAATTCGATGTCAGACGACGAGACTGACATGAGAAAGGTTCTCAATATGCTGCAAGACGGAAAAGTGACCGTCGATGAAGCTGAAGAGTTAATCGGCGTGCTGACTCCTAAACAGCCGACTACTTACGGATTCGAAGCAGATACTAGTGAATTGCCGAAATTCCTAGTCGTTCAAATCAGTTCCGGTTCGGATGAGGTCAATGTGCGCGTCCCGGTAAAGCTCATCTCCCTTGGGGTAGATCTCTCAAAACTCAATCCGCAAATAGCGGATGCATTGGATGAGGCGGTTCCCGGAACATTGCATGGACTTGCCGGATTGAAGGATGACGAACTCAGAGAAGCACTGCAGGGATTGAAGATCAGCATCCACGACGATGAAGACACGATTCGTGTCTACTGCGAGTGACCGCGCAAATTTGTTCAAAGGAGGCTCAGCTATGCCGAACACAAGAGAATTTCAGGTCACTGATTTCAACGAGGTTTCTTCTTCGCTATATGGTCGTATGCGAATATCGTGTGGTGCCACATCTTCTTTGACGATTAGCGCAGAGGAGAAAGCACTCGAAGCCGTGCATGCAGTAGTTAATGACGGAACGTTGGAGTTAAGGACCAAAAAGTCCTACTTCGGGTCGCGGTCGAATGGTCGTTCACTAGCATCTCAGTTGTTGGATCAGATACTGAAGCGACGAACAAGCGAAGACGGACATCGTTCTATGACCAACAGAAATCAATACACGATTGAGATCAAGACACCGCGTCTTCGAAACCTAACACTTGGAGGAAGTGCTCACGTCGCGGTGGAATCGCACTTGCGCGACGCAGACAGCATCAAATTGACGTGCGGCGGTGCGAGTGCGGTGACGGTCGAAGCCGTTTCTGCACCGCGCGTTGACTTGGTTTCTTCGGGTACCGCTTCAATCGAGCTGAACAACATCGAAGGCAAGTCACTGGATAGTCGAATATCCGGGACCGCATCGCTTCGCATCAGTGGGGAGGTCGAAGAGGTTTCGGCACGGATCTCAGGTACCGGTTCGCTTGACGCCATTGGATTGCACACTAAACACGCGACCATCGTGACGAGCGGAGCATCAAACGCTTCAATCAACGCGGAAGAGCATCTTGACGTTAAGTCGTCTGGTGCGTGCTCGGTTAGATACTTAGGAAATCCTAAAAGGAACACGAAATTTAGTGGCGTACTTGATTGCTCGCCGGTGAATTCTGAAGCCTAGCTAGTGTTTGGATGGTGCACATCCTGCGCGTAATGCCGCGAAGCTAATCGCTAGAGGTGCGCTCTCAGATATTGCCCTGTGAAAGAGGATTTCGTACTAACGATGTCCTCCGGTGTTCCTTCGGCGATGACTTCGCCGCCACCACGTCCGCCTTCCGGTCCTAAATCTATGACATGGTCGGCAGTTTTAATGACGTCCAGATGATGTTCGATACAAAGTACCGTATGTCCGGCGTCGACCAATCGATGGAGACAGTTGAGGAGGTTCTGGATGTCGGCAAGATGTAGACCGGTTGTGGGCTCATCCAGGATATAGAGGATGTGCCCGCGATTCTGGAGTTTTGCCAACTCGGTTGCGAGTTTGACCCGTTGCGCCTCGCCTCCCGACAGCGTGGTCGCTGACTGACCGAGCGTCAAATAACCCAGCCCGAGATCATCGAGGACTTTGATCTTCCTTGCGATCTTAGGTTCGTCTTTGAAGAATGACACGCCATCCTCAATGGACATTTCCAGTATGTCGGCGATGTTCTTATCGAGATATGTGACTTCCAGTGTTTCGGCGTTGAAGCGCTGACCCTTGCATGCTGTACACGTAACTTCGACGTCTGGCATGAAATAGAGTTTTGTCCTGATCGTACCTTCGCCTTGACACTCTTCACAGCGCCCGCCTTTTACGTTGAAGCTAAACCGACCAGGCTTATAGCCGCGTTCTTTCGATAGTTCCGCATTTGCGAATAGCTTTCGAATCTCGTCGTAGATACCTACATAGGTCGAGGGATTCGAACGACTATTTCGACCGATTGGCGATTGATCAATATTGATCACGCGCGTCAGGTGTTCGACACCTTCGATCGACTCATGGTCACCCGAAAGCGATCGCGTATCGACCAATTGCTTCCACAGCTCTTTGTAGAGGATCTCATTGATCAGCGTCGATTTGCCTGAGCCAGAGGCTCCGCTTACGCAAACGAACAGACCGAGGGGAATCGTTACATCAATGTCCTTTAGATTGTTCTCCTTTGCGCCACGAATGATCAGTTCTTTGCCATTCAATCCACGCCGATCTTGTGGCGTCGCGATCTTCTTCTTGCCACTCAGGTATTGGCCAGTTGGCGATTCGTCGTTCCCGAGAATCTCTTCCAGCGGACCTTGAACAACAATTGACCCGCCGTGGATTCCGGGTCCAGGTCCGACTTCAACGACGTGGTCTGCGGCGCGGATGGTATCTTCATCGTGTTCAACCACGATGACAGTGTTGCCTAAATCGCGAAGTGATTTCAACGTCGCGATCATTTTGGTGTTGTCCTTGGGATGTAAACCAATCGAAGGCTCGTCCAACACGTACAACATACCCATCAAGCCAGAGCCGATTTGCGTTGAGAGTCTGATGCGTTGGGCTTCACCTCCTGACAGGGTGCCGGATGCTCGGTTTAGGTTGAGGTAATCAAGACCAATACCGAGCAATAACTCGATTCGCTTCATGATCTCGTTTCTAATCTGTTTTCCAGCTTCCGCCTGTGTACCTTCGAAGCTGAGCGAACCAAGAAACGCGTGCAACTCGTCGAAGTTCATCTGCCCCAACTCGTAGATGTTCTTGCCTTCGATGTGAAACAACATGCGTGTTGATTTCAAACGGGAACCGCCGCAGTCAGCGCAAATGTGTTCCACCATCACGCGGTCGAGCCAACGTTCCATGTTTGAATTCGGTACATCCTGTTGCCGATACCAGCGATAGGACCTCTCGATATTTCCTGCCACGCCTCTGAAGTTGATGGGCCAGCGTAGCCAGCGCTCCTTGCGATCCTTCGTTTCGGGTGGTATCTGTAGCTGTAGAAGCTCCCCTTTCGTACCGTGCAACACGACGTCTTGTGCTTCGGGTGAAAGATCCTGCCATGGCGCATCCATGTCGATGTCGTATTCCTGCGCCACCGTATAGAGGGAATAGCCAGCGTGTGATTCAGGCCGATAGGTAAACGCTTCACGAAGGAAGCATCCTTGGCGCAAACTTCGTTCGGGATTCGTTACGAGGAGATCCCGATGCGTCATCTTGGTGGTGCCAATCCCTCCACACGTTCTACAAGCAGCTTCGGGTTTATTGAATACGAAATAATCAGGTACGATGTCGCCGAATACAAGGTTTTTCGTCTTACTGCCGAAGGTCTTATAGAACTTTGCACGTGCGGTCTTGCTCAATCCTGCGGTGATCTCGACCGTCATTAGTGAGTCGCCGACCCGAAGCGCGTGCTCGATGGCAGCATTGAGTTGCTTCTCGATGCCATCGACTCGTGTGAATTTGTCGACAACGGCATACATCTGAGGTTCGCCCTCAACGCCCTCGGGAACCTCGTCGCTTAAATCAACGCGTTCTCCGTCGATGATTACAGTGCGACATCCTTGCTTTCGAACTTCCGTGAAGAGAAGCGATGCGTCTTCGCCATAGATCAGGAAGATGGGCACCTGCAGCTCAAACTCAGTCCCGTTCGGTAGACTGAGTATCGATTCGAGAATATTGCCACCTGTTTTTATTGGGACGTCTTCGTCGGTATAAGGACACGTTGCTTCCGCAACGGTCGCGTACAGCAGGTTGAGATACGTGGATACGTCCGTAAGTGTTCCGACCGTCGAGCGCGGATTCCTCGCAATCGTCTTTTGTTCGATAGAAACTACGGGAGACAGACCGTAAACGAAATCAACATCTGGCTTCTCCACTTGCGCGATAAAACGCCGCGCGAAACTGGACAACGATTCCATGTATCGGCGTTGTCCTTCTGCATAAATCGTGTCAAACGCGAGCGATGATTTGCCGGATCCTGATAGTCCAGTTACGACGACGAGTGCGTCACGAGGGATTTCGACGGATACGTTCTTGAGATTGTGGACGCGCGAACCTTGAACTTCGATCGTGGTTCGATAGCCATTGCCGGAATTACCGGATGCTGATCGACCGTTGGTTCGTGGTTTTCCGCGATTCTGCTTCGCCACCTCTTTACACGCCTTTGGCACGACTCAATGGGCGAAACATTATGTTCGTTTGGGATTTAAACGACGAAGAAGGCTAACTCTTCGACTTCATTCTGACTGTAAAGCGTCAGTTTAGTGTGAACCGACGCTTTCTCAATGATGCCGAGGTCCGATAGCCACTCGCACGCCGTGATGACGTGATGCAGGTCGTAATTACGTGCAAAGTGCGTTTCGAGCTCCGTACTTGAGCGAGGCTCGCCACCAGCGCCTCTAAGATATTCGATGACTGGTTCGAAGAGTTCCTCTGCCAAGGGTTCAAGATAGGCGTCGATTGCTTCGATTGCGCGTCCGAGTGATGTGTGACTGACCTTCCTATCGAACAGGTCGGTGTAGATCAGCTTGAACAGTTCAGGTTTGAGTTTCGTAGCTTCAACGAGCGCTTCTCGGTCGATGATCTGACCTGCTCGACTAACGACAACATTAGCCAACGCACTTGCCGTACTCAGAATCCAGTTCGCGGTGTAATGGGGATCATCCTTGATCAGATGCCACTTTTTCGCCTTGTAGAGTTGCATGACGGCGAACTGGGCATCATTCATCATCCGAATCTGAAGGTCGTGTTTCCCTAATTGGTTGATATCGTCATACAGTCGATTGATCGACGGGTCTTTGCTGAACAGCAATTTAGAACGTGCGTAAATCGAGTGCTGAAATGAATTGCGATGCGCGGCTTCGAGCCTTCGCCTGAATTCATTTCTTGGCGTGATGGACGTGTGAATGTTGACATCTTCGGCAGTCAGACAGATTGCCTCATGAAGTTGCTTCTTCTCGTCCGTCGTAATGACGACAAGATCGATATCCGACTTATCCCAGACTTCGTCATACGAGAGGCTGCCACACAAGATTGCGGCGAGTACATGATCGTCCGCTTCGAGATCCTCTTGAACTACATCGACCGCGTGTTCGAATCGTTCGCGAGCTGTAATGGGCATGTCCAATCTTTGAAAGTAAAGCGACGCTGAAGTGTGGGTTAGAGGATTCTCACAATTCAGTAGTCAAAAAAAGAAGAAAGCCTGAGTAGCGTCTTGGCTTGGTGCGATCGATGCTAGCCAGCGATGAACGACTTTATCTGATCAGCCAAGGTGCTGCACGCGGAAGCCTGAACGCGAGCAATGAAAGGTAACGGCACGATAACCGCAGGGACGAACGAAACGCCTCTCGCCTCGGAACTGAGTTTTCCAACGGTGATCTGATTCGAGATGTCCCAGATCGTTGCTTCGTAGTCCGACGCGCCTTCCCAACTCAGGAATCCAAAACAAGCCGGTAAACCACCACTAGCGACCGCACACTGCAGCGTACCAGCCTGATCGCGCCGTTCAGTTGTACCTTCGATCCAAACGATGTAACGAACACCGACTTCTTTGATTCTTTGCGCGATTTCAGGACGAGCGACGAGTCTTCGAAGCTCATCGAGTTCAAGCGGTGCGGTGCGTGGTTCGAACCAAGGGAATAAGGAGTCTAGAAACGCCTTGTCGCCCATCACGGAGACTGCCTCGGAACCGGATGACGTCTTGTTTGCTACGCATTCGACGAAGTTCTGGCGTGTTTCATCTCTGTTCTTGTGGCGTCGTCCCAAGATTGCGATCGCTTCATGACCTTGAATCCCAGTTTCCCCTTGCCGTACCTGTTGAATCGTGGATGAGACACAACCCGTCGAGACCAGTACTGCCAAGATCACTGCGAGATTAAGTGCTCTACCGTTCATGACGTCGTACCTGTTAAAGAGTCGATCCATGATTGCACTTGGGGTTCTTTGGCAAAGTAAAAAGACATGCTAGCCGCAGCGTCGCGAAGTGCAAATTCGGTCGCATCGTGAAGCGCTGCTGCGGACGCTCTGCTGAGTGTCGGGTAATTGTTCTTGTTCGCTTTTCCATATGCGGCTAACGGCCAAGAGTGGATCAATTGTCCCGACCGATCCCACAGCTGCAGTTGATAGCGGATCCAAACTTCGTAGTAATCGCTGCGGGTTTGTTGCGGAAGCGTGATCTGAACTTCCTGAACTGATGGGGAAATGATGCCATGCATTTCAGCGGGCACTTCCTCGAAATTCTCTACCTCTACATACTGTTCGAACAGTGAGTCAAATACAGTCGAAAAAAGAACCTCGTGTGCGCCAGTCATATCGATACGAAAGTCGCCGTGATTTTCGATCTTTTCTTCGTAGATATGAGTGCGAATTTGTGGTGGAAAGTAGGTAGCTATTCGAATCGGAAGTGGCGAGATAACTGGTTTTGGAACGCTGAAATCCAATCGAAATTTCGCAGACGCTCCGCAACCGGCCAACAAGGCGATCGCGACGGATGTCAGCGCGCACATTGCAATCAATCTGGTCGGATACATCAAGCAGTTTTTGAGTAAACCATGTGGCTAGTTTAACGAAGGAAGCGCAACAAATGTGCCGCCATTGCGTGTTGTCAATTCTCGCATTAATAGCGCATACTGCAAAACACTACCCGAGGTACGCCCGGCATCGAAGTAAACCGGGAAGCCAACTGCGTGAATCCGAACGCGACGGTTACCTTCTTCGTCCGCCGCATTTACGAGATCGATTCGGTCGACGACCTGTTCTACGGAGCGCCCTTGAAAATCGTCACCAAATACATAGAGGCTGATTTTCTTGTCTGGATCGTAGAAAGCACTGATCGCTTCCTCGATTCCTTCAACGGGGCTTGAATTCGAATAAATGTCCCAACTGCGTAATCGATTAAGAATGGCCGTCCGACGGGCTGGCGAATCTTGAATCCACTGCCTCTGATAGCGCGGGAACATGTAATCACCCATGTCGTTCATGACTTGGATGCCTTTCACGTTCGGATAGATGTTGAGTACCTCGGTGACTTTACGCACAACGGTTCCCCATGCGCCTTGCTGCATGCTTCCAGATGTATCGATGATGAAGATGACGTACTCGCTGTCGACCGTCATACCTCCGATAGCGGCAGTCTGTCTTCGATAGTCTTTGCCGAGTAAGCGTTCCATCTCGTCTGTGAGAGTTTGTTTCGCACGGACTAGGTCAGTTAGGTGCGACTGTTTGTCACGCGTAGCAAGTTGTAGTGCCTCGAAGCGACTTGTGAGCTCTTGCAGCTCTTCCTGGAGTCGGGTGAGCCGTTGTAGCGCTTCATCCAAATTGAGTTCGGATTCCTCTTTCGCGCGCTCTAGTACCTCAATTTCACCGAATATCTCTTTTATTGATTGTTGCTTCAGCGCGACTTGAGCGGCAAAGTCGTCGATGGATTCCTCAAGCACCAATGGAAGACTGATCTTCGTAATCATCAACAGCAAGATGATTGCGCCGAATCCACAGCAAATGACGTCCAGGAACGCCAAGTTCATTTCCGAGACGCCGCGACGAATCTTCATGGCCAATCAGGCGAAGGAGAGATCATGGTGCCGCCTGTGATATGGGCGAGATTCCAATAGGAGACTGGTGCGAATGGATCGCCTTCGAGAGGGAACATGAGGACATTCACGGGAATGCCGGCGGGTAGGACACGAACAGCCTGATAGAAGAGATTGAGTCGCTGTCGACCAGCAATGGTCGTGCGATTCGTAGTCGGGGAATCCATCGTAGGGAGACTGTCCGCGATCAAAAACAGATTGTCCGGCAATGGGTGTAGCGTAGCTGCTAGCTCAAACAGTCCTTGTAGGTTCGTGCCTTCGCGGGGGATCACCGTCTCCAGCTCGACGAATATTGACCGAACAGTCTCACCATCCGAGGCGTCGATCCAATTCCCGTCATTAACGACGAAAGATGACTCGTTGTTGTACAACGCGACTTGAAAACGACTTTGCAGAGGAATGTTGGCCGTGAGCCACTCGACGGTACGGATAGCCCGCTGCCATTTAGGCGCGTTGCGCTGACGCTCAAAGCTCATGTTGCGACGCCGCAGAACGTTAACGATGGTATCGTCCAACATGCTTGAGGAAATATCCAGAGCGATCAGGATATGCTCACCTCCCATATATAGGCCAGTAAGGTACTGTCGGTCCCCTTCGCCTCGGATTTCGACGGTTGTCTGACCTTCCTCGGCGCGTTCCGATCGAGCGAGTGCCTCAACTTCGTCCTCGATCTCCTCAAGTTCCTTAATGAGCTCTTCGAGCGTATCAGACTGATCGAGGGAGGTTTTTTCGATCTCCTCCACTTGGTCTTCTTTTACTTCAATTTCCTCAACCCTTTCATCAATCGTTCGATTGACATCCGCAATACGGATGCTCAAGTTTCCGACAAGATCACGTAGATAGGAAAGACTCTCGCGATTGGTATCGAGTTGGTAGTCCAGGAGTCGAGATTCTGCGCGTAAATTGCGGTTATCCACTTCCTCAGAAGTCTCGGTCGCATGATTGATGATGAGATACATGATCACGACGGCACCAAAGCCGCCGGCCATCACATCGATGAATGACAGCGTAAATACGCTGCTCTCCCTACGTCGTCTAGCCATTGTCGACGACGCGGATTAAAACGATCTCCTTTGCGTCGTTTGATTTCGGTTCGACCCGGACTCGGTCGCCGCTCGAGACGATCGTACTACCGTCAACAGTTCTGTCGTTGACATAAGTTTCGCCTTCGACTTGCGGACGGAGCATTACCGCACCGTCGGCGCGGTACAACGAGCAGATTTCGATATCGTCGATCAGAATATTGCGCTGCGCCCCGATTGGATATGCGGCGTCACCTAAGAGTGCGTGCGTCGGTACCTTTGAATCATTGCTCGTGTCAGGATTCTCGACGGGCGCTCGAGACCTGAAAGTCGATGCCGTTGCGCTTGTATCTCGATGAATTGATTTGTGGAGTTCGACGTCGGCTTCTTCCGGAAGATCCTCATCGATTCGTGCGACCGCGTGCACGATGCCTTCTGTAGGACAACCCTCCGCTGTTCTTCCCGAGCCGGCGATGTATTCAAGAAAACCTGGCATGCGAATGGCATGGTCGCCGAGAAGAAGGTGTGTTCCGGGATTGCATTCCGACAAGATGCGGTCGTAAATATCGATCCCGCTAGCTGCTAGTTCGTCTTGCAACAAGCTCGTCGTGCGTGTTTCGCCGCGGTGTTCAACACTTATGACCAGCTCGCTGCCACCATCGATTCGCTCACGGAGTCGATCAAATACCTGTTGCTCCGTCGTTCCCGCGACGCGAGGATCAAAACGGGTTTCGTCCAACGATCGTTGCGCAACTGAATCAATCCAACGCTGGACGAATTGAAGGTAGCCGGCGGATGGCAGCGATTTCACCGTGACGACCTCAATTTGATTGTCGTGTTGATATAGCTGCGTAACGACCGTACGATGCAGTTGTAGATCGATGTAAAACGCGGTGTCTGAAACTGTCGCCTTTGAACCTGCGACCAAAGCCGCATCAATGAAGCCACGCGGAGTTAGATGCTTGTATTCAAGAATGCCGTACAGCAATCCCAGCTGATCGCTATCGAAATCACTGGGTACGATGACCCAACCTGGGTCGTTTGCATTAACGTTGCTGTTCGAGAAGGCTTCGACGATTTGGTTGTACACCAAGTCCGAGTTCTTGCCGATGGTGCGAGTGCGAGGTTCGATTGCGTCTTCATTCATACGCTGCCAGTACGTCGTCTGGCATTGAACCGGATGAACGAACAACTGCTCTAGAGCATCGTTACCCAGTGTTGTCGCCCGATCGGTCAGATAGGCGACGCCTGCTTGCTCATAGCATGTCTCGCCGTCGTTTCGAAGGCGTAACGAAACGTCGTTGACTTCAAACGACCACATCTCAACGAACCTGCATGTGGCGGATCAAATGCTCATCACACCACGTCTGTGAATCAATGACGAGTTGCTCTTGTACGCGCTGCAATTGGTGGACACACAACATCACGACGATGCTGATGACCAGTGCGACAAATGTCGAGTTGAACGCGATACCCAAACTCTCGGTGACACCGGCGATATCGCCTTGCACGGCAAGATACGCTTGACTGAGCGCTTCGCCGATACCTCTCACGGTGCCGATGAACCCAATGGACGGGATCGCCCAGGCAATGTAGCGGATGACGGATAGTTCACTATCGAGTTTATCGTTTTCGCTTTCGCACGCTGCCTTTACCGATTCCGCGACGTTTTGCACGTCCTTTGTGGATTCGAATCGACGTAGCGCGATGAGCAATGTACGCGGCAAGAGTCGCTCACGGTCTTCGTCATCTAACGCCTGAAGCGGTCGCATGTAAGTGCGCGAATCCTCGGGGAAGACACTCGTACCTTCACTAATTGTCAGTACTTCTCGCTTGATCATGCGCCGTTCTTGTGCGTTGTTCCAAACCTTGAATCCCATGATCGAGAACGCCCACAACATCAAAATCAGACACGTCTCTTGTTCATAGTCACGTAACGTGACGAAGATGGAACGTTCGGCGACAAAGGCTTCGTCACGTGCAAGTCGTTCCTTGCGCTCCTCAAGAATCGCCGTGGCGTTCGGACGGACGAAACTTACGTAGACGGTGTGTACCAAAGCCCATGCGATTGCAAGCGCAAGTAAGTGCGCGACGAAAGACTCAGTGAATCGTTTTTTCATATATCTGTCGGGTAGGGTACGGCGTAGTCTTCGGAGATATCTTCGGACGGGTCGAATACATCGTCAGATGTCTCTTCTTTCTCTTCGGATGGTGTTTTTCTTTCAGTCTCTTGATTTTGAGCAGCGCTCTCGGTCTGGGTATCCGTCGCGTCCTCTGTTGAGGACTCGGACTCTTGCGCGCTAATCGTTAAAGCGGCGCACACAAGCACGCTACTAATGAGACCGATGATTCGTTTATTCATTGCTACTCGGCAAATCTGGCTATTCTGAAACCGACATCTCGACGACCGTCAGTTCCGTAGTCACGGAACGACAAACGTAAGTCGGTGATGGTGCCGTGCATCCAGCTGGCGCCACGGATTACATGGTAGTCGCCTGTCTCGGGTCCGAGATTTTCTATAGTCTGATTGACAGACGGCACGAGATAAAAATTATGGACCCATTCCGCGACGTTCCCTCCCATGTCATTTAGACCATGGTAATTCGGATCAAACGTGCCAATCGGTGAGGACACCGTGTGATTGTCGTTGTAGTTAAAGATGATGCGACCAATCATGTGCTGAGCGGCTTGATCGGCGTAGTTACCGTGATAGTTCGGTGGCGGGAGACTGTCGCCCCACGGGAAAAGCAGTAATTCATCCGTCGAGGATGTAGTACGCGCAGTCCAGCTCCATTCGGCTTCTGTTGGCAAGCGATACCCGAGAGAATTGGGGTTGTATTTGGGTGGGTCGCCGGGTCGCAACACATAGAAAGGTTCGAAGTCTTCTTTGGTCGATAACCAGTTACAGTACTGAGCCGCCTCGTGCCAGCTGACACTCGCGACTGGTTGTTCATCCTTGTTTAGCGTCGTATTTTCGAACTCACCTGAATCATGACCGGATGCGAAGCGACGAAACTGAGCGTTGGTGACTTCGTTCTTGCTGATGTAGAACATTCGATCGAGTTCAACGGTTCGGAACACTTCATTAGCCCGTCTTCCCGGTTGCCGTCGCGAAGCGCCCATTCGAATCGCGGTGGGCTTTAGCAGAACCATCTCGTGTCCTTCGCTGGTTTCACGAGCTTGCTCGAGCGCTGCAAGGCGAGCTTCTTCATTCGTTAGTAGCCTGACTTTTAACTCTTGTTGGAATTCCGTTTGAACCGTGATCTGCGTTGAAAAGCCCGCGTATCCGTCCTTACGTAGTTCGATGTCGTGGTCAATAGCGTGCAGCGTGAGAACGGTATCGCTAGTTCCCTGGAGTTCACCATCCACCCAGACCTCGGCTCCCTGCGGTTCGGTGGTGACTGCGAGATTCCCGATCACTTCTTCAAGCTGCACATTCAATCGACGTGTTTGTGCGGTTTCGAGCCGTACCGTTCGAACCGCGGTGTGATATCCAAATAGTGACATTTCCACACGATGGTTTCGATTGGGGCGAAGGTCGATTTCAAGCGGCGTCGTACCGGTAAATTCACCGTTGATGGTCACACTTGCCGATGTCGGTGCACTGTCAAGTGAGAGTGTACCGCCAATGAGAACCAATTTGACTGGCGGGAGTTCGCGTTTCTCTTCTGCTTCAACGTAGAGGATATCAGTCCAGCGTTCGTACCCAGGTGACTTGATCGATACCTGACGTTCACCAGCCATTACCGGAAATGGACCAGGGGTTACGAATTCAGTTTCTACATCGTCGATCGAAATAATCGCGCCGGAAGGCGTCGTTGGTATCGTCACGTCCGCCCAGTTAGGTCTTAGGTCATACGAAAGCGTTTGTGCTACTTCACGACCCACGATCTCACCATCTATTTCAGCGGATTGATATCGGTCTGCCTGGACGGATAGGCGAATTTCACCTGCCGGAAGATTGACGGTCAACGGTGCGACTCCGATATTCTGGTCGCCTCGGTCGATACGTGCGCCCTCTGGATTTCCAGTGATTGTGATGACGCCTGGTAGTGGTGTGAGTTCTAGTTCAACGAGTTGATCGGCTTGGGAGCTGACTGAAATGGTTGTTCGTAAAGGTTCGTATCCCGTTGCAGTTACCCGTACTTGAATATCTCCTGGTCTAATCAGATAGGACGGACCTGACGGAATCACGATACCACCACTGAGTTCGATACTCGGAGATTCAGTATTGGTCGAAATTCGCACGGCTGTTGCAGTTAACAAGAACCACGCGATCACGACGACGACAAGACCGAGCGCGATTAAGACCCACTGCCACCAAGGCGGCAGATTGAACTTCAGCCTTGAGGTTTGTTCAGTTGGTTTAAACCTAGTAGGCTTGATGCCGTCCGTGGCGCTATCGATCGCCACTTAGATGGGCTCGTTGCACACAATAGCGATCGGATCCATACCCTCAGCGACGACGATCGTCTTACGTACGTCGCGGCAACCGTTTCCACTTCCAGTAAGTAAGTAGCGTCCGGGTCTTAGCTTGAGTTCCTTGCGATCGAACGGTCCTAGGTCGCCGACGGTCGCGAGTCGTACTTCCATCTCGTTGTCTGAGACGAGAACGATCGGCAATGGCCTACTGGCGATTTCAATTAGTACAGCGAGTTTGTTGACCTTAGCTTGATAGGACGGTTCAAGGGTTTCGTGTTCCCGGGCATCCTTCAATGTGTGCTGTGCTGCTTCAAACTCCTTGTTTGAGGACAACATATCAGGATCCGCCAAGATACGCTCGATCGCTGAGTAGATTCGGATCGTAGTCTGAGTTCGGGTAAAACCATCAATGGCGAACTGGAGATTCTGATCGATCTCGAGAACATCGGCGTAAGCCTGCATCGCGGAGCGTAGGTCGCCATCCCGTTCATATCGTTCTGCCACTGTTTTTAATTCAGCGATGGTGCTGTTACCTAGTCGATTAACCACCTCATTTAAGCCTGTGGTCGCCCCGGTCTCTCCTGGTCGCATTCTTAGGGCGGTTTCAAATCCACTCTTCGCGGCGAGAAGATCGTTTTCTCGAAGTGCCGCATACGATTGAGTCAAGACATGGTTGTAGTCCGCGTCGTTTTGAATCTGTCGAATTTCACTTAACTGTTCGTCAATGTTCTCAGTTTCGGGGTCGACTTCGCGCGCCTGCAGGAGCAGCATTTCAGCTTGCTCATAGTCGCCACGACCTTTAGCTCGCCTGGCTTCACGAATAAGTGAATTTACTTCCGGTAGTTTTTCTAAACGAACGAGAACCTGCGCGAGTGACTGATCGTCAGGTTTGATTTCCCGCGCGCGTAGTAGGGCGTCGCGCGCTTGATTGAGGTCACGACTTACGAGAGAGGTGTAGCCAGTTTCAAATGCTTCTTCGAATGCGGTTTCTTGGGTGTACACGTATTCGCGAAGTTGATTCGTTGCATCAGTGTATTGGGAGATGGCCTGGTCGTACTCGCGTCGCGCGAATGACGCGTCGGCTTGATTTGCTGCGTCAATGATCTCATCGTATGTATGTCGATGCTTGCTGAGACCGAGCTGCTCCGCTTCTACTTGGTCTTGAAGCGCGGCGAAATCCGCAAGAATAGCTTTGGCACTTTCTTGTGCCCGTTGCAACTCGATGTCGCGATAGGGCATGACCTCATCAACCTCGGACTCGTTCGACGAGCTTGGAAGGGTCGATGCTACTGGGGTCGATTCGACATCTTGAGGTTCGTAAGTAATTTGGGTCGGAACGAATCGGAACGCGACAAGAGCACCAGCGACGATTAGTACCACAAGCACGATCGACCACGGAAACGACCGTTTCTTTTGTGGTGGTGCTTTGGATTCAGTTTGCGCAAACGATGGCGCAATTGATTTGATCTTGATTCGATCAGTCACGCGGATCAGGAATCTTCAAAATTTCTGCTGAAAGACCTTCGTCAATAGGTGTATCTGCTACGTCCTCGGGTACTGGTAGCTGATAGTCCTCGAAGAATAGACGTCGAAGAATGCGCTTAAGTTCCGTGTATTGTTCGTCAACGCTACCCATTAGAGACACGGTGGCGTTTTCTAGTTCGAGCGTATGCGGAGAGATATCAGCGGCGGCTGAAACACCGAGCTCTCGAAGGGCGGCACCATGTAAGGTGAGGTTGGCGCGAGCTTGAATAGCGCCAAGAACTTCTCCCGCGCCTCCAATTACACCTGCGTATCCTGCGTATTCGGTCGCCGTTGCGGAACTGCGCTGCATCGCAGCACCGCTAGCGATCATCAATCCACCCGCAATCATCTTGGCGCGGGCTTTATTACGTTCTTCGCGAAACGCGATGGCATCTTCGTACGATCCTTCGCGCCACTTTTGATATGACGGGTACATGCGTGAAGCGAAATCGCCGTAGTACTCGTCGAGCGTATCGATGAACAGGTACTCGCGCTCTCGAATCTGGCGAACACGTCGTAGCATCGGGTCTTCTTCCGACGGCATGCGAGATATTCGTACGACATCGTCTTCTTCCGCGGTTAAATGGTTGTTAAACACGTCCGGTGAGAATTCCTGTGCAAACAGCAACTCGGCGGTTGTTCGGATTTCCTGGATCTCTTCTGTGGAAAGCTGTGCATGGAACTCATACATCTGATCCGCGACTGATTTGTACATCGACTGAAACGGGTCGACGTTCTCGGGGATCTGAGGGTCATACGCAAACTTACTTGCGAGCGTTTCGTACTCATCGTTGAGCCAGACAACACCACGAGCGTCCTGAACTGACATGTCGACGATCAGACGTTCGCCGTCCGAATGCATGATGGTGCCTGAGATCGTGACGTCGACCGCATAAGAATCTCTCGGAAGGACCCGCACCGCACCCCAATTGCCAGTCGATTGCAGGAGTTCCTTCGCGAAATGCGCGATGTAGTTCGCTTCGGCTCGCCTTATCTCATCCGTAATGTTGAGCGCGGTACGCTCGTCATAGGACTTCGGTATGTTGGCATCGAGAACTTTGACGCCAACGTTCAGGAGCAGGTGCTCAGGGATCGACTTCGTCGCTGAGAGCGGCGGCGCTAAATCGACATAGCGCAGCGTCGGTTTAAGCGTACACCCCCAAATTAGTACACCGAGCGAAAGCGCAAAGAGACTTCTTGTTACGCTCACTTACGCTTATCCAGATAGCGTCGTAGTTCTTCCCATAGTGCTTCCCGCAATTCTGGATCCTTTTCGTTTAGGGCCGCTTCTCGAAGTTGTCGGGCTACGACATCGTCATCCTTAGCGTCCGGAATGTCGGCCTGGCTGATCGTTATGCTGGGTCGATTTGGATCGGGTGGTTGACTCTGACGGTCTGGATGGCTGACATTGGGTATGTGTTCTTTTGAGGTTCCACCTGCCGGGCTTGGCGATCGGCCACCGCCTGGTCCGCCTTGATTTTCCTCGGCTAATACTGCGTTACCCGGAAGGACGTCGCCACCGGCGCGTTCGTTGATTTTCTCGGCGTGTTCTTCGCGGTCGGACATGATGTTGCCGTCGATGCCAGCTAGGGTCTCGTCGAGTTCCTTGTCAGCCTCTGACTTAACACTCCCTTCTTCGTCTTCTTCGATCGTCGGATCAGGGATGCCTTGTCTGACTTTTTCATTTTCGGGTAGTTCGTTGCTCACGACCCAACCATCGTTCGCGTTTGAGTCAGGCGTTCCGAGAACCCCGGCACCTGGGTCGTCTTCTACCTCGATCTCCTGCCCGCCTTCGGCTTGTTCACCGGCACCAGAACTAGGTAATCCGCCGACATCCTTCCCGGCTTCTGCTCCTACGGACGAAGCAGATTGTTGCTCATCGCCGCTCCGCTGACCGGCCATGCCGCCTTCACCCGTTGGGGTTTCATTGGTGTTTTGCTCGCCACCATCAGCCGTTCGAAGCGGTCCGCCAGACGGTAGTTGTCCCGGTTCACCTTGTTCAGAACCTTGGTTCTGCTGTCCACTCCCGGAGTCAGCTTGTGATCCTCTTGAACGTTCGCCCGTCCGCAATTCCGGCATCCCCGGAACGGTTGGAAAGCTGTTACTGCTACCTTGTTGGCTTCCAGTGCTGCCAGGCGAAGATGGCGATGGCATAGACGGTGGTTGCGGCATACCAGACGACGATGGCGACGGTAACACGCTCGGATTAGGGATTGTGCTTGGACTAGGAATCGAAGGTAACCCTGGCATTCCGCTCCCTGTTGGTGAAGGCAGTGCGCTAGGATTCGACGACGGAGATCCGGTCTGTCCTGGCATGGGCGGTAAATTAGACGGCGAGGGGGTACTCGGTGACCCGCTAGGCATGGGCAAGCTAGTGGGTGGCGGCGGAAACACATCTGGGGTACGTTGCGGCGGCCGCGGATGCGAGCTAGGTGTCATACCCACGCATGCGGTCAGCATGAACGCGCCAATCGTTACACAGAGTACATCTCTCGCCAAGCAGACGATCTGGCGACGACGTCTATTAACAGACGTGACTTCAAGGTTCATGGCGGTGTTCCCTACACATTGCTGCGTATCTACACAGTTCGTAAATGGTAACTAGTAGACAACCCTTTGTGCGAGAAAGTTACTCGGAATTTTGTTACTTGGAGCTTCGGTATGAAGCGTTGTTCCGTGTAGTAGTGGAGTTAGAGTCTCTCGCAGATGTGTAGTACGGAAACTTGTGTAGGAATTGCACGTTTTCCGTGGTTGTCGCGACCCCATCGACGAATGCCGGACGATAAATGGAATTCGACGCTGTATTACGGGTCGCTCTAGCCAACATCTGACCAGGATGTGAGGAGATCTGTTTGATTTTCTTTGTTTTTCCGCGCTCGGTGACGGTCAACGCGATCTCAATCCGACCCTCGAGTTCGATCACAGGAATGGTGGGTTCACGTTTGGGACGTTCAGGGTCGTCTGGCAACGGTTTGTAGAGAATGTGCGGAGTGAGCATGTGCTCCTCAACAAACGCGAATTGCGGTGTGTCTTCCAAGGTATCCCAAATGTCCTTGTAGACAACGGCAGCTTTTTCATATTGCTCGAAAAGCAGGTACCAATCGGCCAGCCTTAACTTCGTTTCAGCTAGAACCGGGCTCGTTTCATCTTCTTTAACCAGGTTAATTCGAACGAGCTCGAGCAGAGCCTCCTCACCTTTCGAAAAGTCATTCAGCTCGGCGAAGTAGTGCTCCGGATGGTTGATGGAGCCGTAGGGTCGTGGGGTGAACTTGTCAGTTTTCGCCGTATATTCAGGTGGACGGAACCGTTCTTGCTGATAGGTCTGTGCTAAACCACTAAGCGCTCTAACGCGGTTATCGTCGTCACTGGTTTCTTCGAGAGAGAAATCCGTGAGTGCTTTCTCATACAGACCGCGCGCCGTAAAAATGTTGTCGGTATCCATATACCAGTCAGCGAGTTTGAATAGACCCGGTAGGATTTCAGGCGAGTCGGTACCGTATTTCCGAATATAGATGGAAAACGCATACTCATGCCGATCATTAGCAGTTGTGAACTGCTCCTGCTCGTAGTAGGTTTCTGCTTCCCTGTAGAGGATGTCAACCTGATCCAACTCATGAAGACCAAAATGGCGTCGTTGAATGGCTCGTGCGTCGTCGTACGTCTCGAGAGCTACGGCGTAATAGCCCAAAGCACGTAAAGCGTCTCCTTTTAGTACGAGCGGTTCGACCAGTCGTTCGCTGTTGCGACCGTTCAAAGCGATTACGTCTGAAATCTGAGATTCGATCAACTCCAGCGCGTTTTCGGCTTCGCCGGTATCGATCATGGATGCGATCGACTCTGCGTCTGGGGCCGGTACCAGAGTCTCATCCGCATGCAGGATTCCAGCAAACGCGACTGCAAAACTCGCTCCGATTGCTAAAATCCTTCGAAGCGAACTAGGCGTCATCCTTGTCACTATTAGCAATTCCACTCCGCGTTTCAAGACTATATTATTGCGTGAATTTCGCTCGCATTTAAACGAAATGAGGCGTTTGCGCACTTATACGTCCGGCAACTCCCCATAAACGCGATTTTAATTCAAAATCACCTTGTAACTGAACATGTTACCGATTGACATAGATGCATCCTTGACAAGAGCGATCGCGACGTCATGAGTCCAGACAGAATGACGGTGGATACACGCGGATTGTGGTGCCCAGAACCATTGATGATCGTGCGTAATAAGGTTCGCGACATGAATTCTGGCGAAGAGCTGTTCGTTCAGGCTACGGATCCGTCGACACACCGTGATTTCACGAATTTTTGCCGGTTTATGGGGCATGAGCTGGTCGAGGCGACTGAAAGTGACGGCGTGCTTGAATTCGTCATACGCAAGGGATGAGTCAGCGAATCGAACCACTGCACTACTTCGCGTACGGCAGCAATATGAATCCTGAGCGAGTACTAGCGCGGAAACTTCCCACCGTAGGGAATCCCGAGCCGGCAACGTTGCAGAACTACGAACTTTGCTTCAATAAGATCTCCCGCTATCGTGTTGGCGCAGCAAGCGCGAACATCGTCCCCATGTTCGGCTGTTCGGTTGTCGGGGTGCTGTATCGTCTGACGAGCACACGAGCCATTAAGTCGATGGACCCATTCGAAAACTCGCCTGAGGATTACGCACGCGAGGCGGTCTTCGTCCACCTCGGATACGATGCTCGTTCTGATAAAGCAAAGCTAATAACTGCGTGGACGTACATCGCAAAGCCGCATGCGATTGACGATACCCTTCGACCAACTCGCGAGTATGTAGGACATCTACTCGCATCGCCGTTCATGACGCAGGTCGAACGAACCCGCCTCTTGGCCCTTGAATTCCACGATGCCTGACACGTCTAGCGCGGAAGAGTGCGATGTCGTCGTGATCGGCGCTGGCGTCGTGGGATTGGCGGTGGGACAAGCGTTGGCGCGTGAAGGGCGTGAAGTCCTGATCCTTGAAAAGCAGGATGCGATTGGTACTGAGACATCTAGTCGTAATTCCGAAGTAATTCACGCCGGCATTTATTACCCAACCGGATCACTAAAGGCGGAGTTATGTGTTCGAGGGAAGCACCTGCTGTATGAGCACTGCAAGACACATCATGTACCTCATGACAACGTTGGCAAAGTCATCGTTGCTACATCGCGAGATCAATTCCCGGTGTTGGAGGCATATCAGCAACAGGCACTCGCAAACGAGGTCGGTGAACTTCCTTGGATGACGCAACGTGAAGTGCATGAAATAGAACCTGCAGTTTCATGTGTTGGCGGCATTTGGTCACCGACGACGGGAATCATCGACAGTCATGCGTTCATGCTGTCGTTAGAGGGCGAACTCGAAGAGCATGGTGGCATGATCGCGTTTCTTTCCGAGGTCGAGGGGATAGGTGCTGAAAATGGGTTGAGAGTCTCGACGACCGAACTGAGCTTGGCGCCTCGTGTCGTCATAAACTCGGCGGGACTCGATGCACCGGCACTCTCGAGACAAGTAGGTCGAGAGTTCCATACTTACTACGCGAAGGGACATTACTACACGCTTTCGGGGACATCGCCTTTCAGTCATTTGGTTTATCCCATCGCCGAAGAGGGAGGACTAGGTGTGCACGTGACTCTTGATATGGCATACCAGGCTCGGTTCGGCCCAGACGTCGTTTGGCAATGCAGTCACGACTACGTGTTCGATGAGTCACGCAAGGACGAATTCGTAACCGCGATTCGATCGTATTACCCAGATTTAGACGAATCGAAACTACAACCTGGCTACACAGGTATTCGACCAAAACTCGCGCCGCAGGGCGAACCGGCGTCTGACTTTGTGGTCAACGGACCGCAAGAAACCGGCGTTGAAGGCTATGTCGAATTGCTTGGGATCGAGTCGCCTGGACTTACGGCTTCACTTGCTATCGCGGAACGCGTTGTCGAGATGGTCTGCTGAAGGCGCGGTTTAACCGTACTCCTGCACGGTAGAACCGCGTTCCTAGTGGGCGGCCACTCCAGCCGCTACATCTTCAGCATCTCCTTTGTCTGGATATGCAGGAGCATATTGGTGGTACAGGTGTTCCCCGATCCGCTCAATGCGCTCGCGCTCATCCTGCGCTAGTGGTCCTTTTTCGAGCGCAGAAATAGCCTCTGCCATTTGTGCCGCGCTTCCCGGACCGCAGATAACCATATCGACCGCGTCGGGCGATAACGAGTACCGATAGCAGTCCCGAGCACTTACCGGTTCCTCGCCTTCCGGCATCTTGGTCGGGTCCAGAAGATGACCCCATCGAGTAGACGTGTAGGTTGCCATGAATGGCTTCGGACGACCGTCAACGTGTGGAAATATGTCTCGTTCAGCCCCGCGGTGAACAGCGTTGTAGCGGAACATCAGTAGTTCGTATGGGCAGGTCCCATTGGCATAATCGTTGAGTAACTCCGGCAGAAATGGTCGGTTGTGACTGCTTATCGACAGGTAGCGCACGATATCTCGTGCCTTTAATCTCTCGAATACTTCAACGAATGCATCACCCGGATTTTCGTCGCGCGACCCGAGGAGGAGAAAATCAAATCGACCAACGCCGCAACTTTTTAGGCATTCTTCTACTTCGGCTTCGATCGTCGACGGATCCTTGGAATAGGACTGGATCGTAAAGATGAGGTCGTCGCGATTCTTCTTCTCCAAATTGCGCATCGCTTGTGCGAAATCAGGTTGTCGAACCGTACCCCAGTAGAGATAGTTCACACCCCATTCCACAGCGGCTTCGATTGCTGACGCTGGAGCGTTAAACGTGGATCCGATACCTAAACGGCTCGTCGTAAGTCCCGTGTTACCGAGTTCTCGTTTTTCTAGGAATGGATTCATGCTGAAACACCGTTGCGTCGAGAAGGGTATGGTAAACGGATTGGATTACGTTCCTTTTATAGCTGGTCACGAAATCTGACTTCAACTCACAAAAGCGTGACAACCCTATTTCGGAAGAACCTGAGAGATGGATTTTTCTATCGATCATGAACTTCAAGTCCATTGTGTCGCAATCGGACTCGTTGCCTCTTTCGAATCGTATTTAAGCTTGCTTGCGAACCATCACGGCGTCTGAAAGTCAAATGCAGCACACACGGAATTCGCCGAGAATTCTGATCATCGCAGGTCCGAACGGCGCAGGAAAGACGACATTTGCGACCGAATATGTGATTGCGGGAGGTGAATTTCCGAGGTTCGTTAATGCAGATCTAATCGCAAGCAGTTTAAATCCATTCGAACCATCTGTTGCTGCGTTCAAGGCTGGTCGACTAATGATCGAGACGATGGAGGAATTGACCGAAAGAGGCAATAGTTTCGCTCTTGAAACCACTTTGAGCGGACATGGCTATCGGCAATGGATTCCATCGTGGCAGAAAGCCGGGTATCGTGTCGCGATTGTCTTTCTTTACTTACGATCATCAGCTCTTGCGATCGATCGCGTTGCGGGGCGTGTACGCGGTGGCGGTCATCACGTACCCGACACCGTCGTTCGAAGAAGATACGATAAAGGATGGCAAAACTTTGTCGGCGTATATCGAGATTTAGCTGATGAATGGACGGTCTACGATACTTCGGATGCGGTTCCAGTAGTGGACTCCGCGAGCGAAGTAGAGTCCGAGGTTAAAGAAGCCGAAGAGCGGAAAAACGAGGTCGAACGTGCTCGAAATGCGATGTATCGAGCGGCTAGAGTTGCCCACCGACGAGCAGCGGTGCGGGGAGACAAGGTGGCGATTTGGCAGGATGGGAAAATCGTTTGGATTGCTCCGATCACTAAACCGTAGCTTAAATTGCGTTGCATCGGCACGTACAGAACTGTCAGCTAGTTTCAGTTAGACTCTTGATCTTTGTGTTTTGATCCATAGGATCACGCGCTTTATATATGCGACCCTATTCTCTCTGTCTTCGCAATCCGACTCTCCTGCACCGCGACCATTCTTAAAGTGGGCGGGGGGAAAGCAACAGCTGCTACAACAACTGTATAGTCGTATGCCACGACTAAACTCGATCCGAAGATATCACGAAATATTCGGGGGGGGGGG
>JAJECH010000035.1 GCA_022822135.1 Pseudomonadales bacterium
ATAAGAAACTTCGACCGCGGCGAAAAAGCCTTTCGGGCTACGCCCTCAAGGCTTTTTCCCCGCTATCAATACGTTAAATGCCTGCTACTAGGACCGGCAGTTTCAGTGTCGTTTGACCGGCAGTTTCGGTGTCGCGTGACAACATTCCCTGCGGGATCCGCCGCGGTGACACTGATCGAGTGGTCCCCTTGCACAATCCCTGGGAGAATCCAAGGATTTCCGCAACTCTCTGCTTCCAAGTCGTCACGCTGGCATTCGAGAGATGCGCCTTCTTCCGACGTCACAAAATGAAAGATGGCTCGATTGGATGGGGTTGTCGCGAGCGGTCGGCTCACTAGTCGCAACGTAGGCGCTGTGAGGTCAACGTGCCACGTGACCGTAGCCCATGTTGCATCGGTATTCCCCGCGGTGTCTGTGGCACGCACGCGAAACGTGTGCTCTCCTTCACTAAGGTCAGATTCGGTATGCGGGGAGGTGCAACTGGCGATGGCGCCACTGTCCAATTGACACTCGAAGGTTGACCCCGCTTCGTTGCTGGCGAACAGGAATTCGGCAGTAGTCTCATTCGTCGCCGAAGGTGGAACGCCTGTAAGGCTCGTCGAGGGAGGTATAGTGTCGATCGTCGGACCAGGTGCAGGGGGTGGTGTCGTTGGACCAGAGCCACCTCCGCCACCGCAGCCGCCGGTAAGAACAAATATCGCGAGTGCGAGAGAGGAAACGCGAGTGTTTGTTGCGATCATCAGATACCCCCTATCTGAACTCGCTCGAGCACCAATTCATCTATACGAATACAGGCGGACGCATCAGTTTGTTTCGTCAAGCATAAGGCTCGGAAGGGCGCGCTTCACGCAGTAATTTGACGTAGTTGTTGAATCTACGATGAGCAAGCGCGCCTTGGTGTAACGCGTCACGGACAGCGCAGTCAGGTTCCGCATTGTGCCGGCAATCATTGAAGCGGCACTGGGCAGCTATTTCTGTAATGTCGCCGAATACCACCGCAATAGCATCCTCGCCATCCAGGATGCCTAGTTCTCGCACACCTGGATTGTCGACAACGATTGCGCCTGAAGGAAGTTGGATCAACGTGCGGCGAATGGTGGTGTGGCGGCCTTTCGCGTCCTGATCGCGAACGCTTTGAGTCGCTTGAAGTTCCTTCCCGAGTAGCGTGTTAATTAAGGTGGACTTTCCAACGCCCGAAGAACCGAGAAGCGCTGTTGTTTCACCAGAATGCAGAAGGGAGGCTAGTTCTTGACAAGAACCAGTATCTCGAGCGTCTACTTCATGCACCGGAGGTAGTAGAGGAATTTGGTTAAGTCGATTTCGAAAGAGATCTAAGTCCGAACACTGATCGATCTTGGTGAGGACGATTTCGGCTACCACGTTGCTTTGCGAAGCTAACACGAGACCTCGTTCCAATCGAGATTCGTTGAAATTCTGATTTGCAGATACAACTAGAAAGATCCGTTCGAAGTTCGCGAGCATGATTTGCGAACGGTGGTCGTGTCCACTCCGACGGCGTTGCAGTTCGTTTTTTCGTTCCAACAACTTCACCGGATCGTGAGTCGCTGCGTCACACAGTAGCCAGTCGCCAGTCGTAGGTCGTACTTCGAGTTGAGGCGCATCACGAATCCGTACGCTTTTCCTCAGAGTGAGCGATTGGATCTCAAACGACTGCCGACTAACGGCGACCACACGGGCAGGTTCGAGAGATGCGGCATCTTCTGCAACCTGATCGTCAAAAAACGCGGACCAACCCAAGGAAGCTAGTTCTTCGGAATACCCGTTTGTCATGTCATTTCAGCGATTTCAGCTGTGCATGGTCACATGCCGTGAATACCATAGGCGCCGCAAATTCATAAACGGAGAAAGGAAATCGCATGCCTGCAATTCCCAAGGGTGGTACCGTCGCAGTAACGGGTTCTGCCGGATTTATCGGTAGCTGGGTCGTACGCCTCTTACTTGACAAAGGTTACCGCGTCCGAGCCTGTGTTCGTGATGTCAATGACGACAACCGCTGCGCGTTTTTACGCAACATGCCGGCATATGCATCGGGTCGCTTGACGTTGCATTCTGCCAATTTAGACGAACCGGGGGTATTTGACGACATTTTCGCTGGTTGTCATGGTGTCGCGCACGTCTCTCATGTGAGTAATTACAGCGACCAAGAGTACGTAAAGATGGTCTGCGATCACATGATCGAGAGTGTCAATAAATCGCGCACCGTCGGAAGAGTCGTGGTCACATCAAGTATCGCTGCCGTGATCTCTGAGATGGACCTCAATGAGATTGAGCGGCGACCGACGCTCTATGAAGATCGTTATCCGGATGAATTGAACCCTCGGCGCACCTTTGATCGTCAAGGCTACTCAATGGGTAAGGTACTTGCACAACGTTCCTTCTCCGATGCCGCAGAAGAGAACGGTGAATGGGATGCGATCACGGTCTGTCCAGCAGATAACGTTGGACCCATCCAGTCCGCGCACCAGAAGGACATGGGTCCTTGGCAGCACAATATTGAGATGATGCTCACGGGTGAGTACTTTCAAAACGGTGTATACAGACCGTGGATGACGGTGGATGTGCGCGACGACGCTCTGTGTCACATCGGGGTACTTGAAAGCGTGTTCGTTAAGAACGGTGAACGCTACATCGCTTGGTCGACAGATACTCCAAAGGTTGAAGAAATCTGCGCCATGATCGACGAGATCTTGCCCGAAATTGGGCACGCGACGCCAGAGGTCACTGACAATCATCCTGAACGTCACCAAGCTCGCGAGGCGGAATTCCGAGGGATATGGGCTAAAGCCGATCTGCGGAATGATCGGATTCGCGACCTGATCGGAATCGAGTTTCGACCGTTCGAAGTATCGCTACGAGACTGCGTTGAGTCGCTCTTAACCGTCGCAAAGGTGAAACCGGTTTTGCGTGAAGGGTTTAGTCACTACGTTTAGACTTTGCGTCGTAGGACGTAGATGACCGGAATGGGCACCCGTTGCGCTAAGCCACGGGTGGTCTTCGCATGAGTGCACACCTTAGCTCAGACGCGATAAAGAGCTTCGATCAAAACGGGTTTTATTCACCGATTCGCGTTTACAGTGAAGCGGAAACCGCGGAGTTGCGACGTCAGTTTGAAGCGGTTGAGACCCACTTCGGTCCGAAACAAGCAAAGCGTCATATCACCGATCTGCATCTGATTGCCGAATGGGCATGGGACGTGGTGCACGATCCCCGTATTGTCGATCCTATAACGGACGTATTGGGTCCGAACGTACTACTATGGTCGCTCAACTGGTTCATTAAAGAACCCCTTGACCAAAAGTTCGTGAGCTATCATCAAGATGCGACGTATTGGGGACTGGAACCTCATGACGTTGCGACTGCTTGGGTAGCTCTATCGGACGCATCAGAGGCGACCGGACCTATGAAATTCGTACCAGGTAGCCACTTAGAGGAAGTCCGGGATCACGACGATACGTTTGGAAAGGACAACCTGCTGTCGCGGGGGCAGGTCATCGATGGAGACATCGACGAGGAAACGGTGGTGCTTTCGCCTCTCAGTGCAGGGGAAATGTCGTTACATCACGTGCGTCTGATACATGGTTCAACGCCGAATCAGACCACCGATCGGCGAATTGGTATGGTATTGAGGTATTGTGCGACACATGTAACCCAAACCAAGGTTCGTGATACGGCGGTTCTTGTTCATGGGGAAGATAACTTCGGCAACTTTGATTTGCTGCCAAAACCAGAGACAGAATTCGGTGAGGTCGAGTTAGCGCGACAGTACGATGCCGTAAGCCGGATGCAGCGAGCGCTACACTCAAAAGACTACGAAGATAGCGACTAGAGAGTACTAGGCTTGTTGCTCGTTCAAGCGTCGGCTTGTGCGAGGATCGAAGCTACCTCACTGGAAAAGCTCTTGCTAGCTACCTCACCGCTTAAGACGGTTTGTTCCCAGTGTTTCTCCTGCAGGGACGACATGTAATTCTGGTTCACGAAGTGGATACCGACACCGACGCGTCGGTCATCAGTCTGATTGTCGCCGGTGGCATGAGGGGTCCCGAAACAGAAGAACACCACACCGCCGGCTTCAAGCTCACAATGCACGGCACGTGATTCGTCAAGTTGAGTGTAGATATGGTGGTCGGAGGCTGGGTCTCGGGTGTGGGGCAAATCCTCGTTAAATGCACCCGGTACGACTTTAAGCGTTCCGTTTGTCTTGTCGCCATCGTGGATTGCGATCCACATTGCGGTCCCGCGAAGCGGGTCTCTCAATTTGAAATAGGCGTTGTCGGTGTGCCAGCTCGTACCCATTCCGGAGTGCGGCGGTTTGTAGAACGACTGATCAAGGATTTTGATCACCGGGTGCCCGATCAGATTTCCAACCGCATCGATGACCTTTGGTGTAAAAGGCAATGCCTTAAACAAACGGCTTCTCGGGTAGAGTGGGATCAGCTGGTAGTTTTGTCGAACTTCAGGATTTGTCGAAACGTCGCGGAACATGCCGCTCTTGATCCATCGAGCGACTTCCGACTGCATCGCTGCAACTTCATCTTCGGAAAAGAAGTGCGGAACCGTGGTGTAGCCTTCGGTAAGGAATTGGTCCACTTGCGCTTGACGGAGCGACATCTTGACGAGTTCGATTTGCGTCGCGGAATTAAACCCAGACACCGGTGAGGATCAAAAACAGGTGGCAGACAAGGTCTGTTCCTGTCCGTCGTGCTTTGCAAATCCGCTTGAAAATACGAAAATTACCCATATGTATAGGATGTGAGCGAAGAAAAATACGCAAACATCCCGAGTCATCTCGTTGGAAACGCCTAATTTGACGACCTCGAATGCACTTGTAATGTCGAACTTGGTACCGGGTGCCAATCTTCAACAGTACATTAATGCAGTCAATTCTTTTCCCGTACTCACCGTTGAGCGTGAGCGGGAACTCGCGCGTCGTCTTTATGAGCATGACGATCTAGATGCGGCACGAGAGCTGGTACTCTCACATTTACGGTTCGTGGTTCATGTGTCGCGGTCGTATGAGGGCTATGGGCTACCGCAGGAAGACCTGATTCAGGAAGGAAACGTCGGGTTAATGAAAGCCGTCGACAGATTTGATCCAAATCGAGGTGTCCGCCTCGTTACCTTTGCGGTCCATTGGATCAAAGCGGAGATGAATGAATACGTACTACGTAATTGGCGCATCCTCAAAATCGCGACCAACAAGGCTCAACGCAAACTGTTTTACAAGCTACGCGGCAAGAAACAGGAACTCGGCCAACTCAACACCTTAACGGCTGCAGAAACCAAGCTCGTAGCAAAAGATCTCGGTGTAAAACCAGAAGAAGTACGCGAGATGGAGGCTCGTTTAGGCGGGCAGGATATTCCTTTCGAGACTCCTACAGAGGATGATTACGCCTCCGATGATGGCGATGGTCTCGCACCGGAAAATGTACTGTATGTCGACCACTCAGATCCTGCTGAAATCGCAGAAGATGAACAGTGGTCCGAGTTGATGCATAAGAAACTTCAAGCCGCTCTTGAAGCGCTCGATGACCGATCGCGAGAAATCGTCTTTGGTCGTTTTATTAGCGATGAAACACGGACGCTCGAAGATCTTGGATCTGAGTTCGGCATTTCCGCGGAACGAGTACGTCAGCTTGAACGCCGAGCGTTACTCGATATCAAGGAGTCTCTTGGCGGCGAACTAACGCTTGCTTAGAGCAGCACGCGTCATCCACGGCGTGGCAAAGTGAATGCGAACCAGCCACGTTGAAACAAGCGAAGTCTGATTCCTACCCTCAGCGACGCGTCTATGTACGCCGTCGCAGTCGCACGACTGTAGCTCAGGCGAGAGCACTGGAGCGTCTTGATGAGTACTTACTCTCACCGGGTTCGATTCCAGACGCATTCGGTCGAACTGCCCCTTGTTTAGTCGAGATCGGCTTCGGGAACGGCACTGCGTTAGCAGAATTCGCGTCCGCGAATCCGGATTGGAATTGCGTGGGTGTTGAGGTTTTTCGTCCTGGGATCGGTGCGTTAATCAATCAGTGCGAACAGCGGGACATCGAGAACGTACGGATCGTTGATGGCGAAGGTCTCACCTATCTCGAGTCACTTTCCGATAACTCGGTAGATCTGATTTGGGTGTTGTTTCCTGATCCATGGCCTAAAGCTCGACATCACAAAAGACGTCTGGTCACGCGCGAGTTCGCTGAAGTTGTGGCACAGAAGCTGAAGGACGAGGGACAACTGACAATCGCGACGGACTGGGATCCTTACGCAGAGGATATCGAAGAAGCACTCGGAGACTCCCAATCGTTTAAAGGTGGCATGGTCAAAGGCACGTCGGATCGAATAACGACTAAATATGAAGCGCGAGGCATCCGATTAGGTCACGATGTCTCCGAATTTAAGTATGTGAAGCGAGCCGTTTGAGGTATTGCGTATAAACCGTGACTAAATTCACCGTTAGGTGATTTAGAGCCATCGAAACGGTGGTATTGGATGATGAAAGGTTAGTAGTGGATCCGATCGCGCAAGATTCTCGGTTAGAACTCATAGGGGCTCCAGGCTCTCCGTACACTCGAAAAATGCTCGCGTGGTTGCGTTTCAAACGCATTCCGTACGCGATTGATTGGTCGAATCGCAAGATCAACGCAAACTATCCTCCGCCGAAGGTGAGTCTTATTCCGACGTTTTATTTGCCGGACGACAACGGTGAAATCGAAGCGGTTGTGGATTCAACACCCATCATCAAGCGTTTGGATCCAGAGTTCCCCGCTCGTTCTACAACACCTCCGCATCCCATCACGCGGTTTTTGAGTGACTTGGTAGAAGACTATGCCGACGAATGGCTGACTAAGATCATGTTTCACTACCGATGGGCGTTTGAAGAGGACGCTGCCAATGCTGGTTCGTTGCTACCGTTTTTTAGGAGCATACAAGTCGACGACGAACAGGCATCGGTACTTGAGGCAGCATTTACGGATCGACAGATCAACCGCTTGTACGTTGTAGGCTCAAATGAGATAACGCGTCCGATCATAGAAGCCAGCTACCTTCGCATCATCGATATCCTCGCTAACCTAATTCAACGGAATGAGTTTGTACTAGGAGCGCGTCCTTGTGCTGCGGACTTTGGGATCTTCGGCCAATTCACACAACTATCGCAAATCGAACCTACTTCGTTAGCCATTCTCGCGAAGCGCTCGCAACGCGTGCGAGCTTGGGTGATGAGGGTCGAAGATCTTTGTGGATTAGAGGTCGATGATGAGGATTGGTTTGAGCCAGAGAAAGCAGCTGCGGAGATACGTGATCTACTCGTCGAAATCGGTCGTACCTATGTGCCGGTCATGTTGGCCAATAGTGCCGCGATCAATGCTGGCGAAACAGAATTTGAAGCCGAAGTGGATGGTGAACGCTGGGCTCAACCGACGTTTCCGTACCAAGCCAAATGCCTTCAATGGATCAGGGAGGCTTACTTTGCGATGGACGTTGAAGACCGCAACAAGGCCATGGATTACATGTCTGGTACGGGTTGCGAGAATCTAATCTAACGAATCAGATATTTTTAACGAGTAGAAACGAACGATTCCGCAGCTAGAGAAATCGTTCTACGACTGAATTCAGGTGGTTGCGACCGAATTCTGTCAATGAAAGGCGATGAGCGTTGATTAGATCCTGTTCTCGCGACTGACTTAGTGTCGGTTCAAGACCATCAAGCGATAAGCCGGTACGACATCCAAAGTGCGCGTTTTCTACGCCTTCGTTCATGCGCAACACGTTCATCATGAATTCAACAGGTAACTCCTCTCGATTGATCTCCCGCGTTCGCGTTTTCTGATCTCGCATATAGTCTTCTGGCCGCCGTGTTTTTTGCGTACGGACGATCGTCCCGTTTTCGAGAGTTACTTTTCCGTGCGCCCCCGCGCCGATACCTAAATAATCGCCAAATCGCCAATAGTTGACATTGTGAAGACACGCGAACTCGCCAGAATCGTGAGCAAACGCCGAAACTTCATACTGTCGAAACCCCGACGCAGCAAGACGTTCTAATCCAGCGTCGCTCATATCCGCACGATCATCGTCCGACGCCACCTTTGGAGGTCGTTTGCCGAATACCGTGTTGGGTTCGATGGTTAGCTGGTACCAGGAGATATGCTCAGTTCCAAGTTGGATTAATTCGTCAAGATCGGTCATTGCCATATCGATTGTCTGGTCCGGGAGACCGAACATCATGTCAACATTGACTGAATTGAATCCTGCCTTAAGCGCCTCCTCCACTGCATTGCGAGCCTCGTTAGGCGAGTGAATGCGACCCAATTTCACCAGGGAATCTGGATCTAGCGACTGGACGCCAACGGAAACCCGATTGATGCCTGCTTCCCGATAGTCAGTAAACGATTTGCACTCAAGTGCACCCGGGTTCGCTTCCATCGTGACTTCGCGGACATGCTGTAACGACGGATGTTCGAGGAGTTCACCGAAAGCGCTTGGTCGAAAAAGGCTCGGAGTACCGCCACCGAAGTAAACCGTCTCGATGGTCGCACTAGTTCTCTCTAGCTCCGCATCGAGATCGCGAAGCAAACAGGCGACATATTCCGTCTCAACCAGCGGACCGTGGTGTTCATGTGAGTTGAAGTCACAATAAGGGCATTTACGTACGCACCACGGGATGTGGACATAAAGACCAACGGTGCTTGGAGGCTCCGGGAGTGAGTCCACGGGTCAGTCAGCCTCCGTCTTTCAGCATCGCGACGAGTTGCGAAGCAGCTTTCGCTCGGTGACTGATAGCGTTCTTCTCAGCAGTACTTAGCTCTGCCGCCGTTCGATTCAACCCAGGAATGAAGAACAATGGGTCGTAGCCGAATCCCTGAGATCCTCGCGGCTCACGCAGGATCTCTCCTTCCCACGCACCGACTCCGATGGGCGGTACAGGATCGTCGGGTCGGCGCAAGTACACAAGAACACACTGAAACGCCGCGTTTCTCTCTCCATCGAGTACGTGGTCCATTGCGTGTAGGAGTTTTTCGTTGTTTTTATTGACATTGCTGGGTGTACCGGCGTAACGTGCCGAATGGACGCCAGGTTTTCCTCCTAAAGCGTCAACACTCAATCCAGAGTCATCGGCGATCGCGGGAAGGTGGGTAATTGCTGACACAGCTCGCGCCTTGATAAGGGCGTTTTCGAGGAAGGTGAGACCGGTCTCTTCGATTTCACTCATCACGCTAGCGCTTGGTAGCACGAGCTCAACGTCGAGTTCCTCAAACAGAGGCGCAAGTTCTGCGCGCTTACCTTCGTTCGAAGTCGCAAGGGCAACTTTGGCGGTCATTGCGCGTAGACTGGTTGTTTAAAACTGAATTCGTGTGGACCGTCTGCTAGGTGTAGCTGAACCTTAAACCTCAAAGGCTCTTCATCGGTGAATCGAAATGTCGCTAGGTAGTAACGTGCGCTGCCTTCTTCGATGAGTTTGAATTCGAGAGGGATTTGTTGCGATAGGAGATTAGTGACCGTTCCGGTAATTCGGACAGGCGGGGGCTTGGTATCGTCGTGGAGCGCCGAGATCGTAATGATCGCGCGGTTCTTCGCTCTTACGATCTCGTGACGGGCGGCAACTTCTGGCTGCAGAAACGTTGAACGCACGACGCTGTAATGCACTTCGTATCCTGCCAGTTCCACTTTTTGTTCGGCAGTCGCGTATTGGCAAAGACCAATCGCCAACAAGGCTACAAAAACCCATCGGAAACGCAGTACATTCGTCACGAGGCTCGTCCAAGTCGATAAAAAGCTGTGACACCGAGGACATTTCGGAACATCCTTGTAGCGATCGTTTGGCGACCGTTCTGGTTGAAGACATAGCGAGAGATCACACGAACGTTTTCTGACGCGCACATCATGTCAAAATCGTGAATCGTGCAGAGGTGGATGTTGGGCGTGTCGTACCACTCGTTAGGAAGGTGCTTGGAGACAGGCATGCGACCGCCGAAGAACAGCTGCTTACGACACTGCCAATAGGCGAAATTCGGGAACGTCACGATGCACTCCTCACCGATGCGCAACATCTCGCGTACCAGTGTTCGTGGTTCACTGATTGCCTGCAAGGTTTCGTTCATGATCACGATATCGAAGCTATTGGTTGGGAACCGCTCCAATCCTGCGTCAATGTCATGTTCAATGACGTTGACGCCCCGTGCCAGACACCCCTCTATGCGGTCGTGTTCGATTTCGACGCCGTATCCAGTCACTGACTTGGTCTGACGTAGTCGACAGAGCAGATCGCCGTCGCCGCAACCTAAATCCAGAACACGCGCGTTGGGATTCACGAGGTCGATGATGATGTCGTCGGCTTGTTTCATGTCACCAAACTTTCCGCGATCTGTTTCATGTAGGACGTGAGGATTCGGTGATACCGCGGAATCTCGAGCAGAAAAGAATCGTGACCACTTAGGGATTCGATATCCGCGTAGGAAACGTCACATCCTGCTGAAATCAACGCGTCGACAATCTCGAGTGAGCGTTCTGGCGCAAAACGCCAGTCGGTTGAGAACGAAACCACTAGAAACCGCGCGGTTGCGTTTTTCAATGCGGACACGAGGTCGTTGTCGAACGACCGTGCCGGATCAAATTTGTCCAAGGCATGGGTCATTAGCAAGTACGTGTTTGCATCGAACATTCCGGCGAACTTTTCACCGTTGTATTGAAGGTAGCTCGTAACCTCGCCAACGACATCGTGGTAATCGCTGGCTTCGTCGTTCTTTAGATCGCCGCCAAATTTCAGATCCATCCCGTCGGCAGAAAGGTACGTGACGTGACCGAGCATCCTTGCGGTTCCAAGACCATCCATGGGTTTTGCGGCGGCTGCAAGGTAGCGACCTTCATTGAAGTTGCGGTCCTTGAGGATGGCCTGGCGCGCAATTTCGTTGAAAGCAATGTTCTGCGCTGACAAGTTAGGCGCACATGCGATTAGTAACGCATTGCGTACGCGGTCAGGGTAATCGATCGCCCACTGCATTGCTTGCATCCCACCGAGACTACCACCGATAATCGCGGCAAACGAATCAATTCCTAAAAAGTCGGCAAATCGTGCTTGGCTGTTCACCCAATCGCCGACCGTGACCTGTGGGAAATCCGAGCCATAGGGTTCGTTGATCTCTGGATTGTTGGAGGTCGGTCCTGTGCTGCCGTGGCAACCGCCCATATTGTTTAACGCGACGACATAGAAGTCATTCGTGTCGATCGGTTTTCCAGGACCGATGCAGTTGTCCCACCATCCAAGCGTGCGCCGGTCGTCCGCATCGTGGTAGCCAGCAGCATGGTGGTGACCGGACAACGCATGACATATCAGTACAGCATTCGAACGATCCGCGTTGAGTCGGCCGTACGTTTCGTACATGAGCTGGAAGAAAGGCAGCGTCGCGCCGTTTTCCATCGTGAACGGCTCGTCGAACTCGGCGCACTGGGGTGCGACGACGCCGACGGAATCTGACGCCACTTGATCCTGCTGTGAGGAGGCTTCACTCATGCGGAGTAGTTTAGTGTGGTTTTGATGGCGTCAGCTTGTTAAATTCAGGCTAACGTCGGTGCGGGCTAGTAGAACAGGCCGTTCAGCCACGGAATGATGCGACTGTTAATAGCGAAAAGACCAATCAGGACAATCGCCGGAGAAAAATCGAGCATACCAAGATTCGGCATTATGCGTTGTACCGGACGGAGCAGAATGGCGGGCACCTCACGTGCTAGCTGTGCGTAGGGTGACGTGCTTTGTGGAGCAACCCAACTCAAGATCACGCTTGCGGCGATGGCGGCAATGAATATCCAGATCGAGTATTGGAGAAGTCTCACAAGACTGAGACCGAGACTAATGAATATGTAGCCAAGCGCGGAGACAGATTGACTTCCTTCGAGCTGTAGATAGCCAGGCAACATTTGCATCCCGACACGGCCTGACATGGCGAGCCATGCGATTAATAGTGAAGCAGTGTCCACGAATCGACCACTTGGTACGACAGATCGTACAGGAGTTAGGACCCTGTCGGTTAGTTTTCTCGTTGAGGCAACCACCATGTTCATAGGGTTTACGCGCGCGAGCTGGAATATGAAGCGCAGAAGGCATGCAATAGCCAGCACGCCAAGTGCGATTTCGACAAGAAAGAAAATGAGGTCCATCACTACGAAACTAGATTTATCTTGCTATTTACCAGGGTCTTCAAAAGCAAACGTGCGCTAGCATCAAGCATGCGCGCCTGCGTTGTGGTGCATTGTATGGCGAATTCAAGACGAAAAGCCGCATCAACATAGACTACGTTGCGAGCTCTTGTGCTCGACGGTAGGCGGCGGTTACTGCCGCAACGAACTCTTGGTCGACCTGTTGTTGAGCTAGATGATTCAACGCCGCCTCGGTGGTGCCGCCCGGCGAAGTCACGTTTTCTCGAAGTTGACTGGGATCGTTACCGTCTTGAGCGACCATGGCGCTAGCACCGACCGCAGTTTGCACAACGAGTTGTAATGCCGCATCACGACTTAAACCCATCGACTCGCCTGCGGCAACGAGAGATTCAATCAGGTAGAAGAAATAGGCGGGACCGCTTCCCGAAAGTGCGGTTACCTTGTCGAGGTCGTCGTCCGACTCGAACCAGACCACGAGACCGCACACGCTAAGAATCGACTCGGCGAGTGAACGTTGAGCTGCCGTGACGTTCGCATTCGCGAGCATGCCGGTGATCCCTTCACCGACCAGCGCTGGTGTATTCGGCATGCAGCGCACAATCGCGAGCTGCTCTCCAAGTAGCCCATTGAGTTTGGAAAGGGGCGTACCCGCAGCTATTGAGATAACCAGCTGATTCTTAATGATCGGACGCAGTTCGGTCGCGACCGTATCGATCGTTTGAGGCTTAACAGCGAGTATGACGACATCGGCGTCCTTCATTACTTCGGTATTGGACGGTGTCGTTTCAATTCCGGCGGACTCAAACCGATCTCGCTGACTTGAAATCGGATCAGCGACTTTGATCTGATGATCGGGGAGCGCTTTTTTCACCCCCGCAGCGAGCGCGAAACCCATATTGCCGCCGCCAATGAACGCAATTCGAGTCATTTCGGAGGTCTTGGTCCGAACAGTACGGTACCGAGCCGTACTAGATTAGCGCCACAACGTATCGCCGTGAGATAGTCGTCAGACATCCCCATTGAAATCGTGTCCCAATGTTGAGGTTGTCGTGGCGATGTATCGTCAAACATCGTTTTGACACGTTTGAAAGACTCGCGTCTTTGTGCAAGCTCGGGATACGGTTGAGGAATCGCCATGACGCCACGGAGCTTTAAGCCTGGTAGTTCACCTGCTGTAGCAACCAGCTCATCGTACGCCTCTGCGCTAACGCCAGCTTTCTGTGGTTCGTTGTCGACGTTGACTTGAATGCAGCAGTTCAGTGGTTCGCCAGGGTGTGAATCGAGACGTGCGGCGCTTAATCGCTTCGCCAGGCGGACACTGTCAAGCGTCTGTACCCAACTGAAGCGCTCTGCCACTTGCTTCGCCTTGTTAGTTTGGATATGGCCGATAAAGTGCCATTCAAGCTCATATCGCTCAAGTTCGTCGATCTTTGAGATCGCGTCCTGCAGGTAGTTCTCACCGCAGGCAGTAATTCCTGCATCTGCAAATGCACGGATCGTGGCGAGCGGTTGGGCTTTGGATGCCCCGACAAAGCGAACCGTATCCGCCACAACCCCAATCTCGTCCGTTACTGAGTTGATTTGATCTTGAATCCACGCAAGTTTCGCACGCGCTTCTTCCGTAGAGATGGTTTGGTGCTCAGTAACGGTGTTCATGCTGACGTCTGCTCCGCAAGCCACGCTTCCGCGATGACCAAGGCCGCCAGACTGTGATCAGGATTTGGGTTTTCACTGCGGTCGATAGCTTCCCGTGTTGTTAGACGCTCGTCCTTGTAGGCGATAGGCAGGTCATATCGGGCAGCTAGATGTTGACCCATGCGCTGTGCGTGTTTAGTCTCGGTCGAAGAAGAGCCATCCATATTCAGCGGTAATCCAACCACGAGCACATCTGGCCCATGATCTCGCACCAATTCATCCACTTGGTCATGGTCGATCCGCCCTCGTTTGGCGTTGATCGTTTTCAATGGAACTGCGACCTGTGTAGATCTCGTTACCAAAGCCACGCCGACATGACGCATGCCCCAGTCAAAGACCAGCGCGGACTGAATCGTTGTTGGTGATTTGAGGCACGAATTGGTAGGCAATTCACGCGTACCCAGAAGAGTCTCCTGACAACAGGTGAAGATCAATGCCGATGGATCGTGCAGCTTCGTCAGCTCGTCGCCCCACCGGTGTCTCGAAGAGCAGTTCGTGAGAACCAGGGCACGTCAACCACACGTTGTCGTTGATCTCCTTGTCGAGTTGGCCCTGATGCCACCCCGCGTAGCCCAGCATCACCATGTACTTTTGCGGCCCATCGTCGCCGGAGATACGTTCAAGCATGGAGTGAAACTCGGTATCTTCAACCGGCAACGTCAAACCCAATCCATGCCCGAGATCAATTGAACCTTCCACCATGACGTCGTTGGTGTGCAGAACGCTGGGGGCATTCATCTCTACCGGACCGCCTTCATACACTTGCGGTGCGGTTTTCATCGATTTCTTAATCTCTACCAGTTCGAAGAGCTTGTTCAGATCGATTTTCGTTGGTCGATTGACGATCAAACCGGACGCTCCCATCTCACCATGGGTACAGATATACGTTAGGGATCCGTCGAAATACGAACCGTCTTGATCCGGTAACGGAAGGAGGAAATTGTTTGCGAGACTCTTCATAAGCGGGTCAAATATATACTGAAGTCAACGTGCTAGCGACGAAATTCCCACGTTGATTCAAAACGGAACCTTCCGTTTGAGCGTGGCAAGTTGGGTGGTAAAGGCTCAAAGGGAGATGACTGGCGCACGATTTCGAGTGCCGCGAAATCGAGTTCATCATGTCCGGACGATTGCGCGATACCAACGGTTGCGAGCGATCCATCCGTGTTGATCGCAACGTTGAGCGTGAGCTGACCGGTTAATTTCATCTTGGAGGCGGCTTCTGGATAGTTGAGTTGCCCGATTCGCTGAACACGTTGGTGCCATTGTCGGCGATATTGCTCGGCAACATCAATTTCTGTACCTAGCGACGGTGGTTCACGATCTGTCGTTGATTCGATAAACGCTTGCAACGAAGCCGCATCGAGTTTCAACCGCGGAGACTCGGTAGGCGGGACGGTGATTGGTTCCGGTGTTCGGCGCGGCTCTGCTGCGATGGGCTCTACTGATGGAAGGATAGGTTCTGATTCGATAACGGGATCAGTATTTCGCGCCGCCACTTCCTGGATCGGGACGGTGTCTTCTGGCGCAGGCAAGACGGTCGTGCTTAATCGCATATTGATGCTACTGATGACTCTGGGTGCAGGCGTCTCTCTGACCAGTGCCAATGCTGCGAACAGTAAAGCATGAAGCGCGATTGAAACAACGAGAGCGACGCCAAGCTGTCGATCGACGCGCGACAATGATGCGTTCACGATAGCTTTGCTTCGAGACAGTCCAATAAATCCATGGCGATGTCAAGACCGCATTCACGATCCAATTCCCGGATACAGGTTGGACACGTGACATTAACTTCAGTTAGCCAATTACCAATAACGTCGATACCCGTAAATATCAGTCCGCGGTTAATCAGATCAGGTTTGACAGCCTCCGCGATTTCGCGGTCGCGCGCGGTCAAAGGTCGTGCGACACCGACCCCGCCGGCAGCGAGATTACCGCGAGACTCGCCAGCTTTTGGTATTCGCGCCAGACTGTAAGGAACCGGCTCACCGTCAATCAACAGGATCCGTTTATCGCCGTCGCTGATCTCGGGAATAAACTGCTGACCAACGATGGCAGTGCTTTCGTTCTGTGTCAGCGTCTCGAGAATCACGTTCAAGTTCGGGTCGTCGCGTTTTACTCGAAAGATGCCTTTACCACCCATACCATCCAATGGCTTGAAGACCACATCCTGGTAGTCGTCATGAAACGCGGTTAGCACATCGATTCGTGAGGCAACGATTTGCGGCGGCAAGAGATTAGGAAACGTCGTCGTGTAGAACTTCTCGTTGCAGTCTCGCAGGCTCGCAGGTTTGTTCACCACCAAGACGCCGTCCTCTTCGGCTTGTTCTAGTAGATACGTCGTGTTGATGTAGTTCATATCGAACGGTGGATCTTTGCGCATGAACACGATGTCGAACGATCCCGCCGACTGTTGCATCGTATCGCTAACTTGGTAGCGTGAATCTGAATCCGTTGTGAGCTTGTCCGGTGAATCGGCCAGCTCAGTTCGACGCGCAGAAAGGAAAACTTGCCCTCTCTCCCAAGAGAGATCCTTGGACTGAAGCGTAGAAACGTCCCATCCGCGTCGTTGCGCCGCCCACATCATGGCAAGCGTCGAGTCCTTCTTGATACCGAGCGAGTCAAGTGGGTCGATGACGAATGCGATGCGTTTCACTTGGATGGTCCTGCTACGAAGTTAGTAATGATCGGTACTTAGGCGAAGATATGGTTTAGTGCCAGCATGTTCGGCGCGAAATAGAAACTGCCGGTTACCGGCTTTGTGAACGTGAGCAACTGATCACGAACGTTGTCTTCGGTTTTACCAAGCATTGACTCGAGTATCCAGTTGAAGCGACGCAGTTCTGCGCTGAATGCAAGAAAGAATAGTCCTGCATCGGTCAGTCCGCCGGTCGGCGTACTTCGCCGGTAAATCTCAACCTCTGATCCTTCTCGTTCGATCTCGGTGCGACTCACGTGGCTGTCGGGTGGCATGTGTTCCTCGTCAAGCTCGATGCTACTTTTCTTGGTACGTCCAATGACGCGTTCCTGTTTTTCGATCGCCTGAGCATGGAATGCGGCCAGGTCGTGCAACCAGCGTTGCGTCATGACGTAGCTTCCTCCCTCGTGCGATCCGGAGTCTATCAAGGCGACTTCGAGTCTCTCATCGTCTTTGGGGTTTGAAGTACCGTCGATAAAACCGGTCAAGTCACGACTGTCGCGGAAGAGAAACCCGTGTTCTTCTTGTTTTAGTTGAGCAACAGAGTCCAACGCTTGAGTCCACGCCAAGCCACGGGCAAAAACTTCATCACGCTGGTTGCTTTGAATCCAGACGAATACATCGCCCTGGGTCGCAGGTGCAACCAGTTCGTCTCGACCGACGATCGCTTCAAAAGGCTTGAGTTCGGGCGGGACTAACCGATGATCGATTCCGTCGAGGACTTTGCCGCTGAATGCAAGTGTTTCGTGTACGCGCGAAACGGGTGTGGCTAATAGTTCAGCGCCAGGCAGAGCACCTGTGATTACGGGAGTCTCGAATTCAAGGTAGAGATGGTGAGCGTGACTCTCCTCGAAGATCGCGGCTTGATGATTCGTCATCTATGGTTAATTCAGACTTCGGAAATTAAGTCGTGGCGGCGTACTTTTCCCAGAATGTTGAACCACGACCGGTGAAGCCTGCTTCCCAATCGTCACGGTACGCGTGTAGCTGCTCCTGAAGTTCCTTGTAGATTCCACTTAACTCGTTTCGACCAATGAGATTGTGCTGTTCCCATGGATCCTGGGTTAGATCGAAGAGCTGAGTTTGCGGTTCCTTGTCCCGAACCCGGTATTCGATCAGCTTGTGCGTTCTGGATTTGACGGCACGTTGCGTACTGATGTACGCGAAGTACATAAAGTCACGACCGAGGTTGGTCTCATCGTGCATCGCTGAAACGAGGCTCGAACCGTCAACCGAAGCGGGGCAATCGATGTCTAGCAGTTCGCACAGCGTCGCATAGATGTCGAATAGATATACGTAGGCATCCGTGCGATGGTTCTTAGGAATCCCCGGACCCGCGAAAATCAACGGCACATGGACGCTATGTTCGTAGCAGTTCTGTTTGCCCATGAGACCATGTTGACCAACGGCTAACCCGTTGTCGCCCGCGAACACGATGATGGTATCGTCGGTTAGCCCCTGCTCATCTAGCGCATCGAGAATCTTTCCGACTTCATGATCCAGATGCGTGATCATTGCGTAGTACTCGGCGTTGTGGCGGCGCAGCTCTTCGGGCGTACGCGGAAACTCCGCTAACAGCTCGTCACGAATGTGCAGCGAGCCATTGTCGAACGGGTGAGCGCCTAAACAGTTTGGCGGGAGTTCCTGCTCGTCGAATGGATACATCTCAAGGAACTGTTGTGGCATGGTGCGTGGATCGTGCGGTGCCAACAGAGCGACATAGGTAAAGAACGGTTGGTTGCCATCGTGTTGCCGAATGTGGTCCGCTACGGCTTCGCACAGAATTTCGCTTGAATGGCATCCGGCATGGATGTGATCACAGTCGCGCCATGCGATGTTGTTGTTGCCAAACGACGTCGGCTCCGGAATGTAAGCCAGTTGTTTGTCGTATTTACCGCTAGAGTCGTAGTGGTAAGCGGGGACATTCCAGTGGTCCGCCATGCCGCCGAAGTAGATTTCGTCGCCATCATCGAAGGAACGATTGAACGCTTCACGTCCATTGTGCCATTTGCCGGCACCCCAAGTTTGATACCCTGCGTCTCGCAGCGTTTCGCCGAGCATGGTATGGTCGTGGGGAATACTGCTTCCAGAATCGTGTAGATGGAATAACGAGCGGCCCGTGTGCAACATGGCGCGGCTTGGCATACAGATCGCACCATGAGTACCGCACGGAATGTGTGCTTGAGTGAATGTCGTCCCGCGTTCGACTAATCGATCAATATTTGGCGTGTGAATCCGTTCGTTGCCAAGGCTGCGAATCGTGTCAAAACGTTGATCGTCTGTGAAAATCACGAGAACGTTTGGTTTACTCATGTGCTAGTACCCGCTTGTTGTTGCCGTCTTGACTTTTTCCGTCAATTCACGATCCGGCGTGATGGCGTATTCGCCACCAGGTCCGATGAACTGATGAACCATGAGGTTCTGGATCTCTTGCTTCTCTCGCTGGTTCAGCTCTTCGTAGACAGGAGATTCGAGAAGCCGTTTATACGCGCGACTCGTGTCGTTCTTGGGGAATATGTACATCGGCGTGATCGCTTGAAGCATGGCGGCGCGCTTTTTGGTCGTTTGATTTACACCTGCGCGATGCCAGGTTCGTGAGTCATAAAGAATGATGCTGCCACCAGGCGCGTCAACCACGTCTGCCTCGGGTCCGTTGTAAGGTAACCCGTGTTCGGCTCGATAACCTGGCTTAGCATGTGCTGTGGCATCTCCCCATTCTTTAGGCGGCGGTCGATCAAGGGCGTGCGAACCGAGTTTGAATGCCGTCGCGCCACATTCTCGCGTAAATGGCGAAACGCAGACGTTGCGTTGGACGCCGAGCACGGTTTCACCGGAAGGTGTCGGGACTAAACCACGTGCAGGGACGCCCCAGTGATACGGAAAGTCGGAGTGCCAACCTTGCACATTACGCTTCCCGTCGTCCTGACCTAGTACCGCAAATCCGGGCACATGGGACAGACGGATGTCATCTGTTTGCATGTATTGTCGAATAACCCACAGCGACAGCGGTTCAGCTACAGTTCGCGCGACCGCAGTGTTTTGACAAATCGCTGGTTGGGATCGATCGACTTCAAGGTGCGAAAAACGGTCGGTCCCCGCTGTACGCTCAAGTTCTTGCAATGTTTCGTCGTCAATGATTTGGGTCAGACAAACCCAACCTTGCTTGCGAATCGTTGCGAGATACTCTGATGGGAGTTCGGCGGGTCCGTGGGCGACGCGGAAAGTTTGTGCTTCGCCGTTGATCGACACGGAAAACGCGGTTTCATCCTCTTGGCCGACGGTGTTCAGGTGGTAGCCAGTCGAGACGTGCTTGAAGCCGCCGTCTCCTGAACGGTCCCATATCGCTGAATCGTTGGTTTCCGATGAAAATGAAAATCCAGTTTCAGCATCGTGACTCAAGTAGGAACCGTTGTCAGCGACTAAATACGAGTAGAAGTGCGTGGGAATCGGCACTTTATGAATGGTTTCGAGCTGCTGAGTCATTTTTAGATGGGGAGGATGAGTTTTGAAGCTAACTTTGGTCGGGTGCAAGCATAAAGGATGGGTCAAATTACGAGTGGGTGGAAAATACTTGATCGTGTCCGATGAACCACTATTGGTTTACACAAATACATATTATTTATAAAATCTCAACCTTGAGTTGATAAAAAGATTACTTTAGTATGTTTGCACAACGACTTCGTCTTGCTCGGAAACGCGCAGGCTTTTCGATGCGTGCACTTTCGGAACGATTAAACCACCAAGTTTCAGCTCAAGCGATTAGCAAATACGAGGCTGGCAAGATGCTACCTTCGTCTTCTGTCTTGGTCGAATTGGCTAGAGCGCTCGACGTTTCGTTGGATTTTCTTATGAGTTCCCAAGTCGAGGCGATCGAAGGGTTGGAGTTTAGACGACACCCGGTGGTGCCTTCCGTTCGAGACCGTGCGCGTGTTGAGGCGATTCTGATAGACAATCTGGAATGCTATCTTGCCGTTGAACAGATTCTCGACCTTTTGCCTGGAACTGAATGGGCGGAGTGGCGACGTCATGACAGCGTGGCTAATGAATCGGAAATAGACGACAGAGCAGATCTGCTGCGTGAGCATTGGGAACTCGGAACGGACCCCATTCCGAGTATCTGCGAATTGATCGAGGATAAAGGTATCAAGGTTGTCGAGTGTGATCTACCTGAGGGCATCAACGGGCTGGCTTGTAACGTTGTACGAAGCGGTAAGCACATCGCCGACGCAGTTGTAGTTTCTAGTCAAGTCAATGTGGAGCGGAAACGCTTCACGCTCGCTCATGAACTTGCTCACCACATGATCCGATCAGTCTCAAATCCCGAAATTCAATTAGAGGCGGCTATGAATCGTTTCGCGGGGGCGTTTTTGATGCCGCGTCAGCATCTGATCGCGGAAGCCGGAGTGCACCGAAATCGAATGACTTACTACGAAATCGTTCGACTCAAGCATGCCTACGGTGTTTCCGCGGCAGCGTTGCTTGTACGACTTGGTCAACTCGGGATTTTGCGCCCCGCCGTCGTCCGCCGTGCGTTCCTCACGTATGCCCGGTCGTGGCGCACCGAAGAACCGTCGCCCATCAAAGATAACTCCGGCTTCGCCACGTTTGAAAAACCTCGTCGGTTCGAAAGCTTGGTTTTTCGTGCATTGGGGGAGGAACTGATATCGCCGTTCCGTGCAGCAGAACTCCTTGAGAAACCATTGGAATACGTGGAGTGGCAAATCCATGGGCCTATGGAATAGTGTCGGAGACTATCGTCAACGACGCCTCTTGCTTGATCGTTATTCGCAAAGGTGATTTATTAACCACTTTCGTAAAGCTCCCTTACCAGCTGATCGTTCCTTTGCCAGTGCGCAAGGACGAGATTCTCGATTTTTCGGACAACCAATGGCGAACGATGGAATCCGCAGGATTGATCACTTATGACCTTACTCCTGATGAAGTCGGCCGTGCACTTGATCTCAAAAATGAACATCCAGCTTTATCTGCGAACGATTGCTTCTGCCATGTGACCGCTGAGAGCCTCACCGGCATTCTGCTGACGGGTGATGCTCTGCTCCGCAAAGTTGCCAGCCAAAGTGGACTTGAGGTACACAGTATCCTCTGGGTTATTGACGAGTTAATCGCTGCTGGTGCGTGCGCTACGTGTGTACTCAAACACGCCTTACGAGCTTGGCAAAGTGATGACAGTGTATATCTACCTGAAGCAGAGATCACAAGACGCTTGGCACGAATGTGAAACCAAGCTCCAACGCTTTGGATTTCTTTTAACGATCGCTAGTCCGATAATTGCCCACTTTTGATTCGTTCACACGAGCAACTACGATGTCAATAGAGCAGTTTCGAACAGAAGCTAGGAATTGGTTACGTGAGAACTGTCCAGAGAGTTTGCGTACCTCGGGCAGCTACACAGCAGGCGGACGAAAGGAAAAGTACGCTAATCCGGATACCAAGATTTGGCTTGATCGAATGGCGTCTCGTGGTTGGACGGCGCCTACATGGCCGATCGAGTACAGCGGCGGAGGGTTGTCGCCCGACGAGCTCAAGGTCCTTGAGGACGAAATGAGCCGTATTAATGCTCCAGCACCTCTAGGTGGTCACGGATTAACGATGATCGGCCCGGCGATCTTGGAGTTTGGTACGCCAGACCAGTGTATGGAACACTTGCCGCCTATCGTTCGTGGGGAGATTCGATGGTGTCAAGGCTACAGTGAACCCGGCGCGGGTTCTGACCTAGCCAGTCTGCAGTGTCGGGCGGACGAAGACGGCGACGACTACATCATTAATGGTTCAAAAATCTGGACTTCTGGCGCGAATGAGGCGGATTGGATTTTCTGTCTAGTGCGCACGGACTTCAACGCGTCGAAACACCAAGGGATCTCTTTTGTCGTTTTAGATATGGAAACACCTGGTGTTACCGTGTCGCCCATTGAACTGATTAGCGGTTCTTCGGAGTTTTGCCAAACGTTCTTTGACAACGTGCGTGTTCCGAAACGACAGCGTATCGGTAACCCTGGCGAAGGTTGGACGGTAGGTAAGCGCTTGTTGCAATACGAGCGGAGTTCTATCGGTGGCCGTGGCGGTACGCGCCAAAAAACAAGAACGATCGATGAAATCGCGAAAGACTATTGCGGCGCCAGCAACGGCAAGATCGCAAGGGCGGACATTCGAGATCGCATCGTTCATCAAAACATTGATGATGCTGCGTATCAGATGACAATTCGAAGATCGTTTGAAGAAGCCGCTAGTAACGCCGCACCGAGTTTTCTGTCTTCGTTCTTCAAGTACTACGGGACGGAACAGAACATGCGTCGGCAAGACTTGATGATGGACATCTTGGGTTCCAACGGTCTAGGTTGGTCAGGCGAAGGATTCTCTGGATTTGAACGAGGTTCAACGCGAGGTTGGTTACGTTCGAAAGCGAATTCGATCGAAGGCGGAACGTCTGAAGTTCAGCTCAACATCATCGCAAAACGCGTACTCGGATTACCGGATTAGAAGCGGTTTTAACGCTTTTTCGGTTTGCGAGCGGTAGCTTAGGGTCGCACCCGCGTTCTATTTAGAGTTCGCCGCTCTCGGCACCGGGATGTTGAACTCCAATAAGGTAGTCACCATGTTGGGTTTGGCGATACGAATTCGGTCGTTGTTCAGCAACATGGAAAAGACGAACCCGATACTCAGGACTAAGACACCAATCAAAAAGCAATAAATCACCACTTTGTTGGGGTAGCTGTCTTTGAGATACCCAACGTATAGTGGTCCTAGTACGCCGGCCATGGCCCAAGCGGTCAAGATGAAACCGTAGATCGAAGACATTTTCTTGGTTCCGAATACGTCAGATATGAACGACGGAATAACGGCGAATCCACCGCCAAAACATAGAAGGACGTAGCACAACAAAATTGAGAAGAGCCACGGGTCGCGTTCGGTCATCAACATCCCGAACACCACCATTTGCGTGGCTAACAGAATTCGAAAAACACGTACACGGCCGATGTAATCCGATAGCAAGCCCCAGAATAGCCGTCCAACTCCGTTACACACAGAGGACACGGCGATTAGAGTAGCACCGTAGGATGCTAGGACTTTTGGTTCGATGGTGGGGTCAGTGAGCTTCCAAATGTCTTGCAATAGCGGGGACTGGAAGCTGATCACCGTAATCCCGGCGACGATGTTCACGAAAAAGATCACCCACATGACCAAGAACTCGCGGGACTTCACACAGCTCTTGACATAAAGAGGATCATCTTCCTCGGTAAACAGCGCAGGAGCGGCTTGCTCCATGGCTGTCTTCTCGATGGGCGGTGGATTAACGACCAACAGGCTGGCGGGAATCGTTATTACCCCGAATATGACGCCAAGCCACATGAATACGTTCGTCAAATCCTCTTGAGTGTAAACGAGTAAGAACGGCGCGAGCAATTTGCTCAGGAGTAGAGCGCCAACACCGAATCCCATCATGACGATGCCAGTCGCGAGCCCTTTATGTTCAGGAAACCAGTTGGCAACGGTCGCGACCGGTGTCACATAACCCATACCGAGGCCAATGCCCCCGATGACACTGTAACCTAGGTAGAACAAGGCGAGGGAGTTTTGTGATAGGGCAAAAGCGGCGACGAGATAGCCGATGCTGAACATCACGCTTCCCAAAAATGCGAGTCGACGCGGTCCGAGTTTAGGAAGTTGCACGCCCGCCCAAGCGGCCGAGACGCCGAGCGAGAAAATGGCGAACCCGAACGCCATAGCGGTATCGGTAAACGTCCAACCAAACTGTCGCACCAACAACACCTGGAAGAAACTCCACGCATACACCGTGCCGAAACACAAATGCAGGACCGTGCAGACGCCCGCGATCATCACTCGCGGCACCGGGAACGGAATGCCGCTGATCTGCACGAGACTTAAGCCAGCCATTGCCTAATCGTTCTCTTTGACGTTTGAGTTGTTCTGGAGCTTGTCCGGATCGGACACCGTCGAGAAGTACTGGAACAACCGAGCTAAATGACCCACTTCATCGTTTCTTGTCAGAATTCGTTCAGTAGATGATTCACTCTCTTCCGCCTTTTCGCTTTTTGCAAGTGTGACCGCGTAATCGAGTAGGGAGTTAATCGGTTTCGCAGCGAAACTGACGAACCAGATCGAGGCGAAGATGCCCACGAAAAAGATGATCGCGATCAGATAGATTTGGTTCCCTATGGCTTGTTGGATCGCTAACGCGACGTGACTGACATCCATCCCGATGTGCACGCTGCCAACGTGACCGGCCAGGATGTAGCTACTTACTTCGACGAAGTCTCCCATTCCGGCAAGATTGCGAGTCACGGTCTCGCCGACTCTGCGCTCGCCTTCGAGTATTTCCTCGGGAATGCCGGGCACGAACGTGTGCGCAAGGTACTCGTCCGCATCGTTCACGATGTAGATATAGCTGATTCCTTGAATCTCGACGAATTGATCGATCAACGACTGCAGCGAGGATAAGTCCCGATTGAGGATGATGTCGACACTTGCATCCGCAATGGTCTTGGCAATATCGCGACTGTTCTCTTCATACTCAGACGTCAGATGTAAATCGACGGAGTAGATGCTCACTACGGAGGTGGATACACCAATGAGGAGAAACAGGAAAAAGATCCCAAACATCGTGCGTTGGAACAGCCGAGTGATCTTCATGTCGCGAACTTGCCTTCCCAGTCAGTCAGACCGACGAATCGATTGTTGTCCACGATCGTGTAGTACACCTGATCCAGACCTTGTCGTCGTTCAGGACTGAAATGAACCATCTCGCCGATCCCCAAATCGTGGTTCTGAATTGAGAAAACCGCGTCTTCGAGTAATGCACGAGAAGGGCTCGGCCCCGCTCGCTTCAGGATTTCGGTCATTAGCTTCGCGTTTAGGAATCCTTCGAGGCTCGTAAAGCTCTTAGCGAATGGAACGTAGTCGTGTTCCTCAAACTCTGGGGGCGGTGTCGGGTCATAGCGCTGCATTAGATCTGCGTATTCGCTAATGGACGACATCGCTAAGTCTTCGTATGAAGGCACCACTTGGGAGTTAACCAACCATCGCGAGTACCGTTCACTTTCGGTTCCGAACTCGTCCGTTAAATTCTTGAGCAGGTTTTCGCTGCCGACGAACGAAAGATTGGCAATCGGGACTTCAAGGCCGCCATCAACGGCATCACGAGCGAACGCAGCGCAAGCTGCGTAGGAACCGATGCATATGACCGCGTCAGGATTGACCTTCTTGAGCCGTTCGACCTGAGCTCGCATCACCGCAGTGTATTGCTCGCCGCGTCGGTAGGTGGCTTCACCGACCAGTTTCTTGTCGTATTCCTTGAGGGCGGCTCGTACACCCGCCCAACCACTGCGTCCGTACGCATCAGCCTGATAGAACACCGCGATCCGTTCGCGGCCAATCGCGATGAAGTTATCGACGAGTCCCGCCGTTTCCTGTTTGTAGGACGCTCGAAGATTGAATGCAAACTCATCATATGGCGGCTGTCGCTGTGGCTGCGCACCAGTGAACGGGAAGAACAGTAGAAAGTCACGATCCTGGAATTTCTTGAGCACCGGGAGTACGCGTGTTACCGTCGGCGTACCGACATAGCCGAACAGTGCGAAGACTTTGTCGTCGACGATTAGTTTGACGCTGTTCTCCACCGCAGGGACGGGTTGATAGCCGTCGTTACGCAACTTGAGCACGATGCGGCGGCCGTGAACACCACCTTGATCGTTGACGTGGGCAAAGTACGACACCGCGCCGCGGTAGAGTTCAATGCCTAGCCCGCGAGACGGTCCTTTGAAGGCTGTGGACACACCGAGGACGATTTCCGAATCCGTAACGCCGGAGTCGGTTAACGGTCCGGACGGAACCGTAGAAGCTTGACCCGTTGGATTTGCAGCGAATGCACGCCATGGCGCAATCGCTGCGCCGGCGGCAAGGACGCTCTGGGCGAGCTGTCGTCGAGTCAGTTTTGCCATGTCACCGAAATGTTCAACAACTCCTTAGGGTTACATTCTCGTAGTGCGAAGTATGCAGCAGCATTATGTTGCTGGAGGTATCGGTTTATAGCGATATTTTGTTTTTTGTCGCGCTTATAGTTCGGCTTGTCGGTGATACTTGACACACTCCGTCCTGTTGATGGAGCTGGATTGAGAGAAGGCGGCGTAGAACACGTGAAGATCCGATGCCGACGTAGGGTCCGCTGCTCAATTCCGTACTGATTAAGGCATAAGGAGAAAACCCGAATGGCTAGTGGATCGATTGATGCGAAGCTAAGAAAACGGGCTGAGCGGGTCATTCCGGGCGGCATGTACGGACACATGGCTGTTCAGCGAGGGATGCCTGAAGGTTATCCACAGTTCTTCGAACGAGCCTCTGGATGTCGTCTATGGGATGTGGATGGTAACGAATATATCGACTTCATGTGCTCCTACGGGCCTATGATCGCGGGTTACGGCAATCCTCGCATTCGCGCTGCGGCTGACGCGCAACGAGAACGCTTCGATATCGGGGATGGACCACCGCCGGTTTTGGTCGAGCTAGCGGAGAAGTTCACGGGACAGATCACGCATGCGGACTGGGCAGTATTCGCTAAGAATGGCAATGATGCCACCACCATCTGCAACATGATCGCGCGAGCGCATACGGGCAAACGCAAGATCCTCGTTGGCGAGAGTGCGTATCACGGTTCACAACCGTGGGCAAATCGTCGCGCAAGAGGAACGCCACCAGAAGAACACATTCACTATCCAACGTATCGATTCAACGATGTCGAACATGTTAGAGCAACTGCGAGAAAAGCGGGCGGAGATCTTGCCGGAATCGTGGTATCTTCGTACAAACACGACGTGCCGCAAAGGCAGGAACTGGTAGATCCCGCTTTCGCACGAGAGGTGCGGAAGATCTGCGATGCCGAAAGCGCGGTGCTCATACTCGACGACGTTCGGGGAGGATTGCGGTTGTCCTTAGACGCGAGTTGGTCGGAGCTTGGTGTTCAACCCGATCTGTCCGCTTGGGGCAAAGCCATTGCAAACGGGGAACCGCTCGCCGCCGTGTTAGGAAGCGAGCCGTATCGGGAGGCGGCGTCCAGCATCTTCTATACAGGTTCCTTCTGGTACCAAGGCGCACCATTCGCGGCAGCGATCGAGACGCTTGATGTACTGAAGGAGGTCAATGCACCTCGCCGCATGGAGCAACTTGGTCAGCAGTTCCGGGACGGGCTTTACGAACAAGCGCAGCGACATGGTTTCGGCATCCACCAAAGTGGACCACCGCAAATGCCAATGATCGAATTTGAAAATGATTCGAAGAAAACCCAAGTCGCGTCTTTCTGTGCGAACGCATTGCGCCACGGTGTCTATCTGCACCCTTGGCACAACATGTTCCTCTCCATTGCTCATACAGAGGCAGATATCGAGCAAGCGCTTGAAGGTACCGACAAGGCGTTCGGTGAGTTGCCTTGAATCTATGGGATGTGAGCCAAGGTTGAGGGTGAAGTCTTTTTAGAGAACGAATCTCCTAATCGTTCGGGGTTCTAGGAGTCCGCTGGACTTCCAAGAGTATCGTCCTGCAGAGCCCTCAGCTCGGCGACCTCCTTGCGTAAGCGATGCAACTCTGCTTGCTCGGCCTGTGCCTTCTTCCAGATCGCAGCGGTATGGTCGTGAGAGCCGTAAGCGCTCGGTGGCGCGAGAATTGCTCGTTGATTGTCCGTTAGTTCGCCATAGTTATCGGCGTTATAGAAACACGCTCCCCAGGCTACCGCGTGAGGACAGTACTTGTAGAAGATGGTTCGTCGTTCGCCGCCGCCTTCCCAAGGGATCGTTCCGTGAGCACATGCTTCCGTAAAAATAATGGCGTCTCCAGCATTTGCATTGACCTGATCGACGCATTCGTGAACTTCATCTTGGGTTTTGCTGATACGCCAATCCTCAGGCAACGCGAAGTTCATCTTGTGACTGCCCGGCACACACGCGAACCCACCAGTCTCCGGCGAGACGTCGCTTAGTTCGAATGCCACGGCGACGAGACCGTTGTAAAACTTGCCGTTGTTGTATCGGTAGAAGCACTGACCGCCGTCAGTTGGACCAACAATGTCGCGAGGTCCGCCAGCCCCTTGACCGCCTCCGTGCAGATAGAGCATATGCTTGCTGTCCGCACTCTCAATCTTGAGATAGTCATGATCAAGGCGGTACCCTCCACCTAAGAGGGTTTCAAGGTACGGTGCGATCGTCGGCAGATCGATGAGGTCGATATAGGTTCCGCCCCACTCTAGCAGCGACGGCGAGGACCATGCGGCATCGGCTTCGTTCTCGAACACCGTTCGGTCCGATCCGAAGATATGACGTTTCTTGTTTTTTTGCTTCGGTGCGGGAACCTTCCGTTGCTCTTCTAGATGCTTGGAGAGATCGTTAACTTGCTCAGGTGTGAGCGCGTTTTTAACAACGATGTAGCCACGCAGGTCGAACAGGTATTTCTCTTGGTCGTTCATGAACTAGAAACCACTCCGGATTGCGTTTGCTCATTTCATCTATCTAGGTGCCACTGTTGATCGTTCGTCGAGTTGAACGGACAGTAACATACAGTCGCCATTATTAACGAACTGTCGGATGATCTACGTATGCATGAGTGTTGCACAGCATAGTTCGCAGTGCTTAGCGTACGATTGTCGATACGTTGTCGGTCACTTTGACGCGAGGTAGTCGTCCCTTGAGGTATGCGTTAATACTCTGTACGCTTTTTCTCAGCTTCCAAATAACAGGACAACCCAGAGAAGAGGCACAGGAGTTCATTTTTAGGGAATTTAGTGAATTCCAAAAGCAGACGCAGCTTTCAAGACAAGGCCGTCTCGCCGTCGTGATGTCTCGCAGGTTCCCGTCGACTGAAACGTACGACTTTCAGGTGCACGGAGGTCAATCTTGCGTACCGAGTACCGATTGGAATCGCAGATTGCAGTGGAATAGCGGATCATGCGTGGATACGAATGGCGACCTTCATCGATTTATTGAGAGCTTTAGTGAAGATGGCGACGTGATGTATTTCCGCTGCGATGCATTCGGGGTATCTCCGCGAACTTTGATTAACGCGTATCACGCGTACGCGATTGGCAATCCGGCATACGGCGAGAGAGTCACGACAAAGGTCATCGTTAAAGGTCGCGAAGTTGGATCGTTTCAAGGTCGTGTACCGAACGTATTCGTTGTGGGAGATATACGGCGCGTTGTCACGGACAATGGTGAATCGCTCTATGAACGAATACGATCAGGCGAGGGCGGGGTCCTGAAGTTTGAAACCACCCAGAGAGGAAAGGTAGGTACATCCTTTTACAAATTCTCGCTTCGCGGGTTCAAACGAGCGATAAAGTGGTGCACTGCGAATCTCGACGAGATGCTTGCCGAACCGGTCCAGTGATCGCAGATTACATCAGTCTTTTTAAGATGCTTAGACCTTTGATGTTTGAGTTATGTGCCTCCTTGGTACTGATACGCTCACAACAGGAAGTCACATCACCCATATAGAATTGATGTAACGTACAGTTCGCGGTCGGACCGACAGAAGGGGTATCCTTCAGACGGCGAAGAACCAACATTAATGACGAGGAGCTAGAACGTGAGATTCGTTCTGATCGCGATAGTCGGACTTCTGACTTCATTTACCGCTGCTGCTGAGTTTCAAGTTCCCGTTGGTATCGGGACTCAGGTCAATACACACTACGATATTTTTACAGGCAAAAGGTTTTCGTCTTCAGCAAAGCGCGCCAAGGTCATGTCGCGGGTCTATCCGTCAACTGAGACTCACGACTTTAGAGAGGGTGGTGGGCAATTCTGCGAGCCTAGCACCAACTGGGTGCGTAGATTGAAGTGGAACAACGGTTCTTGCTTAGATGCCGATGGTCAGGAACATCGATTCATTGAACGTGCTAATCGATGGGGAGATGTACTCTATTTCAAATGCGATAACTTTGGCGTTGCAGTTCGCAGTCTAATAAATGAACGACATCGCTATGGGATTGGCAATCCGGAATACGGTGAAACCGTTTCCACGCGCGTTGTCGTAAATGGTCGCGAAGTCGGTGCATACCCCGGTTACCTCCCCAACGTTTTTATAGCTGGTGATATCCGTCACGTTCCGACAGATCAAGGAATCTCCTTACTGGAGAAACTCAAAAATGGTTCGGAAGGTAAATTCAAATTGGAGACCACTCAAGACGGTAGAACGCAGTTTTGGGACTTCAAGTTCTCGCTAAGGGGCTTTAAGCGCGCGATCAACTGGTGTACTGCTGTCATTGACGACACGGCGACGGAAGCACTCGACGAGTCAACACTTGCTGTAGCTGATCAAAAGGAAGCTGACACCTTAGCTATTAACCCTCGCTAACAGGAACAGGTGCTGCTAGATGAACTCATTCAGAACGAATGATCGATCGTTCGAATCGAGGGTCCTTAACATGAGATTCATACTGTTGGCGACTCTCGCGCTTCTAATCGCGATGCCAGCATCGACGCAGCAACGAGAAACAAGAGGCTACGAGAATTTCCGTCTTGAATACGGAGACCTATTTCGCCCTCATTTTCCACAGTACTCAGAAATCGCGACGGTTTTGTCGTCGAAGCACCCCTCGAACGAAACACATGACTTGCGAGAAGGCGGTAGTCAATTCTGTGAACCTAGCCCGGACTGGGAGTTCCGATTAAAGTGGAACAACGGGTCATGTATCAATGCGGACGGGGATGAACGTAGGTTTATTGAGCACGTAAACAACTGGAAAGACGTGTTGTATTTCAGATGCGATAACTCTGGCGTATCGGTTCGGAGCCTGCATACGGAGCGACACAAAAATGGGATAGGACACCCGAAATTCGGCGATCTAGTTTCTACCCGGGTTGTCCTGAATGGTCGTGAGGTCGGTGAATACCTCGGGTTCTTACCCAACATCTTCATTGCTGGCGACATTCGGCACATTCCTGCGAACGATGGCACCCCGTTACTTGAGAAATTCAAAGCGGGTTCGGAAGGGAAGATCAAACTGGTAACGACGCAAGAGCACAGAACCCAGATGCGGGAGGTCACGCACTCGCTCAGAGGTTTTAAAGTAGCAATGAACTGGTGTACGGCTGTCATAGATGACTCAGTGTCAGAGCGAATTGACGAATCAATGTTCGCTGTCGTCGATCAAAAGGGAAAATGACGCCTTAGCGGGAAACCCATATCGACCGGTTAACGGACGTTCGGTCGAGGTTACTTGAGATACCTAACCCCGCACGTAAATCAGTAGATTCGTTTGGTGGATTAAAAGTAGGTTAACCTACGTGTTATCGCAATCTTTGCCGTAAAACATACCGACGTTATCGATCCATACATCATGTTCGCTCTGCGCGAGATTGAATGTCAGTCGCGCAAGGTAGTCGGTCTCATTGGCAATAAATCGGTGATGAAACTGGCGGTACTCCGAATTTAAACTGACGCCGACATTACGCACGCCCCCACCGACTTCAGGGTCTATTCCGGTGCTCATTAGTCCTCGATAAGGTCGCGTACCTCCCGGTCCCGTGTCGACATTCACTTCGATATAGCGGTATGCGTCGCTCTTGGCGGTGTAGCAAATTGAGTAGGGCCTCCCCTCCCTTACCGATACGTTGTGCTCTAACGAAACCCGCCAAGGTTGGCGATCAAACGATTGGTTGATCGTGAAGTGAGCTTCGCCATTGAATGTGACAGAACCATTGGTGGCATTTGCTCGCCACCTGCCTTGCTGATCAAAGGTCCCGTCGCTACCCAAGAGGTTTGTGAATCTCGCGGTGTTGGATTCAGTCAGAACGAAGAACGGAAAATCGTTGCTGAACAAACCCTGCGGGTTCTGCACTTGCAAAAGATGCATGGTAGCGTGATCTGCGACAACGTGGACATCCTCAATCTCCAAACCGCCGGTGCTCGGTAGCTCATCCAAATCGATCAAGACGATGTGATCTTCACAATCGGGCAGTTCGCCAGATTCGCAGCGAATGGTTCCGTCTACTTTTCGACCATTTACGTAGAGACTTGCACCTTCGAAGATGTAATCACCTCGCATGCGCATTTCGGTTTCGTTGTATAGCTCGGGGAATTCTTGCGGACGGTCACCGGGGAAGATCAATCGAATCGGAAAACCAGCTGGCCAAATCGTCGGTTGCGGATGCTCGTAATCAACGCCAGTCCCGAACTTGGCAGTGAACGTAACAAGAAGCTCGTCGTCTCGCGCAAGGTCGAGCAATTCGTCGCGCGAATATTCAGTCAGATTATCTAGGTTGTCCTGGTAGGCGTCGCCTTCGAACGATAGGTCAATCGAGACGGGATCGTCTTCGGTACTGAGAAGGATGCCTTGTCCTTCCAGGACGATTGCGCCCTCTTGATCCGCGAGCTCAAGTGCATTCAGCAGATCGATGGTCTGGTCTAAATCGGTGGTGTCCGCGTTGAGGGTGACCTGACGCGCAAAGGAGCCTGGCGCGCCAACGCTGCCTTCGAGGATCATCTGATACATTTTTTGACTTTGTGTGAAGGAGAAGCGTTCCGGGAAGCCCCGAGTATCGCCACCAACCTGGTCCACAAAGAAAAATCGGTTTTGAGGTGCGTTTTTCCAGCGGTCACTTGCGCCTCGCCACGAGGGGAGATCCATGCCACTGCCGCCCATGTTGGTCGTCGTCCAGTGGGGTAGGTAGTGGCAGTTACCGCACTGCTCGTTGAAGTGGAAATCTCTGATTCCTTCTAGCCCTAGTTCCGTGACCGTGTTGTCGAAAGGTCTTTCGACGGATGGTGGGTAAGGGACATGGAGCAGGTACTTGGACATCGCGTCACGATCATCTGTGGAGAGATGTCCAGCTTTGTCGTCATCATTGACGGTGCAATCGTCTTGATCGCACATGGTCGTCTTTAGCGAGCCGTCGATCAGGTGTAGCGTGCAACTCTCTTCGTTGTCGATATCACAGTTCGGCTCGACGTACGTCTCGATACTACTGGTGTTGATGCCGCCGAACGGATCGCCAGGTATGCCGTCCCAGTGATAAGGGGCAGTCCCGCGCAATCCCCTAATGTCCTGCACTAATCGAGGTTGAATCTGATCGCAGCCGACGTCGCAAAGCGGTGTATCGAGTACCCAAAGAAGCTGATCGGTGTGACCGTCAGGGTGGCAGCTTGCACATGCGAACGTTCCCGTACTCGACGCATCCGCGCTGTTGAATGCGATTCGACCTTGTTTGAGAATCGGATCCGTTGGATCCTCAAGTTGGACGGTGTGTAGAAGCGACAGATTCTCTGGATCGGATGCGTCGACGACAGAAACTGAATTAGCTAGTGCGTTCAGCACCCATGCACGTTGAAGTTCGCCGTCATCGTTGGAAATCAGTGCTAAGCCTCGCGGAATGCTCTCGACAACTAACTGGTCAAGTACCTCGCTTGATTCCGTCGACATGGTGAAGACTTTGTTGGATGCAGCAGCGGTCGCGACGATGGTGGTGTCATCTTCGCTGATCTGTATCGCGAAAGGCGTCGCAAGGGCTTGGTCTCGCTCAGGATGATCCGGTGGGAGCGGTTCTAGATCGATGAATTCAGGTGTCTCGCACGAATCGCCCGAGCAATCAACCTTGGTGATCTGGTTTAGAAACGCTCGATTTTCAAGTTCGCGTAAACCGTGTTGTTCTGTTCCCGATTTGCCGTTGGCGTCGTTGCGTGCTTCGGCTTGCGCCACGAATACGTTGTCGTCAGAATCAACGGCGATGCCGTATAGCAAAGTTCCTAACGTATCAACGATTTCAACCAGCTCGTCGGTTTCTGTATCGAATATGTAGAGGTCTCGATCAGGAAAACGTGAATCTCGCACGATGTCGAGAATGTAGTTCAAGGACAGGCTTTGTGCGTTGCCATCAGGCGCGTTGACCACGTGTGCATCCGCGTCAAACGTACAGTTCGGGTCAGTGTCCATGTTCTGTGGCAAGCAGCCGGACACCCCAGTCTGATTGTTTGACTCGAACGGGATCACGTAGAGACGATCGTTACGTACGACCATCGCGCGCGGATCCTGCGCGGTGACTGTCAGTCTTTCGGTGACTTCCCGCTCCGCGACGTCAACGACAGCGATTTCATTCGTTGACGAAAGTGCTACGTAAGCCTTGTCGTCGTCCACGAACGCGATCGATACCGGCTCGTCGAAACGCGTTGATTTGGTTTCCTCGTCGAAAACTTGAATGGTGTGCAGAACTTGGTGATAGGTCGCGTTGCTTGAGTCGCTGTCGATCACGCTGACAGAATCTGACACGTGATTCGAGACCCAGACTTCAGTGCCATCCGGTTTGATTCCGATTCCGACTGGTTCGACACCTACATTGATTCGAGCCAGGATCTCGTACGACTCCGTATCAATGACGTCAACTGTGTCCGATGGCGTATTGACGACGTATATTCGATCGCCGTCTGGGTGGACGGCAATGGGTCTCGAGTGAGGACTCTCGAAGTTGAGGTGTCCTGTCGTGCGTTCTGAGACCTCTGACTCTTCGGGGGGTTCCGGATCATCGGTTGCAGGCACCCACGAACCACCGGTCCCACCGATGCAGCTCACCAGGATCAGGAAACACGAAAGAAATCCGACCGAGTGCACACCTCGACGGAGATATTTGATTGAGTTACGCGACATGACGAATCACGCGTACATACTGGGTTTGAGGAATTGAAGACTCCTCAAATGCGGCCTGTTATACCCTCCTAGAACCGAACGATGTTTATACCAAAATCACGGTAAATTCGCTAGGCTAAGGCTTCCAGTCATATATACGCGCGACGTTGCCACCCATGAGAGCGCTCCGCTCCGAACTGCTCAACACGTCTGAGTTTAAGAACGCATCTACGCCCTCGGCATAAGTCAGCAAATTAACGGCTCGTGTCCAGTCGGTACCCCAGAGACATCGATCGATCCCGAACGTATCGAAGATGTGTTTTAGAGGCGCCCAGATATCCGGGTACGGGTACGGTTCATGCGACAAAGTACAGGCACCGGTAATCTTTATAGCCACGTTTTCATAGCTGGCTAGGGATAGAACTTTCGGTAGATCGCCGAATGGATCGTCTGGTGGGGGTGGCTCAAACGGTTGGCGTAGACCTAGATGATCGAGCACGATTTGCGTGTCAGGATTGCGTTCCGCCAAGCCGCCCAGCAATGGCGCGTTACCCCAACATAACACATTGACAGGAATGCCGGCTTGGCGTCCGGCCGCGAGGATGCGGTTGAGTCCAGGATCGTCCGCTTCCACGGCAAAAGGGTCTGGCAACATGATGCGAGCACCGACGGTACCTTCATGTTGAGCCCAATCGACTACTTGCTCGACCACGTCTTCAGCTTGAGGGTCGAACGGTTTGATCAGCCCGAACCGTGTGGGGTGTTTTGCGTGTACCTCTAACGCATAGCTAGCGTCGTAGCGGTACATGCTATAGGGAGATACCAGTAACGCACCGTCAACTCCGACTTCGTCCATCGCCGCAACCATCTGGTCACCCGTGGCCTCGTCTGGTCCATGTAGAAATCCGACCCATGGACGTTCGGGTCGATTGCGTTCATACGCATGAACCTGGGCGTCGATCACGGGCGCGTCGGACATAGGTTGCTCTTGTTAACGTGGCGGAAGCTCCAATTAAATACGGCGGGATTCGAGACTTATCCTAGGTGACTTAGAGGGGCGGAGCCGTTCAATTAAGAAGCGTAATCGGTTTGCAGTGATCAGATATCCTCTTCCTTGAAGTGACGACGGAGGGGCTGGACCTAAAGCGTTCTTTGAATTTTTACGCCTGACGACGTACGTTTAAGGCTCTCATCAACGTCGCTTGAAGCCCCAATTGTTGAAGTCTTCTTCACCCAGTCGATGATCTCGTAGATTCGATTCGGTGGAAAACGTGCTAACGCGCGGTCTTCCTGAGCCTGAGTTATGCGGTGATCATCCTGCTTGATCAGCGCTGCGAACAATCGACCAGGTGTGTCGTACCGATCTTCAGCAAGCGCTTCTTCCGCATAGCTCGCGAACTCCTGGAAGTGAAGGCGGGAGAGCCCATACCACTTCAATCTAACGAACTCGCAAAAGAGTAAGGCGAAACGCTTATCGTCGGTCAGGTCTTCCCGCGCGAAGTTGGTCGTCACGATCACGCCATTCGGGTAATCCATCTGAATTCAGACACCGAACTGTACAGCACACCACTTGCGGTGCGTGAAGTCGCGCACGGAACAGCAGATACACCTGCTGGTTGGTCAGCTCGTCTCCCAGCTTACGAAGGCGCAGGACTGGCTGCCGAGATCCTCGACCGCAATGAGCGCGTCGTGTTCATGCGGGATCTTGCGGGAATGGAGTTGTAAAACGGTTAGGATTAGCACATGGCAACGTACACAGTAGACACTGCAGCAGCCATCCGAAAACTGAAGGATGCTGATTGCAATGAACCCCTTGCGGAAGCGATCGTCAGCCTCGTCGCTGAACGTGAGGAAGAACTAGCGACGGAAGCGGATATTCGTGAACTTAAAGCGCAGTTGACGACTCGAATGCTGATGGTGCAGGGCGGCAGTATTGCGATTCTTTACGGCCTGATTCGACTATTTGGCGTGGGGTAGATTCCCTCGCAAGATCTATAGGTCTAGACCCCCGAAGCCACTCACTTGTAGAGTCGCGCTTGCGATCGGGTCGCCTCTCGTCAGCATATCCAGCCATTTTTGTTCATTGTTCGGATTCGCGTCGAGGCCATTCAGAAAATCGTACCCGGCGTTCGTGATCTCCATCGAGTCCTCGGACCGGGATACCGCGAAACCCACTTCCGTCAACAAATTCAAGTGATGAACGAGCACGTCGTTATCTGGATTCGCGATCGCGCCACTCTCTGATTGAGACATTTCTCTGAGCAAAGCGATGAGGGTTTTTGGTTCGCGCATAGTTACTCCGGTGCTGCACGAATCTTAAAGTCCACGTGAGGACCGTGCACGAATCTCCTCCGCCCGGACCGCACCACGTCACGGATCAACAGGCGCAACGACCGGCCCATGTCCACGGTAGGCGATCGAGTCTTCACAGCCTGTCCAATCACATACGCGAATAGGAGCCGTGCGAGACGACCATAAGGCACGTTTGTTTTGCGGAGGGTGTTGGGATGATCGCGATTCGCGATCATCCCCGCAGTGAGGCAAGAGTGGTGTTGCCATGCGACACCTCCCAGATCAGCTGATCCGACCCTAATCACTTCTGGGGGAAAGCACTGTACGGTCGCCACCGGAAGGAAGCCGATATTCCGATCAACTAGGATCGAGGATGTATCGATCGAACGCTCTTCAACATCGCTCAAACATCGCGAGCGCCGCCGCTTCGTCCTCTACTGTGATGAAACTCTCGCGTTCGTCACCCATGCCGACGAACGCACCGTCGTCGTCCAACCAGACGTATCCGTTACGCCCAGTATGCGCCTTCATCCCCATCTCGAATGTGTGATTCAGACCGACTGGCGGCCCGCTACGACCAGCATAGCGAACTTCCATAGGAAGCACAGCCCATTGCCGACCGGTTAACGACCGCTCGAATCCGATTAAACGAATCGGATGAACTTCTTTCGGTTCTCGTGGGAGTTGGCACACATAAAAGGCTGCTTGCACGTCCGGAATCAGTGGTCCATCACCTGCAGCATCCAACGTTGTTGTTCCTGTGCTTGAATGAATGGCGAGCTTCGCGCCACTGTCGACACACTCAATCACTTCGTCCGACCCGTAATGCATGCCGCGATCCGCCATTAGTGCGTTCGCTGAGTCAGAAGCCCCCTCCTTCGTTCGAAAGGTGGACCACTTGAACGAATGAAGATCCTCGATGGAAAACTCGTTGTCGAACCAGAGACGATTTGGCGATTTTCGTGGGTCTCCGTTAGGAGCATCTCCAATCGCGATATCCACTCGATAGCGTAGAGTGACGTCTCCATTGGTCGCGGCACTAGCTGATAGATGACCAATGCCTCGCGCGACGTTGTGCATGGTCACGAACCAAACGTCTTTCCAACGCTCGATAAAGGACGCGACGTCGGTTGAGATTGTCGAATCAGAACTCATCTGTTTAGTCTCGTGTGGTTGTGAGGGAACGTAGATGCCTTTGGAAGCCAAAGCGGCGCGAACTCGTTCAATGCCTCGAGCCAGTCGAGATGCGACTGTGCCGGGTCGAAGATCGAGCAGGTGAGCGATTTCGTCGTAGCTGAGACCCTCGAAGTAACGCTTTAGTAATGGATCTCTAAAACGGATGTCGGTGCGACAAATTTCGTTGTAGACAGCATTCACGAGATCCGCGTCGGCACCATCTCCACGCGTGGTAGCGAGCATCCGAGCATCCGTTGCGTATGCCTGTTCGCGGCTTGTTCGACGACTGGACTCCCGAATAAGGTCTTTTGCGGTCGCTGAAATAACGGTGTGCCACCAACCCAGAGGGTTGTTAACACGTCCGCCAACCGGTTCCGCACTCATTAACCGAATGATCGAAGCTTGAACGACATCTTCTGCCTCGTCTTCTGAGACGTAGCGTCGCGCTCGTTTTATCGCCCAGGTTCGGTGCTTCTGAACGAATTTCGCAAGCGCTTCATCGTCTGCGGCGCTGTAATAGCGGGAGATCAGGTCAGCGTCGTCGAGTTGCTCGGACAAGGTCAATTGGAAGTCGGCATCTATTGTTTTGTCGCCGTGGGAGAGGGTTTTGTTCCCGATCATTTTTGTGTTGGACCCAGAGCCATTAGTCTTTGACCATAGAACAGTGGTATAAGTCAGCGAGAGTCGAAGAATCGCGAACAGTACGCTTGAATCACCTTACCAAGTCCGCGCAAAAAGCCCCTTCATTCATGGAGGGGATGGATAGCGCAGCATGCATTTCGTTTTCATGTTGAAATCCATCATGCGCGGTCGTCGATTTGTTATTAATCTTCCGCCATGCAACGACACCAAGCCTTCAAGTACGAACTGCGACCCAACGGCGCGCAGGTGCGACAACTGCGTCGGTTCGCGGGGTCGTGTCGGTACGTCTTCAATCGCGCTTTAACGTTGCAACAGGAACGGTATGCGCAAGGTGAGAAACACCTCAGCTACGCAGTCCTTTGCCGTACATTGACGAAGTGGCGCCATGCGGAAGACACGGCTTGGCTATCGGCTGCGCCGTCACAAGCGCTCCAGCAAAAACTGAAGGATCTGGATCGCGCGTACGTCAATTTCTTCACCAAGCGGGCGCAGTTGCCACGACGTAAGAAACGTGGACGCCAGGACTCATTCCGTTATCCGGAGCCTAAGCAGATCAAACTGGACCAAGACAATAAGCGCATCTTCCTGCCGAAGCTCGGCTGGGTACGTTATCGGCACAGTCGGAAGGTGCTGGGAACGATCAAGAACGTCACGGTCAGTGG
>JAJECH010000022.1 GCA_022822135.1 Pseudomonadales bacterium
CGGGTGCGAGAAACTGGTCACCTGGGTTGAGGAACACATCGAGGAGACGTTCTCGGTGTATCGGTTGCCGCGTCGCCATCGGCGTCGGATGAAATCGACGAACATGCTGGAACGGTTCAATGAAGAGATTCGACGGCGGACTCGGGTGGTACGGATTTTTCCGAACGAAGCGTCGTGCCTGCGTCTGATTCGAGCGCTCGCGGCCGAAACCCACGACCAGTGGATCACCGGGAAACGCTATCTGACCGGTGAGATCGGGCTGATTAAGGGTCATGCAACTTCATCACCAACGTGGGCGAAAGCGGCATGAAATCAACATCAATCGCAGCCTCGGTGACCGACCCGCGGGTCGGTCGCCGAGACCTCACTAAAACCTTTTTGCAGAAAAAACCTGACACAACTGTCTTAAAAGGCTTGTCACGCGTACTCTTGTTCGTACTGTCAGTGCTGATGTGAAGCAACAAATCTTAGATCGATGTATCGAACATGAGCGTTGGTACGAGGGTTGTTATGAACGAGACCTCAAGGCATACGAAGCCATACAGTCATACACTCAATCGGATTTTGAAACACTGAAACATTGTGCAAAAGAAAAAGGTCGACTCGGGTGGGCAGCAATAAAGTCTTGCGCTGATCGACTTATTTCGATGAAACTGGATTAACCCTTGTACCCCAACGCCCACTTGTCGCGAAAGGCGTTTTCATTCTCACCAGATCTAGTCGAAGCAAAAACGTAACGTCGATATCGAGATTTACTAGGACGGCTTCACACCCCGCGTCTGGAGATCCGACGTCGGACGACCTGCAGCGCGTGTTTCGAAGCAACAATCGTACAGTGGATTAGGTTCACCCATTCGACCCGTTGCCGATTTCACCCCTAAATCGAGCGATATACGTCCCGATCCGCGTCCGCGAGACCCCTAGCGTGCTTCTCTTTTCGTTTTCGCGGGTGATTTAGTCGCTCCCGTGCGCTGTGGCGTGATCGAATCCAAACATATACTATGCGATTGCGCTTCGTTATTCGATCAGATTCAGATATTGCCGACCAAAGATCAAAAGGTGAATGCTCGTATCTGGCTTGGTACTGTGTTCGTCGCGCTTGGGTTTGCGATCTTTGTCGTTCTCTCAATCAATGACGTTAAAACGGGTATCTCGATTATTGACGGGATCACCTATTGGGCGGGTCAAGCCTTCTCAATCTGTTTTCTGTTTGGTATGGGGTATGTGTCTTTTTGGTTTGTAGGTAAGATGCTTAAAGCTTGTATAGCTCAAGACTGGGGAACACTGATATATGCGGTTTTTGTAGGCGGGTTTGTGATTTTGTGTTGCGTCGGTTTTACATGGTCTGCATTAATCAAACCCCACGATGAAATGGTGCAACTGTTACAGTCGTGCGGGATCGTCCCGTAATCGGATCATCGCGACGGACACGCAAAGCGTCGCTAGGGTTCTGTCCACTCTAAATCGCAATCTATATCGAAGTTGCTCAATGTAGATTAGGGTTGATCAAAGCACGAATAACCCTTCACCAGACCAAGCGCTTTGAGTTTTGCTACGAATCCAGCAATGACTTCACGGTTGAATCCAACAGTTGTGCTTCTTTCTCGACCTTGAAGATAGTAATCGTGAGTACCTTCACCGCATGTTGCCTTGAGCATCGTATCAACAGTCTCTCTGATAGCGAATGATTCTATGGCATAGTAAAGACCAGAAGGATCTCTTTTAGAATTCTTATGATCCAATAGTTCATACTGTTTACCTAGGTGGTGAACATTTTCGAACATGTGATGGTAGTCACTTTTTATGTCAAAGTGTATGATGAATTTAGGTGGATCAGGAGAGAAAAATAAACTGGCGTTGTATCCTGCTGTCGATTCATACCACTTGGCGTCTCGAACAAGAGGAATATTTCTAAGTTCGTAGTAAGTCTGTTGCGTATGCGGGTTGGAGACTATCCGAGTCCTATCGTAATAGGATTCGGAAATAGAAGCACAACCTGTCAGTGGCAACAGCCCGACTAAGCTAAGCAGTAGTTTAGTCTTCATCTCTAGTCTTGGTACCACAGTTTGGCGGTCGATCCGCGAGCATTGAGAGTGCGGGTTCGATCTTGCGGATCACTTCGATGGCAGGTGGCGTCGACCAGTAGTCGCGTCGTTCCTCGAGGAACGGCAGCTCGCCAGTTCGGGCGTAACCATCCGCACACCTTTGGCAGAAACGCAGGACTTTTCCGATCGGCAGCATAACCGTGTAGCTACTCACCGTCTCGCAGTCGAGAGCGTGGCAGCTGCGGGCGGTTAGCCGCTCTCGTTCGTCTTGCATGTCAAATCACGCAGAACGTGAGGGCGGGGCGACGTGGTGTTGGCGTACAGGTCGGCGGGTGTGAGTCCCGCGTCATTCGTTGCGCAGTTTGAGTGGTAGCGAAAGAGTATCAAGTTACTCAAACAAAAGTCACGTCCCCCGCGCGCCGCGTAATGCAGCAACGTATCGCCGTGTTCGTTTTCGACGGCGTCGAGTCCTGGCGGGTAGGGGTTGTTCTTTTCCAATTCCTCCATGCCGAAACCCGACACGAGAGGATTTGGATCGCCGCAGAGCTTCCACCACGGACTTGACGCTTGCAGTTCTTCCACGCTCGGACGGTCAGGCGCGCACGCCGTCAGGATCGCCAGCACAACGACCACAATTAACCCCCAGCGTTGCATTGCCATCGGTCTACAAGCGGATCAACTGGATACGCTCGCCTTCGCTCTAGGCAGCTTGGTAGTCCTGGACGAATCGTGCCAGTACCGGGCGCACCAGTTGCGACGTTTTCATTGCTTCGGCGGTTGCGATCTGGCGTATATCGGCGTCCACTTCCGGCGAGTTCTCGCACACGAGCCGCTTGCGTTCGGGGGTCTTTTTCTTCGCGCCCATCAGTTCGCCCCCCCGCGTGCGCGTCCATTCGAGCAGCACACGCCGAGCCACGAAGGTCGTCGATTCACCAAGTCGCTCTGCCTCACGTTCGATCACGTCGACGGCGGCTTTCGGCATTTGGAGAATCAGTTGCTTGCCCTCGTTCGCGGGGTGGAAGTCGCTACGCGGATTGTCCGGTCGAGTCGCGGTTGCCATGTCACTAAATGAGTGTGAAGTTGGCGCAATGTTAAGCACTTCGCCATCCATTCCCAAACTAGCCTTCATGTTTTCGTCTCCTAGTCGGGTATTGGTCGTAAATGACACCGTCAAGCTCACGACCTGTTTGCTTCTTGTGATACCGCCCTATGGATTACCGTTCAGCGTCGTGGTGGCGCGTGGTCACAAGTGGCAGGCGACAGGGGTCGAAGGTCGCTTGACGGCGCATAGTGGCAGGATCGGTCTCGCGTCCGAACTGGTGACTCGTGGTGCGAACACGGGCGCGGTCGCGCTCGCGGGCGGATGGCGTTCGGAGTCGATGGTGCTACACTACTCGAAGAAAGCTCGGGTCGAGCAAAGCGCGCTCGCCAAGTATTTCTAGTGGAGATTTATGTGAAGAAGGCAACGACCATCGCGGTACTGTTCGCTATGTCATATACGGCGATGGCAGATGTCGTAACGATGGATGACTTGCAAGTGCCGATGGATGACTTAATCGATCGCATAGTCAAAGATGAGCACTACTACATTGTGCTGCATGGCTTTCGTGTTCACACGGAACATTGGGATGGCAACTTTTCCCAAGAAAATATTGAGTGGATGACTCAATCTCTCGATGGAATTGAAAGGCAACTACAACTCGCCGTTGGCGTTTTACCCAAGCATGCAATTAACCTCCTCCGAATCTCTACGGTCTTTATTCTTCGAGACACATGCAGTAGTCGACGGACTGGTAGTGTCCGTTACTTTTCATTCGAGAAAGGGGGGTATGTCCTATACGACTGCTTCGAATATTGGGCGAAGCCTCTTTCTTTTCAAAACCGCAATCTTGCTATACACGAGCTCGCGCACGCGTGGCATGACCAGCACATCCCCGATGGCTTCCGCAACCAATACATTATGGATGCGTTTCAACATGCGCTAACCTGTGATTGGCACGGTCGAGAAGACTATTGGATGACGAACGAACGTGAGTATTTCGCAGAAATGACTGTGGCGTACTACTATCACGATGTCACTCCACCATATATCTGGCGATTCATGGATGAGGATACAAAGAACATCATTCCAAAGGCGTGGAGCAAAGATCGAGAAGAACTCGCCGAACCCATCGAATTTCATTCTTGTGATCGACTCACTCCGTCGATTGACGAATGAACATTGGAGAGGCATAAACAGCACAGTAACCCGATTCTCGACCACCGCATATTCCTCCGCGACCTTCGTCGCTCACAGTAATGCAATCACCGCATCGATCTTTCGATGCGGTGTTTTTCGTCGTTAACGAGCTTGAGATTCTCGTTCACGTCGGTGTAGAGTTTGGCGTTCAAGACCTGCCAGTTCATATACTCAACGCGTCGGTGATGTATCCGATGCTTGATCACGAGATCGCGCGTGCGCTTGTTGGTCGCATAGAGTGAAAGGACGCTCTGATTCACCAATGAGACGAGTGGGCCGTTGCGTTCGAGCTCTTTATTGAACACTCCCGCGTTATAGGTATCGATGCCAACTCGCATGATCCGGGGTCACTGGTGAACTGCAGCTAGACGATCCAGCAAACTCTGAATAGTTGATCACACGCCCAGGGATCCGGTGTCGCTCGACGACCCCTAGGTCTTATTTCAACGAAATAATCGCACAGTACGTTAAGGTTGTCCATTCGACCAGTTGTGGTTTTCGCCCCTAAATCCGTTTGTATTCGCAGGATCTGGTAGTTGATAGACGTGCTGTGGTGCATAGGAGTCGATTTTCACGTGTATCTACCTACGCGGTGTAGCGAGGCGCAGTGTCGTGCGATGTTCGAGCGGAATTTGTCGTTTGAATATATCCACTAAGGAGTCGTCCAGTCCGTTCCTGTGTAGCGTAGTACTCCATGAGCTTAGAAAGGAATGGAGATCGCTGTTGCCATCTTCCCACTTGTGCAAGTAACCCACTTGCGCCCAAAGTTCTGGCATTGCCATGAAATACGGCAGTAACTCGCGTGCGAACGCCCAATTTAATGAACGTTCATATTCGTACCGTTGGAGTCGAT
>JAJECH010000039.1 GCA_022822135.1 Pseudomonadales bacterium
GTGAGATCGGGCTCATCAAGGGGCATGCAACTTCATCACCAACGTGGGCGAAAGCGGCATGAAATCAACATCAATCGCAGCCTCGGCGACCGACCCGCGGGGCGGTCGCCGAGACCACACGAAAAACATTTTTCAGAAAAAACTTGACACAACTCGAGAAATCGCATGTCATCAAAACGGTACGTGCACTTGTTAGATCGCGACGGTCTTGTCCTTAGATTGGACTGCTAAACCTAAAATTCAGATATGCTGACCGAGACACCAAGTTCGCATATCTATTTTTCACAGCGATTGCGCTTGCACTACGTCGACTGGGGAAACGAAGATGCGCCGCCATTGCTACTTATTCACGGCGGTCGCGACCACTGCCGTAACTGGGACTGGGTGGCATCCGAATTACGGGACGACTACCACGTAATAGCGCCTGATCTACGAGGACACGGTGACTCTCAATGGATGGTCGGTGGTGGATATCTTCATATCGACTATGTGTACGACATCGCGCAGCTCGTACAACAGAAACACATGTCGCCCGTCACAGTGATGGGTCATTCACTCGGCGGCTCGATTTCACTCATCTACGCGGGTCTCTACCCAGAGACCGTGGCGAGACTGATTTCGATCGAAGGCATGGGGGCACCACCAAGATGGTCGCACTCAGGAAGCCCGTCGAAAGTCGAATCACGTCTCCAGAATTGGGTGAATAACCTCCGTCATCTTTCCAGCCGAATACTAAGAAAGTACACCTCTTTGGAAGAAGCGTTTCATCGAATGCAGACTGAGAATCCGCATCTGACCGAAGAGCAAGCACGACACTTAACCGTACACGGCAGCAATCAGAACGAAGACGGGACTTACAGCTGGAAATTCGACAATTACGTTAGAACGTTTGCGCCAATCGGGTTGTCGGACGACGAGATTCAGTCTTTGTATGCCCGGATTAACTGCCCGACACTTCTTGTTTACGGTAAAGAATCGTGGGCGAGCGATCCGATGAAGGACGGGCGCGCTGCGGTGTTCAAAGACGTCCATGTTGCCGGAATTGACGCTGCCGGGCATTGGAGCCACCATGACCAGTTCGATGTGTTCATGGGTATCGTTCGCGATTTTCTAGAGGCGTGACAGCAGCAGACCGTCTTCTTGATTCCCCTTGGCGCGGCGTGATTTACGCTGCTGGGGGTTCGCTGCTCCTTTCAGACTTAGCGACTCAGCCAAGGGCTTCCAGTACTTTATTGGCAGCGAACGTGCCGTACCACAATCAAGCGATGATAGACCTTCTCGGGTACGAACCGGATAGCTATTGCTCATCGCTTACCACTCGCCGACTCGCTATGCAGGCGTTACTTCATGCCCGCGAGTTAGTTCCTGATTCTGAGCACTATGTCTTTGGCGTTGGAATCACCGCTGCGTTACGTTCTGTCCAACCCAAACGAGGTGCTCATCGAGCGTATGTAGCACTTCAGACCTTGAATAAAACGGTTGTATGGCATGTTCCTTTCGAAAAGGGTGTGTTGACGCGATCGCAGGAAGAACGCAAGCTAGCTGATTTCGCGGTTCATTTTCTGACATACGGACTCGAGATTGAAAGCTCAAGTCCAGCGATAGAACCCAGTGGATCGGCTGTTTATGAAACATCCGTCTCGCGACTGCTAGACGATACACCGACGTTTCATGGCGATCCCGGAACTGCGGTTCTACCTGGCGCGTTTAACCCGCTCCACGATGGTCATCGTCGCATGCAGAAATTTGCGGAGGAACGCTTAAACCAGCGGGTCGCATTCGAGTTGAGTGTTCGCAATGTCGATAAACCAAACCTCGATTTCATTGACATTGACGAACGGATCAAACAATTCAATACCGATGCGTTTGTCTTGACCAATCAGCCTAAATTCATCGACAAGGCTCGTTTACTCTTTAAGGACGCTGGTGGTACTTTTGTCGTTGGGACCGACACCATTTCCCGAATTGATCACGAGCGCTACTACGAATCGAAAGAGGATCGAGACAACGCGATCAACGAATTGAAGGTCCTTGGAGTCCGTTTCCTGGTATTCGGGAGACGTGATGGATCTAAGTTTCTAACGCTGGACGATCTCAAGTTGGGAACCGATCTTAGGAATTTATGCGACGGTGTTGCGGCCTCGGATTTCCGTTGCGACGTGTCATCAACCGAATTGAGAAGGCAGCGTAAAGAACACGTCTAGACTCTCGTACGTATCCACGCGTGGAAAGGGCGACAGTCGAGACCGTTTTGATCTATTTTTCGAGCTGGGTCTTGCAGGATACATTCCATATTTTTACCGTTCCCAACAGCCACAAGAATAAAAACCAAATTTAACCCTGCAAATCTGGTATGAAATCCTAGAATTACTAGGATGATAACTCGAAAAAAGCAAGATTTGGTCCGTGCTCGCCTCGCGCAATTCCCGGCCGTTGCGTTGCTCGGACCTCGCCAAGTGGGGAAGACAACCCTTGCGCACGAGCTCGCTACAACACAAACAAGCGTATATCTTGATCTAGAGCTGAGCTCCGACCAAGATAAACTCGACGATCCTACGATGTTCCTGACCCGTCACGAAGACAAACTCGTAATCATTGATGAGATTCACCGGCTTCCCGAACTATTCCAGTCTCTTCGCAGTCTCATCGATGATGGTCGCCGACGAGGTCTAAATACAAACCGTTTTCTGCTGTTAGGTTCGGCGTCGATCGAGTTGCTCAAACAATCTGGCGAATCACTTGCAGGACGTGTCGCTTACATTGAACTCGAACCTTTCAACATACTGGAAGTTAGCGAAAGCGAAAGACTTTGGACTCGTGGGGGATTCCCCGACAGTTTTCTCGGTTCAAACGACAACGAGAGTGCAATCTGGCGCGATAACTTCCTACGCACGTACTTGGAACGAGATATTCCGCAGCTCGGCCCACGAATTCCAGGAGAAACGCTTCGACGCTTTTGGACGATGCTGGCACATCTTCAGGGAAGCACGCTCAACGCCGCGAGTCTCGCACGAGGTCTTGGAGTTGACGCGACAACAGTTGTGCGATATCTCGACTTACTCGTGGACTTACTGCTCGTGAGACGGTTAATTCCGCTACATGCTAATGTAGGAAAACGCCTCGTCAAATCGCCTAAGCTATATATTCGAGATAGTGGCGTTACGCACTCGATGCTAGGACTACGAAACCTCGAGGCAATTCTTGGTCATCCTGTGGTTGGTGGAAGCTGGGAAGGATTCGTTATCGAAAACCTCATTGGCGTGGCGCCAGACAATTCAACTCCCTACTTCTATCGAACCGCCACCGGTGCCGAAGTCGATCTCGTTCTGGATATGCCGAATGGCGAAAGGTGGGCAATCGAAATTAAGCGCAGCACTTCTCCCAATCTAGAACGCGGGTTCTACGAAGCAAGAGTGGATTTAGAACCCACACGTTCGTTCATCGTCTACCCAGGTCGCGAGACATACCTTAAACGCGACGAAACTCAAGTGATCAGTCTCGAAGGACTCGCAACGCAGCTAGCTAATCTTCATTAGCTGAATTCAGTTAATCGCCCAATATCCTCGTTATTCAATCACGAGTGACGAGACTATCGAAGTAATTCTGCTTATCACGCGCAACGGCGGCGAAGTAGAAATCCTCTCACATGCGATTGATGTTCGTCATTAGTTTGATTATGAACGAAACTTCGGCGCCTTGCTCCGGTTCCGGTCCTCTCTTGACGATCTCTCAGAAGTTCCCTACACCACCGCCGTCATCGCTCTCCTATCGTCTCAATAGGTGAAACTACAACCACGAGCTAGTAGCGGTCAAAAACGCATACGCACTCCGGTTTCGATCGTACGCCCTGGCTGGGGCACCATATCCTTAACGACGGACGTATGCAGACGCTGTTCGTCGTCGGTTAAGTTGCGACCGGCGAGAAAGACGTCAACGGTCGAGTCGCCCGCTCGGAAACGCCAAGCAATGCGCGCGCGAAGGTCATCGTACGACTCCGTTGGCAGCTCGAATTCGGCAACATCGTTTTGTTCAGAAGCACGCACGTAGTCCACGTTCAATCTTAGGCGGTCATTCGTAAACTCAAGAGACAACCCAATCCGGTCAGGTGGGATAAGCGGTAAGTTATCGTTGCCACTGACGTCAATTGATGGCGCAACCATGTCGAAGAAAGCGCCGATATCAAGCGTTCCCTCCGCCCATTTCGCTACGGTAACCCGACCTTCCACCTCAAATCCTGGGAATGTCGCGTCGGATTGAGAGTATCTACGGAGGTCGAAACCCTCTCGCTCCTCACCCGTCGCGGCCTGATAAATAAAACCCGAAAATTGCGTGTAGTAAAAGGTCCCCAAGAGTGACCAATCATCGCCACCACCGCTTAGGGTGGATGCGAAGTTGCGAGCCTTTTCGTTGCCGAGTCCAGGATCCCCTTCTTCAAATACGCCTGTGCCAGGGTGTGGACTGTCCGAATAGAGTTCCTCTCCCACTGGTGCGCGAGAGGAGAAATCGGTCAGCAGCGTGCCTTGCCATCGTTCGCTAAGCGGTACGATGAGGCCAAGCGAAGCGCTCACGCCGTTGAAGCTACGACTCTGACCTATCGCGGGATCATGCGCGACGCGGTCGTATCGCAATCCGGCTTCAAGTCCGAATTCGCCGAGTGACCGCTCGCCAACCCAGAACAATCCACTCGTCGATGTATCGACAGGAGGTGTAAAGGCTTCTTCACCAGCAACCGAGAACTCGCGGTTCCCGAGTTGCATACCGAGTGCGCCGCTCCAACCGTTGATCGACGCATGTGTCAATTCTGTGCGCGCTTCCCACGCTTCGTTCGTGAACAGTGTTCCGACCTCACCGGCTTCATTCTCCGCGTGTTCGTAATCATTGATGCCTAGGCGAAAGTTCAGGTTTTCAATACCAGCAAACGGGTCTACTAATCCAGCCTCCAGATCAATGCGCGTCTGTTCGAGATCGACGACTGGCGGAGTCTCTTCATCGTCGTGATGTTCCTCCTCCTCTTCGTCATGATGCTCCTCTTCGTCACCATGTTCCTCGTGTTCTTCATCGTGGTGCCCATGAGCATGACTGTGACCAGGGATGCCATACGTCGAATCTAGACTACTGGTTGCGATTCCAGCGAAGCCAAAGTCGCCAACCAAGGAGAAGCCAACAGAACCACCGCGAACTTCAACTCCGCTCCCGGTCAAATGCCCGTAAGCTTCCTCTTCGTGGCCTTCTTCTTCATGTCCGTGGTCGTCATCCTCGTGTTCATCCTCGTGTTCATCCTCGTCGTGGTGTTCTTCTTCTTCCGCGGCTCGAAACGCTGCGGATTCGGCAAAACCAGGGATGTCGTAATCGTCAGATTCGCGAGCAAAAGCGTCTATGTGCCACGCAATATTGCTGCCACCACCGTCGAGCCGTAAAGACCCATTTCGACCGTTGCCGTTGTCAGAACCTTGCACGCCGAAGCTGCCTTCTATACCGTCCGGCACCTTGTTCGGGATACGGTTAGTTTGGACATCCACTACCCCACCGATAGCACCGGACCCGTAGAGCAATGTCGATGACCCTTTCAAGATTTCAACGCGTTCGACGAGATAGGGGTCGACTGTGACCGCGTGATCACCGCTGCTTACCGAAACGTCGAGAGTGTCGATACGTTCCTCCATGATGCGCACACGTGCGCCTCCTAGGCCGTGGATGACAGGTCGACCTGCACCCACCCCATATGCACTGTTGTGGATGCCCGGTTCGTTACCCACAGTCGCGCCAATGTTGTCGACGATCTTACGATCCAGTTCATCGGTCTCCATGACATCGCTGGGTTGAGCTAGTCCATCACCAGCAAGCGGGTGTGCTGTGACGACGATCTCCTCTAACTCCGGCGATGGTTCCTCATCAGACGCCTCTGCGGCAAACGCGACCACGCCGAGGCAAATTGCTACGGTCGCGAAAATTCGTTGCATGCGATTCATAATGCATCTCCTAAAAGTACCGAATAGGCGCACGACGCTAGAAAACGTTCGCATACTTGACTACATGGCAGTCAGACGGTGGGTAGCACGCGAAACGAGCCGTCTCGCTAAACTAGCGAGCGAATTGGTACGTTATAACATAACATTTTAGCGATAACAGAGCGCGCTGAGATATTCGCGACGACTGAAACGATCCGTTGTTCACTGGCCAGCGTATGCGTTGGGCGCGATCCGAACCGTACTAAGTATTAAGCCAAAATCCTGAAATTGACGATCAGTAGACCCACTAATCTTTCGCTGAACTCGGAAATCTACCTGTTAGAATCACACGTGACCCGGTTCTCCTTCGATATTTAGGTTGCTCCTTGGCTTATTCAGTATTGCTACTTTGACCTAATGTAGCCGCGCAACCTTAAAGCGACGCATTGACAGCATTCTTCAACGCGATTTTTAGCCGCATTCTTGGTGCGGTCCGTGATCTCGCGCCCATCATCATCGTCATCGCTTTCTTCCAGATTGTGGTTCTCCAACAACCGTTCCCGAACCTCGGTGAAACCTTGGTTGGGCTTGTCTGTGTCGTGTTAGGTCTCGCCTTATTTATCCACGGTCTAGAGAACGGACTGTTCCCACTAGGGGAAGCTATCGCCCAAGCGTTTACAAAGAAGAGCAGTCTTGTCGCCCTACTCAGTTTCGCGTTTTGCCTTGGCTTTGGAACCACCGTAGCCGAACCGGCACTCATTGCAATCGCGGCAGAAGCGGCAGAGGTCGTCGCGCTCGCTGGACATATAGAGAACGAGGCGAGCGTGCGAGATGCGTACGCTCTAAACCTACGAATTGTTGTGGCGTTCTCTGTAGGGTCGGCCGTCGTAATCGGGGTCTTTCGCATCTTGAAGGCTTGGCCACTACATGTGATGATCATTTCTGGCTACGTCATCGTAACCGTGCTCACATTCTTCGCCTCGCCGGAGATCATTGGTATCGCATATGACTCTGGCGGCGTAACAACAAGCACGATTACTGTGCCTCTGCTTACCGCGTTGGGTGTGGGATTGGCTACGAGCATCAAGGGACGCAATCCAATGCTCGACGGTTTCGGTCTGATCGCTTTCGCGTGTCTAGCGCCGATCATCTTTATCCTCGCCTACAACATGGTCGCTTGAGATGCAATTCCTCGTTGACCTAGCATCGTCCTTCGGGACAACATTAAGAGATGTAGCGCCCATCGTCTTAGTACTCGTCGTATTTCAAGTACTCGTACTTAGACAGAAACTCCCGAGACTGAAGCAGATCATCACGGGATTTGTATTGGTGGTGATAGGTTTGTCGTTGTTCTTAGTTGGTCTGAATGACGCATTGTTTCCAATCGGTGAAACTATGGCATCGCAACTTACAGCTTCGAACGTCGCGACGACGGAAGCTGAGGTCCGATGGACGGACTACATGGTTATCTACGCGTTTGCTGCAGCAATCGGATTTGCTACGACCATCGCTGAACCACCACTGATTGCGGTTGCTTTGAAGGCCGAAAGTGCGTCAGGAGGGGCGATAAATGCTTGGGGACTGAGACTAGCCGTCGCAGTCGGTGTAGCCGTCGGCGTATCTTTGGGGTGCTTTCGAATCGTAACTGGAACCCCTTTACAGTGGTATATCATCGTATGCTACGTCATCGTAATGATCCAGACGTTGTTTGCGAGTCGAACGATAATGCCGCTCGCTTACGACAGTGGTGGCGTTACCACCTCGACCGTAACCGTACCTGTCGTTGCTGCTCTCGGATTGGGATTGGCTAGCAACATTCCAGGCAGAAGCACATTGATCGACGGATTCGGATTGATCGCTTTTGCAAGCGTCTTTCCGATTATGTCCGTCCTCAGCTATTCCCTCATAAACTCGAAACTAACGAAACGAAAACGTTCTCAAACTTCAACAGAACTATAACGACATGCTAAAACTTATTGTTGTCATTGTGTCCGTAGACAAAACGGATGAGATCATTGAGACTGCACGAAAAGCGGGTGCGACCGGCGCGACCGTTATTCATGAAGCCCGCGGCGAGGGCTTAAAGGCGTCAAAGACCTTTCTAGGTCTTGACTTCACTTCGACTCGCGATGCCATTCTCTTTGTAGCGGCTGATTCGAGTGCACAGAACATCATGAACGCAATTCAGCAAGTTGGCGGTTTCGACGACGAACCCGGTTCCGGAATTGCCTTTCAGTTGGCTATCGAAGACGCCGTTGGTCTGCGATCGCAGATGCCATACATTCTTGAATCTATGGAAGAAGAAGCATGACAGACGAGAAAGTCGCAAGAGTAGAGGACTACATGTCCCGGGATTTTCACCTTATTGATCGAGACGCGACGGTACACGATGCGATAACTCTGTTGAAACAACATAACCTCAATGCTCTGATCGTCGATCGACGCGACGAGGACGATGAAATCGGCCTCGTTACCGTAACGGACGTAGCAAGGGAGGTAATGGGAAAGCATCGACCTCCAGAACGAACTTATGTGTTTGAAATCATGACAAAACCCATCGTATCCGTGCCTGCCCGGATGAAGGTGGTCTATGCGACAAGGTTATTAGCAAATCTTGATCTTTCGCAAGCTGTCGTGACGGACGAGACTCGCCACCCGATCGGGATAGTCAATCGACGCGATCTCGTGTTTGCCTGTCTAGAGGACTAACTTGCAAAGACAGTCTCGCGGATCGAATGCCTCGACCTTGACCCACTGAACGTTTCCCCTTCCTCAAGGGAGTCGGAAGCCACGGTAGAAGACGTAACGCTGCGAACTCACCCAAGACATCGGTGATCGACCGCCATGTCGCACAACCACTCCACTATGCAGCATCATTGAGTGGATACTAGCTCCTACCAAGTCTAGAAACTCTGGCATCATCTCGATCGTCTTCTGGCGATGTCGGTCCTTCGGTGCTTGCAGTTGCTTGTGCTGGTTCAAGTTGAACCAGGTTCTTCCAGCGATCCGTTCGATACCTGCCGATCAAGAGCACGCCTTTCACAATATTCTCAGCGACCATCGCCGCAAACATATAGATGACATCCAAGCTGAGCAAGACGCACGCAACAGCGATCACGCATCGAATCCCAATCAACCCAATTAGCGTCGAAACCATCGGAAAACGCGTGTCGCCAGCCCCACGCAACGCACCACCAATCGCGAATTCAATGGCCATCAACGGCGTGGACAACGCAAGCATCCACGCGATCTGTACTGAATACGCTACCGTCTGCGGATCTGGATCAGCAAGAAAGACAGCAACAATCGCTTCTACATTCAATACGATCACAAGAGCAAGTGCACCCATTGAGAGCGCGGCGTATAACAACGCACGCCACCCGCTACGAACCGCACCTTCTGGATCATTCGCACCTAGGTACTGACCGGAAAGCGTTGATCCAGCAACTGAGAAACCGTAGCCGACCACCATGCATACCATGAACATGGTTCCTGATAGAGAGTACGCCGCAAACGCTGAAGTACCGTAGTAGTTACCAAGTAAGACCAAGAAGAAGAAATAACCAACTTGGAAAACCATCATCTCGATACCTGCAGGATACCCCACGTCGATTAGTTGCCTAAAGCGGTGCTTCTCCCACCAACCATCGCGAACATAAGTAACCCGAACCCACTGACCCATCCAAAGGATCAGACTAATGACCGCACCAAGTAATCCGGCAACACCACCGGCTATCGCGGCGCCTTTCACGCCTAACGCGGGAAACCCCCAGTGACCCAACACAAGCGCATAAAGTAGGGGAATGTTTACGATGTTGACAGCGACACTAATCCAGAAAGGAGTCCATGCGTCGCCCGCAGCTCGCAACGCCGCGCCAATCGTAAAGTTCACTGCAAACGCCAAGTTGAATACAGACAGCCATCGGATGTTCTCAGCCGCGAGGCGTGTCGTTTGCTCGTCAACACCAAAGACCAATGCGATTTCATACGCAAAAACAATCCCAGGGATCGCGCTCGCGACACTTGCAATAGCCGATAGCGCGAGACTAGCCATCGTCATACGTCCCGCTTCTACATAGTTTTCTGCTCCCCAATTTCTGGCGACTAAAGCCGTGGTACCCGCAGTGATAGCCATTAGCAGTGCCTGCGTTGCAAAGAACACTCGCTGCCCCATACCGACAGCAGCGATCGCTTGCTCACCCAATTCACCGACGAATTTCGTTTGTACGATCACGACGAGCGAGAACATCAAGTTCGTGACGATCGACGGAAACGCCAAACTACCAAGACGTGGTCGTTTAAAAGATGGTTTTTCGCTGGGTAACATCTACTCTTTCAAATTTCTGAGGCGAACTACGTGGGCACCAATTACCCAGATATCGAAGTAACGCGAGACGGCGCGGTCGGTATTGTCGAAATTCAACGTCCTCCGCACAATTTCTTCGACGTGCTGTTAATTCATCAGATCGCTGACGCTTTCAATACGCTGGACGAAGATCCAAGTTGCCGAGCGGTTGTTTTAGCTTCGCAAGGCAAGTCGTTCTGCGCGGGTGCGAACTTCGGAAGTGGCAACGAAGAGAGTTCTGGCGACGAAGAGTTTACCGAGGAAGGATTCCGAAACCGAACCGGATCGCTCTATGAAGAAGGCGTTCGATTATTCCGCGCGAAGAAACCGTTAATTGCAGCGATACAAGGTGCCGCAATCGGTGGTGGGTTTGGTCTGTCGCTCGTTGCCGATTTTCGAGTCGCTGCACCCGAAGCGCGTTTCGCCGCGAACTTCGTAAAACTTGGTATTCACCCAGGCTTTGGATTAACCGTAACGCTGCCACGATTAGTCGGACCGCAATTCGCAAACCTTATGTTCTTTACCGGGCGTCGCATTAAGGGTGACGAAGCGCTGGAACGGGGTCTCGTCGATGAGCTGGTCCCGTTGGACGAGGTTCGCGGTCGCGCCATCGCGTTGGCAAAGGAAATTGCCGAAAACGCCCCTCTCGCAGTCGCGTCGACACGTGCGACCACAAGGCAAGGACTTGCCGACCAAATTAAAACCGCAACCGATCACGAGTTAAAGGAGCAGCAGTGGTTGCGCGAAACTGAAGACGCGACAGAGGGTATCCAAGCAGTCGCAGAACGTAGACCAGGCAACTTCATTGGTCGATAGATTGACGTCGGGAGTTAACGGATGGAATTAGGCAAACTAGGTGTTTGGTATTTCACCGACGCGATGTCGGCATCAGATGCAGCAACCGCAGCCAAACGTATCGAAGATCTTGGGTACAGCGCTTTGTGGCTGCCGGAAACGGTCGGGCGCAACCCGTTCGCGCACGCCTCTTGGCTCTTAGCAAATACGACGTCGCTCGTCATCGCGACGGGTATCGCCAACATCTACCATCGTGAACCTGGTGTGACTCTCGCTGCCCAACTCACGCTTGCCGAGCAAAGCGACGATCGGTTTCTACTAGGTCTAGGGGTTTCGCATAAGCCGCTCGTAGAAGGACTGCGTGGCTTGACGTACGGTAAACCAGTATCGACCATGCGGGATTACCTAACAAAAATGAAGGCTTCACCCTACTCTGCGCCTCGAATGAGCGAACCGCCAAAGACCGTGATAGCCGCACTCGGTCCGAAAATGCTCGAGCTCGCGGCATCCGACGCCGACGGCGCACACCCGTACTTCACATCTCCGGTCCATACAAAAATGGCAAGAGACACCATGGGACCTGAAGCTTGGTTATGTGTAGAGCAAAAAGTGATCATGGAAACCGATCCGAACAAAGCGCGTGCTGCGGCTCGTCGCGCTGCTTCGACTTACCAGGGATTACCTAACTACAGAAACAATTGGCTTCGCATGGGTCTAAGCGAAACCGATATCAACGATGCTGGAAGTGATAAGTTCATCGATACCACCTTTGCGTGGGGCGATATCGATGCGATTCGAGAGCGCATCGACGAACATATGCAGGCTGGTGCGAATCACGTTTGTGTGCAACCCATACGCGCCGATGGCAACATTCAACAACCCGATTGGGATGCGCTTGAAGCACTTGCAAACTAGAGGATCAAATGAGCAGATTTAATGGCGTAAACGTCACTGTGACCGGTGCGGCTGGCGTACTCGGCATGGCTGTCGCGCAGGCGTTTCAAGATGAGGGTGCTACGGTGTCAGGCGTTGATGTCATCACTGCGGATACACCTTTCCAACTACATCAAGCTGATCTCATCAGCCCTGATGATGCGCGACGTGTTGTCGCCGAGATCGGTCGTATTGATGTGTTGGCGAACATCGCAGGCGGTTTCACAATGGGCGATACGGTAGAAACGACCACGGACGAGACGTGGGATTTCATGTACAACCTCAACGCTCGAACGGTTCTAAACACAGTTCGAGCTGTAATTCCCCAAATGACAGAACGACGTCAGGGCAAGATAGTGAACGTCGGCGCGATCAACGCTTTGACCGGGGTCGGCAGAATGGCTGCCTATTCTGCGTCGAAAAGCGTCGTCATCCGATTGACGGAGAGCCTCGCAGAGGAGCTCAAGTCGAAACACATCAACGTGAACTGCGTTCTACCGAGCATCATCGATACGCCTCGAAATCGCGAAGATATGCCGAAAGCGAATTTCTCTGCTTGGGTAACACCAGAAGCAATGTCACGCGTTATCTTATTTCTTGCATCCAAGGATGCGGACCCGATTCACGGCGCGGCGCTCCCAGTCAAAGGTCTTTCTTAGCTAGGTTCTTCTACGGGAGCGAAGTGTCCATACGCTCCCTGGAAAAAGAGCAACGGACCCAGTTCCGGACGATCGACTTTTAGACCGCGAACGTCCGCGACCACGATCGTGTGATCACCAGCATCGTGTTCCGCATTTAGCGTACAGTCGATTGTTGCGATCACACCGTCCAGCGCGGGAGTGCCTGTCGTCGGATTCGTATGCCACGCAATATCAGCCACCTCCCCGATCATTGCGAACGCATCACTCACCTCACCTTGATCCTCGGCAAGTACGTTGATGCAGAACTTCCCCAAGCTTCGAATACGCGGCCAGCTAGTGCTAGTTTTCTGTGGACAAAACAGAATGAGTGGTGGTTCGAGTGACAATGACACAAAAGACTGTGCGGCAAAGCCGACAAGTTCACCATCCTCGTTGCCGCAAACCACCACGACACCTGTTGCGAAATGACTGACAACATGACGGAATTCGGAAACGTCGAATCCTGACGACACCTGGTGACCTTTACCTAACGCGCCGTAAAGCCCCGTCGTTCAGGGCGGGGATATAAGGCGCAGTTTATGAAATTTTTGTAAGATTGTAACGCACCTAAGAGATGCTTCTTCAGAGAATTTCGCACGACGCGTCTGACGAAAACCAAGCAGACGTTTAACGCGTGAGAAGCACTCTGCGTGCGCTTTGAAGGTAATTCCGACGTGGTCGGTGTAACCAAAAGGGCAGGGCATGCCCGGTTCGCCTGTGAAGTGAACGGCAGTAGTCGTCAGCAGCAGGAACCCATCGAAGCGACTCAAGCAATGGCTCAATGCCATGCTTGAGCGCGGTAGGAATCCTCTTCCTTTAGGGAGAGGAGGATGTCAAACAAAACAAATAAACCGCGCGTATTTTGCGCTTTAGCTCAGTCCCGCACGCATCTCTAAGCCGCTTCTTCGTATGGGTATAGCTCAACTAGGGGTGCGGATCTGCCATCTGATTGAACAATGCGACAGTGTTCGCGTTGCAATTCACGAGGTTCATTAACGCCGCAAGAGTGCGCGATGATCGCCAGTTCCTTACGAATTCCCATTGCGTACTGATATACCCGTTCGGCTTTGTCAACGGGATCCAGACCTCGTTGTAGTCGCTTATTGTGTGTGGTGATGCCCGTCGGGCAGGTGTTCTTATTGCACTGTAAAGCTTGTATACACCCGAGGGCAAACATGAATCCGCGTGCCGTAGCAACAAAGTCAGCACCTGCACACACAGCCCAAGCCACCTCCGTTGGTGTAATCATCTTCCCGCTTGCAATCACCCTGATCCGGTCTCGCAACCCATGTCGGGTTAGCGTGTCAACCACGAGTGGCAAACTCTCGCGGATCGGGATTCCGACATTGTCGATCAAACTCATAGGCGCAGCACCGGTACCACCGTCAGCGCTATCCACTGTAATGAAGTCAGGCGCTGATTCCTCGCCGCGTTCGCGAATGAGCATACAGAGCTCGTCCAGCCACGCAAACGAACCCATAACAGTTTTAAACCCTGTCGGTTTACATGTGATCGATCGAATGCGATTTACGAAGTCGAGAAGGTCCGGGACGGAATTGACTTCGATGTGACGGTTTGGCGAGATCGATGCTTGGTGAACCGGGATCTTTCGAACTGCGGCAATCTCTTCGGTCACTTTCACCGCCGGCAAGATGCCACCCTTTCCAGGTTTTGCGCCCTGAGAAATCTTGATTTCGAACATGCGAACTTGCTCATGCGCCGCGACGTCCTCGAGCAGCTTTTCACTTAAGTTTCCGTTTTCGTCGCGTACACCATATTTCGCAGTACCGATTTGAAACACCACGTTGCCACCAGCATTCAAATGGTGTTCGGATAGACCCCCTTCGCCAGTATTGAGCCAAATTTCCGCACGCTTTGTTCCTTCCGCGAGCGCAGTCAAAGCCGGCGTCGATATCGCACCGAAACTCATAGCCGAAGCATTGAAGATATAGCGTTGTAGAAACGGAAAGTCAGTGTACGGACCAATAATCAGAGGCGTAATCTCGCGGTTCTCCTCCTCTAGGGTAGGGAACATTGTGTTTGCGAAGATAACAGTACCTACCGGTCTCAAATCGCGAGTTGAGCCAAACGCAGTCGTGTTATCTGTGTTTTTCGCCGCGCGATAAACCCATGTGCGTTCCGCGCGATTGAAAGGCAATTCCTCCCTATCCATCGCAAAGAAATACTGGCGAAAGAACTCCCCTAGTGTCTCAAATAGATATCGAAATCTCCCTATGACCGGGTAATTTCGTCGAATTGCATGTGACGTCTGATTCCGATCGATGACGTACAGAACCACCACAATCAACGCAACTATCCCCAGTACGAATATGAAGATCTGCACCAAGACGTCGATAAGACTGATCATTCGATTTCTCCTTGTAAGCGGTCATCATGTGCAAAAAGATGCTGGACTCGCTCAACAATTACACCGTGTAGGGATTAGATTTCCCAGTGGTGGAGCATTCTCGCTTCCTTCTAAGTTAGACCACTCACAGCTGTCCATTGCACGAAGCGATAAACACGGTATTAACGGCCAAAAATCGAAATCGCGTCAGCTTCTGTAAACAGCTCGTAAGATTGCGGACCTTCGTTCTTTCAGCTAAACGGCGATCGTCGAACCGATCGATCCAATAAGGGAATCCGTCGCGTCCGGTCAAGCTAGTACTCCCTCAGTTTTGGGTCAATCGCTTCGGTCATAACGAAATGGCTATGAGACTTACCTCTCACTTCTGCAAGTTTCTCCTATGCAGCGCATGCGTGACTTTCGCGTTTGGAGAGGGTACCGATGATCCGCGACCACGTGCACAAGCGAAGTACCTCTCCATTGCGCCAGTTGTAGACGGGATCGTCGAAGGTGATCCGGCTTGGCAGGACCTTACGGCGTTGTCTGACTTCACGCAGACCATTCCCAACAATGGCACGCCCGCAACATTGGAGACGAAGGTCTACGTCGGTTACACCGATGACTCGTTGCATATTGCGTTCATTGCATATGAGGACGACCTCAATGACATGAAGCCATCAAGTGCCGGTTGGGAATCTGATGGAGTGGTCGTTGTCATCGATCCATATCAGAGCGAGTTAACAGGAGTCGCGTTCTCGACCAATCAAACCGGCGTTGAGTGGGACGCATCTCTTTTCAATGGGAATACGGATTGGAACTGGTCGACTGTTTGGGATGCCGAAGCGAAGGTCAATGACGATAACTGGAGCGTCGAGATGGTCATACCGTTTACGTCGCTTCAATACCCAAGGCAGGAGGTCCAATCTTGGGGCATCAACTTCAGTCGTTACGTTAGAAGTCGCAACGAAAACTCCACTTGGGCAGCGATACCTCGTCAGTTTTCAGTATGGCGGCTCGGACTAGCTGGCACGATCGAGAACATTAGACCGCCTCCATCGAAGCGCAATGTCAGATTCAATCCTTATCTCATTGCCTCACAAGGAGAGGGGCGTGACGCAGATTTGGTTGAACGCTCGGATTTCGGCTTTGATGTGCTCTATTCGTTGACCCCAACACTCAACTTCACCGCAACCTTTAACACAGATTTCGCTCAGGTCGAGTCAGACCAGCTGCAGATCAATACTGGTCGCTTCAGTCTGTTCTTTCCAGAAACTCGCCCATTTTTTCTTGAGAATAGCGCGCTTTTCACAATCGGTGTACCACGAGAGACGCTTGTGTTTCATAGTCGAAGAATCGGAATTGCACGCGATGGTACCCGGTTGCCGATGGATGGCGGAATCAAACTAGCCGGACATGTAGGACGACAAAATGAAGTCGGCTTTATGTATTTACGGGCCGATGATGCAAGCTTCGAAGGATACGAGGATTTTGCAGTCGCTCGATACAGTCGGACATTGACAAATCGATCAAAATTCGGAATTCTCGCTACGAATCGCGATTCAGACTCATACCAATCTCAGACCTTCGCCGGTGATCTACAGTGGGGTTTTGGCGAGTACGGCGAAATTCGATCGTTCATCGCAACCTCGCACGCTAACGATGGCATTGAACGCGACGATGAATACACATACGCCGTGTACGGCAGCTACAACTCACCCAGGTGGCGGTCGAGTGCGAGCTATCACGAAGTCGGCGCAGGATTCAATCCTGCGATAGGTTTTGTTCAACGTCGTAATTCGCGAAAAATGCATGTTGCGTCTCGAAGAACCGTCACCCTGGATGGTAAATGGGGATTGCGAGAGTGGCAACCACAAAGCAATTACACCGCTTACTGGGATTTCGATGGATATAAGGAAAGCGGGTATCTTCAACTTGACAGCAATTTCGTATGGAAAAACGGAGCCAACGTTCGGACTTCGATTAACGTAGCTGAAGAGGGTGTTCGTTACCCGTTCTTTATTGCAGGAGAGGAAGTACTGGTCGGTGAGTACGAGTCACCCGAGCTGAATATTGGTGTAAATAGTCCGTTCGACCGACGCTGGGGAATTGGTGGAGCGTTCGGTGTTGGCGGTTTCTATCAAGGTGATCGCAGAAGTCTCGTACTCTGGTCGAATTACACCTTCAGTGAACATCTGAATATGTCTGTAGGCTATGACTTTAGCGAAGTTGATTTCCCGAATCTCAACGAACCATTCAACTACTCTTTGATGAGGTTCGGATTTCGTTCGGCGTTCACACCAAAAGTCGTTCTTTCCGGTCGATTGCAATACAACGACGCTGACGACATTCTGTCGGCCAATGTGCGTTTCGCGTGGCTCAGATCCGCCAGTACTGGGTTCTATCTAGTGTATAGCGAAGTTGACGATGGCAGATATGCGGAGAGTTCTCATCGACGATCAATCGTGCTGAAATACAGCCACATGTTTGACATGAATTTTTAGGTGTGACGCTTGGGGTGATTTAGTCTATTTCAGGACTCTAGCGACATTTTGAATCGAGCTTCACGTTAGCGGGACGCGTAGATAATCGCCTGCTTTAAGTTATTCCGGCGTAATCGTGCCATTACTTAATGAATACCGCACCCTCCTTGACCAGTTGGCGGAGGCTGATGCGCCTTCACTAACCGAAATGCCACTTGAAGCGGCACGCGCAATGTTTCGTGTCGCGCAGCCAACAAGACCAGATATCGTCGTTGGAAGTGTTTCAGAGCGTGAAATTGAAGGACGCAACGGGTCGATTCCTATTCGAATCTACACACCCGATAGCACTGGACCACACCCAATCACAATGATGTTTCACGGTGGCGGATGGGTCATTGGTGATTTAGAGACCGTCGATGCACAGTCGCGTCAGGTATGCAACCAGGTCGGTTGTGTCGTTGTTGCGGTTGACTACCGACTTGCTCCTGAACATCGATTTCCCGCTGCTGCGGAGGATTGCTACGATGCAACGGTGTGGACCTACGAGAACGCTTCTCATCTCGGTGCTGACTCAACTTTGCTCGCGGTCGCGGGAGATAGTGCCGGTGGCAACTTAGCCGCTGTAGTCGCACAGATGGCGCGCGACAACGAGGGACCACCTTTGGTTTTTCAGCTACTCGTTTATCCAGTTACAAACGGTCATGTTTTTGATACGGACTCATATCGTGAGAATTCCGACGGCTACATGCTCACCGCGGATTCAATGCACTGGTTCTGGGATCACTACGCGGACGCTCGTGACCGCTCTAATCCCTACGCGTCACCGCTTTGTGCAACTGACCTTTCGAATTTGCCTCCTGCGTTGATTCAGGTCGCCGAGTTCGACCCACTGCGCGATGAAGGACTTCAATATGCTGAAGCACTGCAAGCCGCTGGTGTCGAAACGCAGTCACGATGTTATGAGGGATTCATTCATGGGTTCTTCTCGCACTTCGACACGGTACCGCCAACGCGTGTTGCAATGGATGATGCTTGCATGGCTTTACAAAACATTTTTCATAACGAACGGAAGTAGAAAATCGTGAAAACAGCAGTCGTCATTGGCGTCGGCCCGTTAAACGGACTCGGCGCGCAACTTTCTGTCCGCTTTGCACGACGAGGACTACGCACATTCGTTGCTGGTAGGACCCAAGCAAGCGTCGACGCAGTTGTCGCACACATCCAAGAACAAGGCGCTGACGCGATCGGCATAGCGACTGACGCCCGCGAACCGGAGTCGATTTCTTCACTATTCGATGCGGCAACGGCCGGTGAGAATGAACTTACCCTAGCGATCTACAACGCCGGTAACAACACTCCCGGTCGTATAGCTGACATGGACCCAGGGTACTTTGAGGCGAGCTGGCGAACTTGCTGTTTCGGCGGTTTTCTGTTTGCGCAACAAGCTGTGAATCGAATGTCATCAAACGGTGGTACATTGCTTTTCACTGGCGCAAGCGCGTCAATGCGTGGTCGCGCAAACTTCGGCGCATTCAATTCCGGTAAAGGTGCGTTACGGTTAATGGCACAAGCGCTGGCCAAAGAATGTGGACCAGACGGCATTCACGTAGGGCACGTTGTTATTGACGGGCCGATTGGTGGCGACAAGATCATCAAGGGAATCCCACAATACGCCGAGCAAATCGGAGAGGCGGGACTGATCGATCTTCAAGGAATCGTAGATGCGTACGAGTACATGTACGATCAACCGCGACGAGCGTGGACTTTCGAAGTTGACGTGCGTACTTCCATCGAGAAGTGGTGATTCGAGCAGCTTTAGGGACGGTAAGTAAGCGCTCAATGTCTCGTTAAAGAGGCTAGCAATAACTATCAGTTAGATTAGAAGAAAGCCGCGGAAAACCGCGGCTTTCTTCTTTATTTTTTAGAGTTAGTCCACTCGAGCTTGCGCAGTTCCCTTGGCAACCTCGACCCCGTCCTGGTTTGTCGTTGAAACCGTAAGACTGACTAATCCATTTTCGACTGATTCAACGGTAGCTGTTGATTGCAGTGTGTCCCCAGGAAACACCTGACTAGTGAATCTAACACCAAATTCCGTGAGGCGACCGTCGCCTACGTAGTTTGTCAACATGCGTCCGGTTAATCCCATCGTTAACATACCGTGAGCAAAAACTGTTGGATAGCCGGCAACCTTCGTCGCGAAGGGTTCGTCAGTATGTACTGGGTTGTAATCGCCTGACGCACCTGCGTACATCACGATTTGAGTACGTTTTAAATCTTCAACGACCGTTTCCGTGTAAGTGTCGCCTACGTTTAGCTCGCTTGCTTTCAGTGTCATCTTGTTCTCCTACTTCTGATCGACTGGTCGTTCGGTAGATACGCCGACACTTATTGCGGTGACGACCAATTCACCATTCTGATCTCTGTATTCAGTGACAGACTCACGAAATACCAACTTCCCTGAACGTCGTCCAACGCGTTCCCACGTTTCACCTGGTCTGGATGAAGCAGTTAAGACATCCCCTACTTTTGGATGTCGATGATAGACGTAGCGCTGTTCCGCGTGTAAGCCACCGCCTCCACCACCTTGCCGTTTCTTTCTTTCGTCTTCTCCGGATCCGCTTTCCTCGCTCTTGGGTGCTTCACGTCGGATCGCGCTAGTGGGATTCGAACCTGAACCCATCCAACCAATGCCATCGATACCTGGACGTAGCCCGTAGGTTGGATCAAACTGCGCGCTTGCCTGAACAAACGTAGGCGGAGCGATGATCGCCCCAGGTTCCGCATTCGCGGCGTAGTCCTTGTCGTAGTAGATTTGATTGCCGTCACCGATTGACCGAGCGAACATCATGATGTGACTCGCCTCAATCGAGAATTTATCAACCGCCATTTTTCCTCCTTGCTGGTTAGATGGTTTTTCGCATTGAAATTTCGTCGTTTCGAAATTTCGTTAGCTACCTTTGAACTTCGGTGCTCGTTTTTCGAGAAATGCTCGAATTCCTTCTTTTGCATCGTCGGTCTGAACCAATGCACTTTGCGCGTACTTTTCAAGCATCTGTGCGGCAGCAGTACTCGCCTCCATCCCAAAATTCACCATCATCTTCATGGTGTGCGGGACAAATGGCGCAAACTCGGCAATATGCACACTCATACTTCGTGCTTCGTCGATGAGTTTCTCTGGTTCAACGATCCGCGTAATAAGACCGATTGATAATGCACGTTCGGCGGTAATCGGATCGCCCATTAGCAGCATTTCTAGCCCCCAACCTCGACCTACGATTCGAGGTAAGCGGGCGGTCGCGCCTCCCCCGGGAATGATTCCTAGTTTGCCCTCGGGCGTTGCGAATCGGGACCGTGGTGTTGCGATACGTAAATCGCATCCTAGAGCAACCTCTAATCCGCCACCCATACAAATGCCGTCGATCGCGGCAATTGCTGGCTTCGATAACCGCTCTAACTGATCAGCTAATCCTTGTACGATAGGTTCGAGCGCCTTCTTAAAGTCACGATCTTTGACTTCGCTTAAGTCTGACCCACTCGCAAACGCACGACCACCAGCACCTGTGATGGTGACCGTTCGTACCAGATCATTCCGCTCTGCTTCCGCGACCGCATGCTGCAATTCTTCGAGTGTCTCTAGTGAAATTGCGTTGTGTTTCTCAGGTCGATTGATCGTAATTAACGCCATAGGCGCATCGATTTCGAGACTGATCTGGTTGTAGCTCATATTCGCCACCGAAGTGAACGGCGGATTTTAGTTCGTGTGATCTGCCGGACCTACGGGCTTGTCAACGCAACGTTAGATCTCGCGATCGTTACGCAAACATCGGTACCACCACCTTCGTTTTCTCCGATTGTGATCGACCATCCAAAGTTGTCACACAGCTGTTTGACAATTGCCAAACCAAGACCACTGTGTCGGTATTCACCGCCACGAGCGCTATCCATTCTGTAAAAAGGTCGGAACACTCGTGCGCGTTCCTCTTCAGGAATTCCACTACCATGGTCCCGTACGTGGATAGCGACTCGATCGTAGTTGACCACTACGAACAGAGAAACATCACCAGCATGTTCAACCGCATTCAAAACTAGATTCGTTACGACTCGACTGAATGCACTCGGCGCCAGTTCGAGCTCGAGTTGGTGTTCTCCTTCCCATTCGATGCGCGTATCTGCAACAATGCCATCAACTAAAGACGTAAAAAACGAATGAAACGGCACACTCTCTGGAGTTTCTTGTGTACCACGTGCGTATTCGAGTGCGTTTTCGACCAGTTCATCCATTTGAGAAAGATCATTTGCTAACTGATCGGCAACACTGTCACCGAGTTCATCTCGATTGATCTCCAACGCAAGGCGCATTCGAGTTAAGGGTGTTCGGATATCGTGGGAAATCCCTGCTAGCAGCGCGGTTCGATTCTCAAGCAATGCAGTGATCTCTTCATACATTTGATTGAGGTTTGTCGTGAGCGTTCGAATCTCTCTTGGTCCTTCCACTGGGATTAATTCAAATGTTGTTCTTTCACGAAAGCGTTCAGTCGAATTGGAGGCACGTTGCAGAGGTCGAGCGATACGCCGAACCGCTATATATGAAGCTAGCATGACGATGATTGCTGCAATGATGACGACCGCGAAACCGACGATTTGCTGTGTCAAGTAGGGTAACTCGGACGAAAAACCGATCTGCAGTTCAAGCGCACCACTTGTCGGATTCGGTAGGTTAACCCAATAGTGCTCCTCGTCTTCGTAAAACGTCACGTCAGTACCGAACCGATCGACGAGTGCACCTCGCAATAGCGAGAAATAACTCGCATCCCATGTGGCGGGTGGCATGTCTTGTTTGATCGTACTAACGAGCAAGCCGTGGTCGACAAGAACTTGAAGCTCAAACTCTGCACGTCGGTCAGCAGGCAGTTCAAAGTACGTATTTGCTGCAAGCTCGATAGTCGCAGCTTGATTGTTTGCCGCTCGTTGCATGAGCGGTTGGACGATTAAGGCATTGATGGATAGAAGGGCGGATGCGACAATTGCAGTTGCCGCCAGTGCGAATACCGCCGTGGTACGGGTCAGTAGCGACCCGCGGAACTCGATCACGCCCCTAGGCGTCTGGGCGGAACATGTACCCCTTGCCCCAAACGGTCTTGACGTATTTTGGATCGTTGGGGTTATCTTCGATTTTGCTGCGTAATCGTGTAACCCGCACATCGACATTACGTCCAGCGGGCATTTGGTGGCAACCTGTCAATCGAGTGTAGATGAACTCGCGATCAAGCACTCGAAAAGGTTCGGTAACAAACAAAGCCAGTAACTCTATGTCAGCCGATGTCAGTCCGACCAGATCACCATCCTTTCGTAATTCTTTGGTGCGCATGTTCAACTCAAACGAACCGAACGTGTGTACGCGGTCCTGCTCAAGTGATGAACCCTGACGTGAACGTCGAAGTACTGCAGACATGCGCGCCAAGAGTTCTCGCGGATTGAAAGGTTTGGCTAGGTAATCGTCCGCGCCGATTTCCAATCCTGCGATACGATCATCATCACTACCTTTTGCTGATAGCATGACGATGGGCATACCGTCGATTTGCTTTAATCGACGCGCAATGGACATGCCGTCTTCACCAGGCAGCATCAAATCGAGGATTAACAGATCAAACGAACGTTTGTAAAGTTCGCGGTCAAGCCCACGTGCGTTACCAACCGTAACGACTTCCATACCCTCACGGGTAAATAAAGTGGCGAGGGAATCGCGAATGTACGCGTCGTCATCGACGACTAAAACGCGAGCTCCCGTATATTCCTTCGGGCCGGGAGCAACAACCTGATGGCTATTGCTGTGAGGAATAGCTTCGGCCAGAGGATACTCTACGGACAGGTGGTCGCGGTTTTCGCGTCTCAATTTCGCGGACCGCATCAATATCTTCCTCGTTCGAATCCACGCGGTGTATCACGATTTCTTCGAGAACGAGTTCTTCTACAACGTCGCTCGTCGCCGTAGGCTCTGGACTTATCACTCGACCAAAACGGCGTTCGTGTTTCTCGACCTTGAACTCACCATCGCGCTCAATCCGGCGATGGACCTCAAGGAGTAACTCGCGACGTTCAAACGCAGTCAACAGACCAATCTGATTTAGTTTGTCGGTTATCTCCGCGTTGGTATACGAACGATAAACGGGCGTGTCTACGTCGATCTCACCAAGACGCGCTGAATGCACAACCGTCTGTACAAAATCTTTTGACGCAGCATCTCTAGAGCTGACGTCTTTCTTCGACGGCGGATCATCAGCACCGAAAGCAAATGTTCCAAGTGAGACGAACAGAACGCCCAGTAAAGTTTGTGATCGCATGTTAGAAGAGAAGTTTAACCCCCTTCTCACGGATTAAGCCGAGTAAAACATCGGCAAAAAGCTAGTGGCAGTCGGTGCAATACCAATGTACCGCACCGACCCACTAAGTTTACAGCTGCGCTAGCTATACAGCTTCGAAAAGTCCAGCTGCGCCTTGGCCACCGCCGATACACATCGTGACGACGCCGTATTTCTTGTTACGACGCTTCAATTCACGAAGGACCGAACCGGTCAATCTCGAACCAGTCATTCCAAACGGATGACCGATTGCGATACTGCCGCCATTGACGTTGTACTTCTCGTTGTCAATACCTAGCTCATCTCGGCAATAGACACATTGGCTGGCGAATGCTTCGTTGAGTTCCCACAAGTCAACATCGTCTTGATGAACGCCGGCATTTTCAAGCATACGTGGAATCGCGAACACGGGACCGATTCCCATTTCGTCCGGCTCACATGCTGCTACGGAGAATCCACGGTAAATCCCCATTGGCTCAACGCCTAGCTGTTCAGCGCGCTCAGCACTCATCAACATCGTCATTGATGCCCCATCAGAAAGTTGGGACGCATTACCAGCAGTTACCGTGCCGTCTTCTTCAAATGCGGGAGGAAGTCCACTCAGACCTTCCATCGTCGTGTTCGGTCGATTGCATTCGTCGGCAGCGACCGTGACCGTCTCACGACTCTCTTCCTTCGTCTCTTTGTCGACTTTCAGCATTTCGACTGTCATCGGAACGATTTCTTCGCTCATATGTCCGGCGGTTTCAGCGGCAGCATATCGAAGCTGACTCTGGAGTGCATATTGATCCTGCATTTCTCGAGTCACCTGATAACGACGCGCTACGACCTCAGCCGTGTTACCCATCGCCATGAAAATCTCAGGTTTCTCTTCAATCAGTCGCTTGTTTTGCTCAGCTTTCCCGGTCGTCTGACGATTCCGCATCGAAATCGAATCAACGCCACCTGCGATCGCGATTTGAGCCTGCCCAGAAGCAATCTGATTCGCAGCAATTGCAATCGACTGCAGTCCGGATGAGCAGAATCGATTGATTGTCATTCCTGCCGTTGTGATCGGCAATTTTGACAGAACAACCGCAAGCCTTGCTAAGTTCCCATCTTGCTCTCCCGCATGACTTGCTGCACCAACCACGACGTCTTCGACTTCCTGGGGTGAGATCTTCGGGTTTCGGTCCAGTAAAGCGTCAATCAAATGCGCGAGCATGTCATCCGACCTTGTCAGGTTAAAGCTCCCGCGAAATGACTTCGCAAGACCAGTCCTTACGCTATCTACCACTACTACGTCACGCATTTAGAAATCCTCCCTCGACGCTGACGTCAACATTAACTGTGTGGAAGCGGTGATTCTACTATTGAAGATCAACCTGCTTTCGATATGAAGCAATCATGGTACGCGTTGATCGATGCGTAAATCGCCTCACTTTTGTCATTTAACCCGATAAAAAACTTCACACTTAGCTCGAGCTCCACCCTCACAACGCGCTCCCTCACCTTCGGGGCAAATGGTGTCGGCTCGGACATGCACGATGACGGTACTGCAGTCTCCATAAAAAACAGACAAGAGCCGGTCCGCTAACGCAAGGCTTAAATGGACTCGTCCCAAAGCTCTAATTCGACATTGGCTAACCTCAGTCCTTCTTCTGATCCACGTTCTCGCAACGTTCGTGATCCGACCCGCTCATCCGAATCTGTACAGCTATGGACTATTGCCTCAGTTACCCCTTATCAACGTTAACTTTTCGGAAATCTCCGTCGCGCCTTCAGCCAGCAAAAGCGGTAACGTCAAAGCAAACATGACAATTGACACAGAACCAAATCGTAGAAATTTTGTAACTGTCTATTCCTCAGGTTCCGACACGCTTGACTCTACGATTGTGGCGGACCCGCATACGGCTCAAATTCGTACCGGCAAGGTTGTTCCATCAAACGAGGATCGTTTTGGCTCTCCAAGATACCCAACAATCTTCCTTCAAGTTCACCTCGTATATTGCTGTATTCAGACAGCTCCGCGACATTCTCCAGATAGTCCGGGTCGCGTTTAAGGTCGTAAAGTTCCTCGCGGGGTCGTTTGCCGAACGCTAATTGGAAAAGCGGTTCAACGTCCAAGTCTTCTCGGTGCTGAATCATGTATGCCTTCGTCGGACTTGCGTCTATGTCAGGATAGGCAACGAATGTGTCATACGCAAGGTCTTCATAAGAAGGTAGAACCGTATTAGGTTGATCCACCCCTTTGGGGTCACCCATAGGCCAACGATCGGGTTCAAAGTTAACGATGTAGATATAGTCTGCCGTTCGTATGGCACGCTGGGGATACGGAAGGTACTTCTCTCTTGCAAATGCGACGTGCCTCTCGCGTCCGGTCACGACGAAATCTCGCGTCGCGTCAAGCTGACCGTTCTTCTCGCTCGTAAGAAGCGGCATCAACGACCTAGCGGTCATATTCGCGGGTGCTTGAATCTGACCCGCCTCGCAAAACGTCGGTGCAAGGTCCATTAGATTCACGAAATCGTGTACGACGCGTCCAGGTTTTATCTGATCAGGCCATCGCGCGGCCAACGTTACCTCACAACCGATGTCATAAAGATTGCATTTGGCACGTGGCATACCCGGGATACCGTGGTCGCCACTCACAACCAATAGGGTATTGTCAAGTTCATCTATCCGTTCTAATTCGTCCAAAAGGATGCCAAGTCCTTTGTCTACTGCCAAACATTCGCCAAGATAGTCAGCAGCGTCCTCTCGTATTTCGTGAACGTCCGGCAAAAATCTGGGAAGTCTGCCTCTAAGATCATCCGGATCGATTCCCCAGAGCGCTCTCCCTGAACCTCTCTCCCAAGTCCTGTGCGTATTCGTAGGTCCCCACCAATAGCAAAACGGTCGATCTTCCGGTCGAACCTCAAGAAACTCCCGGAAGTTTGCTCTTGTTTCGTCATACAACACTTTCTTTGCGGATTCCACTCCGAGCTCCGCTGCATGACGTGTTACCCAATGAGAAAACTGATTGAAATTGATACCTGCAGACTGATATCGCGTCCGAATTCCACCATAGGGGGCATTCAGAGCTCGACCAGGAGACCATACTTTGTACTGATACCCAATGAAATAACCGCCACTCGCTTCGAGCTCAAGAGGATATGTTGGGATCGACTCATCCCATTGAGCACCTTGCAAAATTGCGCCTAACCCTGTTTGCCAAAAATACTGTCCTGACAGAATAGAACTCCGACACGGCGTACATGAGGGTGCTGGTACGATCGCATTAGTAAATAGAGCACCTTCGCGAGCAATCCGGTCGAAATTAGGAGTATCGATGAGATGATTGAGTGAATTCGGGCGTTCAAATCGCGCGTATGCGTTCGCGTATCGGCCCCAGTCATCCGCAAACGCGAATACGATATTCGGTCGGGTCATGAATTGATGTGCAACTTGAAATTACGGTCTACTATACGCAACTTGCGAAATATCGGATTCATCCTCGAGAAGTAGGGTGTCAACGATCAAACAACGTTGTCTCAAGTGCTCACCTCGACGTGTCACCGAAGTGCTATCAAACTCCGTTCTCGAAGAATCGTGAACAGAAAATCACCTGCCATCGAGCCACAATTTGACGTTATCAGGTTCTTATAGCTTGCTATTGGTCCCAAGACCATGGTCAGTTTCAGAAGGCTCGATTTCGATCATTGACCGAGTAGCAGAGTCAAGTTGCCGTATCAGGAATTACTGAGGTGCAGCCCGACCAACTAACAGAGCACACTTTAGTGGACAGCCTGCTAACTCTCGAAACATTTACGGGTGTTGACATCAAGCTCCGAATTGCAGGCGTTTACATCAGAGGAATTGCGCGCTTAATCGATGACGTGCTCAGAATTCTGATTGTTTCTGCATTGACCGCACTCCTAGTACCTACTGGAGTTGTCGGTATCGGTCTCGCAGCGGTCCTAGGATTTTTCGTGTGGTGGTCCTATAACGTACTTTTTGAGATACTCAACAACGGCGTCACCCCAGGTAAACACTACATGGGACTTCGCGCCGTTAACGCCGATGGCACACCGATTCGATGGGCGAACTCGGTGATTCGCTCATTGCTGCTGGTGGTTGATTTTCTCCCGGTCGGATACCTTCTCGGGATCATTACGATGTCTCTGTCTGGAACTCAGCAACGCATTGGAGACATAGTCGCGGGAACCATAGTCGTCTACAACCGCCCCCTCAAATCACGACGCATCCCCGATATTCAGCGATCTGCACCTTTGCCTGAACACCTGACCGCAGAAGATCAACTACTCTTCCTGTCGTTCCAAGAACGCATGTCGGAACTATCTCCAGAAAGAGCAATAGAACTCGCTGAAACGTTGGAACCTCTCTTACACAAGCAAGGTCAAGATGCCCTCATCGAAGTGAACGCTATCGCCCAGGGTATTCGAATCGGATCATGAAGCAATCTGCATTTGAGAGCGCTCACGGAGATCTTTGGCTTTCGTTCGAGAACCAACTTGCCAAGTTTGAGAAAGTGGCGGGAGGACGCTCTCGCGGCGGTGGTGAACGGGATCAATTCGTCACCGAGTTTGAACAAATCTCAAAGCAACTCGCGATTGCCAAAACACGAGGATACAGTCTCGAGTTAGTTGATCATTTAAACGAACTCGTTACGCGTGGACACTTTGTTCTTCATCACAGTCAAACCAGTCCACTGAACAACATCGTTACGTTCTTTGTTGCGAGTTTCGCGCATGAAGTTCGTAAGGCGCGCTATTTTGTAGCGGTCGCGGCGAGCGCGTTGTTACTCCCTGCGTTGGTCATCGGTGCGATGATCCAATACAGTCCGCACTACGTTACGAGCGTTCTAAGTTCCGCTGAAATTCAACAAATCGAACGCATGTATTCCACCACTCAATCGCGGATCGGTCGCGAACGATCTGGCGCTTCCGATATTGCCGCGTTTGGTTTTTACGTATACAACAACACCCAGATCGGACTGACAGTATTCGCGACCGGTGTCTTATTCTGCCTGCCTTCGATCCTAGCTCTAGGCTTTAACGGTCTATTCATTTCCGCAATCATCAACCACTTGTCTGTCATCGGATTAGGTACTTCTGTTTGGAGCTTTGTCGCCGGACACTCTGCGCTTGAATTAAGCGCGATCGTCCTTTCGGGGGCCGCCGGAATCATGCTCGGTTATGCGCTTATTCACCCGGGATCGCTGCCGCGTCGCGAAGCACTGCGTCGAGCCGGTTCGAGTGCTGTAAAAATCGTGCTTGGTGCGGCATTTATGTTCATTGTTGCTGCTTTTATCGAGGCATTCTGGTCTTCTCTTCAGTTTGTATCACCTGAAATAAAGTACCTAGTTGGCGCTTGTCTTTGGGTTTTAACGTTGAGCTACTTTCTATTCGCCGGTCGTAATGCAAATCGAGAAACTTCAAGTCGTACTTAAACCACGATCGATGTGGGAATCTGCAGATCTAGGCACTCAGCTCGCCGTGCGTTGGTTTTTTCCGCTTTCCGTGTCCTGGATTCTTCTCGCGCTTCCGTTCTTACTCATCTCCTTTCAGTTTGATCACCTTCTCGCCCAGCTTGTATTTCTATGGTGGTTCAAACCTCTGTACGAACGAGCCGTGCTCATGTCACTCTCGATATTGACGTTTGACGGACGATTAACGATTAGAGCGATTCTCGGGGGATTTACAGATATACGGCTATGGTTTTATCTCACGATTTTTCGCTTTTCGTGGGCGCGGTCGGAACACACACCGATCGATGCCCTTGAAGACTTAGATTTCAACGCACAATCCCAGCGTCGACATTGGCTATACGCGAGCGACAGTCGTATCGCCTTTCTCGTCAGTCTTTTCGGATTGCTGATCGAAGCGATCATTGTGGTCGCACTCGTCTCGCTCTTCTATTTCCTCACACAAAGTGACTTCAATTCGGCATACGCGGGTGTCTTGAAGATCCTAAATATCAATGAAATAAGCAAAGAAGAGTCAGTTTTTCTCACGATCGCGATTTTTATCGCGATGGGTATTTCCGCTGTTTTTTACGTTTCGGTTGGATTCGCCACCTATCTAGATCGTCGGACCATCAAAGAAGGTTGGGATCTTGAACTAGGATTTAAGAAGATCATCAATCGGCTGGGTATCGTAGTTTTCGGGTTCATTCTTGTTGTACCTAGTGTTGATCTCTTGGCTAACGAATATGGAGACGATATCGACGAGACGCTGACTAGGGTTTTGAGTACGCCGGAACTGAATCAATCCACGACGATCAGGGTGCCAGAACATCTAAGTGAGTACGTGCAAGCCATGCTCAAGGTCGAAGATGTCGAACCCACGCGATATCGAGTTGGTATCGGTAGTGCGGTTATGGCTTGGATACTCAGGTTCATTCTGATCAGTGCACTAGTAGTCATGATTGGCTTCTTTTTCTATAAGTTGTACGAAAAGTATGGAACAGGGTCAGCATCAATAAATAAGGGGGGAAAGGCTCCTCCTCAGATAATCCGTGTTCGTAAGCTTCCGCGAAACGTTCACCGGACCATCCAGACATACTGGTCCGACGGTCAATTCAGAGATGCGCTGGCATTGCTCTATAGCGCCACAGTAGTGTATGTCGATGCAACGTTCTCTTGTGACATTCTCGATAGCGATACCGAAGGCGACTGCATAAGAAAAACGAAAAACATCGATGCGGATTCAAGAGATGCATTCCGGGTAATAACTCAGACTTGGTTGCGATTAGCGTACGGGAACGGAACTCCTAGCGAAGAGAGTTTCCAGACTGCGATGCGCCTGTTTGAACAACACATTGCGCCATCCTAAGCAATGAGATTCATCCGCCACAACATACCGTTAACGATTTTCGTAGTGATTGCGACATCGCTCGGTTTGTACCTTTGGCTGACTCCGTGGGTTTCGACATCAATTGGTCCGTTTTACGGACCAAAGGCAGCAACCAATCCCTATCTAGCTGCGGAAATGTTCCTTAACGAATATGGGGTACAGATTGAAAAACACGGTGATGCGTCGAGACTCGATTTCGCATTGGCCGCCAGTGACGTACTTTTGATGACTAACCAAAACGGTCACTTCTCGCAGGATCAAATAGAAGATCTATTCGATTGGATCGACGGAGGTGGGACGTTAATCTACCAACCGACGACGCTCTATGGTGAAGAAGGCGATTACTCCGATCAGGTTCTTGCGCACAAATCACTTCGACTTGTAGTAAATCCGACCCGAAACCAAATGCATACACCATTACCGGATGTTCACCATGCCGATGTCACATGTCAAGAGTCGAAACGCGCGACATCCGTTACCATGAGAGATCGACAGTATCAAATAGGTATGTCGCGAGACGTGATGTTGGCGTCGAAGGGTGATGACGATTCGACTCTGAGACCGATCTACGGCGAGTCTAATTCAGGCGCAGGTACATTGATCATCATTACGGGACTGAGACAATGGCGTAACAATCTCATTCAATGTCACGACAACGCTCAGTTTCTCCATGACCTTGTGGTACGTCAACCCGGAACCAAGCTTTGGTTAGCATGGCTGGATGGAGCCGAATCCGAACCACTACTCCGACAGCTCTGGCATTGGTTTCCACAATCCGCGTTGACATTGGCCGTACTACTGCTTTGTTGGCTTTGGAATCGAATTCCACGAGAGCAACCCATCACGACGACGATAGACCGACGCGAAAATGCACTTGAAGACTACTTACTTAGGAAGGCCATCTTTCGTTGGCGTTCGGCGAATTCGCTCCACCAACTTTCTAATCTACGTGCCGAGATTCAAGGCCAAACAAGACCAAGCTACACACAATCTGACTATGAACGATTCTCCCAGACAACGGGTGATTCAGTTGACGAGATCAAGTCTGCATTACATAGCAATGAATGGACAGGACAACGTGAAATGATCAAACTTGTCGCAACCCTCTCTCGAATTCGGGGCGTCATTTGAACTCAGAAACAGATCATGCATCCGAAGAGCTTGAATTCGCCGCGGATGCGCTTAACAAGATCTCAACTTCGATCCGCCAGGTCTTCGTTGGTCAAGAAACCGTCGTCAATGACCTGCTTCGATGTTTCGTCGCGAGTGGACACGTCCTCCTTGAAGGTGTGCCTGGGTTAGGGAAAACACTCTTAGTTCGTGCGCTCGCTGCCTGTTTTAGAGGCGAGACAGGACGCATCCAGTTCACTCCCGATTTGATGCCTAGTGACATAACGGGTCACTCGATATTCAACATGAAGGACAGCAAGTTTGAAGTTCGCAAGGGACCGATCTTCACGAACATATTGCTCGCCGACGAAATCAATCGAGCACCTGCGAAAACACAAGCGGCACTACTAGAAGTCATGCAGGAACAGAGCGTGTCGATCGATGACGTCACATTTCAAGTTGAATCCCCGTTCATGGTGCTCGCGACTCAAAATCCAATCGAGCAAGATGGCACGTACCCCCTCCCAGAAGCAGAACTCGATCGATTTATGATCAAATCGATGATTGACTATCCAGATGAGAAAACTGAAGCGAGCATCGTTGAGCTTGTACTACAAGGAAAACACTCAACATCACTAAATGTTGATGCCATTGAACCATGCGTGTCAGTGAGTGAAATCGAACGCCTACGTCGCGTTACCGCGTTGGTTGAAGTCGACGAAAGCGTTCTTTCCTATGCGATAAGGATTGTTCGTGAAACCCGTTTTGCGCCAGGCATAAATCGGGGCGCGAGTCCGCGAGCATCCATCGCCACCATCGCGATGGCACGTGTGGCTGCTATGCAAGAGGCGCGATCGTACGTAATTCCGGACGACGTCAAATCTGTTGCATTGCCCGTCCTTCGACACCGTATCGCGTTAACGACCGACCTTGAAATTGAAGGGAAGAACACCGATAGCGTACTTGAAGATCTACTCAATCGAGTCGACGCACCACGTTCTTGAAACCTTCAAAATACTCACTCTATCTAATTGGCGGCGTCGCCATATTCGGGCTCTTCCCGTTCTCACCGGAGCTCTGGGTCTGGCTTTCAGCTATCTGTGCCGCAATCGTCGTAGCAGATCTCGCGCTATTCCTGCTAAGACGTACTGATTTCGCGATTGAACGAATCATCCAATCCAACTTGGCCATTCACCGAAGCGCTGTCATTCGACTCAACATCGTCAACCAAACCAAGCGTCAATTAGTCGTCAAGGTGTTAGATATCTGTCCTGCCGAACTCAATCCTGAGGTATCTGACCGATTTTTTAAACTGAAGGGTGGTCACGAGCTCCAATACAAATACGGTGTCCTACCGATTAAGCGTGGTAGTTTCAATTTCGAATCCACAACGTTAATCGTTCGTTCGCTATTACATTTCTGGGAGTTCAAGCGAATTCGCCCGGTGCGGTCCGAGGTGAACGTTTATCCGGACTTTGTCGCCATTTCTGGCTATCTCGAACTGGTTGCCAAGCAACACAGGGCTCAACTTGGCATGAAGTTAGTAGCTAGACGAGGTTCGGGGCTTGAATTCGAGCAACTTCGAGAATATCGCCTAGGAGACCCGCTCAACCATCTCGACTGGAAAGCCACGGCGCGTCATCAAAAGCTTATCTCCCGAGAGTTTCAAGATGAGAGAGATCAGCTCATTTGTGTATTAATCGATAGTGGCATGACCATGCGCATGAACGACGGCGAGCTAACTTCATTCGATCATGCTTTGAATGCGTTGATTCTGCTCGGCTATGTAGCGCTGCACCAGGGTGATTCGATTGCCGTTCAGTTCTTTGGTCATACAAATAAATGGTTGGCACCAGTAAAGGGAGCGAATAGCATCAATACGCTACTAAATTCCGTATTCGATGTTCAAAGCGGACCTACTGCGTCCGACTATGTCGCAGCTGCCGAGTCGTTTCTAAACCACCAACGCAAACGATCGCTCGTTATCCTCGTGACTAACTCGCGCGAAAAAGAATCTGAAATCCCATCTGCGTTGAATGTGCTAAGCAAACGCCACTTAACGCTCTTAGTTAATCTAAGAGACAGCGTCATTGATGAGATTCCGAAGCGTGAAATTGATCAATTCGAGGATGCGCTTCTACTCTCCGAACGCGCTTACTTTCTAGAGGATAGACGGCGTTTATTGCGTCAATGTGCAGGTTCATACCATCTGGGAATAGATTGCAGACCACAGGACTTAATCGTTCGACTCTTGAATGCGTACTGGCAGATCAAGCGAAGTGGCGTGCTCTAAGTGTCAATCACGTGGTGAAGGTCTCGTTAGCATCGCAACGAAATTTACCTAGCTCATAGTTCGAAACGTGTCGGAAAACCCTTACGCGTCGAGCGCTACACCGTTGACGCAAGGCTCGAAGCACCCTCCTGAGATTGTCCTTGCGTCCAGATTCAAACGCCTAGTTGCGCGTATCGTCGATGCTCTCATAGAAGGACTCGTCTTCTGGATATGCGGATTTCTGATTCCCGGGATGCGAGATACTCGAACCGAGACTATGGAAAATGCAATACCAATTCTGGAGAATTCCGAGCTCGAACCTTGGTTAGCGTTCATCCTTCCCATCTTCTCCATCGAGAGTCTCGCATTCTGGGTTCTCACTATCATGATCACGTTTGTATGCCAAGCCTATCTGTTGGCTCGTTATGGTCAAACGATTGGAAAACGGATGCTAAAAATCATGATCGTGAACGAACATGGTTACCGTAAACCGACTCTAAACAGATCCTTTTTCGTGAGAGAGTGTGGAATCTACCTACTGGAATGGGTTCCATTTTTGCCATTTCTCGATTTACTATGGATTTTTGGCGAGTCCCGTAAATGCCTACACGACCACTGGTCTCGAACGATCGTGATTGACACAATTAACTCGACGGATTAAATATGTCTGACAATCCTTACGAAGCATCCGCTACACGCCTAACCGGTGGTCCCACCGAACAAGGTGACGTCGTGCTCGCATCCAGGTTCAAACGATTAGTCGCACGGATTATTGATGGGATATTGTCCACTCTCTTATTCGTGTTGTGTTTATATCTCATCCCCGGGATGTGGGATGGCTATATGACACAACTAAGTCCCACGCCCGTAGCTGAAAGTGTGTCGTCGTTCGACGTTTGGCGGCAACTATTGTTCGTGTATGACTTATCAATCGATTCCGTTCTCCAATTCATACTCAGTCTCGCCGTCTTATTTGCACTTCAAGGGTATTTCCTAGCACATTACGGCCAAACGATTGGAAAAATGGCACTGAATATAAAGATCGTAGACGAAGAAAACCACGAGAAACCCTCTCTCACACGATTATTCGTAATAAGAGAGTGTGGTATGACTGTATTTGGGATAGTCACGATTCTTGCTTTCGTTGATGTCTTGTTGATATTCGGATCTCGACGTAAGTGCATTCACGACTACTGGTCTCGTACGCTGGTCGTTCAAGCCAGCTAGTACGCTGAAAAAGAAGCCCTTCGCTGCATTTAGTTCAGATTCACCCGACTTCTGCCGGATCGAGGTGATTCATTTGCTTATTCAGGGCTAGGTGCGGAGATCCATCCGAGTCATCTAGCGGCAACGTATCCAAAGAGCCGTAAAACCCCGTCATCCATGTCGGGGGTATAAGGCGTAAAACACGATATCTTTGTGAAGTTTCGCCACGCCCTAAGACGTGTTTTAAACACATTTCGCAAGGTGCATCTGACGAGAACCAAGCAGATTTTGAGCGAGTGAAGGACATTTTGAAGGCGCTTTGAAGTTAAAGACAGCAGGTTTGTCCGTCTCTGTCTGTGGAGGCTTGCGTAAGACCGACGATCGGTTGGCAGCAGCCTACGAAGCAGGAAGCCCCCAATTGTCAGCCGGGGTTGGAGCCGAAAATTAGTAAAATAGCCATAACGATAGGAACGTCGCCAAGTTTGCTGCGTCCATCAATAAGGGGTTGTAAAGAAACCAACCCACCATTTTTACCGATGAATGGGATTTAGACTTTCATCGCGTTGGTACTGTGTTAGTCGACTTTTAAGTGACAGTCGACATACCTCCGTAAAACAAGCCTTGTCGCTCATCGAAAGACGTTCAAGGGTATCGCGTTAGAAAAGTCTGATACCACGAAGAACAAAATGTCTGCTGTCCCACACATCATGCACAAGTCCGACATGGGCGGTGCGATAGCGCATTTGGTATCGATCACCTGACCTACGTTTCAGCTAATCATCTGCAAACCATTGCAAATCAAATACCTTAACCACGTTCTCGGGACGTATCCATTCATCCCACCTACTCAGGAAGAAGTTGGGCATGAAACGAATACTCATCAATGCGGAACTACCTAATGAGGTCCGCGTTGCTTATCTAGAAGACGGCAAGCTAGTCGACTTCGAAATTGAATCTAGTACACAAGCCTCCGTCAAAGGCAACATCTACGTCGGCGTTGTAACCGCCGTCAAAATAGACCTAGAAGGTGCATTTGTAGATATTGGCGAAGAACGTCACGGCTTACTCGCATTTAGCAAAGCTGGTGGTCGCGGATCCCGCGAGACGAGAGGCCAACCCTCAGAAGAACCAACCGAGATAGAGCACCCGGACCTGCAAGTAGGACAAAAGATCCTCGTCCAGGTATTTCGCGAAGCTCGCGGTGAGAAAGGTTCCGCCCTGTCGATGGAATTGTCGCTTCCGGGTCGATTCATCGTCTTAAAACCAAATTCAAACGTTCGCGCTGTGACTCGCAATGTGTCGGAAGTTCAACGCATGCGTCTACGAGAGCTTGGCAATCAGCTTCCGAATGTGGAAGGCGTCGGCTGGATCATGCGAACGACCGCCGTAAACCACACGTTAGAGGAGATCACGAGCGACTTCCATCGGTTGATGAATCTCTGGCGCAATATCCAACGAGCATACGAGGAGAATCAGCAACGCGCACCGGTACTCGTGTTCTCAGACAACACGCTAATGCAGCGGGTCTTACGCGATCGACTGCGTCGTGACGGAACGAAGGTCATCGTCGACGACCCCAGTCTGTATAGGGAATCTCGGAACTACGCGTCCGATTTCATGCCGGAACTACGAGATCAAATTGAGCATTACCGGGGCGATCGGCCAATATTTGATACGTTTCGGGTTGAAAACGCTGTTGCCAGCATATTCTCGCGAAAAGTCACGCTACCGTCAGGTGGTGAGTTGGTTTTCGATCCGACCGAAGCTTTGCTTTCGATTGACGTTAACTCCGCTAAGAACACGAGCGGCGAGACGCTAGAAGAAACGGCTCTTCATACCAATCTCGAAGCTGCCGAGGAGATTTGTCGTCAATTGATGATACGAAATATCGGTGGCTTAGTCGTTGTTGACTTCATTGACATGCTAACTGAAGGTTACAACGAGCAGGTGGAGCAGGTTGTAAGACAGTGTTTAGCGAGAGACACGGCGAATTCCGAGTCCTCAGTAATCTCCGAATTCGGCTTGATGCAACTAAACAGACAACGTCGTAGACCCTCCATATATGACACACATTTCGAGGAGTGCGAATCGAGCCAAGGAGTCTTCGTAAAGCGTACCGAGACAAATGCAAACCAAGTCTTAAGAAAACTCTCGTACCTCATCCACGATCCTTCGCGTCAAGATAACCAATATCTTTGCAGGGTTCCAGATGACGTCGCTTTTTTCATTCTCAATAAGGAGCGTCAATATCTCCGTGATATTGAACTCAATACCCGAAAGCAAGTGATCATCATTGCTGACGCTACCTTGACCAACGGTACATTCGACATTAAGTCAAGACGTGTAAAAGGGATTGACTACGAAGGAGGATCGAACCTCGAAGAATTGATCCACGAGTCCCGTCAGGACACACTAAGCAAAGACCGCCCCGAACTGCCCGAGGAACCCCGCGCTAATCCGCAACCGCTGGTCTCACCGGTTGGAAATATGAAGACCAAAAAGAAGAAGCAGAAGAGCAGTACGAAAGCGGCCGTTCACGATAAGAAAAAGCCGCAAAAAAGCCGTAAACAGAAACACAAGAGTAGCCCTCTATCTAGGTTTTTTACTTCGATTTTCGGTACTGATGAGAAAAAGCCAAAGAAAGGTAAGAAGACGCAAAGTACAGGTCAAAAGCAACGTCAGGCGAAATCCAATCGTCGCCCCAAATCTACTTCTAAAACCCAGGGACAGGGACGAAACCTTTCGTCGAGCGAGAGATCGCGAAGCGATAGGAGCAAGAGTGAACAACGAGGTAAAGAAAAATCTGCGAAGCGCGAAAAGAGACCTCCACGCGCAAGTTCGCAATCGAACTCACCGGCAAGAGCACCGAGACGGGAAAAAACGCCAACTCGCGAGAAAAGTACGCGACCTGATGTACGTACCACGAACGACGACTCACGTCGAAACAAAGCACCGAGCGACAACGTACGACGAGCTGCCGATCTGAAGCAAAGTGCCGATGCAGTAAAAAGCGAAGAGCGTAAGACGCAAGATCAAGATAGCTCGAACCAGAATCGTCGTGCGCCTCGAAGTTCACGAACCGTAGGTCCGAGCTCCAAGAATTCGACGCAAAAACAACGTGGTCGACAACAATCTGCGCCGAAACCTGCTCAAGACAAAAATGTGCGCGAACAGGATAACGAACAGTCGGAGGGAATACACGCTGAATCATCAAGCCAGCCTCAAGATCGTTCCAAACATCGGAGTGCTAAACCGTCTAACGATCCGCAGCCTAGTTCCACAGCTCAAACCAGTTCCGAAACGGATTCATCTACCCCAGATGGACGTGACGAACAAAAACCACCCGTTGCGCCGAACAAACTACAACCGATGTCAATGGACGAAGGAAATCCCGCAGTCGAACATGAGACAGATGCGTCGAAGCCTCAATTTGCAGCGAATGATCCTAGATCCAATACAAAGACACAGACCGACGAGAATCCTCCGACGTCGCCGAACCTGAACTCAAACCCGTCGACATCGAAGGAAAGATCTTCGGCAGATGAAACCTCGTCTCAGCCGCCGGCTGAATCTACAGATTCGCAGACATCCTTTGCGCCGCCAGATAAGAGCCCGCAAGAATCACAACAAGCGGCACAGAGTGCACCGGATCAAACTCCCGATCTTGAAGAAGAGCATTCTGAGTCGCCTCGTGCTGCGAATGACCCAAGAAGCCGAATAGGTTCTGACGCTTAAAACGAACCGATTACGTCGGGTTCAAGTTCTAACTCAACCGCGAATCGCCGATGAATGTCATCGGCGATTCGTGACGCAAGCTCAAGCACACTTCGCGCTGTCGCCTCGCCGCGGTTGACTAAAACTAACGGCTGTCTTGGCCAAACTTCCGCGCCTTCGTATTGGATTCCTTTCCATCCCGCTTCATCGATCAACCGCGCAGCAGGAACTTTCACTCCGGAAGAATCTGGATGACCATCGATATCAATCCTCTCGCGCAGAGCGTCGAACGCTGAATCACAAAGAATCGGATTCTTAAAAAAACTCCCCACGTTGCCTACCAATCTTGGATCTGGAAGTTTCCTGCGGCGAATCCGTATTACCGACTCCGCGATATAGGTGGGTGTGAGCGAAGAGCGCGACCTCGTCGAAACAGCGGCTGCAACGTCTCTGTAGTGAGTGGACAAATCGCGATTCCCAAGTCGCAACGTTACGCCACAAATCACAAATCGATCCCGCGACACTGACTTAAAGATGCTATTGCGATACGTGAAGCCACATGCAGAAGCGGGTAACGTTCGGAGACAGTGTTGTTCTCGGTCAAACACCTCAATGTCTTCGCAAACCTGATCCAACTCAACACCATATGCTCCGATGTTTTGGAATGGAGCGGCGCCCACAGAACCAGGAATCAGTGCAAGGTTTTCCAGCCCACCAATGCCGCGGCCAAGTGCATACCGAACGAGCTCATGCCAGTTCACACCAGCGGTGACAGAAACCAGAACACCATCAGAGGGAGTTTCCGTTACAGATATTCCGTACATGGCGTTTTTAATCACGCGGCCGCGTATTCGAGGCTTGAGTACGACGTTTGTCCCTTCCCCCAAGATCGTTATCGGTTCGGTCGTGTCGAGCGCTTCTTCGAGCTCTTTGACGTCCCTGACAATAACAAACTCGTCCGCCGTGCACTCAAATCCGAAACTGTTAAACGTCTGAAGTGAAGCGTTTCGTTGTAGCTTCATTACCGAACTTCACGAAAAGACAACACTACCCGCGGTCCAATCAACCGTCGAGTACGAACTAGTGTGTGTTTTGTTGAACGAAGGATATCGCCTCGCATGAGTAATAAAGAACCGTGATCCGTCGACACTTTCTCGTCGAAAGAACCGTCGCGATTCTTGATTCGAAAGTCACGGACTTCACCTAGACTAATGTTTGCTATAGCCTGGCCCGGTACGAGATCTCGCTCGTCATCGGCATGCCAACCTACATAGTCGCTACCATCCCGGTATTTGGTTGCGAGTACGTAGTTAAACGGAACACTAAGTTGATCTCGCAGTTCGTTTCGTAACGAATCTAACGGTCGCGTAAAACGAATAGGTTCAGTTTGACTACCACGATATCGATAACTGCAGCCTTCGTCAGATAGAGCACAAGACAACCGAGGCGCGACAAACGTCTGGCCGAACATTTGTACCAACTCTTCTCGCCACGGTAATTCGTGAAGGCAATGGATGAACAAATCATCCGCAACTGATCTGTTTAAGAATCTTGACTCATACTCGAGCTCGTTTGCGTTCGATGTAATCCTCACTCCTTTGATCTACGACTCAAGAAAAAGAGATGCGTTGTTAATCTGAATGGTCGTGTTGTTCTGGTTGAAATCTACCTTTGACCATGAAGTGGCCGGTCGACTCGGCAACCAATGTATCGTCGGTGGCTAGGCGGATTTGTCCTTCGATGATCGCTAATGGTCCCCGTCGGTTGATAAGCCGACCATATAGCTGAACTCTTTCACCAATTCCTAAAGGGTTCCGAAACCGCACGTCCGCCTTCGCCGTGACGCATGTAAAGCCACGTAGATAGAGCAGATTGGCCATCACATCATCAAGTAAGCAAAATTGGATGCCTCCATGAGTTACGCCTTCGTAACCCATATATGCTTCGGAAGATTGCCACTCCGCTCGGCAAACATCGTTCTCGAGACGGAATCTGATGTTCAATCCACTTGCATTGCCGGGACCACAAACGAAGCATCGATTAGCGGGAACATCCAACCGCATGCCGCACGCAACTCATTCTTCAATTGAGGTCTTATTATCGGAAAACGCCGTAAGGCAATCGACCGAAATGACCTAATCAAGCCGGCGCGCTGCTAAAACCTTACGTACTCTTTCTACGTCGTCTTGAGTATCGACTCCGGCAGGAATCGCGATTACACTCTCGGCGACCGCGATTGATATGCCGTTTTCTAGGAGTCGGAGTTGCTCTAGAGATTCAGTCCTCTCTAGCCAGCTCGGTTGCAACGTCACAAACCGTCGAAGCGCCCATTGCTTGAATGCATAAATCCCTAAATGGCGATTCCAGGCCTGCCAGTTCGCAGGTACGTCTTTAGATTCGAATTTCCCTCGTTCCCACGGAATCGGCGCTCTTGAGAAATACAGCGCACGACCTTGAAGATCCACAACTACTTTAACCACGTTTGGATTGAAAATGTCACGTCCGTCTCGCATCTTTTCACATAGGGTGGCGACCCCACAGTCCGTTGCCTGTGCAACGAGATCTGCGGCTTGGTCGATTACGTCAGGCGGAACGAGCGGCTCATCGCCTTGAACGTTTACGATGACGGCTTCTTCTGTGAGATTCACCTCTTCGATGGCCTCCCATACACGATCCGTACCTGATTGGTGCTTCGCGGAGGTCAGGACTGCCCTCGCTCCTTCGGATGTCACAGCATCTACTATTCTCCGATCATCGGTCGCGACAATCACATTTGATGCGCGGGAAGCGAGTGCGCGTTCAACGACGTGCTGAATCATCGGCTTGCCGTCTAAGTCGATTAGAGGTTTTCCAGGTAGCCTCGTTGAACCGTAGCGAGCAGGTATTACAACCGTGAATCCATTGGAACCGCTCATAGGTTCAAGTCGATCTTTTCGTGTCGAACGAGCGACGTCAAAGGTACATCTACTCTGTCTTGGTGATTCTGTTGTGCGCGAGCGCAGCGCTGCTCATAGACCAACCAAGGCTGTACCAAGGTCCCGTCGTTTGGAGGTGGAAAAGAACATTGTGGATCGAGTACTGCGCTCATTGGTCGCGTGTGAAATATCACGCGCTTACCTCTAACCCGGACTCCAAGTTCGGATAGGGGCTCTTAGACTTCGGGAAAGACCAGCGTACCCACGACCATTGAAACATGTCGTTGGTCGCATCGTTCCACCCAATTAAGCGCGAACGCATTTCCTCGAGAACATCACGGTGCTTGTGATTCGAGATAAGGTTTTTCATTTCCGCCGGATCCTTTTCGAGGTCGTAGAGCTCGTCCAGATCGTGTGGAATGTACACATACTTCCAACGCTCAGTCCTAACCATCCGCTGAGTGCTATAGCCCCATACTTCGCCGTGGCTTTCGCAATAGACACTGTCAGGCCAATCAGTGGGTTTTTCCCCACGAATTAATGGTGTCAGAGTCTTCGCGTCAAGATCATTCGGGACTTCACCTCCGCCCCATTCAATAAAGGTAGGCATTAAGTCCATTAGCCGGACGAACTCCTCTACACGTCGCGCCTCGACTCCAGGAACCTTTGCTAAGAGAGGGATCCGGAAGACCTCATCGTACATCGTCCCTGACTTCTCGAAATGCTTGTGACTACCAGTCGCATCGCCGTGATCCGTGGAAAAGATAAAGATTGTGTCGTCTTCGATCCTCAATTCACGAAGAGCATCCAGTACGCGCCCTACGCACTCGTCGATCAAAGTTACGTCACCGTAGTACTTCGCTACTACCTGTCGCCACCAAGACCAGTCCTTGTGCTCAAGATTCCATTCTCGATGTTTGCGCAGGTGCGCAGCAGGTTTTCCTTCGAACGTCTCATCAAAGTTCGGCCATGGTGGAATGGATTCAGGGTCATACATCGAGGCATATGGCTCTGGCACGAAGTTTGGAAAATGAGGCGCGATGTCATCAATACGTAGAAAGAACGGTTCGTCTCCCTGCGCTCGCTCGCGCAGCATTTCCAAGCCAAGATCGGTCACCTGCCAAGTTCTGCCCTCTTCGTAGGAATGAGGGTTCGTACCAGCGACTGGGAACTCACTCCGCGGAAACTCGATTTTCGATTCTGTGCCCGGGACGAATCCCCATGCCCCTCGTCGCTGTTTGTGGCGGTCGAAGCCGAACTCCTCCGGACCAATATCCTGGTGAACATGCCACTTGCCCGCGTAATCCAGTACGTATCCCGCTCTCTTCAGCCGCTCACTGAAAGTGGGTACGTCGATGGATAGCCCTCGACACCAAGCGGGAGCGATATGCGTATTGATCATCACCCCGTGATTGTGAGGGTAGAGCCCCGTCATAAGGGACGTTCGCGAAGGTGAACAAACAGGACTAACCGTGTAGGCTTGCTCGAACTGAATGCCTTCACGCGCAAGTCTGTCCAGATTAGGTGTCCTGCATATCTCGTTTCCATAGCAGCCAAGCGCGTCGCGTCTCAGCTGGTCGGTCATAAATAGGACTATGTTTGGCGCCATATCGTCCTTCTTAAGATAAGAAGGAAACAGGTTCGATCTTCATTGAACTGATCGTTTCCTCAGATCGACTTCCTTTGATTGAAAAAGCGAAGTCAATCGCGCATCCACGTCGCGTTCAAACGCAACTGAAACTTCGAGATACCAGATATTCTCTGACTGAAATCGCAATGGTCTGATCTTTCGCCAGTCTTTTTCTGTGACCACAATTACGTCATCAACGTGATGTTGGATATCCGATTCTCGGAATAACGAATGGTCAGGTAATTCATGGGCGATCGGGGCAAAGCCGAGCTGGCGCAAGGTATTCTCGAAACGACGCGGATTGCCAATCGCCGAGTAAGTGTGAATGACGCTGTCGAAACGCTCGCTAAAACCCTCGACACTCAAACTCTCTTGTGAATAGATATTCACGAAGCGAGTAGGAACAACGTGCATAACGTCGTCCACCATACCGATTGCTTGCGAATTCACTCCATTCGAGACGACCCAATCAACTTCACCGAGACGTCTGCGAGGTTCACGCAACGGTCCAGCAGGTAAAAGCATGCCATTACCTAATCCACGAGCACCATCGACCACGGCGATCTCAAAATGCCGTCCCATCGCATAGTGCTGCAATCCGTCGTCACTCAGTACGAAATCAACATCGTGATTTTCAAGCAGATACTTCACGCCACGCACCCGATCCGGATCAACGACCATTGCGCACTTAGCGCGCTCAGCAATCAGCGGTGCTTCATCGCCCACTTGAAGGATGTCGGAATCTGGTTGTACAAGTGCAGGAAATCTTCCTTTCCCCTTGTAGCCTCGACTTACGACGCCGACGCGTTTTCCCGCACTCTGTAACCAATTCGCTAACCAGATCACCAAAGGCGTTTTACCCGTACCGCCCACCGAGATATTGCCTACGATTAACAGCGGAACGGGCGGGACCCATGCGTGTGCGCTGAGGCGCCGCCGCCGGTTTCGTGCCAATCTGCCATACGTCCAGGATAACGGCGCAAACGAGCGGACCCAACGTTTCTCGCCGTACCAAGCGTCAAGAAGCGTACCTGTCGCTCCTACGGGCTCCGCTGCGACATCTCTGAACCGCGGAGCCGGGGTAGCTTCCACACGCGTTGATTCGGTTTCTCCGTCTACGGTTTCGAATAGCTTGGCATAACGACCGTGCTGTTCGAGTAAAGCTCTATGCGTACCCTCTTCAACGATTCGGCCATCATCAACGACCAAGATATGGTCCGCGTGAACGATCGTCGACAGTCGATGCGCTACGATGATTGTGGTTCGACCTTTCATCGCCTCATTTAGCGCAGATTGAACTAGCGCTTCCGACTCGGTATCGAGCGCGGACGTCGCCTCGTCTAGGATCAGAATCGGCGCGTCTTTCAGCAGCGCACGAGCGATTGCAATTCTCTGGCGCTGACCGCGTGAAAGCGTCGTGCCTCGATCTCCTACCGCCGTGTTCAGCCCATGAGGTAAGGAGTCAACGAACCTCTTAACACGAGCTCGCTCCAATGCGGAATCGATCTGCGCTTCCGAAATCGAATCCAGTTCGCCGTAAGCGATATTTGCGTGGAGCGTGTCATTGAATAGAAAAATATCTTGACTTACCAAAGCCAAGTGCTTGCGAAGATTTCGCTTGGTTAACTCGTGCGTCGGCACACCATCGATAAGAATTTCACCGTGTTGAGGCTGGTAGAACCCCATTAATAGTTCTACGAGCGTTGACTTTCCACTACCGGACGCGCCGACAATCGCCAAAGTTTGACCCGCTTCCACGCGAAACGAAATCTCTGATAGAACGTCTGATTCCCCGCGTTCGTAACCAAACGAAACGTTACGAAACTCGACCTCTCCTGCTACCTCCTCACGTTCCGCTTTCCCCGAGTCCGCCTCCTCCGGTTGATCAATCTGAGCAAAGATCTCATCTGCAGCTGCAAGACCGGACTGTATACGGGCATTTAGGTCCGATAAACGCTTCACGGGTTGAACGAGCACTCCTGCGATGGCGATGTACGTCACCAAATTACCCGTCGACATACCAGCGCTCACTTCTGGTAGGAACAAGAGTCCCATTAACACGCCAAGTACGATTCCAACGAACATTTGAATGGTCTGACTACTGATTGCTTTGGTCGCAACCATGCGAATGTTTTGCCGTCGATTCGCCAAACTCGCTCGGAAGAAGCGTTGACGTTCATGTTCCTGTGCGCCAAACGTGCGAATGAGTTTGTGCCCACCCACGGCTTCATGACCGACTTGAGTGACTTCTCCCATCGAAGCCTGGATGCTCTCGCTGGTACTTCGAAATCGCTTCGACGCTACGCGCACGATGACCCAAACTACGGGCAACGTGACTGCAAAGAGCAACGTGAGCCGACCGCTGAGACTGATCAACGTGACCACGAGCACAATCAACTTGAAACCGTCCTGCAAGAGAATCCTTAACACTTCAGTTACCGTGTCACGAAGTTTTTGCGCAGTGTCAGTAAGCCGATTCGAGATTGATCCTTGAGAATTACGATCAAAGTAGCTAACCGGCAACACGAGCAAGCGATTAAAAAGGTCGCAACGAACTTGATGTATTAGGTTAAGCGAAACGTTCGCGAGCAAATACTCGCCCACAACTGCACCAAATGCTCGAACAAGCGCTGCGACCCCGATCAGAAGAGGGAAAATCAGCCAATACTCAAGTTCTAGTTTCAGTGCTAATACGGGAAGTGGTGTGAGCCAATCCCCACCACCAACGATGCTCCCTTTCGAAGTACCTGGCTCAAAAACGTCAACGATCACACCAAGTGTTTGTGCGAATACGACCTCGGAATATGCGGCAAGAATGTAACCGACGATGGCCGCAACGAAATACCACTCCCTTCCACGGAGATATCGCAGTAGACGTCGATAGGTCGCGAAATCTCGTTTTGATGGTTCAGTCATTCGCTTGCACTGTCACGATGCTGACTTCCGTTAATCCGAGTAAATTTACGGCGTCGAGTACGAGCACGACCGTTTCGTGCCGAGCGCTCGCGTCCGCTCTAATGATGACGCGTCCCGGTCCAACGTCAGACACGAGTCTTACTAACTCAGCTGTTACCAAATCCGTTGTAGCCGTCGGTATTAGTCGATCACCGACACTAATCTCATTGTCAGCTGAAACGATGATCTCGATCGCACCAATCGTCTCTACGTCTAATTGGCTATGCGAAGTCGGCAAGTCGATCTCAAGCGCATTTTCACGAATGAATGTCGAAGTCACCACGAAGAAAATCAGCAGGATAAAAACGATGTCGATCAGCGGTGCAATCTCGATACCAATCGCATCGCTACGACGCACACGGGGCTTCATTTTGTTTCAGACTTAAAAAGTCTTCCGATCAATATCCGACCTTCACTTTCAAGCTGTTGGGCGAACTCGTTCACACGACGTTGAAAATGACGATGACAGATGAGTGCAGGAATTGCAATGCAGAGACCGAAAGCAGTAGTGACTAAGGCTTCACCGATTCCACCAGAAAATACACTTGGGTCACGCGCACCTGTCGTATTTAAGGCTTGAAATACCTCGATCATTCCTAACACGGTCCCTAAAAGCCCTAGTAGTGGCGAGATCGACGCTATGGTGCCGAGTGTCGTCAAGTAGCGTTCTAAGCTCTGCACCTCTACCAACAATGCATCTTCCATCGCGGAAACAGCGATTTCCACGCTGTCTTCTCGGTGATTCAATACACCAGTGACAACGTTCTGAAGCGGACTCGGGTGACTTTCGTTCCGCGTTATTTCGATAGGTTCTGTGTCTGTCAACGCAGCTTGTATGAAGGATGGGAACACCCGTTCGTAACCAAGTGCCCAAAAACGATTGAAGCAAATAGCTAGTGCTAAGACGCTGAACAAGGCTAAGGGGATCATCACCCAGCCACCGCTCATCAGTGGTTCAATCATGGTCTGTTAGACCTTCATTTCGAGCGATTAACACTCAGGAATTGGCAATCTGCCGAAGCGCTGTCGATAACAGTAGTTGGTAGCCGCGACAAAACCATCCAATGATCCGCAATCAAAGCGTTTGCCACTAAACTGGCAAGCCACAACTCGTTGTTCCCGCGCCAACACGTCAATTGCGTCCGTGAGTTGGTACTCCCCACTAACACCCGGCTCGATTCGATCCAACGCATCGTAGATATCTGGCGTCAGAATATAACGCCCGACGATCCCTAGATTCGATGGAGCTTTCGCAGGTTCAGGCTTCTCCACCAATGAAGCTACATCGACCACATTCTCTTCAATAAACTCTCCGGCAACGATCCCGTATCGATCGGATACTTCGCGAGGTACCTCCTGTACTGCAACGACCGAACATCGGTACTTTTCGTAAACGTCAAGTAACTGACGCAGTACATTGCGCTCATCTCCGAAACACAAATCATCTGACAATACGACGCCAAATGGCTGGTCGCCCGTGAGAATCTCCCCTAACTTGACCGCGTGTCCCGGTCCGAGCATTTGGGCTTGTCTAGTGTACGAAAACGTGCATTTACTCATCAGCTCACGAATTTCGTTTAGAGCTTCGTCGCGTGCCGTGTCTTTGACATGAAAATCCAATTCAACATTGTCGTCGAAATGATCCTCAATTGCACGTTTGTTACGTCCGGTCACGAAACAAATCTCTGACATTCCGGCGATCAATGCCTCCTCTACTCCATATTGAACAAGGGGTTTATCCAATATAGGCATCATTTCTTTCGGCATCGCCTTCGTCGCGGGAAGAAACCGCGTACCTAATCCCGCCACCAAGAATAAGCACTTCTTAATCACGGCTTTAAAGATTCAAGAACCACAGCGAGAACGACGGTACATAGGTTACCAGTAAAAGCACGAGTATGAGTACGACCATGAACGGGAAGCATGCGCGATATAGGTCAAGCACCGGACGCTCGAATCGATAGCTTGCAATAAACAGATTCATGCCGATTGGTGGCGTGAAATACCCGATCTGCAAGTTGGCGATAAATATGACCCCCAAGTGGAGAGGATGAATGCCGTACTGTACAGCGATGGGCAGAATAAGCGGCACCATGATGACCGTCGCCGAAAACACGTCGAGAAACGCGCCTAAGACCAAGAGTAGAAGATTGAGCAAGATTAGAAATACAATCGGATTGCTAACTCGTTCGTGGATAAATTCGAATAGTTGTTGCGGAATCTGAGCGTCTACAAAGTAACCCGTGAGAGCGAGCGCTGCGCCCAGAATCAAGATGATGCTACCGACCATCACCATCGATTCGCGAATGACACTCGGTAGTTGCCGAAGCGTTACCTCCCGATAGAGAAACACCTCAACAATCAGCACATACATTGCGGTGATTGCCGCTGCTTCTGAGATCGCGAAATAACCAGAATAAATCGCTCCTAGTATGACGAACGGGAGTGGAATCTCGAATCTCGCGTCCCATAGAGCTGTTTTTACAGCACGTATTGAGAATGGGCTACGCTCAATCCCGCGCTGACTCCAGATCGTGTAAGCGGCAAGCGCAAGCAACATCAACATCACGGGAATCATGCCGGCGAGGAACAGTTGTGGAATCGTGAATGAGACGCCGACATCGATCTGCTGCGCGATGACACCGTACAGAATGAGCGGAACTGATGGAACGATTAAAACTCCCAGACTACCGGAGGTCGTCACCATACCGAGACTGAATCGCTCGCTATAGCCAGCCTTTAATAGCATGGGGAACAACAATGCACCGATAGCGACGATCGTGACACCGGACGCACCCGTAAGTGCGGTGAATACTGCGCATGCAACAAATCCTACGATGGCGAGACCCGCGGGCATCCACCCAAATAACGCTTGAGTTAGCGCCATCAATCGCTGCGCAGAGTTGCTTTCGGTCATTAAATAACCGGCAAAAGTAAATAACGGAAGCGAGACCAGCAAAGGCGTATCAGCAATTCGATAGACCTCGAGAGCAACGACTGACAGATCAACACCCGAAGCTATAAATCCAAGCATCGCACCAGCCAAGACCACCGCGAATAACGGCATGCCGATGAGTGCTAGCGCCAGTAGCAGCGCAATTGCGAGCCAGGTCATGTGGCGGGTTTAGTAAACGCCTGTAACGTGAATCGAAGCGTCATCAGGAAGGCTGAACCCGGGATGACTGTTTCGAATATCCAAGCGGGTGCTTGACCAACCCCCGGGGTGCCGTCAACATAGTCCCATCCGACCATATCTAGCGAGAAATAGCCAAACACCGCACAGATGACAGCTGTCGTCAAGCACGAGATCACCCATGCGAGTCGCCGGACCGTGTTCGAAAACAATCGGTCAATCAAGTCAATTCGGATGTGTTTGCTATCACCAATTGCGACGACAGCACCTACCATCGTGACCCAAAGTACCGCCATTCGAACTAGGTCGTCCCCCCAGTAGAAGCCCAGTCCGAACTCACGTGCAATCACTTGCATTGCCGCAACAAGCAACATGGTCAAGAACAGTGCGACCAGAAGGAAATTACCAGCCCACCGAAGTATGACTGCTAATCTATCGAGCAGTTGACTCACGATAACTAGACACGGTTTTTTCTAGCAGTTCTACGTGTTCTCGTACGAGAATGTCGCTCTCGACCCACGCATTAGCCGCACGAGTAGCGGCAGCGCGCCATGCAGCCACCTCTTCGACAGATGGTTTTAACACGGTTAGTCCTTGCCTTTCCAACGCAGCTAGGGCTTGATCATGATCCGCGTAGTTTTGCTGTTCGACTCTCGCGAGGAAAGTTTGGAAGGTTTTACGCGTGAGTTCTTGATCGTCGGAGGCAAGACGCGAAAACTGGCGTGCATCCAGCATAAAAACGCTATAGATGTACATAAACGGTAGATCTAGTATGTAATCGAGTTGCGTATGCCACTGGAGGACGATGGCAGCAGTTGCTGGCACTGCAACCGTATCGATCAGTCCAGTCTGTAGTCCTGCGAGCACGTCAACGATTGACAGGGGAACGGGTACGATGCCAAACGCTTCGAGGAGTCGCACTGCCCCTGTGTCCCCTTTTGGCGCCCAGACTTTAAGTCGTCTTGCATCCTCGATCGAAGTTCCTGATTTGGAGCTCATCGCATTCGCAAAACCAACGCCAACGAAACCGAATGCCTCAAAACCATGATCTGCGAGATCTTGAATCAGCAGTTGGTCCATCTCGCTTCGAACGTTTGTGACCTCCTGGAAATCGCGAAAGAACATCGGCAGGTTGTAAAGCTGAACCGCTGAGCTCACGGGTTCAAGGGCGCCCGTTTGAACGATGCCTCCCTGTAGCTGACGCGCTCGCATTTTGCGTAGAACAGCGCGATCGTCTCCCATGACGCCACCTGGATAAACTCGAAACTTCACTCGACCTTCGGTTTGCGCCTCAATCAAACTAGTGGTGCGTCGTAGGTCTCGCATCCAAGCTGAGCCGTCCGGTGAAACCGTCGCTATCTTAAAAGTTGTTTCAGCAGTTGCAGCCTGACCAACTACCAGGTTTGACGCTGCGATCAAGAGAATCGCAACTAAACTCCTAGAAAAAATCATCTGCAGAATCCTTCAGTTGCAGCGCAAGTTTTTGTGCAACGACATTTTGTAAGGTGAGATCGCCGGCGAGCGGATCCGTGGCGAGGACCTCTGAAACCAGACGATCGTGTAATTCGCGATCAAAGATTGCGCGCGCATACATTTCTGCCATCATTGCCTTAGCGTAGAGATTCGCACCCTCACTGATCTCGATCGCTCGTTCAAAGTTCTCTCGCCCTAATTCCGGTTCACCTCCTAGAGCGGCGGGTAGGAACGTAGCGAAAACGCCCATGTAAATGAACGGCGATCCATTGGCATACGATGGATCCAACTGAATGACATGCTCCATCAAGTATTTAGCTTTCGGTAGTTCAGCAATCGCCAAGTAGTCGTCCGCGTGCGCTTGAATCCAGCCGGCCCAATTGCTCGCAAGAATGTACAGATAGTCGATATCTCCCATGGACGTAGCGTCCACAATCTCCTTGAAATCGATGAAGGATGCGTCTGTGACGTTGCAAAACACCTCTCGATGCCGACAGCTGGCTCGCAACGCAAGTTGCTTGCCTTTTGTTGCAAAATACTTTCGTCTACTCTCTTCTTCAACAAATCCCGCTGCGTACGATCCATTAAGCATCGCAGCAGTGTTCAACATGGATGGGTCATTGGGATTTCCTTCAATCAAGGCATCCACGAGTATCAGGTATGCTGGCAGCCCTTCTTCTACGACGCCAAAATCGGAACTGCCAAGCACAGCAGACGACAGATCTTCCGCAATACTGTTCGTAAATCCCGAAATAATCGCGGAACAAGAGACTGTGAGCGACATGCCGATGGTTACGACTGCGATTCTGTAGAAAACTAGAAGCCGTGATTTCATGTACAAGATGGAAACAGACGTAATCAAGAGCTCAGTATGAGAAAACGTGGGTCGCTAAGTCGACTGAGACGCTTCTTGAACAGCAAGCACCAACGCATCTAAATCGGGTCGCTCCTTGTAGCCAGGCACCGCACGCTTAAATTTGATCGTCGCATCCGGCAATACGAAAATGACGCCCGGATGTGGGATTCCATAGGCGGGATGACCCGCTTCGTATTCACTGTTGAGGATACCAAAACCCTTGACCGTGGTCGCATCTTGATCTGCAAGCATCGGGTATTTCAACCCTTGTTCTTCCGCGAAGGAGGAATTCTGTAGATATGCGTCATACGAAATGGCTGCGAGGTTTACACCGAGAGATTGGAAGTCTTCAAAACGTTCGTTCAGCTGCACGAGCTGAGTCTTACAGTACGGTCACCAATTGGTGGAGCGCACGAAGAATATGAGCAGCCCGTTCTCTCCCTTTAAGTCGTCGAAGTCCAGACTTTCGCCGTTAGTATCTTTAACCGATAGCGTCGGCAGCGAAGCACCGATCGACGGCGCCCAGTCTTTTGTATATTCGGGATTCCAATCAAGCAATGACGTCAAATCCTCTACGTCCTGATTTCCGCAAGCAACCGTAAGCAAAGCTCCGCTTACGATCAACAGCATCCTAATAAAACTACTCAAATTTCTCCCCACTTAGTTTTACGCGGTTCCGTGGCACTTAGGTGAAAAACCGAACAGAGCGTTGTAAAACAACAACGATTGTGACAAATTGCTTTCCAACAGACTATTATTGCCGTGGACCCAATCGGTCACGTATGAAGGTGAGCCTTTCAAGGCGGTCTAAACCTTCAATTATTCCCTAACCCAAGCATAGATTATTCGTCAAATGTCACGAAATTTCTGGGTCGCGCTCGTGATCCTGCTCATCGCGATCGCCTGGTTTTCATATGACTTCCTTACACCGGAAGAAATCATTGCCTCAGACAAGACGCTCGCTGATATAAACGCCGAAAGCGAAGCGTTGGTCGCGGATCTACCTGCGACAAAGGTGCGAGCTAAAGTCAGTGTTGCACAGGAAAAACAACGAATCTCTAGCTTGAGCGGCCGAACGGAAAACAAACGTACGGTTATCGTGCGAGCGGAAGTCGGCGGCTTAGTGATTGACCGCGTAGTCGAGCTTGGTGAACGCGTGAAAGAAGGCGACCCGCTGTGCGTACTTGAACTCGATGAGCGTGAAGCGAGGGTTCGGGAAGCGGAAGACCTGCTTCGGGAGATGAAACTTGAATATGCAGGTCAAGCGTCGTTACGAGACAGCGGTTTACAGATTGAGCGACAAATCGCAGCAGCGAAGGCTCGTGTCACACAAGCCGAAGCAATGCTTTTACAACGTCAAAAGGAATTAGAACGATCAACCATCAAGGCGCCTTTCAACGGCTTTATCGAAGAATCTCACGTTGAAGTAGGTGATCTGCTTCAACCTGGGACACCTTGTGTAACACTCATTGATCTCGATCCTATGAAGGTGATCGCGCAGGTTAGCGAGAAGGAAATACATCATTTCGCGATAGACACGATCGCGGAAGCTCGTCTACCGTCTGGTGAGACAGTTTCCGGTAACGTCACGTTCATAGGACAACAGTCGAACGCCAATACACGCACATTTATCGTCGAAATTCTCGTCGAGAATCCAGACTTCAATATACGCTCGGGTCTCACCGCCGAATTGTTGATTCCATTGGAACGGTATCTCGCGCACAAGGTACCGATCGCACTCATTGGAATCAATGATGACGGGCAACTCGGTGTACAAACTGTGGGTGATGCCAGTCGCGTCGAATTTGTGCCGATCGCCATCGTAGCAGAGGACGAAGACGGAGCGTGGGTCACGGGATTACCAGACATCACAACCCTAATCACCGTTGGGCAAGACTTTGTAGTGCCAAACGAAACAGTTGAGGTCGTCTTTGAGGACGAAATCTAAGTCGGTTATCAGATGAGAGACGCCTTAATCGATCGAACCTTAGGTCGAAAACGAACAACGATCCTTCTTATGCTCGTCGTGGTCCTATTCGGACTCATCGGACGAGTGTCCATTCCGATCGAATCAAGCCCGAGAATCGACGTACCGTTCTTTGTCATCACTGTGATACATGAAGGGATATCGCCGGAAGACGCAATTCAGCTGCTTGTTTTACCACTTGAAACGGAACTGAGTTCGGTCGAAGGTGTAGAGGAAGTGCAGTCATTCGGCAACGAAGGCGCCGCAACCGTATTTGTGGAGTTCGATGTCGAAGTTGATTTGGATAAAGCTCTGCTCGACGTACGCGAGGCTGTTGATCGCGCGAAGGTGAAGTTCCCTTCGACCGCGGAAGAGCCCATCGTAAGTGAGCAAACGACGGCAAGCTTTCCCGTCCTACAGGTCAACATCACGGGCAAAGATTCACCAGAAAGGATGCTCTACCTACTGGCGCAGGATCTGAAGAACCGTCTTGAGGCGATCCCGTCCGTTCTTGAAGCAGATATTCGAGGCAATCGAGAGGAGCTCCTTGAAGTCGTAATCGATCCCTCCGATCTTGCTGCCTACGCAATCACGATCGATCAATTGATGGTCACCCTGCAGCGCAATACGCGACTAATTCCGGCGGGTGCGCTCGATTCGGGAGACGGCCGAATCTCCATTAAAGTGCCAAGCGTTATTGAAGAGGCAAAAGATCTATGGGATTTACCCGTCAAGGTTGAAGGTGACGTCGTAATAACGCTTAAGGACGTCGCGTCTGTGGCACGCACATTCAAAGATCGAGACAACTTCGCGCGTGTGAATGGCGCTCAAACGATGGCGGTTTACGTGTTCAATCGCGTCAACTCCAACGAGATTGACACAGCAAACGCTGTAAAAGCGGCTGTTGAGGAGTGGAAGGCTTCAACACCTAAGTACGTCGATGTCTTCTATAGTCAAGACCAATCACCCTATGCACTCCGACAAGTGCGAGAACTCGAAGGAAACGTCCTCACTGCGTTGGTCATCGTCATGGTGCTAGTGGTTGGAAGCATGGGTTTCCGAAGCGGAATCATTGTCGGTCTCGCGATTCCAGTTTCATTCCTATTCGCCATAGGGATCGTATGGGTCATGGGGTTGACGTTTAACTTCATGGTCTTGTTCGGCATGCTATTAGGTCTTGGCATGCTGATTGATGGTGCGATTGTGATCACCGAATACGCTGATCGGAAAATGATCGAAGGGCACACACGCAACGAGGCATACGCGTTGGCGGCAAAACGCATGTTCTGGCCAGTTACTGCTTCAGTCGCAACGACACTTGCTGCTTTTCTGCCATTGATGTTCTGGCCGGGTGTCTCCGGAAAGTTCATGAGTTACTTACCCATTACGGTATTCGCGGTGTTGAGCGGAAGTCTTCTGTACGCCCTCTGTTTTGGACCTGTGCTAGGTGCCATATTCGGCAAAGCTGGTTCTTTAACGGAAGCTGCGAAAGCACGTATAGCGGTCCTTGAATCTGGCGATCCCACGACACTGCGCTCGTTCACCGGTATATACGCACGTTTGGTAAAAGTATCAACACGCCACGCATGGTTGACTGTGTCACTCACAGTACTCGCGTTGATTGTTTCGTTCGTTGCATACAACACAAAACAGCTCGGGATGATCTTCTTCGAATCCGACCCTCAGTATGCGCAAGTACTGATCCATGCACGTGGGAACCTGACGATCAACCAGACCTCAGAGTTTGTCGGCGAAGTCGAAGACCGGTTGATGCACGTACCGGGAGTACAGGGAATCAACACCATCGCCTCCGTTGCTGCTGGCGGATTCTTTGGGTCGCAAGATGCGTCACAAGACGTTATATCGTCCATATTCGTCGAATTGACAGATCAAGCTGAACGCGAAATGTCGGGCGAGGACACGCTCGAGGAAATGCGCGACCGTGTGAAAGATCTTGTGGGCATCGTCGTGGAAGTTCGTCCACTTGAAGAAGGTCCCCCAGTCGGAAAACCCGTTCAGATCGAGTTTTCGTCGAACTACCGTGAACTCATTCCACCTGTCGTTGCGGCGATTCGCGAGTATATCGAGACAGACGTGGACGGATTGCGTGACGTAGAAGACTCGCGACCCATCCCTGGGGTTCAATGGCGAATCGCCGTTGACCGAGCTCGCGCGGCAATATTCAATGCTGACGTAACGCTTGTTGGGATGGCAGTACAACTCGTCACTAATGGTATTTTTATGGGTGAATACCGACCAGATGACGTCGACGATGCCGTTGATATTCGGGTTCGTTTTCCCGAAGAAAGTCGAGGTCTCGACTCATTGGACGACATGCGAATTCCGACGAGCCAAGGTTTGGTTCCGATGTCGAATTTCGTGAAACGCGAACCGATTAACAGTATCGAGAACATCACCCGACGTGATCGTAAGCACGTTTTCGAGATTCTTGCCGATGTCGAACCTGGTGTACTAGCCGATGCGAAAGTACGAGAAATCGGCGCATGGCTCGATCAACAGCAATTTGATCCACGCGTCACGATTCGATTCCGCGGAGCTAACGAAGAACAGCAGGAGTCCATCGCTTTCGTGATTCAGGCTTTCATTTTTGCGCTATGCCTGATGTTCGTGCTGCTGGTAACCCAATTCAATAGCATTTATGAGAGCTTTCTGATTCTCTTCAGCGTTGTGATGTCAACTGCCGGTGTGTTGCTCGGTTTAGTCATCACGAATCGTCCATTCAGCGCAATCCTGACCGGGATTGGCATCGTTGCGCTTGCTGGAATCGTTGTGAATAACAACATCGTGCTCATAGATACGTACAACCAGTTGCGTCGAGACCACCCTGAACTGAACTACCTCGATCTGATCGTTCGTACTGGTGCCCAGAGATTCCGTCCTGTCTTGCTCACGACAGTAACCACGGTCATGGGTCTGATGCCTCTTGCAAGCAATATCTCAATGGACTTCGTCAACGGCGAGATCATCGTTGGTAGTTCTGTATCGAGTTTTTGGGTACCGCTTGCACAAGCGATCGTATTTGGATTGACCTTTGCCACGGTACTAACTCTTGTCTGCACTCCCGCGATGTTGGCATTCCCACATCAACTCAAGAACCTCGGGCACGCAATATCCGACCGTTGGCGTGCACAAAGAGCGCGAAACGCAGAGACTCTAACGTCATAAAGAAGCCGCACGTAGTAAGAGCTACGTGTCAGCACCGATACCTTATTACCTCTAGTGATAGATGGTCATTGGAGAACCCGATTGACACCGTCTCAAAGTTGTGTCAAGTTTTTTCTGCAAAAAGGTTTTAGTGAGGTCTCGGCGACCGACCCGCGGGTCTGTCGCCGAGGCTGCGATTGATGTTGATTTCATGCCGCTTTCGCCCACGTTGGTGATGAAGTTGCATGCCCCTTGATGAGCCCGATCTCACCGGTCAGATAGCGTTTCCCGGAGATCCACTGGTCGTGGGTTTCGGCCGCGAGCGCTCGAATCAGACGCAGGCACGACGCTTCGTTCGGAAAAATCCGTACCACCCGGGTCCGCCGTCGAATCTCTTCATTGAACCGTTCCAGCATGTTCGTCGATTTCATCCGACGCCGATGGCGACGCGGCAACCGATACACCGAGAACGTCTCCTCGATGTGTTCCTCAACCCAGGTGACCAGTTTCTCGCACCCG